>CACYOO010000006.1 GCA_902776035.1 uncultured bacterium
CGTGCTTGTGATGCTGACATACCCATAATTACTGCTCCTTAGAACCTTTTCCTTACACATGTTATTTATCGGCATATTTAAACAAAATCTTTAATTTTTTGCTCTACTTTATTAACATTTCGTTACAATTGTCTCATGTGTAATATTTATTTAATAATTTTTATATAAAAATCAAATATATATATACAACCGAGATTTTAAAATAAATTAAATAATAAAATACACTTTCACACATATATTTATATTAATATTGCTTAAAAAATCGGTGCATGTTAAAATCAATGCAAGGTATAAGTTATGACAGATAAAGTTTTAGTATTTTTAAAAGAACATATTCCTATATTTATTGAAATTATTTCAGTATTTGCAGTATCTTATATTTCACTAAAAATAATAGACTTTTGTGATAAAAAAATTCGTAAACATATAGTTGAAAAAAATTTTAATAATACACGTCTTTTAAGTTTTTGTCCCGTTATTAACAAAGTAATAAAAACAATTGTTCTGTTTATCATTATTGCTTCTGTAATGCAAGCACATGGTTACTCAATGACCTCTTTAATTACCGGTTTTGGTATAACAGGTATTGCGGTAGGTTTTGCGGCAAAAGAAAGCTTATCAAGCTTTATCGGTTCTTTTGCAATACTATATGATAAAATTTATGATATAAATGATTATATTGTAATTAATAACGTTGAAGGAACTGTTGTTGATATAAATTTACGTTCGACAAAGATAAAAACACTTGACAATCATATAGTTACAATACCAAACAATATAGTTGCCGATACTCTTGTAACAAATGTAACTGCAACAAAAAAACGCAGAATTAATAGTACAATAGGAATAGTATACAATACACCTGATGATAAAATAGAAAAAGCAATTCAGATAATAAAAGAGATTATTTCAAATAATAACGAGTTTGAACAAAATCCAATGGTATATTTGGAAAAATTAAACTCAAGCTCTATAGATATACGTGTAATGGCAGATACTATTTATCCTGATTTCAAAAATTATACACGAGTAAGAGAAAATTTTATTTTAGCAGTTGTAAAAGAATATAGAAAAGAAGGGATAGAGTTTGCGTTCCCTACTCAAACTCTTTATATAAATAATGAAAATTAAAATAATAGCACTTGGCAAAGTACATGAACAATATTTAAAAGACGGAATTAATGAATTTCTTCGCAGAATATCACCATACGCAACAATAGAAATTTTAGAGCTTCAGCCGGTTGAAATAAAGGATATGAACTTGAAATCAAAAGCTTTAGATATGGAAGCAGACAAAATTTTATCTTATATAAAGCCGTCCTCTTACGTTATCACGTTGGAAATAGAAGGAAAATCCATATCTTCAGAAGATTTTTCAAATCAAATTAAAGAAATAATTAATTCAGGTGTGAATGAACTTATTTTTGTAATCGGTTCATCATATGGTTTATCGCCTAAAGTTTCACAAAGAGCTGATTTTAAATTGAGTCTTTCAAAAATGACATTGCTACACAATTTTGCAAGATTAATATTAGTAGAACAGATTTATCGTGCATTTAAAATCATGAATGGTGAAACATACCATAAGTAGTTTATTAAGACTTTTTGTGATAAAATAAACAGGCAGAGTAATCGGATAATCGCGCAGAAATGTGAGGAAAGTCCGTGCATTCAAGGACAGACAGCCGGAGAAAGTCCGGACGGTGCGAGCCGGTGGAAAAGTGCCACAGAAATGCAGACTGCCGATGGATGTAAAAACATCACAGGCGATGGTGCAACGGTGAGGTAAAAGCATCACCTGCGTTAACGAGAGTTATCGGAAATAATACAAGGTAAACCCCTGTCGAATGCAAGATTGATATGAAGAATTTAAGGGCTGTCCGCCTGCTTCTAACAAATCGCTGAAGGGTAAAAGTAATTTTATCATAAGACAGATGATTATCTAAAACAGAACACGGCTTACGGGTTACTCTGCTTTTTTATTTATCAAAGTACCCTAAATTTCAACTTTTAATAATTTAATAAAAAATTATAACTAAATTTTAACTAAAATATTATTTAAAATTTTAGTTTGAAATCACTTTAAAAAACTGATTAAAATATATGTAATCTATAGTTCAAAATAATTATCCCATATATTTTGACAAAAACAATAAAGTAAATAAAAAATACAAAAACTAACTGGTAGCAACATGAATCCTATAAATTAAATAATATTTCTATATAATTTAGGCATAAAAAATTTATTAAAGGTATTTATTTTTCTAAGTATAAGGCTTAAACTATATAGCTTATTAATTATCAGATAATAATCTAAAAAGATAAGATTGCACAACCCTATTTAAAAGGAGGCTTTTTATGATACCAACATAAAATTAAAAAATTTAGTTGTTATAATATAAATAATCAACTAAATGATGGGTTAAATTTATTAATACAAAATTAAAATAGAAAAATATAAATGCAATAATACTTAAAATTATTCTTAAATATTTATTTAGAGTTAATATGTTGTAGGTTATTAATTCTATTAGAAATAAAAAAAATGATAAGAAAATTAATATACTAACGACAAATACTTGACCTTCTAAAACTAATAGATTTGATACTGTATCAATCCCTAAAGGTTTTTTGAAAAAAGTATTATATAAAATTGGCTATAATTTAAAATTGTTAATGATAAATTTAACCAAAGAAAAATATTTAAGGTGTAAAATTTGCTTAAATTAAAAATATGCATAAAATCATTTTAACACGAAAGGAGAACAAATTATAATCAATCTAGCATATTATTAACATATAAATCTGTGTACCACCAAAGGTATACAAATAAAAAAGCAGCAGTAATTAACCCAACGGCAAAACAATAAAGTGTAATTCTTAATTTTTTATTCACGAAAAAGTTATGATTTAATTTAATTCGCATAATTATTCTTATAACAATCTCAATAACAAAAATACATAAAAATCCTATAAGTATAAGAATAAAGTAGAAATACAAAGGACCGGTAGTCCAATAATGAAGATATATTAAATCAAAAAGATTGCGTGCTTCATTTATTGAGTATCTTGAATCATGAAAAAATATTGTATAAAAAATCATAACAATATTGAACACATATGTAAACCAAAATAGAACATTTAAAGTCCAAAATCTGCTTAATTTTAATTTTTTCATACAGTAATAATAACAACTAATGACACATAAGTATAACCCACTATATTTATTTGAAAATAATAAATGGTCTAAAGAAGATAAAAATGATAGTTTTAACGCAACAGCAAAATATCAGAGAAAATACGGATTTGAAAAAGGAACAGGTAAGCACGCAACATGGAACAATGAATCAGATGCATTTAAACATGCATTTTGGCAAGCAAAATCAACAATTTATAATGGAGAAAATTTTAGTAAAACAGTTGCAAATGCACATGAAGCTTTTGGAAATCAGGAGCAAGGTCAAACAAAAGGTTATGGAACACATGTAACAAGTCATTATAGAAGTCGTCCTAATTAAGAACAAATTCAAACATATTTATTATTTATGACTGATACCATATCCAAAAAGTGCAAAATCATATTTTACAGGATCATTTTTATCAAAACATCTTAAGTATTCCATTACTTCCATAACGGATTTCATATCGTTTGCATTCCTATGTAAAAAACCCAATTTTCTTGACATTTGTGCAACGTGAGTATCAAACGGAATTAACAATTCCGAAGGTTGTATAAATTTCCATAAATTTAAGTCAACAGGTGCTTTACGCACCATCCAGCGCAAAAACATATTTAAACGTTTCATAGCTCCGCCCTTATTTGGATTAGGTATAAGATTGCAATACCCTTGCGTTAAATTCTCACAATCATAAAAATAATCACAAACCTTTTGCAACATTGGTAGAATACCGTTTTTAGAATGTTCTTCAAATAATGTTTTTAAAGAACTTCCATTTTTATATAAATTATGTATTTTTTCAAAAAAACAAACTACATCAAAACATTTTTGAAACCTATAACAAAAATCTAAATTATTATTTTTATCAAAATTCATAATATATTCGTATGGACGATTATCCATAATACAAAAAAGTTCATTTAATTTTTCAATAAAAACTTTTCTGTTACCATAAGAAAAACATGATGTTATAAATGCTGAAATTTCAATATCTTTTTCATTACAAAACCTGTGTGGAAATTGAATGGGATCATTTTTGATAAAGTCTTCTGTTTCATATTTTTCACAAAGCTCATCCATTTCCTGCTTAGTAATCATTTTTTCCTTATCCTTTCAAAAAAATCATTTAAAATAATATTACAATCTTCCTCTAAAATACCACCATAAACTTTTGTTTTAGATTTATGAATATTTACCATATTAATTACAGTACCCATAGCACCATAATTAATATCATAAGAACCAAAATACAGATTTTTTATTCTTGATTGAATAATAGCAGAAGCACACATAGGACATGGTTCAAGTGTAACATACATATCACAATCGTCTAAACGCCAATCTTTTAATGCGGATTGTGCTGAGCGCAGGGCTAAAATTTCTGCATGAGCCGTTACATCATGTAATTTCTCTTTTTTGTTACAGGAATACGCAATAATTTCATTATGTTTTACTATGACTGCTCCAACAGGAACTTCATTTTCGGTTTGCAATGCAATTTCTATTGCATCTTGCATAAATCTATGTTTATCCATACCTAATAAATATAAAATATATTCATTTAAATTTCAATAAAAAATAAAGTATTGTTGTTATTTGACGTATATATAGCTATTATGGTAAAAATATAAGTATGAAAGGTTTGTACACAGAGAAAATAAAAACTTTTATAAAAAAAGTTCGCAAAGGTATGTCTACTTTTGATGCTTATTTTACAAAGGGTGTTGAATTATATAACAAAAAAAAATATGAGCTTGCATTAGAATTTTTTACAACTGCATTATCACAAAGCAATGCACAGAGTTATGCAAATTATAATCTTGCTCTTACGTACCAACAACTACACAAAGAGAATGAAGCCCTTGAATTTTATATGAAGTTTTTGTCTGACTACCCTAAAGATTACAGCGGCTTATTTAATACAGCACAAATATATTACAATCAAAATGATTATGAAAATGCATCAAAGTATTTTTTTAAATGTTTTGAAGTGAACCCTTGCGAAGAAAGCGTGCGAAAACTTACAAAAGCATATATACAAGACGAAAATGTTGATGAGATTTTTACAATAATTGATTACATATTTAATTCAGATAACGATAAACGGCTTGCTTATGTAATAGCACAAGTTTTTGAAAGTAAAAAATATCTTATGAGTGATATGACTTTCATTCAAAATGCTATAAATATCTATTTAAGGTTATTAAATTTAGAACCTGAAAATTATGAATATTTATACGCAGCTTCTGTAGCATATTCAAAAATGGGCGATTGGACAAATTCAATAGAATACGGACAAAAAGCATTGTCAGTAAATCCTAAATCCTGTGATGCAAACAGTCAAGTAGGTCTTGTATACTACTGTTTGGATGATATTGATAATTGTATAAAATATTATGAAAAAGCATTCAAATACAACAAAAAAAATGATTATAAAATTTATACAAACCTTGCCTATGCTTATGAAAAAGCAGACAGAACAGATGAGGCAATCGAACTGTTTAAACAAACTATTATAAAATTTTCAGATTTTCCGTCAAAAGAAGAAATAAAAAATCATTTACGACAAATTATAAAAAATAATAATTAGCATATTTATTTTTATGATACTATTTAAATAAAGTTACAAAAATATAAGGAAACACAAATTATGAAAACAATTTCACCATTACAAGAAGAAAGATTAAAGTACCAACCCAAATTACCTGACAGTTTATCTAAAGGTATCAACAATTTAGAATTAGAAACAGGTAGTGCAACTGAAGCCGCAGGCGATAAAGAGCAAATAAAAGAGCTTTTTGCAAAAACCTACGGCAATCCCGTTGTTACATTCAAAACAACAGGTAATTCAAAATCATCACCTGTTAAAAACGTAGGAGTAATTTTATCAGGAGGTCAAGCTCCCGGAGGACATAATGTTATAGCCGGCTTATTTGATGCATTAAAACAAGCCAACAAGGAAAATAAATTATATGGATTTTTAGGCGGTCCATCAGGTATCATTGACGGTAAATATGTAGAAATAACTAAAGACTTTATTGATAAATACAGAAATACAGGTGGTTTTGACATAATTGGTTCAGGCAGAACGAAACTTGAAACGGAAGAACAATTCAAAAAATCATTAGAAGTATGTAAAAAACTAAACATTTCTGCAGTTGTAATAATTGGCGGAGATGATTCAAATACTAATGCTGCATTATTGGCAGAATGGTTTGTTAAAAATGATGCAGGTATTCAAGTTATAGGTTGTCCAAAAACTATTGACGGTGATTTAAAAAATGAACAAATTGAAACTTCATTCGGTTTTGATACAGCTACAAAAACTTATGCCGAATTAATCGGTAACATTCAAAGAGATGCCAATTCCGCAAAAAAATATTGGCATTTTATTAAAATAATGGGTAGAAGTGCTTCACATGTTGCCTTAGAAGCTGCATTACAAACTCAACCAAATATTGTATTAATATCAGAAGAAGTTGAAGCAAAGAAAATGTCATTAGAACAAATTGTAAACAGTATGTGTGATGTTATTGTTAAACGTGCTTCAATGGGTAAAAACTTTGGTATAGTAATTGTTCCTGAGGGATTAATAGAATTTATTCCTGAAATGAAAACAATGATTTCTAATTTAAATGATATAATGCATGATTTAGAAGCTGATACAGCTTATTCAAATGCAACAAGCACAAGAGAAAGATTTGAAATTGTTGCAGACCGCCTTGACGATTCAAATGAAAAAGTATTTTCAAGCTTACCTGCATTAATTAAATCTCAACTTCTTATGGATAGAGATCCTCACGGAAATGTTCAGGTTTCAAGAATTGAAACAGAAAAACTTTTAATTGAAATGATTAGAACAAGATTATCAGAACTGAAACAACAAGGTGAATATATTGGTAAATTCTCTGATCAGGCACATTTCTTCGGATACGAAGGCAGATGTGCATTCCCATCAAACTTTGATGCAGACTATTGTTATTCATTAGGTTTTAACGCTTTTGCATTAATTAATTTTGGATTAACCGGTTATTTATCCTGTGTAAAAAATCTTGTAAAACCTGCATCAGAATGGGTTGCAGGCGGAGTTCCTCTTACTATGATGATGAATATGGAAAAACGTCATGGTGAAATGAAACCTGTTATCAAAAAAGCATTAATAAAACTTGACGGTGCAGTATTTAAAGAACTTGAAGAACACAGAGATGATTGGGCAATGAATGACAGATATTTGTTCCCAGGTGCAATTCAATACTTTGGACCTTCAAGTGTTTGCGATATAACAACAGTTACTTTACAACTTGAAAATAAATAATAACAAGATATAAGATAACAGCAAAAGCGTGTTTAAAAATGGAAACACGCTTTTATTTTGACTATTATAATAAAATTTAAATTTTACATCTAAATCCTTTTGATTGAGAAATATTTCTGCCAATAGATTTTATTTTTGCAGAAATACAATTTCTGCACATTGAAGGTGATTCGTTTACACAAATTTTATTAGGGTAAATTTCATACTGCTTTCTGTACTCACCTTCTGTAATATTAGGCATAACAACATTTGCACCGCTTTGTAAAGCTATTATTCTACCATTAGGATTGATAGTTTCCATTGCCGTTGTTGCAGGAATATTTATATTCCTGAGTAAAAGACGTATTACAGCCATAACCTTTAATGACAATTCAAAGCGTTTATTTTTAATTTCATTACTTTCATCCTTCCACAAAGGTGTTTCCGGATGAGGAATAAAAGGCCCTACTCCTATCATATCAAAGTCGCTATTTTTAAAATAAAGAATATCATTTGCTAAAGAGTCAATTGTTTGTTCAGGTAAGCCGACAAGACAGCCCGAACCTGTCTCAAAACCTATTTCTTGCAAATTTTGCAAGCATTTTAATCTATTTTCAAAATTCATGCCGGGATGCATTTTTTCATAAAGCGTTTTATCAGTTGTTTCAATTCTTATCAAATATCTGTCAGCACCTGCTTCTTTATATGCCTTATACTCATCATAACTCTTTTCACCTAAACTTAAAGTAAGTGCAACATCCATTTCTTTTATACGTGAAATAATTTTACACATTCTTTCTTGTGTAAAATATTTATCTTCACCTGACTGCAAAACGATTGTTTTATAACCGTATTCAACTCCCCTAGAAGCAAAGTCGATTATCTCATCTTCACTAAGCCGATACCTTGATATCTTATGATTTTCATTGCGTAATCCGCAATACTTGCAAGGATTTTTGCAAATATTTGAAAATTCGATAAGTCCTCTTAAGTGAACATCATCTCCCACATACTGCCTACGACATTCATCAGCATATTTAAACAGTAACTCTCCATCAGAATTTAATAACTCGACAATATCTGAATGACTAATATTATTATCTGTTTTTGTTTTTTCAAGTATATTTTTTATATTCATCTATTCTACACTATCAATAATTCCGCCGCCAAGCACCAAATCATCATTATAAAATACAACTGATTGACCTGTTGCAATTGATTTTTGCATATCTTCAAAAACAACACTTACACTACCGTCATTATTAGGATATATTGTTGCTTCTGTAGGTATCTGCGTTGAACGTATTTTAGCAAAACACTTGGTTTCAGTTTCTAATTTATCAAAAGGTATCCAATTTGTTTTTACGGCTGTCAATTTGTTATGCATTGTCTTATCCTTAAATCCGACAACAACTTCATTAGTTTCAGAGCGTAACTCTAAGACATACAAAGGTTCTGATGCCGCAATGCCCAGCCCTTTTCTCTGACCTATAGTATAATTCCAAAACCCATTATGTGTTCCTAAAATTTTTCCGTCAGTATCAACAATATTTCCGACTTTTTCACTTACCTGCAAAAGTTCGTTATAATCCCCTTCATAAAAATCCTGACTATCGGGTTTTTCTGCAACTTCAAGGCCATAACTCCTTGCTTTATCTCTAATTTCCTCCTTTGTAAAATTACCTAAAGGTAAGGTTATATTAGAAAGCTGTTCTTGAGTAAGCCGATACAAAAAATAAGATTGATCCTTTTTACGGTTTATTCCACATTTTAATAAATATCTGCCATTTTCATTTTGAATTATATTTGCATAATGCCCTGTTGCAAATTTATCAAAATCTATTCCGTTTTGCTTTGCAAGATTAGGTAAAACGTTAAATTTAATTAGTGAATTACACCAAATACAAGGGTTTGGTGTTCTTCCTGATAAATATTCTTTTTTGAAATTACTTAAAACTATTTCCTCATACTGTTCAGCACAGTCAAAAACGTGAAATTCTATACCTATTTTTTCAGCAATACGTTTTGCTTGTTCAATATCTTCTTTTTCGTCAGGCCCGAAACAAGCACCGTGCGTTCCTTTTTTTCGAGGTATTTCATTTATCTTTTTTTGTATCTCGGCATAAACACCGCCTTTTCCCCATATAGCCATTGTTGCACCAACAACTTCATGTCCCTGCTCTTTTAATAACATTGCCGTAACAGAAGAATCTACTCCGCCTGACATTCCTACCAATATTTTCATAAAAACCTCATCCTTTATATTGCAAATTATAGCATGAAATTATTTATTTTTTATTCTTTTACACTTGCAATCTTTGTATGAACACTTTCCGTTTTTTAAGTTTAGAATTCTTCTATACCGTTATGAGCGGAACACCAAGCATGTTGATAAGAACTTTCATTATGTTTATGTATAACATACTTAAAATTGTTTGATGCATAGCCATATTCTAAGCCCGAACAAAAAGCAATTTGAATTACTTTATAAAAAAAATATTAATAATAAAATCATTTTCTTAGTCTAATATGTGTTTGAACTAGAACATATTTGTTCAATTAGGAGTGGATTTACGGACGGAATGAAATTGACAATTCATTTTTTTATAGCTTCACTTTGTTCGTAATTTAAAAATAGTACTCAAATATAATCAGTCGGGTAATTAAAGATATGATAAAAAATATGTAGTATAAAACTATGCAAAATACATTTACCCCAAATATAAACGATACCTTTATCGCTATGTTTACTCACGATTTAAAAACCCCGATAAATTCAGGCATATATGCTCTTGAAATGATTTTAAACGATAAATCAAATCCAATAAACAGCTACCATAGAGAAATACTTAATGATATTCTAAATTCAGAAAAGTATATGAAAAACCTTACGGAAAATATGCTTTGTAAATATAAATCAGATAACGGACATCTTGATTTAAATAAAGAAAAATGTAATTTCACAAAGCTTGTAAAAAACTGCATATCCGATATGTCATATATTGTTAATGAAAAAAAACAAACATTAATATTCAATGCACCTGAAGAAGATATTTTTATTAATGCTGATATATTAAATATAAAAAGAGTTATAAATAATTTGATTAGTAACGCAAGTAAATATTCAAAAACCTCGTCAAAAATATTAGTTACACTTGAAGTAAATAAAAATAATGCTATTTTTCAAGTTCAAGATTTTGGTTATGGTATAGAAATAAATAATTTAAGTAAAGTATTTGATAAGTATGTACGGCTTGCAAACAAGCAAAAAACATCCGGCACGGGCTTAGGTCTATACGTAGCAAAAGTTATAACGGATGCACACAAAGGCAGTATAGATATAAAAAGTAAAAAAGATTATGGTACAACAGTTACGATAAAACTACCATTGATGTCTAAAAAACATTAATATTCATCATCATAAAATTCCATTTCTAGATGACCTATAATAACAGTATCACCATCTTTTATTCCTTTTTTACGCAATTCATCAAAAACTCCCATTCCCTTAAGAATATTTTGAAGCCGTAATACCTGCTGTCTGTTTTTTTCATCTGTTATATCAACAATACGCTTGATTTTACCGCCATTAACAATATAAGTATCTTTTGAAACCTTAATGACTTCATAAGCACTGTCATCATTATCATAAGCACCTGTGTCTTCTTCTACTTCATATATTGATACAGGTTTTTCAATTTCATCAACTTTTTTATCCATAAAAAGTTTTAATTTATCAATATTTTCATGAGTAACGGCAGAAATTAAAAATATATCATTACTAACAGATTTGAATTGGTTTAATATTTCTTCTTTTTTATTTTCATCAATTGCATCAATTTTATTAAGTGCAACTATTTGGTATCTGTTACTTAATTCCTCAGAGTATTTTTTCAGTTCATTATTTATTTTATTGAAATTCTCCATAGGATTATCTTGCGTTAAATCCACAATATGAAGGAAAAATCTGCATCTTTCCACATGTCTTAAAAAATCATGTCCCAATCCGGCACCTGTAGAAGCACCTTCTATTAAGCCAGGAATATCGGCAACAACATAAGAATCACCCTCATTTTTTCTAACAACACCAAGATTAGGAACTAAAGTTGTAAAAGGATAATCGGCAATTTTTGGCTTAGCAGCACTAATAACACTAATAAAAGTTGATTTACCTGCATTTGGCATACCCAACAAACCGACATCCGCAATAAGTTTTAATTCTAACACCAATTCACGTTCAATTCCCGGCTCTCCCGGTTCACAATATTGCGGAGCTCTCCTTTGCGGAGTACAAAACTTTGAATTACCACGTCCGCCTCTACCACCTTTTGCTACCAAAACTTTTTGTTCTGCTTGTGTTAAATCTGCTATAATTTTTTCACTCTTAGCTTCTTTAATAACAGTTCCAACAGGTACTTTTATAGTTAAACTTTCACCATTTTTACCGTACTTGTTTTTAATACCGCCATTTTCTCCACACTGAGCTTTAAACACAGACTTATATTTAAAATCAAGCAAAGTAGACATGCTTTCACAAGCTTCAATATAAATATCTCCGCCATTACCACCATCACCACCGGCAGGCCCGCCTTTATCCACAAATTTTTCATGCCGCCAAGCAACAGCTCCATTACCGCCTCTGCCTGATAATATTCTTATTTTTGCCTTATCTATAAAACCCATATTTTATATTATAATACAAATATATTCAAAGTTTATTTAAGTATATTGTATATTTGTAAAAAAATAATTGTATTTTAAGGTATTAAGTATTACAATTATCACAAAAAGAGCAAATATAAAGGGATATAAAACGTATGAAATTACACATGCAAATACTTATTGCAATTGGCTTAGGACTAAAAAGAAATTGGCATATATTTTTCGGTATTATTGCAGGTATTATTGTCGGTGTATTATTGCATGGGCATCAACACAGTGCATTTTTCGGATTTTTAACTTTTTTTGGACAAGCATTTATACGGCTTATTCAAATGGTTGTTATACCGCTTGTTATATCTGCAATAATCATAGGTATTGCAAGTATAGGTAGTGATAACAAACAATTAGGGCGATTTGGCTTAAAAATGATTGTTTACTACAGTATAATAACCGTTGCAGCAGTTATAATCGGTATGTCATTAGGACTAATTATAAAACCGGGTGTAGGAGCGGCTCAATACATTGATACACAAACAGCAACAGAAATTCAACAGCAAGTTGCAGCAACAATAGATAACCAAAAAGAAAACATGGTTAACATGTTGTTGGACTTTATTCCTAAAAATCCTCTCTCTTCACTTGCAACAGGAGATATGGTTCCTATTTTAATATTTGCACTTGTATTTGCAATAGCACTTGCAAGAGTAGGAGAAGTTAACAGACCTGTTATAGCATTCTTTGAATCTATTTTTGCCGCAACAATGAAAGTTACGGATTGGATAATGTATTTGGCTGTACCCGGAGTATTTGCTCTTACGGCTACGTCTATAGCAAGTTTTGGTATAGATGTATTTTCAACAATTTCAAAGTACTTATTTGCTGTATGTCTGGGACTTGCCATTCAATTATTTGTGGTATACCCAATATTCTTAAAAATATTTACAAAAGTTCCTGTATTAATGCTGTATGCATCAATAACAGAGGCAATGATGGTTGCATTTGGAACTGCGAGTTCTTCTGCTACATTACCTTTAACTATTGCATGTTGTGAAAAACGAGGAATATCTCATAAAATTTCAAGCTTTGTACTTCCTTTAGGTGCTACTCTGAATATGGATGGTACAGCTATTGTACAAGCTATTGCAGTTTTGTTTCTTGCTCAGGCATACGGTGCAACACTTACACCTTTAATGCTTTTACAAATAGGTATTATGACAATAGTTGCATCAAGCACTTGTGCCGGTATACCGGGAACAGGGCTTATAACAATTGTTTTGGTTTTGAATGGTATGGGCTTAACTCCTGAACAGTTAATTTCCGGATTTGCACTATTATTCGCTATTGATAGAATTGCCGATATGTTCCGTTCAATGATTAATATAACATCCGACGTTGTTGTTGCCGCTGCAATTGCAGATAATGAAAACGAAATAAATTATGAGTTACTAAATAATCCGGATGCGTACAATGATGTCATCTAACCGTAAAATCGGTCAATATGGTGAAGATTTAGCTTGTAAATTTTTAACAGACAACGGATACAAAGTTATAGAAAGAAATGTTCATTTCTCAAAATTTTGTGAAATTGACATTATTGCAAAATACAAAAATGAATTAGTTTTTGTAGAAGTTAAAACCAGAAAAAATGATAAAAGCGGTTCACCTTTTGAGGCGATTACATATACAAAATATAAACATTTAAAACAGGGCATATTTATGTTTTTAAGCAATTATAAAGAAAAATATGCCAATTTTAGAATAGATGTCATAGGAATTGTTCTTGAACCGGAAACAAAAATAGAACATTTGAAAAATATTTCATTATAAAATAATTTACAGGTTAAAATTTATTGACATAGTAGTAAAGCGGTACTATTATATTAAAAAGACAAGGGGGATAATTATGGATAATGTAAAAGTTATTGATTATGAAACATCAGGAACTTGCTGCGGATTAATGAGAGTTGCTATAGATATAAATAACACAATACAAGATGTAGAATTTTTAGGTGGATGCAACGGAAATTTAAAGGGAATAAAAGCGCTAGTAAAAGGTATGAATATTAATGATGTAATAGATAAACTTAAAGGAATACAGTGCGGCAACAAAACAACAAGCTGTCCTGATCAACTTGCACAATGCCTTTTAAACTACAAAGAAAAAATGCAAAAAACTACAGTATAATAAAGCCGTTATTCCTGTAAATATTTACAAATAACTGTATTTATGGTTTATTAAAAGTACAATGAAAAGATATTTATTATTAGCATTCATATTAATATCCGTAAGTATCATATTTTCTGCTTGCGGTAAAAAACAAAATCCAATGGATTTATATGATGCAATAAAAGAACGAGGCAAAGTAGTTGTCGGTCTTGAAAGTGATATAAAACCATTCAGCTATATAGACGAAAATGGTAAACCTGCAGGTTTTGAAGTTGATATCGCAAAATGTATTGCTGAAACATTGCTTGGAGATAAAGATGCCGTTGAATTTATCCAAGTTGAGCCGTCAAACAGGATTTCTCTTTTAAATTCCGGCATGGCAGATATGGTAATTGCAACAATAACTATAAATCCGAAAAGAATGGCTATGGTTGATTTTTCCGAACCATATTACTATGCAGGGCAGACCGTTATGGTTAAAAAATCAAGCGATATTAAATCTTTATCAGATTTAAAGAATAAAAAAATCGGTACAATATTTGGTACAACAGCTATTAATGGAATAAGAGCGGTTGCACCGACATCACTTATTTCCGGATATAAAACCTATGAAGATGCATTAAAAGCTATTAAAAACAATCAGATTGATGCAATAGCACTTGATGATACAATACTTTTAAGTTTTGTATTACAGGATAGTACATTTAGAATGCTAACCCAAAAATACACACAAGAACCTTACGGCATAGCTTTTAGAAAAGGAATTGAAAGCGCAAGAGTTTTAAATGCGGTAAATGTGATGTTGGATAACATGGCTAATGACGGTGATTTAAACAGCTTAAAACAAAAATGGATAAAAGATTAAAGGAAAATATTATGAAAAAAACATTAGTAAAATACCCATATCTTACAAAAGATGTTGAAATTTATGAAAGAGAAAACGGACATAAAATCGTTTTTGCACATAAAGAAGGTGATATGGTAAATATAAGTTCGTGGGTAAGAACCGGTTCAATAAATGAAAACGAAAAAAATAACGGAGTATCACACTTTTTAGAACACTTAATGTTTAAAGGCACTCACAAACATAAAGCCGGCTATTTTGACAGAACCCTAGAGGCAAAAGGAGCGATAGTTAATGCTGCCACTTGGAAAGATTATACTTTCTATTATGTAACACTACCTAAAGGAGAGGGCTGCAAAGATTTTTATGAGGCATTAGAATTGCATGCTGATATGATGCTTGATCCTGTTTTACCGGAAGATGAAATAGGAAAAGAATTTGATTTAAATGACAATACAGTTACGGATAAACGAGAAAGACATGTTGTTATTGAAGAAATAAGAATGTGTAAAGACAGACCTTGGACAAAAGTATACAACCAAGCTAATTTCAATATGTATACAAAACATCCTTATAAACGAGATGTAATAGGTACACCTGAAATTATTTCTCAAATCAGCCAGGCAGAAATAATGAACTATTACAAAACTCATTACACTCCTAATAATGTTACAACTATTGTTGTAGGTGATTTTAATCATGAAGAAGTGTTAGATAAAATATGTAAAGAATTTGATTGGAAAGGCAGAGAAAACTTTGAAAACCCTGTATTTGAAATAGATAAACCTACAGATAAAACTCTATACTTTGAATCTACAGCAAATGTTAATACCGGATTTTTAATGTTTGGATATTTAACTTGTCCTGCAAATAATATAAAAGAATCTATTATAATGGATATAGTAAATATGATGCTTGGAGAAGGTACAAGTTCAAGATTTTATCAAAATCTGATTGAAAAAGCAAAAGAGCCGGTATTTAATATGGCAGAATGTGATTATTACCAATTTAGAGATGGAAATACGTTCTTTGCAGAAGCTAATTTTAGACCGGAGAAAAAAGAACAGGCAATAGAACTTTTAAAACAAGAGATTGAAAAAATAAAAACAACTGTTAGTGAAGATGAATTTAAAAAAGCTGTAAAGAAAACAAAAGCAGAATTTGCATTCAAAGCCGAAACAGTATCAGAAATCAGTGATACGATAGGTAATTATATGACTGTATGCAACAATTTAACTCTTGTAGAAAACTATCTTGACATTTTGAGTAAAATAACAATAGAAGATGTACAAGAAACGGCTAAAAAGTACTTGAATATAAATAATGCGGTTATATCAGTATTAATGCCTGAAAAACAGTAATTATTCTTCAGGCTTCAAGCCATTTACTTTAATATCAAGCTTTCCGTCAGATTGCATAAATAAAGTATTTGCTACGGCTTGAGGGTAGAAGTGAAAGCCCTTCATACCGCCATTATTAATAAACTCTATAACTTTATCCATATATTTTTGAGTATTTTCAATCATTTCAGGATGCTCGTCAACCCAATCACCTAAAGGAATACTGCTTCTGTTATGATTACATCCGCCACATTCAAGTAAATAATTTCTAACATCATCTCTACCGCCTTCTGATTGCGGTTTGATATGTTCTATCGTACCTACTGAAAGTTTTACCAATCTTTCTCCAATTTCATTATGTTTTCTATCTGCATACTTTACAACAAATGCACTTACATCATTTTGAGATGTAGGCATTGTTTTTGCTTCTTTCATCATTTGTTTATGCAAATCTTTGTTTGTAATTTTTTCAGATAAATCTTCCATATTTTGAATAAAAGTTTTACGTTTAAATTTTATTTGCTTATCTGTAGATGATACCAATTCTCTTGTAGTTTTAGTAACGTTCTTAACCAATTCTTGTTCATTTTGAGGTAAATTAGAAGATAATTCGTCAACTTTATCAAGAATTGTATTTTGCTTTTTTTGTAATTTTTCTAATTCCGGAGCTTTGTGAGCTTCTAATAATTGCTGAAAATTTAATTCCGGCTGTTCTTCAGACCAAGTTTTTAAATTTTCAAAACATTCCTTTTCAACAGGGTGCATATATTTTTCGTAATTATTTAATGTTTTTATACTCTGCTGTGCTGTTTGACCTAAATGCCTTGATACATCATTCATATCTTTTTGTGTCATCATTTCTACACCACAGCATGGACATATAATATGACCTAAACTTCTTACCGGCTCTGCATTTTTTAAACCGGTGAAAGACAAACTCAAAATATCTGTTTGAGGTAAATCAACTTTTTTTTGAGCAGAAGATTTTTCAAAAGTATCAGGTCTTGTTGCAAAAAGACTAGCACTGCTGCTTACTTGATTATTTCTTTTTAACTTATTAATAACACCTAATTTTAATGGCTCAAATACACCAATAGGACTAATCATTTATATTACACCTTACTACAATTACTACTAAACTACTCTGTTAAAACCGAACGTTGTAACCTGAGGTGTTTTTTGGAAAGTTGGTTGTGCAGCTAAAAGCACTTTATTTTCTGCATATTGGCTATTTCTTTTTACATTTGCTATTCCTGACATTACCGGGTTAAACAAATATATTGGTTTCATCTTTTATCCTTTCCTTACATTAATAATTTTCTTTATGCTGCAATACTTATATGTTTTTTTGCTAATGCTTTTTGCTCTTTGTAAAATTCTTTAAGTCCTTCTCTTTTTTCCTTATCTGAGATTTTTAATTTTGAAACATCAAGTTTAATCAATCCTTTTGATTCAATAGCCACAGTTTCTGCTGCAATTATCGGATAAACTCTACAATTACTTAATGCTTTACGAGAATTAATTTTTTCTATTACCGCATCCATATATTTCTGCATATTTTCTTTTATTTGAGGATTTTTTTCTACCCATTTATCGAGCGGCATGTTTTTACGTCTGGTGTTCCACTCCTTACTTGCATACAAGTAATTTGAAAACGTATTTTTCCCGCCTTCAGAACCATCTTGAGGATGACGTGGTTTAATATGTTCTAAAGAACCGACAGAAGGTTCTATGAGTGCCATTGCAATTTGTTTAGAAGATTTTTGTTCTTTAGTGCGTGTATCTTTTTGAGTAAATTTAACAATAAATGCATCGATATTGTCATGTCCTCTTGGAATTTTATCCGCTATTTTAGATATTTCTTCTGCCTTATCTTTTTCTTGCATATTAGAAGTTATAATATCCAATTTTTCTATTAATCTCTTTCTTCTAAATATATAATTAGCATCTTGCTTATTTACAATCTGTCTTGATTCTTCGACAAGATTGCAAATCGCTTTTGCATCATCCTTATTATTAATTGTTTTACTGTATTCTGTAAGCTCATCAAAAATACAATATTCTTGGCTCTTTAAATTCTGTAAATGCTTATCTCTTTGCGTATCTAATAATTCTCTTATTGTTTTTTTAGGATTTTTTTCACTTAAACTTTCAAGAATATTAAATGCCTGTTTTTCTACAGGGTGCATTCTATCTTCATATTTTTTTAATGAGGCCAAAACATTTTTTGCAGGTAACTCATAGTCCTGTTTTTGTAATTGAGCAAACTCTTTACCGTTAATAACCTTAATACCGCAGTAAGGGCATGGTACATCACCTAATGCTCTTATTGCATCACCGACTTTACTGTTATCAACTGAGGTAAAAGAAATATTAACAGCACTATGTTCAAATACATCTTTTTCTAAACGCTGCAATCCCTTAGGAGCAAGCGGTTTTGCCATTATAGAAGGCAAACTTACATAATTTTTAAAAGATACATTAAGAGGATTGAGCATACCTTTATATATCTCCTGAAAAATTTTTATTGCGTTAAATACAAATTTTTCATTCTAAAAATTTACAAAAATTTACAATGATTTATAACAGATTATATTCAAAAAATTAACGATATTTCCATTTTTATGGATTAAAGCTTTTCTTAAAATTGTCGATAATATATAATAACTATGTAAATTTTTGGAGGTATTAGACATGACAACAAATATCGGAATACTTACTCAAACTCAAAAAAAATATGAAACTCAGAAAACAGAATTAGATAACCAAATACAATATAACGAAAAACAAATAGATAAAAATAATGCAGAAATAACTGATTTACAAACTTTGGATGAAACTGACAGAGTTGAAATACCTGAACGTTCAGCAGATGATATAAAATCTGAAGTTGAAGCAGATTTCCAATTTAAATATGATGCCGCATCACAAACTCTGGAACAAGAACTTTCAAATGCCGAACAAAATTATAATAGTAAATGTATACAAATTAATACTGATTACAGTTCAAAAGAAAATGCTATTAAAACAAAATATCAAAATCAAATAAATGAGTTAAACAGTTCTTTTAATTTTGATGATGAATCTGTATCAAATAATGATATTGATAATAAAATAAGACAGTTAGAACAAAAAAAAGACGAGGAACTTCAAGCTTTAAAATCGGAACAAGATGAAAAATTAAAGCAAGCAGAACAAGAAAAACAAAGTGAAATAGAAAAAGCCAATCAAAAATATGCACTATCAAACCAGCAAATAGCACAAGAAATTGCAACTGAAACAGATAGACGTATTGCAGATGAGCAAGCAAAAGCAGAAGCAAATGCAGCAGAGTTAAGCGGAGATTCTCAAAAAGTTAATGACAGAATTCAGACATTAACAGACCAAAATCAAGATTTAACAACGCAAAATACTACATTAAAAGAACAATCAACACAGATAGATTCACAAATTGAAGAATTAATAAGGCAACAAGAAACTGCAGTACCTGAAGAAACAACTTCTGCAACATCACCTAAAAATACTATTGCAGCTGATGAAGTTGATGATGAAAATATTGTTAAACTAAAAAGTGAAGATGCATTAACAAAAGAAGAAAAGAAAGCAAGAAATCAAGCTTTAAGTGATTATGAAGATGTATTAAGTGAAGAACTCGGCAAAGAATATAAAATCACAAAAGACAAAAAGACTGGTGCTATCACTGCTGTTGCAAAAGATGGTAGCGGTAGAGCCATAAATATAAATATGGGTATAACAGAAAATGGGCAACTGAATATTGTAAGAACAGACAATAGAAATGCAGACGAGGAAGTTGTAACCCACACTACACACAATATTGACGGAGATAAAAAAACATCTGATATAGCAAACCATACCACAAAAGAGGTAACAACAACTAACAAAAAGAATAATACTGTAACAACACAAAGTTATGGTAACGACAATACAATAGATAGCGAAATCTCAACTGTAACTAATGATGTAAGTACAAAAACAACAAGAACAACTTTTGATAGCAGTGGAAACATACAAAATAAAAATATAACTGAAGATAATGGTTACACAGTAAGAAATACAAACGAAGACTACGTAGTAATAAACGGTAAAACGCTTATTAGCAGTCAAACCATAAGTCAAACAGATCCTGAACAAGAATATCCGCCTATGTCAATAACATATTCCTATGATGCAGACGGTAATAAAACAGGTACACAAAAAATATCTGAAAACGGTAACAGAACAGAAACTTTTGATGCGAATGACAGAATAACAGCAAGAACAATAATAAATGGCAGTGAAAGAACTGAAAACAATTATGAATACGGTGAAAACGGTGTCAGAAGACAAACAACAAAACAATTTAAAGATAATGCTGATACACCTTATTCTGAAAGCCAAGAAATTTATAATGCTAATAATGAATTAGTCCGTTCAGCATCTCATACTATAACTGATGATGCAGAAATAACAGTAATAAAAGATGGTCAAACAGTACAAAGAAATATAAAATCACAAGTAGATGGATCTTGTATACAAACAACATTTGCTAACGACGGAGAAACAAGATTATTAGAAATCTTTCAATCCCCAAATGGTAATACACGAGTTCAGAGATATAATGAAGACGGTAGTACCTTAGCAACTGTTCAACCTACTGACGGAACTGTTAACTATAAAAGTAATCCTGTATCAGCTAGAGAAGTTGCTGAAAGGTACGGATTAACAGAACAACAAATTATTGAAGCTAATGGCGGTAAAAAAGTATTTGAAGCTGGCGAACAAGCTGTTATTCCTAACAGTGTAAGCATAGCAAAATTTTTAGATGATGCTAGTCCTGATGCTATTTTAAAAGCAAAACAAAAAAGCTATCAAAATGTAGCACATTTTGAAGAATATTATGGTGCCGCAAGAGACATCATGACAAATGCGGGAGCAAATCCAAAAAATATAAGATATTTTAACGAAAACACGGAACATACTGTATGGTATGATTCCTTTGTTGGAACCAGCGATGGAACACAATATAATGAAGTTGATGGTGTTCTTTACGGAGGTGTAGAATCTACAAGCGGAAGGAATGCTGTATTTTTAGCACAAGCTACAGTAAATTATGACGGACAACAGCAAAATCTAACCTTGGCAAAAATTAAAGGAAACGGAAATTATGTATGGTGTAAATTTGTAGAAAATCCTAGCAAGCCGGGATATGGAGATTATGAACTTGTAGGCAGTGCTATTCAAGGTATTACAACAGGACAAGCCGTACATATTGATGGTGCCGGAAGTGAGTATAATGGAGATGGTTCCCATTCAATTATGAATGAAACAATGGTACATGGCAGTGCTTCTGCATCGGCTTATGCAAAGTTTAATGAAGCTGTGAGCAAAGGAGATGTAGATCAGGTAACAATGGCAATGGTTCGAGGTGCTGTTGGTTATCAAGGTGCTAAGGCCATTGTTGATGACGGTAGACAGTGGAGAAATATTTCAATTGGAGAAGCATTAGCAGCACCATTTATGTCAGATTTAACAGAAGAAAACATAAGAATATTCAACAATGCTAATGCAACAATGAATGAATATACAAGTCAATTATATAACTTATTTACAAAAGATGGTATAGGTAATTATGAAGAAGCTAAAAAGAAAGCTGAACCAATACTAAATAATATAAAGAAACTTGATGCATCATTTGATCCGCAAAATGCATTTGAAACAATATATAAAAATAGAGCTAAAATTGCTGAAGTAGGCAGTTATGTAGATACCGGAATATCAATGTCTTTAGCAATGATTCCTGTTGGCGGTTGGGCTCTATCTGCCGGTTATAATGCGACAAATAATACGTTAAAAGGTATGGATCCCGGAGATGTATACTTGAATTTCCTTAGTGATGCTGCATTTAACAAATTAGGACAGGTAGCAGGAGGCAAAATAAGTCAATTTACTTCCGGTATAACAAGTACTTTTGCAAGAGAAGCAACAGATTTGGGATTAAACATAGTATCTGATGCTGTTCAAGAAACCGCACAAGATTATGTTAGTTCTGTGATAAATCATACCGAATTTAATTTTGGTGAATCTGCTACAAGAAATATTGTAATGTCTGCTGGAACAAATACCGGATTTAAACTATTAGGAAAAGGTATAGAAGCAGCAACTCCGTATGTATCTGATGCATTGGGAAGTTTGAAATCAAATTTGGGCTTTGGAACAACGGATTTAGATTTACCAATGTCAGAAACTGCTGTATTAGGACAATATACAACAAATACAAGTCATACGGATGTTGATATTGCACAGGTAAAACCTGATGTTACAGCACAAAATGATGAATGGATTCAAACATTGGAAGCACACCGCAGTGCATCAAAAGGATTAAGTGAAACAGAAGTTGCAGGTATACGCTCTCATATTGATAATATTGATGATATTGCAACGTTAACTCAACTACAAAATCAATTACTTGGTGATAGTTCTCATTCAAAAATAGCTATGACAACTGCAGACAGACAAAAATTTAGAGCTCAATTTGATGAAGCTGCTGAACGTATAACTCATCAAGGATTTTTACGGGATTTAAATTCAAATTCAAGCACTGCCGATATTACTGCTGCACGTCAACTGATTGAAAATAGTACAACATTATCACCTACACATAAATCTGATTTATTAAGACAAGCAGATGCAATGTTGGGACAACGTGATTACGATGCCGCAATTTCTATGATTAATGGCGGATATTCAAGATATGAAGATAATACTGCACTTACAGACTTAGTTAACGGAAGCAGATATTTAACTGAAGCTCAAAAACATGAACTTTTATCATTAGATGCAAGTTCACCAAACGCTGAAGCAGTTTATAACAGCTTACTTAATAAAATATCAGAAGTATCTCAACAAGGTAACCCTCTGATGAGAGATTTAGATAGCGGTTGGAATGGAACTCGTACTGCTTATGGTCAAGCTTTAGACGGATTTGATGTATACAATGGACACCAAAGATACGGCTACGTATTTTCTGCTGAAGGAAATTCCGATTTAAGCAGAACTTATGGATTATTTGGAGCAACACCTGATGCTCAAACTAAATTTATGGATTTTGGAGTTTCTCTATCTTCTACAAATCTTGATAAATTACAAAATATTGGACAACTTGGAAGAAATCTCGGTTCTGACTTCCAAATTGAACTTCAAGGACTTGGAGCTCACATGATAGAAACAGGAGCCCTTGACCAAGCCGGTATTCACGCTGCAAACGCAAGAGATTACGGTTTAACTAATTGGGATGCTGTAACATCAAGAGGAATAGATGCACAAACTATTGATGAACTTGCAGATTTAGCAGGCAAATCGTATAATATGAGTGTTGATTCAAACGGTAACCCTGTCAGAACAACCTCAAACGGCTGGAATGAAATTGACGATGTAAGAAATTCTGAAACAGGTTTCCACGCAAAAGTATACGAAAAAGAAGGAAAAGTTACTATTGCATTTAGCGGTTCAGATGATGTACATGATATAGTTTCAGACCATCAAATTGTAAACGGACAAATTCCGGATCAAATACAGGATATGCAACAACTATTGCAACGAATTAAAAAAGAACATCCTGATAAACAAATTCTGTTAACAGGTCATTCTTTAGGCGGTGGCTTAGCAGAAATGGCGGCATCTTTACCTGATGCAGGCAATGTAACAGCTGTTACTTTTGATTCTGTCGGTATGAAAGGATTGGTAACATCTGATGAAGGTATTAAATTAGGGTTAACTGATAATGGTAATTCCGTTAACTTTGTTGTAAGGGATGATTTAATTTCTAATGCAACTGAACATACAGGAACAACCATTATAACAGATAGAACAAACTTAAGACAAGATGAACATGCTATTCAACAGTTTTTAGGTGAAGGTAATTCATTGGTTGGTACACAAGGCGGTATGACAGCTTTAAATGATGCTAAATTTGACGAACTTGGTACCGGTACAGTTAAAATTAAAAATCCTGACGGTACAGTTACTAAAAGAACCGGCAACTTCACATTAAGTGAACAAATAAGATTACAAGGAGAAAATGTTGTATTATCTGCGGAAGAATTTAGATATACCCAAAATAAATTCCAAGCGGATGTAAACAGTTTAAATGCTGATTTAGATGCATTAGAAGAACAAATAACACATTTAGCAAGTCCTGATCAACGAACTAAACTTGAAAGAATTATTCAAGCCAGAAGAAACGCTTTACAAACAGATTTCAATATAGAATCGCATGTTGACCAAAGCAGAACCGTAACTATGACAGGTGATGAAACAAATGCTTTGTTAATGAGAGATTACGGATTTGATAAGCCGGCTTTTCCTGAAGGGCAAACTAAAAATGTACGTAAATTAACATTAAAAAGCGATGCGACATTTGTCAGAGTATATTGTGAAACAGGAAATCCGCCATCATTTGCTAAAGGCGTATGGCTAATGGCTGCGGATGAGATAAAGGGGTTGACACCTGCACAAATTAAAGACAAATTCGCTTTACCTGGTATGCCATCCCATGTTGTAGAAATCAAAGTTGAAGCAGGTACTGAAATGATTTCAGGTGCTTGCGGTAAAATCGAGGGCTGGGGCAACGGCGGAGGTACACAATACTTCTTAACAGGTGGTAAATCTCACAATTATTCTAACTTTAGAAGACTAGTTAATAATTAATAACAGGTATTTAAAATGCAAAACTTAAAAATTCAAGAAAATAAATTATATATTGGAACAAAAGTTTTAACATATAAATATAACATCAGTAATGTTTTATATGCTGACAATAAGTTGATTATATTATTTGATATTCCTGAAAATGAATTATTAGAAAATATATTCGCTATTACAACAGATGGAAAAGTTTTATGGCAAGTTCAATCTGTTGCAAAAGCTTATCCTGATATACAAAAAACAACTCCTTTTGTCGGTATATCCTTAATGGAAAACGGAAATATTGCAGCTGCAAACTATTATGGATTAGTTTTTGAAATATCAATAAATGATGGAAAAATTTTATCAAAACAAACGGGTAAATAATCAGTTAAAAAAATAAAAAAATGTTTGCAAAGTAGAATTTTACTCATAAAAAAGAGCTCTATGGCTCTTTTTTAAATTTTTATATCTTTTTGGTTATCTTTGAGTAAACAAAATACAAACAAAAACTTAAAATGCTAAATAATGCAAACGACAGGCATGAAACCACCACAAATACTACACAAAAAATAATAAGGTTATTTATTTAATAGCCAATCAATTACATTAATTTGTCTGATACCATTATGTGATGTTTCAGGTGTTAAATCATTTGTTAACAAGTATTTAGGATTATGGTCTTTTATACTGTTTAAAGGTTTTAATTCTCTTGATAGTGTTTCTTCATCTTTTACTGTTTGGGCAACCTGATAATAATTTGTATATCCAAAACCTTCTGCGATAAAATCTACTTCAAGTGAACCTATTTTACCGATATACACCTTGTAACCTCGTCTTATAAGTTCTAAAAATACAATATTTTCAATATTATGACCTAAATTTAATTTATTTTTGTTTAATAAAAATCTTTGTAATCCTAAATCCGTAACATAGTATTTTTCGGCAGTTTTAAGATGTTGTTTGCCTGATATGTCATAGCGATTAACTTTGTGCAAAATAAAACTATTAACTAACGCTGACAAATATTTTTCAACGGTTGGTGTTGTGATTTTTCTACCGTACGATGTTAAGGTATCACTTATTTTTTTTGCAGATGTTGAATTTCCGACATTATCAAACATAAATTTAACTATGCTTTCTAATATAGAAACGTCAGAAATCTTTATTCGTGTAACTATGTCTTTTAAAACAATTGTATTATAGATTCCTTTCAGATAATCTATTTTGTCCGTCTCACCAGGAATATTTAAAAGATACGGAAATCCACCATCTTCTGTGTACATACTGAACTTTCTATCAATACTTATATTATCAGGTAAAGCTGAAGAATATTCTTTAAAAGATAATGGTAACATTTTTATCTCAACATATCTGCCGGAAAGAAGTGTTGCAAGTTCACCGGATAAGAAAAAGGCATTAGAACCTGTTATATATAAATCAACATTTTTATTAATATAAAGACTATCTACAGCTTTTTCAAAATTTTCTACATGTTGAATTTCATCTAAAAAAATGTAATTTTTTTTATTTGGATTTAATTTTGTCTTAATATAATCATATAAAATCCTGTAATCTGTAATATATTCATAGTCCAAATCTTCAAAGTTTATGTTAATGATTTGGTCTTGTTCAACTTCATTATTAAGTAAATACTCTTGAAACAACTTAAATAATGTAGATTTTCCACACCTTCTAATACCTGTAACAACTTTTATAAGCTCTTTGTCTTTAAATGATATTAGTTTTTTTAAATATTCATCACGTTTAATCATAGAAACCCCATTTTAAATATATTATACATGTTTTTCTATGAATTTCAATAGTTTTTAAAATATATTTTAAAAACTTTGTATTATTAACAAGTTTTTAAAATACATTTTTATAATTTATCATTATGGACTCAACAAAAATTTTGGTATAAAAAATAATTTTTCGAATTGGTTTTTCCAAACTATGTGCCAAATAATAAAACAAATTTAATTGCAAGGTTGAGTTCTCATCTTGCAAAAAAATAGCTCTATGGCTCTTTTTTAAATTCGCGCGTGGCAAGATTGTCTTGAATTTTTTGCATTAAACGTGCCTACGGATTTTCTTTACAAAAACTTCGTTTTTAAAAAGAAAATGCCTGCGCACTCTGCAAAAAATCCGCTCGAACTTTAAACCTTGCGTTGCAAGGTTGAGTTCTCATCTTGCAAAAAAAGAGCTCTATGGCTCTTTTTTAAATTCGCGCGTGGCAAGATTCGAACTCGCGACCTCCTGGTTCGTAGCCAGACGCTCTATCCAGCTGGGCTACACGCGCATTATATTTTTCATTTGCATGTTTCTCGCTGGATAGAGCTTAATCTAACTTACGTTGTACTTTCTTTCAGAAAGCTACAACAGCCAGCCGGGCTACACGCGCATACAATTTGTTATAACTAACAAACTACCAAACTATTCTAACAGCTAAAAAGTTTTTTTTCAAGTTTATTTATAATTTTTCACGATATATTAATTTATATTAAGACAATAAAAATAAATTATTTTATAAATTATTTTTATTGTAAAATGGTTTATAACGAGAGTGGAGAAAGTGGCATGGAAGAAAATAATAAAAATTCAAGTTTAATTTTTGAAGAATACAAGCTTTATACTGAACAAAAAGATAGATTCACAGAAAGAACATTTTTAATAAATAGATTTTATATGGTTCTTTTGCTTGCAATGATTGCGGCTATATTTTTATTAAAAGATATATTTATTGCTGATACTTTTTCTGTTCTTATTATATTTGCTTTGGCCGGTATGGTTATAAGTATTTTATGGTGGATTAACATAGATACATACAATGTTTTAATTAAAACTAAGCTTTCAAAGGTTATAGAAGAAATAGAAAAACAACTCCCTGTTCAACCATTCAAAATGGAATATAGTGCTGTACAAGAATCTAAAAAAGATAAAAATGAATTTATGTTTACAGATGTACAAAAACTTTTTGCATCATTTATATTTTTTGTTTATCTTATGATGTTCATTGTCGGTGTTTTACAAATGATTATTAGATAAGAGTTTCTTTTTAATTCTGATTACTTTTATATTTTTCGTATAAATCAGGTCGGCGTTCTTTAGTTCTTTCTAACATTTTTTGGTGTCGGAATTTTGCGATTTCCTGATGGTTACCGTTTAATAAAACTTCTGGAACACATAAACCTCTATATTCTCTGGGTTTTGTATATTGAGGATATTCGAGCAAACCATCTTCAAAACTATCTGACTGTGCAGATTCTATTTTTCCTAAAACCCCTTCCAATTTTCTACTTACACAATCAATTATGCATAAGGCAGGTAATTCTCCGCCTGTTAAAACAAAATCTCCGATAGAAATTTCTTTTGGGTGTATAATATCTCTTATTCTTTCATCATAACCCTCATAATGACCGCATAAAATTATAATCTGTTCATACTCTGAAAGTTCTTTGGCAATTTCATTACTAAATGGCTTACCCTGTGGTGTCATCATAATCGTACAACATTTAGTGTTTTTATCTATACTTTCATACGCTTCAACGTATGGCTCAGCCATCAAAACCATTCCTGCTCCGCCACCGTATGGAGTATCATCTACATGTCTATGCTTGTCATGTGTATAATCTCTTGGATTTACAGTATTTACTTCAATAATTTCTGATAATATTGCTCGTTTTATAATACTGCAATCGCAATATGATTTTATAAATTCGGGAAATAATGTTAATACGTCAAATTTCATACTTATTCTATAAGTCCAGGTATTTCATTTATATATATACGTTTATTTTCACAATCCACTGTCGGCACAAGCTCATCTACAAAAGGAACTAACGAAATTTTTTGTGAATTGCCTTTTATTGATAATAAATCATTCGCACCGTTACTCGTTACTCCCATAACAATACCTATTTTTTTATCATCAGAATATACTTCCATACCTATTAAGTCTTCTACCAAAAATTCGTTTTCATTTAAAGAATCTTTATACTCATCAGTTAAAACATACAATGAACAATTTTTATAGTTCAGAATTTCATTAATAGAATTTATACCCTCAAATTTAAAAATCGCAGTTTTATTATTTAACTTAACATATTTAATCTTTAATTCTTTATATTCATTGTTATCTTGAACAAATACACGTTTCAGTGTAACAATATAATCTGATTGGTTTTTAGTATAACCAACCTTTGCCTCACCCTGAACACCGTGAAAATTCAAAATTTTACCTATGGATATATAATTACTTTTCGGCATCTTCTTCTGCTTTTTTAGGTTTTCTTCCACGTTTTTTTACAGGTTCTTCCACTACAACAGTTGAAGCTTCATCTGTTACTCCCTCAGCTTTTTTTGATTTTCTTCCACGCTTCTTTACTGGTTCTTCTTCAACTGATGATACATCTACATCTTCAGATACTGCTTCCTCTGTTTTTTTGCTTGTCTTTTTTCTGGTAGTTTTCTTTTCAGATTTTTCTTCATCGAAAACTGTAGAAGCTTTTGTATCATTTGTTTTTTGATTTTTGAATTCTTCAGGAGCATCTTCTCTATCAGGGTTCCATCTATCTAAACCCAATTGTTTTCTAATCAAACCAATTCCTACATGAACTCTCCATTCATCCATTTTTAATTGTACAGCAATAATTTTATGACATCCTATTGGAGGTAATGGCAATAATGGTTCATAAAGACTTCTGATAGCCATTAATTGGTCTGTAGATATTGCAAGTTTACGTTTTGGGAATGGGAGTTTTGGCAGCATCATTTTTTGACGTACAAGATTTATACCAAAAAATACTTTTTTGGGTTCTAAACCCATTTTTTCTCCAATAACCTCATGTGCATCAGGATTTGGTAATGGAAGCATAGATTTATACAATACTTCTATTTGCTCCAATTGTTCTTTGCTAACCAATAACTGTTTTTGTGGCCTTTGTACTTTTTGTGCCCCTGATGGACGTCTATTATTAAATCCGTTTGGACGTCTGTTATTAAACCCATTATTAGAACGTCTGTTAGCTTGATAACCGGAATTTCTGTCTTGATACCCGCTTCTTTGTTGATATCCTCCGCTTCTTTGCTGATAATTATTATTCCTCTGCTGATAGCCGCCTGAGGAATATCCGCCTCTATCCTGATAATTATTCCTCTGCTGATAGCTGTTATTTCTTTGCTGGTAGCCACCTGAAGAATATCCGCCTCTATCTTGGTAATTATTCCTTTGCTGATAACCGCCTGAAGAATATCCACCCCTATCTTGATAATTATTCCTCTGTTGATAGTTGTTATTTCTCTGTTGGTAGCCACCTGAAGAATATCCGCCTCTATCCGGGTAATTATTCCTTTGTTGTTGGTAACCGCCTGAAGAATATCCGCCTGAAGTGTATCCTCCCGCAGTATATCCACCTGACGAATAACTTGAATAACCGCCATTTTCATTTTGCATATATTTATTTTCTGACGATTTTTCCTCAAAAACTTGTGTATTATCTTGATTATAAGAATTTTGCGGCATATTGTCTTCTGAATGACTATCAGATGAACCATTGGAACTTTCTTTTTTATCAGGATACAAGCAATTTGGACATATAACCCGTTTAGGATTTTTTGTTTCAAATTCTGTACCACATTTTATACACTTGTTTACATACATTTGGGTAATTTCCTTTAATCTAATAATTTTATATTCAATTACTTATTACTTTTTAATAAACTTTTAATTCAACTATCAACGGACTAAAATTAAAATCTTAACTCATTAAGTACAGATAATTAGTACGATTACAGAAATAATTATATCAAACAAAATTAAATAATCCAATATTTTTTTTACTACTAGTAAAAAAAGTTAACAGAATTTATTTATACTTATCTTCAACCTGTTTTATGGCTTTAGGTATATAATTTAATAAATCTGATGCTAAAACTGAATATTCAGTTAAATCTTTACTTGCAAGCTCACCTGCAAGCCCATGAACATATACCGCTGTTTTTGCAGCATCAAATGGCTTTAATCCTTGTGCTAAAAAACCGGCAATCATTCCGCATAAAACATCTCCTGTTCCTGCTTTTGAAAGTGCGGAATTGCCTGTATTATTTGTATAAATCTGAAGACGTTTTGAACAAACTATAGTATTATGTAATTTTAAAACAGTTGTACATTTATAATTTAATGAAATCTCAGTTGCAGCATCTTCAGGGCTTGCAACAATATCTGCAACATCCTTATCTAATAATCTTGCAGCTTCCTTTGGATGAGGTGTCAGTATAAGATTATCAGGTAAAACTATTTTTTTAAATTTAGATAACAAGTTTAAAGCATCTGCATCTAAAACAACCGGTTTATTTAAAATTGCAAGTTCAGTCATTATTGATTTATACATCAATACCGAAGGTGCTGATATAGAAAATCCACATCCAAAAGAAATTACATCACTTTTTACTAAACTGCTTTTTAATTTTTTTATAGGTACAAATACAATATCAGGTGTCATCATAGAAATTGAGCTTAGTACATTAGGAGTACTTGCAAGTGTAACATAACCTGCACCAACTTTTAGTGCAGAGATACTTGATAAATACGCAGCTCCTATGTAATTTTGAGAACCGGCTATATTTAATACTTTTCCATAAGTATTTTTATGTGAATATTGTATTCTTTTTGGAAGTATTATATTAGTCATATATTTATCTCTCTAACAGCATTGCCTTATTGCTTCATACAAAGCTATTGAAACTGAATTTGAAAGATTTAAACTTCTTTGTTCATTCTTCATAGGTATAGTTACAGATTTTGCACCATCAGCAAATAAAATTTCTTCAGGCAACCCTCTTGTTTCAGGACCAAATACTAAAAAATCATGCTCTTTATATTTTGCATCATAATATGAAACCTTTGATTTAGTTGTAAAATAATAAAAATTTGAATTTTTATATTCGTTTTCTAACTCTTCCAAAGTGTCATATTTTTTTATATTTACACTGTCCCAATAGTCTAAGCCGGCTCTTTTTGTATATTTGTCAGATAAAGAAAAACCCAATTTACCTATTAAAAATAAATCTGCACCCGTACAAGCACACAATCTTGCAATATTACCCGTATTTTGAGGAATTTCAGGTTCATAAAGTGCTATATTAAATTTTTTTATATTAATAACTTCCACTATTGTTCGTCTAATTTACTTTCTTCAACATTTTCTTTTACAAAAAACTTCTTACTTTCCAATACAACAGGTATACCTCTTAATACACAAAGTAAAATTGCTATCTCAGCAGATACTGCAGCTACTATTAAAATACACCATGCCGCACATTTTGGCATTGCAGGATTATAAGCCAATATAAATAATGAAAAAGCAACTGCCTTTGCTACAGCATAGCCGATTTTCATAGGTTTTGAACCGCATAACCATTGATTAACAGAATCATTAAGCATACTGCCTTTACCAAAAGCAATTAATCCCCTTTCCATAGCTATACTTCTTATACTATCAGTAATAACACCTCTTGTAACAGCTATTATAGGAAATATTACAGGCACCCATAAAAGATGAGCGCACATAATCCAATACACATACTCGGAAATCCTATCTCCCATTATATCTAATACAGAACCAAGCTTACTTTCTTCATGAAACTTTCTTGCAACATATCCGTCTAAACCATCTAAACTAAAAGCTAATACAGTTAATATAAATGATGCAGCGTAAGCATAAGAAGATTCTTTAAAATACAAAAGCAATGCAGCAATAAATACTAGTAATATCCTTGATAAGCTGATTATATTTGCCATAACATATCCCCTAATCCTTTTATAAAACTATTTATTAACAGTTTACAACATATTTCCAGATTTGTATAACTATTTATCAATTATTTACATTAATAAAAATATTTATTGTTTTAACCTCGAAAGAGCAAAATTACGTTCATCTAAACTCTTTAATTTATTTTCGCTTAACATAATTTTTTCAGCTTCTTCAAGTATTTTAACAACATTAAATCCATTTTCTCCGTCAGAACGAGCTTCCCTTCCTGATTCACAACATGCTATAAAATGCTGGCATTCAAGTTTTAACGGCTCTATTTCCAAATAATCTATTTTAATATCAGTTGTTGAACCTGCTCTATTATTTTCAAATACTTGCAATTTATTTTCTTGTAAAGTATCATCCAATATTGCTGTTTTTTTAGTTCCTCTTACAAGAAGTCGTACATGCTTCATAGGTGTAATCCAGCTATCAGTAATATGACCTATTACTCCATTTTCAAACTGAATGCCTAAATGAGTTATATCCATAATTTCATTTCGTTCGGATGAACAACCTATTGCAGATATAACCTGCTGCGGTTCTTGACCTATAACGTATGACATCATTGAAACATCATGCGGTGCTAAATCCCACATTACACTTCTGTCATTTTTGAAATAATTAACATTTAATCTATCACTTTGAGCGTAAACTATATCCCCTAATTCACCATCATCAATAAGCATTTTTAATCTGTTAACAGCAGGATGATATAGTAATAAATGACCTACCATTAAAATAAGTCCCTTCGCTTCAGCAATTTCTTTTAATGTTTGTGCCTCTTTTGCAGATGTCGATATCGGCTTTTCAACATAAACATTTTTTCCTGCTTCAAGTGCCATTTTTACAAACTTAAAGTGAGTATGACTTGGAGTTACAACTGCAACCGCAGTGATATTTGGATTACTTATTATAGAATTAAAATCATTTGTTGTTTTAACATTCTCATATTGAGATACAACTTTTTTTAAATTTTCTTCATCCAAATCACAAACAGTATCTAAAACTTCTAAATTATAGAAATTACGAACAATGTTTCTTCCCCAAAGTCCGCATCCGATTACTGCAACTCTTTGTTTATTCATACTTACCTGCTTTAATTATGTACTTTCCTTAATTACTATAAGGTTATTGCTTATTTTCATCAATGTTGTCGGTAAAACAACATCTTCTAATCCGTTTGAAATACCTATTATCTGACCTGCTTTTAATACAGTTTCCTCTCCTTTGTATAAAAAAGTATAGTCAGTATCTCTATCAGAACGTATAGTGATTTTTTCCATAGTATTTTCTCGAATTAGTCAAAAACATATCCGATAACAGCGGCTTCTCTTGCTCTTTTGATTGCCTTAGCTATCATTCTTTGGTGTTCTGCACAGTTTCCTGTAACTCGTCTTGGAATAATTTTTCCTGCCTCTGTTAAATATCTTCTAAGTTTTGTACCGTCTTTGTAATCAATTTCTGTTACATGATCAGCACAAAAACTGCATGTTTTATGTTTTCTTTTATCGTTTTCTTGTCTTGCCATTGTTTATTTATCCTTTCTTACTTTACACTTTTAAAATGGTATTTCTTCATCACCAATAAGGGTATCCGTCATTTCGGTATCAGAGAATTTCACAATTTCTTCATTATTATCTCCTGACACAAAAGAGCCGGACATAAGCTCTATATCACTCGCATCAATTTCAAATATTTTTCGTTCATGCCCGTTTTCATCTTTAACGTTAGCCGTTTGTAAAATACCTTCTACAACAACTTTAGAGCCCTTTTCTATTTTTTCAACAACTTCAGCCAGAGCAGTTTTTCTAACCAAAACTCTTATCAAAAGTTCTTCTTTTCCTGTTACATTCAATACAAAATTTGAAACAGATATTCCTTTTGTAGAATATCCTGTTTGCGGACTTCTGAAAACTGTACCTGAAACAGTTGCTTTAGAAATACTCTTTATTGCCATACTATGCCTTTGAAGCTTCCTTTTCTGTTACATCCATAAGCATTATTCTTAATACATTATCATTCAAAACGTATAATCTCTTATAATCTGCAACTTTTTCAGGTGGCATAGATACTATAGTTGATACAATAAAACCATCTCTGAATTTCTTTATATCATAAGCCAATTTTTTACGGCCGATTTTATCTCTTGTTTCAACTTTTCCGCCTAAGCCGGCAAGGTCTTCGTCAAATTTGTTCAAGATTTTATCTACTTCTTCAGTATCTAAATTTGGTTTGAACACTGTAAATAATTCGTACTTTTTCATTTTTTCTCCTTTAATCATTATTATTATGCTTTTATTTTAACATAAAAATAAATTTACAATAGGTATTCTGCAAAAAAACTGTATTCACAAGTACCTGTCATAAAAACATTATATTCCGTATCATCAATATTACCTTGCCATTTCACGTTTAGAGTACCTCCCGGCAAATTAACTTTTACGTTACTATCTGTTAAGTTATTTAATATTGATGCAACGCTAACAGCACATGCTCCCGTTCCGCAAGCCAATGTTATTCCGCATCCTCGCTCCCATACTCCTACATCAACCTCTTGACGTGATTTCACCTTTACAAATTCAACATTTGTTTTTTCAGGAAACATTGAACTATACTCAATACTTTTTCCGTATGTTTTTGCTAACGTCATTAAATCATCTTCTTCTGTATAAATTATACAGTGAGGATTGCCCATTGACACTGCATTAACTACAAATTCACGATTTTTTACTAAAATTTTTTGATTTAAATTGTTTAATGCATTAAAAGGTATTTTTTTTGGCTCTAAAACAGGCTTCCCCATATTAACAGTAACAGTACCGTCATCATTCATTGTCGGGGTGATTATACCTGCATCCGTTTTTACCGTAAATGTTTTTTTACTTACCAAGCCATTATCGGTTACATATTTGGCAAAACATCTCATTCCGTTTCCGCACATTTGTGCTTTTGTTCCGTCAGAATTATAATAATGCCACTTTATGTCGGCATCATCCGTATTTTCAATATCAGGGATTATAACTCCGTCAGCACCTATTCCGGTATGCCTGTTACATACTTTTTTTACAAAAACATCTATTGGCAAGTTAGCTTTTTGAAATTCCTCCATATCAAGAAATACAAAATCATTGCCACATCCATTCATTTTTGTTATTTTTATTTTTTTATCATTCATAATATAATTATCTACATATAAAACTAAAAAACAAGAGGATAATAAGAATGTTGAAAGCAATTAAAGATATTTTTACTTATAAAGGTGAAATTTTAAGATTACCGTTTTTAATTAATTATGTTATTTTAAGACTCACATTTATAATCGTAAATTTGATATCAGTATACGTACTTACTTCTATAAACCCAAACATATACAGCAAAATAATTGTAATAATATTAGGATTATTACTAATACTTCTTGAATTATCGATAATATTTAATTACAAAAGACGTATCCTTAGTATTTGTAAAAACTTACCTGTATCTATAACATTATCAATATTATTAACTATACCTATAATGATATTAGAATATTTTATTTATCCTATGGTTATGATATTGCTTAATTTATTAATCATACCTGCAATACTTGCAATAATACCTGCAAAAAAATAATATCGATTTTACGGTTTAATTATATTTACTTACTTTGCTTTAACATAGCATATACCCTCAGCCGGAATAAACGGTCTTTGCGGAATATAGCCGGAATATCCGTTAAATGTTTTTATTTTATATTTTAAAGCAACCCACATAGCATCAGTTTCATAATCTATGTCATATTGCCCATTTGTTTTTTCAGTGTAATCCAAAAGTAATATTTTACACTGCGGTTTTAACTTATACTGCTCTACACGTTGATTATTTTGAGATTTTGTAAATTTTGAATGACTGATATTTGGTATTTGCTCTACACAAATCAGTAAAATAATAAAAAATAGAATAATTTTTTTATTCGAGTATTTTTTTATAAATTCTGCAAGCCCTATTGCAATAATAGGAAGTAATATTAAAACAATTCTGGCATTAGACCGTATTGAACCAAATGCCGGAATTAGTTTATAACATAAAATAAATATAGGTTTTATAGTAAAAACAATAACAATAATTGAAATAACGATAAAAATCAATTTTCGATATTTTTTTAATGAATAAATACCCAACAAACCAATTATCATAGTTACAAAACCGCAGCTTAATGACATTTCCGCATCAGTATTTTTAGTAAACGGAAGTATAATATTATCAATATAGCTAACACTATTAAACCAACTATACCAAAATGCTTTAAAACAAAGTGATACCATAAGATTAAAATTAGGATTAACTCTTGGGATATAAATATAATATTTAATAAGTAACGGTACTGATAAAATCAACGTAAAAAACAATAAAATTATAATAGGATGTTTATTAATTTTTATAGCATTAAGCAATTCCGACCTGTAATTTTTACTAAATAAAACAACTCCAAAAACTATCAAGCAAATAAGGACAAGAAAATATGAAAAATAAAATGCTGTCCAGAACTGCAAAGCAAATAATATTGCAGATAATACAGCATTTATATACTTATCTTTCATTTTTTCCGAAATAAACATTTTACATAAAAAATATAATCCGAATATCATCGGAAACTGCCCCATAAGCTGTAAATGAACTGCCTGAGCATATCGAGTTACAGAAAAAGCAAATATAAAGCCCCCAATAGAACTTGATAAATCATTATACTTAAAGCATTTATTAAGTAAGAGATAAAAAGATAGAAAATTTAATATACACGCAAATAAAAATGTTATTTGAAAAACGGTAAACTGATTATGTATAAAAAAACGTACAGGTATATAAATTAATGCCAATCCGATATGCATATCAGAAAAAGCAGCATTATTTGCCATAGGATAAAAAATACCCATATCCCAAAAGAAAGTATGCGGTTCTACACGATTTAAAAACAAAAAATAGTGTTCTAAATTGTAGCATACAAATCTTGTATCACCAAAATCTCCGGGTATTTTTTGAAATCCGCTGGAGAACATTGGATATGCAAATATACATATTCCAAATAAAAGAAATAGAAACAAATATTTTTTATCTTTTATAAAATTCATACCAATAATTATATACTAAAATTTCAGCAATACTTCACTTTTTAAATTTACAATATATAATTATTATATAATGTTAAGCATAATAATAATAACGATACTTACAGCATTAATTGTAATATTTGTTGTATTCTCGATTTTAACAGCAAATATGTGTTATTTTTGTGCTTTTCCCAGAACATCAGCTTATGGAGATCCAAACAAATTAAGATTTATACATTTAAAAGGTTTTTTATTTGTCATATCAAACGACTTATTTTGTAATGATGTTGTATTCTCTACAGAAGTAACCAATATGAGTTTTCAATACAACTTAAAACCAATACTGATGTATGCAGATGTATTGAACAATAAAAAGCCGTTGAATATTGAAATGCTAGATAATTCAACAGGAGAACAGTATTCTTATTCTGTTCCGCATTCTTCAAAAGGTATGGCTATAAAATTTTTTAAAAACTACAGAGAATTAATGCAAAGAATTAGTCAACACGAAAAAAATTCAAAAAAATCATAATAATGAAAAGAGGTAAAATATGTCAGATGTAAGAGTAAGAATAGCACCATCACCCAGCGGAAATTTGCACGTAGGTACGGCGAGAACCGCCTTATTTAATTTTTTATATGCTAAAAAAACAGGCGGAAAATTTATTTTAAGAATTGAAGATACTGATGCCGAAAGAACAAGTCAAGCATATATTGATAATATTTTTGACAGCTTAAAGGCACTTGGCTTAAATTGGGATGAAGGTCCTGATGTTGGCGGTGAATATGGACCTTATACTCAATCTGAAAGATTTGATATATATCCTAAATACGTACAAAAATTGTTAGATGACGGTTTTGCTTACGAATGTTTCTGTACTCCGGAAGAATTAGAAGCTGAAAAAGAGGAAGCAACAAAAAATAAAAAACCGTACGTATACTCAAAAAGATGTGAAAATTTAACCGATGAACAAAAAGAACAATTTAGAAAAGAAGGCAGAAAACCTGCAATCAGATTTTCAATAAAAAAAGCCCAAGAAGCTTTTTATGATAACCCTGTAATTCATTTTACAGATATGGTAAAAGGTGATTTACACCAAGATACAAGCTTAATAGGTGATTTTGTAATTATGAAATCAAATGGTTCACCTACATATAATTTTGCTGTAGTTATTGATGATATGTTAATGAAAATATCTCATATTATCAGAGGCGAAGACCATATTTCAAACACATTTAAACAAATATTAATATATAAAGCATTAGGTGCGGAAGTTCCTGAATTTGGACATTTAGGTATGATTTTAGCACCTGATAGAAGTAAATTATCAAAACGTCATGGTGCAACAGCCGTTTCGGAATTTGTTGAAAAAGGTTATTTAACAGATGCATTGCTTAACTTTGTTGCATTACTTGGCTGGGCTCCTGCTGATGGTGTTGAAATCAGAACAGTGGATGAAATAGCTAAAGATTTCAATATTCACGAACTTTCAGCTTCCAATTCAATATTTGAATATGACAAATTGAATTGGATGAACAGCCAATATATTAAAAAACTTAGTACAGAAGATTTAAAAGAAAGATTAAAGCCATTCTTAACAAAATATGATTTATCAGAATTGAATGATGAGCAATATACAAGAATGATAAATGCTACTCGTGAACCATTAACTATTTTATCAGATATAACAGATGCTGTACCTTATTTCTTTGGCGAAGATGTAGAAATTGATGAAGAAGCTCAAACAAAAGTTCTTGATACCGACACTGCTCAAGATGTATTAAAAACATTTGTTGATATGGCAGAAGATTGGGAATGGACAGAAGAAAATCTTCACCAAAAACTTGAAGATTTCCGCACTATGTACAAAGAAAAAGGTGTTAAAGCTAAAGTAACTATGTGGGCAATCAGAGCTGCAGTTACAGGAAGAACATGCGGTGCGGATATGGTTCAAATTTTAATGGTTATAGGTAAAGATAAAACAATGAAACGTGCTAAAAAAGCTATAAAATAATGTTTTAAAAATTTAATACCTTATTTAGTAAAGACATTAGAAAATTATTTTTTTAATGTCTTTATTTCTGACGATAAAATATAACTTTTGATAACAGGATTTTTGTTATCTTTTTTTAGTTTATTCTTTTTTAAAGGTATGGTTACATATTTATTCACATTAAACATTATATATTTTTAAATGTTAAGTTAAAATAGCCGTTTATTTTTAAAAATAAGTATTTTTTGGTAGAATAAAACTTGTTAAATGGTGTGAAATATGAGTTTAAAACAAAAAATAATACTAATAACAGTAATAATTATCTCTATAATAATATTAATTTTTGTAAACGTATGGAGTACTAGCAAATCAGAATCAGATGGAATAAAATTATACGCTGAGGCATTAGAGTACTATAAAGCTGATGATTTTCATAAAGCATATAAAGCATTTGCAAATATTCCCAATCGTTCAGTTTTAAAACCGGCAGCTATATATAGACAGGCAAAATGTGCAGATGCAATGCAATCTGATAAGCTTGTGCAAAAACATTATAAACAACTTATAAGAAAATATCCTGATTTCACTATATCAATAAGAATAAAATATTTGCTGGCACAAAATGTATATAGAACATCACCTAAAAAAGCAAAAAAACAGTTTCAAAATATAATAAAAAAATATCCTAAAAGTGAGTATGCAATTGCATCAAAATACTATCTCGGCTTAATTCAAATTACTCAGCTTGAAGGCATTACAAATCCTACAAAACTTGCAATAGAAATGCAAAAAGCTGAAGATTATTTTAAGGATTATTTAAAAGATGCACCTGCCGGAAGATTTGCCGTTTATTCAATTAACAAGATTATAGATTTAGGACAAAATAAATTATCTGCAGACGATAATCTTATTATAGCACGTTCGTACTATCAACTTGGAGAATCAAAACTTGCAGCTAAATATTTTGACCGTACAAATATGGCTTTCAGCTGGACTGATATTGCAAAAAATTATTATGAACTAAAAAATTATAAGAAAATGAAAGAAATAACTGAAAACGGTATTGCTAAATATTCATCTTATGTTGATAAAAAAGATGTTTATAAAGCCATTGATTTATATTTAAATGTATCATCAGGAAACAAAAGTTCGGCTTTAGCTTATTTAAGCAGTATTTCAATGGGTAGAACGGGAGAAGATTACTTAAAATATTTAACTTGCATGAATACTCAAGCTGACTTAAAAGATACATGTTATTATCAATTGTATAATAATTTTCCTAACGGACAATTTGCGGCTGATGCATTATCAAATATAATATTTTCCAATATAAAATATAAAAGATACCAAACAGCAATGAAATTAGGGAAAGAACATTTATCAAAATTTCATAATGTAAATTCCACACCGTTTGTTTTATTTTGGATGGGAAAAGTTGAAGAAGATTTAAAAAATTATGAAGCATCAAGAGAATACTATAAAAAAGTGTTAAATGATTACCCTGACTCTTATTATGCATATAGGGCTTATGTAAATATGTACAGAATTCAAAATTCTGTAATTGCTACAGATTTGTTGAATAAGCCGGTAGTATTTCCTTATGAACATTCAAAAAATGGTGATATGGTAATAAAATTAGCATTACTAAAAGATTACGGATTAGTTAACGAATTATGTAAAAATGATAAATTTGTACAAAGCTGGCTTGAATACGAAAAAGGAAACTATAATAAATCCGTAGTTCTTGCTCGTGATGCAATGGAAAAGCTTGCAAAAAAACCGCCTAAAACTGATTTCAGATGGCGTCTTGTATATCCGATACATTACTATGATTTAGTACAATTTTACTCTTTAGATAATAATCCTTTAATATTATTATCTATCATAAAAGAAGAAAGCCATTTTGATGCAAAAGCCAAAAGCTCTGTTGGGGCAAGAGGTCTTATGCAGTTAATGCCGCAGACAGCCAATGAAATTAAAAAATCTTACGGAATTGTACTGAATACTCCTGATTACTTGTATGTACCTAAAAATAACATACAAATCGGAAGTATGTATTTTTCTAAATTAAAGAAAATGAATGATGGGGATGAATTTTTGTCTATTCTATCCTACAATGGCGGATATGGAATGGTTAATTTATGGATAAACAAACATGGATATTATGATAAAGATGAATTTTTGGAACAAGTTCCATTTCCGGAAACACAAAATTATTTAAAAAAAGTTTATAAAGCTTATTGGAATTATGCGAGAATATATGGCAAGGAATAATTAATTCTTTTTACTAAATGATGTTTTTTCCATACAGTTTTGCAAGAATTCTAAGGTATTCATTTTTTCATCATATAAATATTTTATGAAATCTAAGTATGCAGGGATATAAGAACTTATTTGCATATTTATTTCAAAACCATCAGAACAAAACGGTTCATAATCATAAACAACATAACTGTTATATTTGCTTTTCCATTCTTTTTTATCTATTCTGCAATTGTTTTCTTCTACTATATCTTCTAGCCAATTTACAATACCTTTATTTATATTCTTCATTTCAATATGACTTTTTGTATTTTTATAATCAGTATTTTTCATAAATTCTATCCCTCACAATAAAATTTTAATCCCTATATTTTGTAAAATAATCCGCTTAAAGTATAATTTTTATACGCTGGTACGGTATTATTAATCAATGTGCAAAAATAAAGTTTATGTTAATTCTTTGCTTTTATAAATAACACTGTTATAATAAGATTATGAAAATATTAGGCATAGATCCTGGAATGGCAATAGTAGGTTATAGTGTTCTTGATTTTGACGGAGAAAATTTTGAACTTATTACATCCGGTTCAATTCAAACACAAAAAACTCTTTCTAACGCTGCAAGATTATATGAAATCTTTAATGATTTATCTAAAATCATTGAAATTTATAAACCGGATATAGCTTCAGTTGAAAAATTGTTTTTCTTTAGAAACAGAACAACAATTATACCTGTTGCAGAAGCAAGAGGTGTAATTTTAACGGCTCTTGAAAAATATCATATAAAAACATTTGAATATACTCCTATAGAAGTTAAACAGGTATTGACAGGTTTTGGCAGAGCTGATAAAAAAGATGTAGAAAGAATGGTAAAACTAACCTTAAAAAAGGATGATTTGCCTTCTCTTGATGACACAATAGATTCAATGGCAATAGCAATTTGCCATACAAGAAATTGTACGGTCAATATGACAGCAATATAAATTAGAGGTAAGAAAATGAATGAAATTATTTTAAAACAGATAGCAATTCTTAGTGCAATAGCAGGCGGAGCATTAGGTGCTTTGTCATTAATACCCTATGTAAATATTTTTACACTAACAATATTGTTTTTATGTGTTGCAGCATTCGTCCTTGTTTATATGAAACGTGAAAACTTGATAGGTATATTTGATTTACGAGAAGGAGCTATATTGGGTTCTATCGTGGGCTTTGTCTCTTTTGTTGCGGCTTCTGTTGTATATATACCTATTGATTTACTTTTAGGTATAATTCCGCTTCCTATTTTACAATCACACTTTTTCCTAAAATATTTCTTTAATAGTTTTGGTGGAATATTGGTTTTGTTAATGCTTGTTTTTTTCGCTGCATTAATAAGTGCATTGATGAATGCATTTGCAGGTCTTGCTACATCCTACGTATATGAAATTTTAACGGGCTTTAAAAAAGAAGAAAATGAAAGTGTTAATTTTGAAATAAAATAAAATAAAAAAGAAAGGTAAATGAAAAATGGCATTTGAATCTAAAATAAGAACTATCAAATGGAATGGTGATTCTTCAAGAATGATTGACCAAACAATTATCCCATACGAATTTAAATATGTTGATATAAAAACAGGTGATGATATGTTTGTTGCAATAAAAGACATGATTGTAAGAGGCGCACCGGCAATAGGAATAGCCGGCGCTCACGGTGTTGTTTTATATGCTTTAGAATTTGAAAAACAGAACTTATCTTTAGAAGAATTTAAGAAAAAATTAATTGAAAAATCCGACTATTTAATTTCTTCCCGACCTACAGCAGTAAACCTAAAATGGGCAGTAGAACAACAAAAAGATATTATTAAAAATTCAAAATCAGATATACAAACTATTATTAATGATTTAACAACTAATGCAGTAAAACTTGAAAACGAAGATATTGAAATAAATAAAAAAATAGGAGATTATGGTGCAGAAGTAGTACCAAAAGGTGCAACTATACTTACCCACTGCAATGCAGGTGCTTTAGCAACCGTAGGTTACGGAACCGCCTTAGGTGTTGTTCGTTCTGCCTATGCAAAAGATAATACTGTTCAAGTATTTGCTGATGAAACAAGACCACGTCAACAAGGAGCACGGCTTACAACATTTGAACTTGCAATGGATGGAATACCTGTAACACTTATTACAGATGGCATGTGCTCATATTTTATGAAAAAAGGTATGATTGATTTAGTTTGTACAGGTGCAGACAGAATTGCATTAAACGGAGATTCCGCAAATAAAATAGGAACATATACCGTTGCAATTTCAGCAAAATACCATAATGTTCCGTTCTACATAGCTGCACCTTTATCAACAATTGATATAAATATAAAATCAGGTGATGAAATTCCTATTGAAGAACGTTCTCACGAAGAAGTTACACATATAAACGGTAAAATTGTTTGCTCAGATAAAGCAAAAGTAATTAATCCGGGATTTGACGTTACTCCTAATGAATTAATAGCAGGAATTATAACGGAAAAAGGTATTCTTAGACCTCCGTATGAAAAATCTATAAAAGAAGCATTTAATATATAATAAAAAAGGTCTGTTTTAAATACAGACCTTTTTTTAAACATAACTATTAAATTTTTTGTACAATTAACTACGCATTGAATGCTGCAGTTGTACTTCCGTTATTTGAATTATTAAAGTATCCTTCAAATATAGAATTGCCAAATGCTACTTGTGGTTGTTGTTCTTTTTGTTTTTCAACCTTTTTATCATCTATTCCGAAAACTGCACTTGATGATCCAATACCTGATAAACCGTTCATTTAAAATCTCCTCTATTTAATCTCTAATCTCTACACTTATATAAAGTATTTTTTTAATCAAAAATTGCATGTTTGAGCTTAAATATTAATTTTTCTTAACATAATCTTAAAGAAACTAAATATTTTCTTCAATTATTTTGCATATCAAATGTCCGATAGTCATTTGTGATTCCTGTATTATAGGGGTATCATCAGATGGAACTTTTATTAAAATATTGGCATATTTATCTGCTTCACAATTGTTAATACCTGTCATACATATAGTTAAAACAGACAAGTTTTGTGCAGTCTTTAGTGCCTCAACAATGTTTTTTGAATTACCGGATGTTGTAAGAGCAATCAACACATCACCTTTATTTCCTATTGCTTCAATTTGTCTTGAAAATACTTTATCATACCCATAATCATTTGATATAGCCGTTATAATTGAATTATTTGATGTCAAAGAAAGAGCATTCAAAGCTTTTCTGGCTTTGTAAAGACCTGATACAAATTCACCTGCAATATGATTGCTATCACTTGCAGAACCGCCATTACCGGCTAGTAATATTTTATTTCCACTTTTTAGAGCATGTATAATATTTTCACATGCTTTACCGATTTGTTCTAAAATGTTTTTATCTTCATATATTTTAATTTTAGTGTCTGAAGATTTTTTTATATACTCTTTTATATTTTTAATCATGGTGTTTTTCTATCAATTCTATTTCATTACCGTCAGCATCTTTTACAAATGCAATTTTTGTTCCTGTAAAAATTGTAAATGGCTCATATAAATATTCATATCCAAGTGATTTGAGTTTTTCGCTAAAATCATCCAATGACTCAACAGAAAACGCAAAATGTCCGAATGCATTACCATTTTCATATCCGTTTTGCGGAGTTTCATCATTGTAAGTTAACTCAATCTGAGCCGTATGTTCTTCATCTTCTAAATAATATAATTCACAATCATCCAGACGTTTTTTCTTAACCAAAGTCATGTTTAACAATTTTTCGTAAAAATCTAAAGCCCTTTGTAAATCTTTTACCCTTATCATTGCATGTAAAAATTTCATTTTATTCTCCCTTTATAAGCATTACAACTGAATGTGCCTCTATTGATTTTAATTCTCCTACAGAATCCATTTTTTCATTTGTCTTTGCCTTTATTGAAATCAAATCTATATTGATATTTAACGCATCTGCCAAACTTTTTCTGATTGAATTTACATAAGGTTTTAATTTTGGTTTTTGAGCAATAATATTACAATCAATATTATTTATTTTATAATTTTTTTCCTGTATCAGCTTATCAACTTCTTTCAACAATATTATACTTGATATGTCTTTATATTTTTCATCTGTATCAGGAAAATGAGTACCAATATCACCAAGAGCCAAAGCACCGAGCATAGCATCAATAATTGAATGAATTAAAACATCAGCATCAGAATGTCCGTACAAGCCCTTTTCAAAGGGTATATCAATTCCACCAAGAATTAACTTTCTGTTTTCCTCAAGCCGATGTATGTCATAACCTAAGCCAATTCTATACATTTGCACCTGCATTCAATACATATTTTTCAACGGCTTTTACAAATCCATCATTATCAACTGTATCAGTAACGAAATCCGCAACATTTTTTAAATCGTCAGAACCATTTCCCATTGCAACTTTTACTCCTGCCGCCAACAAAAGTTCTATATCATTATCATGATCACCTATTGCAAGGGTTTCTTCTTTTGTTATACCGTAATATTGCTGTAAAAATCTTACTCCATCACCCTTTGTAGCTTCAGGATGACATACTTCGCAAAAATATTCCGTTGATTTTACAATATAAAGTTCAGGATAATCTTTTGTTAATTGATTTTTAATCTCAGTTACATGTTCTGCATCTTCATAATCAATAAGCAAAACTTTATTTACATTTTCTATTTTCAAACTTTCAAAATCTTTAATAAAATAAGGTATCTTTTGAGCTTTAGTATACTGTTTTATACTTCCGTTTTCATTTTCGGAATAAAGCTCATCATCCATATACAAATTTACATCAATTTTTTGAGATTTACTCCATTTTAAGATATTTTTAGTAGTATCTATCGGAATATATCTTGCATAAAGTGTTTTTTCTTCCTTAGAATTATCTTTTATTAAAGCCCCTTGAAAAGACACTATAGGGTTTTGCAAATTAAACATATCAGCTATTTTTTTAGCGGATTTATGCATTCTGCCTGTTATTAAAATTACTTTTACACCATTATGTTCAAGTTTTTGAATACAATCATAAACTGGTTGATTAAATGTTCCGTCATATTTTAATATAGTTCCGTCAATATCTGTTGTGATAAGTTTTATTGTCATTTTTTAATCTCAATTTATTGTATAACAAGAGTTTATCACAGTTTCAAATTAAAAATCAAGAATGAAGTTTCTTTATAATTTTTATAAAGATATAAAGATTATGTAAGGATTTCTTAAATTAAAAAAAAAATGGATATAATAATAATGTAAGAAAAAATATTGGAGAAAACAATGCAAATAGATGACATTTTAAAACAGTTGGACAATGCGGATAATTCTAATAAAAATGAATTGGAAAATGAAATTGTAAAATTAGGAACAAGTGCCGTTCCTGTTTTGATTGAACAATTACAATGTTCAAAAGGTTTAAAAAGAGGTGTCGTTGCAATGTCTTTAATTAGAATAGGCAGTGATTCAGTTGGATTTTTAAAAGAAGCTGCAAGTAAAAACCATGAATTCACTTGGGTTGCTGATTACCTTATAAATGAAATAAACAGCTCATCAAAAGCTGCATAATCTTTAAACAAATTATAATAAAAGCGGTTTCAGATATTCAATCTGAAACCGCTTTTATATGTATTATTTACTTTTGTTTAATAAATTATAAAACACTTTTTCCAAGACGTTTTTTTGCATTGTTTAAATCTCTTATACGTTTATTATTTTGACGAATTTGAGATTTTAAGCTGGAACGTTCATTTTTTATAAATTTATATTGATTATCAACATCAGCATATTTAGATTTAACAACATTTTGGTCAGCATTAATATCTTCTAAAGCTGCATCTATCTTTGATATAGCAGATTGTAAATCACTATTACCAACAGTTCTGGTTGCAGCAGTTGAAGTATTAACAGTAGAAGAATTGTTTACAGAAGAATTTGATACTGAAACAGCGGGTTTTGCAGATGTAGCAGGTGTTGATGTAGCTTTTTGTGTTGATGGAACAGAATATGCCGTATCATCAAAATTAAGCGGTGTAAAAGCACTTCCGTCAGCAAACGCAGGCATAATTAACAATGCTGATAATATAATCAAAAATGTTCCGTTTTTAATATTCATAAAAATCTCCTTTTTAAAATTACTAACTATATAAATATAGTAATCCATTAACATTTAAAAAGAAAATTATTAATAAATCTTAAAACTGATAATTATTATAAAATCTTTTCTTTACAATAATAAATAATCAAATGACAAATTATGTTTAGTGAGCTATTATATAACAAAGGAAAGATATTATGTTGGACGATATAATGAATGAAAATAAAGTGATAAATTTTGATGAAGATACCGGAGCGGCACTTTTACGAGCCGTTGTACTTGCAAAAAATAATGTTCCTTATTCACATAAGCGAATAGCTGACAATTACGTAGTTATAAAAAGAATGTATAAATTTCATGCTGTAAAAGCTGCTGTATCTAATACTGAATATGCACTTTTGCAACACTATAATATGCAGTCATTAGAAATGACATCTGCAAATAGAATGACTAAAGAAATTGAATTTTTAAAAAACAGTTCTAACGGTAATGACTTAAATCTAAAAAAAGATGCAGATATGATAATGCTTATTAGAGCAAAAGAGCTCAAAAACATTACAGCAAGCACTTATACCAAATTGTCAGAAATGAATAACGGATATAAAGCATTAAATAAATATTTTGAAGAAATAACCAAATTTAATATATAATTTACTATGGACATAAGAGATTTTTCAAAAGCAAAAAGAATAGTTATAAAACTCGGTACAAATGTTTTAAGAAACGAATCTGGCGAAGCATCACTTCCTCGTTTATATTCTTATATAGAAGATATTTCAACCCTTGTTAAATCCGGTAAAGAAGTTCTTATAATAACATCAGGTGCAGTAGGTTTTGGAAGAAAAAAAATTAATGTTGAAAAATCTGATGATATAGTTTTGAAACAAGCATGTGCCGCTATTGGACAATCAAAATTGATGTCTATATATGAAAACGGATTTGATTCTTATGGAATTACAATTGCACAAGTATTACTGACAGAAGATGATTTTGCAAACAGAAAGAGATATTTAAATTTAAGGAATACATTAAATCGTCTTTTAGAATTAGGAGTAGTGCCAATTATTAATCAAAATGATACTGTTTCAACATTTGAACTTGAAACATTATACACGGATGCTTTAGTATCATTTGCAGACAATGACAAATTATCCGCACTTGTTGCAAGTGAAATGGATGCGGACTTATTACTTATTTTATCGGATGTAAACGGATTATATGACTGCAACCCAAAAGATAATACAAATGCAAAAATTATACCTGTTGTAAATGATGTAACAGAGGAAATAATGAACCTTGCAAACGGAGTATCAGCAGGGGGCAGAGGCGGAATGAAAACAAAATTGGAAGCCGCAAAAGTTGTTACACGTTTTGGTGGACGAATGATTATTGCAAATGGCAAATTACCAAATGTAATAAAAGAGGTCTTTACAGGTAAGGAGCTGGGTACAATATTTTTACCTGCCGATGATAAATTAACCGGTAAGAAATGTTGGATTTGTTATGCAACAAATATAATTGGTAAAATAAAAATTAATAACGGAGCTAAAAAAGCATTAGCAGAAGAAACATCAAGTCTTTTACCTATTGGTATAACAACAATTATACACGAATTTAAAAAGGGTGATGTTGTATCAATTTTAGATGAAGAAGATAAAGAATTTGCAAGAGGCATATCAAATTACAGCTCTGATGATTGTAAAAAGATTATGGGCAGACATTCTGATGATATTTTACAAATTCTTGGCTACAAAAATTATGATGCTGTTATAACAAGGGATAATATAACAATACTTTAAGGAATTGATTAAATGAGATTTGAAGAAATTGCAAAAAGAGTTAAATCTGCATCCATAAAAACTGCAAGTTTATCATCCGATATAAAGAAAAATATTTTGTATACTATTGCAGAAGCATTGCAAAAAAATTCAGAAATAATTTTTAAGGCAAACGAAAAAGATTTAAACGAAAACAAGGATAAAGTTTCTCAATCCGTTTATAATCGTCTTAAACTTGATGAAAACAAAATGCGTGATATGATTTCAGGTATTAAAGACGTTGCAGAACTTGAAGATATTATCGGCAAAGTATTGTTAAAACGTGAACTTGATGAGGGATTAGTATTAAAAAAAATAACTTGCCCTATAGGAGTTTTGGGTATAATCTTTGAAGCAAGACCTGATGTAATAGCACAAATAATTTCACTTGCCGTAAAATCGGGTAATGCGGTTATATTAAAAGGCGGTAAAGAATCTTTGAACACTAACAAGGAAATATTTAATGTTATAAAAACTGCATTGAAACAATTTAACGAATATCCAGATGATGCAATTGTGCAAATATTCACTCATGATGATGTTAATGAAATGCTAAAGTGTTCAAAATATATTGATTTGATTATCCCACGAGGCGGAAACAAACTTGTTAAGTTCATAAAAGAGAATACTCAAATTCCGGTATTAGGACATGAGGCAGGAATATGTCATATATTTTTAGATAAAACTGCTGATTTTGATATGTCAGTTAAAATAATTACAGATTCGAAAACTCAATACCCGTCAGCATGTAACTCTGTAGAAACACTGCTTATCCACAAAGATTTTGAAAATTCTGATAAATTACTAAAAGCACTTGAAATAAACGGAATAACATTAGACCATAAACCTGAACAATGGGACTATGAACATGGAGATAAAACACTTGCATACAAATATGTTGAAGATATGAATGAGGCAATAAATCATATAAACACCTACGGTTCAGGACATACAGACTGTATAATTACAGATGACAATAACAATGCAGAACTTTTTAAAAAACAAGTTGATTCAGCAGGAGTATATCATAACGTATCAACCAGATTTGCTGACGGATTTAGATATGGATTTGGAGCAGAAGTCGGCATATCAACAAATAAAACTCATGCCAGAGGCCCTGTAGGTATAGATGGATTAACCATATACAAATACGAACTTGAAGGAAACGGACAAACTGTAAAAGAATATGTAACAGGTGAAAAACAATTTCATCATAAGGATTTAATATGAAAATAGGTATAGTTGGCTTAGGACTTATTGGCGGTTCAATTTATAAATCATTAAAAAGTAAAAATTATGATGTTGTTGGAATATCTGACTCTCAAAACGGCTTATATCCTGATATTACTAATGATTATAATATTTTAAAAGAATGTAATATCGTATTTGTAGCTTCACCTATGAATAAAGTTTTGGAAATATTAGATAAAATCGAAGATATAGTTTCTGAAAAAACAATAGTAGCAGATGTTTCTTCGCTAAAATCTTTTGTATGTAAAAAACAATACAAATATAATTTTATACCCACACATCCAATGGCAGGAACAGAAAAAACCGGCTTTGAAAATTCTTTTAAAGAACTCTTTGAAGGTGCAAAATGGGTAATATGTAAAGAGGAATGTCCTGAAAGCTTACAAAAAATCATAACGGATATGAATGCAGAGATTATATACGCAACAGCGGAAGAACATGATGAGGCGGTTGCATTAATTTCACACATGCCAATGGTAGTTTCACAAGCTATATTTAATGCCTCAAGAGATAATGTATTAGCAATGAGATTGGCTTCCAGCGGTTTTAGGGATATGACACGTCTTGCAATAACCAATTCCGTAATGGCAGAAGATATGATAAATTTTAATCACGAGAATATTCAAGATGCTGTTTTAAAAATGTATTCTTCAATAGGTGAATTGTTAAAAACAGATTATAAAGAAAAAGTTGAAGAAATCTCAAAAGCACGTTCTGCTATGTACAAAAACGGAAAGAACATCTTATAAAATTTTATATTTTAATAATGCTTTCATCACCGCAAATATTTCTTACCTTGATTCTTAACGGTTTTTTGTCAGATTTGATTTTACCATTCCAAAATTCTTTTTTCTTTTCTCCATTAACTATTACATAAGAAGTTTTACCGTCAATTTTTATTTCGCTATCGCTATGCCATTCACCGTCGGTATTGGTACAATCAAGTGAAATATATTCTATAGTTTCTAATCCGTTTTCACTTATTATAATAGGCATATATTTTTTATCAGCACTTTTTAGTGATTGTTCATATTTCTTTGCATTATATTCATCAATTCTTTGTATAACTCTATCACTTATAAACTTATTGACTGTTACTTGATATTCTTGGAATAATGTTTCTTTTATTTCTTCTAATTTGTAATCAATCACATCTTCAACAACTACATCATCAAGAAGTTCTTTTAAATCTCGAAGCTCAATTTCAATATTTGTTGAATCATCATCTTCAATAAACTTCTTAATTTCATCAATATCAGTTATATCAATATAGTAAACAATAACTTTTTTAACACCATCAGGTAAATCAGGGATTGCTTTATGTATAATCTCATTCATCATTGGTAAATCAAGCAATTTTGTTGTACTATCCATCAAATTTGGAGTGTATATAGGAATCATACCCTCTTTTGAATCTTGAATAGCACCTTCCCAATATTCATCAAGTGAATCTTCATTTCTTAATCCATGAATAATAGATTTCATCTTATCCTTTGTTTGCACAGGATTACGATATAAAGATACACCGTCTTTTATTTCTTTAACGGAAAATTCTGCATTATCTGCAATTAATCGATCTCTCGCAGTTTGAATACTATTTATACCTATATCACAATGTATAAATTTTCTACCTAATTTATTTGCAACTGCCGCCGTTACACCACTACCGCCAAAAAAATCAGCGACAATCATATTTTCATTTGAACTTGCTTTTATGATTCTTTCAAGTAGTGCTTCGGGTTTTTGCGTTGCATAGTCCGTATTTTGAATAGAATTTCCTTGTACCGCAAAGATATCTGACCATACATCACCCGGATTTTTACCCTTTTCTTCAAGTGTATCTGCATCCACCGATTGATACCTTGCCTCGCCTCTATGAGCACGAGCAATTGTTTCAGGGCTATATTCTGTACGCACAGAATCTAAATCAAAATATGCATCATCTGTTTTGCTATAAAAATAAATCGTTTGATGTTTTCTGCCAAAAGCACTATTCGTACTCGCACCTTTAATATAATGCCAAATAATTTCATTTTTGAAATTATTTTCTCCAAAAATTTCATCCATAAGAATTTTTACATAATGTCCTATGTTGTAGTCTAATTGAACGTATATAGATGCCGTTTCTGACATAATACTCTTTATTGCCATTAAGTTTTCATACATCCAATTTAAGTAATCCTCTTTGTTCCAAACATCTCCATACATTTTTTCTTCAAATGCTTTGAGATCTTCTATATCAAGTTCCTGTTCTACTTTTTCGACTTCCTCTGCTTTTTGCGGATTATGCCTTATATAAATTTTTTTTGCATAATCTGCTCCGCTTGCAAACGGAGGATCAATATAAACCAAGTCAACCTTTATATCATTATCTTTAAGGTAAGCACATGCAGACAAACATTCACCTCTGATTATCATATTATCGGGATTATTTCCAACAACTTCTGTTGTTTCAACCTCATATAAAGGCATACCTCTTTTGATTTTTTCTTTTACATCTAAATTACCCTTATATTTTAATGTTCTTGGAAAATTATCAAGCAATGCTTGACCGTTTATAGGTTCAGGATAATAAGGTACATATCTTATTGCCATTATTCACACTCCTTAAAAAATTTATTTATTTTGCTAATTGTTAATGCAATTAAATCATTATCACTCATATTATCTTGTAAATACAAGAAATCAAAACGATTATATCCAAATTCGCTATTATTTTGAGGGATAAATTCATTTTCCATAAATTCTTTTTTATCTGCAAAACTATTTGCAAATCCCTCACCTTTAGTTTCAACTATCATTATTTTATGAATTTCATTATTTTTTCTTTTAATAATCAAAAAGTCAGGAGTATAAATACCCGTATACTTCCAATTGTTTTTTGAACCTTTGTATGTCTTAATTTTAAATTCTGTTAAAACTTCATCTCCATTGTAATAAACTTCTAAATTTTCTTTTTTAAATACATTTAAAGATAATATATTATTAAAAAACAACCTTTCAAAAGAACTATCTGTTTTATATGGTATATAGTGATATGTTTTGTCCTTTTCCGGATTTGTTTTAAACTTATTTTCTATTTCAAGTGCTTGTTGTTCAAAACCATTATCTCTCAGTGTTTTTATCGTATTTTTCATTTCTTTTGACAGTATAAGTTTACCATCATCTTCTTTTATTATTGATTCAACTTTATCCTGTGCAGGAATAAAATCATCAGGTTTTGAAGTTTCTATCGGAGAAGTTAATTTTTCAACAACCAAAAGATTTGCGTTATCTTTTATAGTTTCTTCTTTTGTATTAAAATTTCTTTTATCAGAAAAAGCTTTCCTTATATTTACTTCTACTTGAGCAATATTGTATTGTGAACTAAAATATCTAATTTCATCTTTAGTATAAGTAATTTCATCAAAAATACTTTTTAATTCACTTTCATATTTACTTAAATCCTTAAAAGTTATATTGTTAAAACTACCTTTTGAAATTTTATGCAACCACAAATTAAAATTAGCGATTTTATTACCCATTTCCTTAGACGTATCAATATCTATATATTCACCTGTTATAATATCCCAAGTTCTTATTACTCCAACGTATTTTTGCCCTAAAATGGAATTTTTTATTGACTCTAGTATATTAGCTTTTTCAACAACTAATGTTTCATATTCTACTTTTAGTTGATAATATTCAATCGGAGGTAGATTTTTCTTATCCATTCTATTGTATCTGTTTATTAGAACTTTATCATTTTGAGCTCCCTGTTCAAACTCTTTTATACCAATATGATGTTGTCTTTGTAATTGTAGATTTAACTTATCGGCATTGCCTTCATTTAAATAAATTAAAGCAGATTCTGTTTTATTTTTATCAACTTGTCTTAAACATCTGCATGATGTTTGTAATACCATATTTACAGGACAATCACCTTCTTGCGATAAAATAACACCTGTTAAACTCTTACAATCCCACCCCTCTTTACCTATTTGTACCAATAAAACGATTTTCTTTTTGGATATGGATTTGTCAAGTGTATCAAACTCTAATTGTGCATTTTGCGGTTCAGGATATTCTTTATTTCCTTTATGAAATTTCAATACGACTTCATCAGGATTAAGTTTATAATCTTTTAATATTTCACAGATTTTAGGATAAATAATTTCTTCCAAATTTTCAATTGTTCCACAATAAATACCTAATTTTGCAATTGTATTATCAGCATATTTTTTATTATTATATTTATCTAAAAATTCTCTTACCCCATTTTCCACTATTTCTAAACGGTTTCTGCTATTAGATATTTTTACGGTCGGTTTTTTAAGAAAATTTCCTATACCGTCAATTAACGGGTAGTAATAAACTATGTTAGAAATTTCTTTATTTTCGGTTTTCAATGTATCTGTTATTTCTATTTTTTCAGCTTTTTCAAGATATGGTGTTCCCGAAAAACCGATAACTGAATTAACCGTTTCGTTTTGTGTCCAATTATTTACTACACTTCTTAATTTGATTTCATCACTTACGGCATGATGTACCTCATCAATGAATATTGATAAACTTGGTATTTTACCGATTAAACTTCTCAGTTCGTTTGCCGCACGATATTTTGTTTGTTCATCTATTGATAAACGTAATAAATTTTCTTTATCAATCTTATCAACTCTATCGAGAATTACTTTTTCTGCGTTTGTAACTGCAATAAAACCAAATAATTGAGATAAAGGTTGATGAATCGCAATCTTTTGAACATTCGGATTTTTAATCTTATTGCTTTTCTTGTCAGTTTTAGACTGGTCTAAAACCTCAAACTTAATCATTCTTTTTATTTTAGTTGCAGACGGTTCAGGAATAACCCAAGCCGGATTGAACTTTTGTATAGTCTTTAAACTTGGTATAACTGAACTTTTTAATCCTGACGGAGCAAATATTATAAAATTGTGAGCAAAGGATTTATTTTTAGGTTCGTTTAATGCAAAATACAAGTCTAAATACATAAAACAAGCCATTAAGAATGTTTTTCCTGCACCCATTGGTAAACTAAATAAATAGTCTGTATAATTCACATTATAAAAAATATTTTTAAATACATCCTTGTAATCAATTTTATCGTAATTTTCTTTTATTTCTTTTTCTAGTTTTTTTGAAATTTGTTCACCTTTATCATTTTTAGTTACTGCATACTGATAAAGTGATAAAGCACACGGATTTTCTATAAAAAAGTTTTTTAACGGTTGTTTTATTTCCAAGTCATCAACATTTAAAGTATTAAAAGTACCTTCATAAAATAATTTCCATAAAGGCAGATTATTACACTTTATTTTTAAGAATAAATAAGTCTTAATAGCATCAATTTGTGCATCTCTCAATTCATCAGTTTCTACTATATAATTTATTAATTCTTTAACTGTACAATCTTTTGAATTGTACCATTCATCTCTTTTACTTTGAATAATTGAATAAAACAAATTTCATATCCTTATTGTTTATATTTAAATAATATCATGAAAAATTTAAATTATTATGTTATTCAATAAAATTTTAAAATTCCTTTTTCAACACGTTATAAATTCTTAAAAGTTCAACGGTTAAAATAAAACCTACACAAACAGATGAAATAGCAATTCCAAGCCAAAAACCATATAAATTCATTTTGAACTTAAATGCAAAAATACATCCCAATGTTATACCTATACAAATATAACCTATTAAATTTGCAGTAGAAACCATTTGAGTTCTTTTAAGCCCCTTTAATATACCACCCATTGATGCCTGATAACCGTCAAAACACTCAAAACAGCCAATTATAAACATTATCGGGACAATAATATTTATTAAATCCTTGTCTATAGTAAATATTTCTGCCCAAAAAGACGGAAATACCGCAAATAAAATACCGCATACAGCCATAAATCCTACAGAAATAACCACTCCTGATATACCGTATTTTTTTATATTTACTAAATTTCTTGCTCCGTTTGCATAGCCGACTTTTACGGCAATTGCATTAGATATAGATAAAGGTATCATAAAGGATGTTGAAGTTATAACATTTAATATATTCTGTGCAGCAGCATAAATGCCGTCAACTCTACCCATAATTACAGCCATAGAATTAAATGTAAGCATTTCAAGAGTAACCGCAATAGAGATAGGAATACCTACATTTACTAAAACTTTTAGATATTTAATAGGTAGTTTTATATTTTTTAATTTAAAATTTTTTAAACAATATATCAATAATGTAAGTCCCATAAAAGACCTTACTAAGACACTCGCAATTGCAAGTCCTGAAATTCCTAAATTACAACCGAATACTAAAAATACATTTAGCAGGATATTCAAAAATATACCAATAATAGCTATAAAATTTGGGAAAAATACTATTTCATAAGCTTGCAAAAACTCTTTTAAGGCGGCATACAAATACCCGCCCATAGCAGAAAATCCAAAAATAAAAGTATAAATTCTTATATACGGTAAAAGTTTATCTTCAAACCCCAAATTTTCCATTAAAGGTATACAAGCCCAAGTTAATAACATTGTTATAAAAGAAACTATCATTGCAATTTTTAATGTAGGGTAGAAAAAATTTTTTGCAGATTTACCTGCACCCAATCTATTAGATAGTACGGGAGAAACACTAATAATTAATCCCAATCCAAACATATAGACCAAACTTGTAACAGAGCCGGAGATACTAACAGCAGCAAGTACATCCGTTGAATATCTGCCTGCAACAAGAACATCTCCTGCCATAATAAACGTAAAGCCAATATGTCCCATAATAATAGGTAATGCAAGCTTTATTAGTTCTTTTGCATAGTCAAAATAATTTTTTTGTACGTTTTCAACCATAAACCTTTTTTAAGCCATAAACTATTGCGTTAAAGCTTTTGCACCTTGACTTCTTAAGTATTTTGCAATTTCAGAATCTTTGCCGTTATTAATTATTGCCCTGTCCAAAGCTGTTTCTCCGCCAATATTTACATAATTAATATTTGCACCTTTAGATATAAGTATCTTTGCCATTTTTACATCTCCGAGTGATGCGGCAAGAATAAGTGGTGTATAACTATCCTCATCCGCAACATTTACATTTGCTCCATTATTAATTAAAAATTCGACAGAAAGATATGCTTTTGAAATAACTGCTATATTTAACAAAGATGTACCATCAAAATTTTTTATATTTACATATTGTTTATTTTTAGAAAGCATAGAACGCATTATATCAATTTCATTATTTATAGCTGCCAAAACAAATGTCATAGCATCATTTTCAAAATATTCATTATAATAATCTTTATTAAAAACTTTTAAATCACTTGATTTTAAACCTGTAAAGTTTATTAAATAATTCTTTAAATATTTGTGAAAATTATTCTTTTTAGCAGGGCTAAGTGTATCATAAAAAGATTGAGCATACACTTGTCCAAATGATAAAAGTAAAACAATCGCAGTAATTAATATTTTTTTCATAAACTTTAATAACCCCTATATCCTGAATATTATTATAATTCAAAGTTTGTTTTATTCAAATATCTGTCATTTCTAAAAGCTGCAGAATATGGTTTCGCTTCTCGTATTGCATCAAGCCAATTCATATAATCTGATTTAAAATCCTCTAAACTTTTATTAACATACTGCATTGTTATATATCCGTCAAAAGATTTCATGGCTCTATAAATATCACATTGTGATGCCATTTTGTCATTACCTACAACACACCTTGTTGCAATTGCATCATACTGTGTTATTCGTTCAAATTGATAAGGAGAATATGAATTTAAAGCTTCCAATTGAGCAGTTATTTTTCTTAAAAGTCCTACTGCACTTCTTTGATTTACATTTCTGTAAGAGTGAATAATAAGTGTTTTACTCCAATTAGTATAGGTTTCACCTGACGGAACATACTGCACAATAGTTTCATTAGTTCTTTTCTGATGATATGCTACAATCCAACCGCCTGCTCCTTTTGGAAAATCAAAAGCAAGTGTTTGATATGCATAAACACAACTTACAAATATCAATAAAACTGATATTAAGCTAAATATTTTCAAATGGTGTTTTTTCATTTGCATAAACTACCTCAACTTTATTATTTTTTATTATCTCATAAAAAACTTTTTTAATTAATACTTCACTTTCAAAATGACCTATATCATAAACTGCAATTTCACAATCTATTGCAGGATGATATTTTATATCTCCGGTAACAAAACAATCACATCCTGAATTTACAGCCAAGTCATAAAACTCCATACCTGAACCGGCACAAAAACCAATCTTTTTTACATAAGTAATATTGTTATTATTTATTAATTTTGCATTAGGTGAAACTAATTTAATCTTTTTATTTAAATCTTTAATTGAAATATTTGTATCAACAAACCTTAAAAAATCATCCTGTCCTGATACATCAAACCCCAATGCTTTAACAAGAGTATCTGTTGTCCCGCCTTGAGCCCTGTCCATATTTGTGTGAGCGCAATATATATCTATATCTTTAAATTTGAACGGAACAAAAAACAACGGATGATGAGAAATTATCATATCGCAATTTTGTTTTTTTGCCTGCATATAAACATCTTCAGTAACTGTAAGGGCAATTAAAACTTTGTTAATATCTTCATTTAAAGTTTCAATAATAGTACCTGAACTATCCCAGCTTTCTTGAAGTTCAAGCGGTGCAAAATATTCTATCTGTTTAATTAGCTGTAATTTGTTCATTTGTTATAATATCTTCTATTTTTAAAACAGTATCTTCAACAACATCATTTACAACAGTATAATCAAACTTCTTAGAATTTATCATTTCAGATTTAACAGTATTAAGCCGTTTTTGAATGGCTTCTTCAGATTCTGTACCACGTCCTCTAAGACGTTTTTCAAGTTCATCCAAACTAGGAGGAAGTATAAAAATTAAAACAGCATTTTCGAATTTTTCTTTTACCTGCATTGCACCTTGAGTTTCAATTTCAAGAATAATTTTTTTATTTTCATTTAATGCCTGTTCTACAAACTTTCTATTTGTACCGTAATAATTTCCTGAAAACTCAGCCCATTCTAAAAAATCACCATTTTCAACTGCACTCATAAAATTTTGTTTAGACATAAAGTGATAATGAACACCATCAATCTCACCTTCACGTTTATTTCTTGTCGTACAAGAAATTGATAATTCAAAATCAGGATTTTTTTCCAAAAGTCGTTTGATAACAGTACCTTTGCCAACACCTGATGAGCCGGAAATAACAAATAATTTACCCATTATAATTGTGCCGTTTCTTTTTCTTCGTTTTTTTCTTCGATTTCAATAATATCCGGCTTATGATGTGAACTGTAAGCCATAATTATTATACACATAATAATACCAATAATAGCAGATGCAATCCAGAAACATACAGCACCTCTCCAACCGAATTTATCAACCATAAAACCGGTTCCTGAAGATGATAATACCGCACCTACATATCCAAACATACCTGCAAAGCCCAACGCTGCTGAAGCAACCTGTTTTGATGTTGCTTCTAATGCACAAACACCGCCAAGTAACAATTGAGGCCCTGCAGTAAATGCTCCAATCAATGCTGCAAGAATATAATCAAAAGCATCTATTCTATTTATATGGAATAAAAATAAACTAATACCTAATCCAACAAAAAACACAATATTTATTGGTATTCTGCTTCCTGATTTTGAACGGTCAGAAAACCAACCCGCAGCAATTGCACCAACAGAACCTACAACTGCAAGTGAACTTAATTTAGCAGTTGCAATTGCAAGAGTATCCCCTTTATATTCCATTAAATATTTTACAAACCAATCCTCTGTTCCAAAACGAATTACATAAACAAATGCATAAGCTATTGATAATAACCATAATATTTTATTGCAAACGATATATTTTCTGAATAATTCAAAATAAGACATCTTTTGAATAGCAGCTTCTTTTTTTTCTTCCACCGGTTCGTTTTTATAAACATCAACATCAGGTAAACCTAATGATTGCGGCTTATCTCTTAATGCCCAGAATAAAAATAAACCCATTAATGTAACTAGTAATGCCTCTATACCAAATGCCAATCTCCAACCTAACTTACAAATCAAAATACCCGATAACATAACTGTGGTAAAAACACCCAATTGGTGAGATGTTGACCATATAGACCATTTTGTTGCACGTTCTGACTTACAAAGCCAATAAGAAAGGGCTTTTGCAATAGGTGGAAAAATCATTGATTGAAACCAACCGTTTGCTCCCCAAAAGAATGCCATTATCCATAATAATATTGCAGCAGACGGCAATCCAAAAAATGAAACATGACCCGGAGTTATAAACACCGCACTCAGGACAAAACATACATTGGCTATTGCAGAAAGTATCATTGCTGTCGGTAAAAATGTTCTTACATTGCTTCTATCCGCCAATATTCCGTTAAAAAATTTACCGACACCATAAGTAATATAAAGAGATGAACCTAATATACCAAGCTGTGTATTAGTATATCCCAAATCCTGTCCGATGAAAGGTAAAGCTACAGCTATATTTTTTCTGCAAAAATGAGCAACAATATATGCAAAATACACTGAAATGAATATTCTCCATGTCCAATGTTTATACATTTTATCAATTTTTTCTTTATCTTGAATTTCCTCTTTTATTGGTGGTTCTTTAAAGAAATTTAAAATCACATTTGCCATTACTGTTTACTCGCCTTTATTACCTGTACATTTCTATTTTCTGTTAATTCTTTTCGTGCAGATTGTATTATTTCCCTTTTGCATTCATCTAAACTCAAACCGTTACATAATCTGTCAATAAATCCGGTATTCAACTTTACTGCCTTACTCAATGCACCTATTTCGTCTAAAACATCTTTTATTTCATCAAATTCATAATGGAAAGACTGCTTTGATTGAAATACCAACATATCCCCATTTTGAGCCGTTATAGGTTTTCCGCCAAGTTCAAAATAGAGTTTAAATACAGATTTTAAATCCTGCAATTCTGCTTGTAACGTATTTACACTTTGTTGAATTCGTAAAAAACGCTCAAACAAATAATCTACATTATCAAGCTGTTTTGTTTCCCAATCATATTTTTGTAAATACAATTTTTTTAACTGAGGATATGCAATTGCTAAACTCATAGCATCTGCCATTGCCCTATGATGATTAGTTAATTGCACATTAAATTTTTTTGTTAAAGCTTCTAATCCACAACTTTCTAGTTCAGGATATAATTCTTTAAACATAAACTGTGAATCTATTCTTTCGTTTTGTAATTCATTACCTGTAGTTCTTTTGCATGCTTCATTCAGATAATTATAATCAAAAATAGCATTGTGAGCTACAATAGGATAATCTCCAATAAATTCCAAAATTTTTGGCATAACCTCAGCTTCAGTCGGAGCATCCTGAACCATGTCTTGTGTTATTCCATGTATTGCAATTGAAGATTTTCTAATATGCTGCTCCGGATTTATAAGAGTTTGAAATTCATCTTTTATTTTTCCGTTTTCTAAACGAACCCCTGCAAACTCTACCATTCTTTCTTTTGTATAATCAAGTCCTGTTGTTTCTGTATCTAAAACTATTTCTACAACTTTTTTCCTTGCCATAAAATTACCGATATATTAAACCTTTTTCCTATACTACAAGATAGTAGCATAAAAATAATTTATATGGTAGAATTTTGCTTGTAAATATTAAGGAGATTTTGAAAATGTCAAATGCACTAGAAGTAGATGAAAAAAGTTTTGAAGCAGAAGTATTAAACAGCGAAGCACCTGTATTAGTTGACTTTTGGGCAACTTGGTGCGGACCTTGCAGAAAATTAGGCCCTGTTTTAGATGAAATTTCTCAGGACTATTCTGACAAATTAAAAGTTGTAAAAGTTAATACTGACGAAAACATGAATATTGCGAAAGATTATTCAATAAGCGGTTTACCAACACTTTTAATATTTAAAGACGGTAAAGCACAAGAACGCATGGTTGGACTTATGCCAAAATCAACCATTACAAAAAATATAGAAAAATATGTTTAGCATATATTTAAAGTAAAAAATACAAGAAACAATAAATAAAGTTTCTTGTATTTTTTTATATTTTCAATAAACACTTTTTATCACAAAAAGATAAGGATAATAGTATAATGACTCATAAAACGGCACTGATATTGGAAGGCGGAGCAATGAGGGGCTTGTATTCTGCCGGAGTACTTGATATTTTTATGAAAAACAACATAAATGCTGATGTTGTATATGGTGTATCGGCAGGTGCGTTATTCGGTTTAAATTATAAATCCAGACAAATAGGACGTGCCTTAAGATACAATTTAAAATACGCAAACGAAAAGAATTATATGGGGTTATATTCTCTTATCACGACAGGAAATATTATGAACAAAGATTTTTGTTTTCAAAAACTTGTCTACGAATTAGATAAACTTGATTTTGAAACATACAAAAATTACCCTGTAGATTTTTATGCCGTTGTAACTAATTTACAAACAGGAAAACCTGAATATATAAAAATTGATGATGCTCAAAAAGATATGGAATATTTCAGGGCTTCGGGTTCTATGCCTTTTGTATCAAAACCGGTTGAAATAAATGGTAACCTGTATTTAGACGGAGCTATGAGTGATGCTGTACCTTTCAAAAAGGTTCTTGAAACAAATTTTGAAAAAATCATTGTTATTTTAACAAGACCTCTGGATTACAGAAAGAAAGATTTGCACCTTCCATACAAACTGTTTTACGGAAAATATCCAAATTTAGTTGAAACGGCAAAAAATTATTACAAAGAATATAATTCAACAATGGATTTGATAGAAAAATATGAGCAAGAAAATAAAATTATTGTGTTCCGTCCTTCTAAATTAATTAAAGTAAAAAGAATAGAAAAAGACACAAATAAACTGCAAAGGATATATGACTTAGGAGTTTCAGACTGTATGGATAAACTTGATAAAATAAAAGAATATCTAAAAGAAAGCTATCCTTGCAACGAAAAATAAATTCTTTTTATATTCCCTAAATCGCTCAACGTTTGTTCTTTTTGAACTTCTGTTGCATACTGTCTTAAATATGACGGATGAAATATCGCTGTTGCCTTATAAATTTTACCATTAATGTTTAAATCAAAAAATTGACCTCTTACTTTTGAAATTTGTATACTTTTTTTACCTGTCAAAGTTTTTAACGCAGTACCTCCGGCAAGAACGATTAATTTTGGATTTATAATTTCAATTTGCTCATAAAGAAAATGAATGCACTTATTTATTTCTTCCTGCTTTGGTACACGGTCTTTATTAGGTCTTTCAATATCCGTCGGACGACATTTTAAAATATTTGTTATATAAAACTCATCCCTGTTTAATCCCGATTTTTTCAAATAATCATTAAACAGCTGTCCAGCAACACCGCAGAATGGCTCTCCTGTCAAATCTTCATTTTTACCGGGAGCTTCTCCTACAATCATTATATCTGCACTATCTTTACCGTTTGAAAAAACAACATTATTCCGTCTTTCAAACAATGCACAGTTTTGACAATTCTCACACGTCTTTTTTATATTATTCAACCGATTCTGTATCGACATTTTCTAATTCTTTTTTTCTAAAATAACCTATATTATATTTTTTGCAATATCGTTTCAATTCTTTCATTATAACATTAGAAAGTAAAAACACCGCAAACAAATTAGGAACAGCCAAAAACAGAGTTACGGCATCAGACAAGTTTATTATACTTTGAAAGTTCATAGCAGAACCTGCTACAATACAAACACAATATATAACCTGAAATACCTTTGTTTTTACTTCACCCTCACCAAATAAAAATTTCCAACCCTGTAATCCGTAGTAAGAACCGCATAACATTGTTGATAATACAAAGAAACTTGCCATAATTGTCAATAATATAGGTAAAAATGACCAAGCCATACCAAATGCTTTTGATGTTAATTCAATACCTGCTATACCGTCTACAGTCAAATAAGCACCTGTTACAACAATAACAAGAGCAGTTGAAACACCTACAATACAGGTATCAACAAACGGTTGCAGCATCGCAATAAAAGCTTGTGCTACCGGCTTATTGGTTTTTACAGCAGAAAATGCGATAGGAGCAGTTCCCAATCCTGCTTCATTTGCAAACATTGCACGTCTAAATCCCCACAACATACAGGCAAAACACCCGCCTGCCATTGCTTGAGGATGTAATGCATCTGTTATTATCAATTTTATAACATGAGGAATATGAGTAATATTACAAAGACAAATTATTGCAACAGTAGAAACATACAAAGTACACATTGTCGGAGTAACTTTTGATGTAAATTTACCTATTGATTTTATACCACCAATAATTGTTACCCAAGTAATCATTGCTACAATAACACCTAAAATCCAACTGTTATTTGCAAATATACTTGACTCTCCGCCTGTTACCTCCGTTATTTGTGATGTCATTGCATTTATTTGAAACAAATTCCAACCGCCAATCATACCAATAACAGCACATAGAGCATAAATTTTTGCTAATGGCATTGCAATTTTAGATAAAAACTTACCTCTCAATCCACCTAAAATATAATACATTGGCCCGCCCGAAATCGTACCGTCATCATTTACTTTCCTGAATTTTATACCGAGCAAAACTTCAGCAAATTTTAATGCCATTGAAAAAAGTCCTGCAATTATCATCCAAAAGATAACACCAGGCCCTCCAAGAGATACGGCAGCGGCAGAACCTGCAACATTACCTATACCGGCTGATGCAGATATTGTTGCACTCAATGCTTGAAATGACGAAACTTCTCCCTTTTTCTTACGTTTTATTAAATCCTTGTGTTCATAATTGTTTGTTATTAATTTAATTGCATGCTTAATACCCCAAAAACCAATAAAACGAGTTCTTAAAGTAAAGTAAAATGCAGCACACATCAGAAGCACTACTAATAATTGTACTTCTACTCCTTTAATATTTATTGAATAAAATATAATTGAAGAAATTTTATCCGCAATAGGAGATAAAAAACCATCAATTGCTGCATCTAAATTCATATACTTATTATATTACAAACATAGAATAGAATATTAATCTTTTCCTAAAATATTTGTTACAAATGAAACAAATATTACTTGTAACATTTATATTTTTATAATAAAATATATTTTGGTGGAGAAGGGATATGACAGAAAGCATTGCACAGCAAGAGAAATGGGAATTTAAGATAAATCCGTGGATTACAATGATTCCGATTATGGCAGCTATTTTTATGTATATCATTGATGAAACAATTTCTAATGTTTCATTACCATATATGGCCGGTTCTTTTTCCGTCAGCAGACAGGAATCCACATGGATTGTAACCTGTTACCTTGTTTCTAGTGGAATTATGATACCTGCAGTTGATTTTTTCTGCAAATTATTTGGCAGAAAACAATTCTTTTTAATAAGTATTGTCATTTTCACAGTTGCCTCATTACTTTGCGGTTTATCGACATCAATGCCTATGATAATTTTTTCAAGAATACTTCAAGGCATTGGCGGAGGCGGAATAATGCCTATAGGACAAGCATTAATATTTGAAATATTTCCAAAAGAAAAACTTCCTGCGGCAATGGCAGTATTTGGTTTAGGTATTGTACTTGCTCCAATTGCAGGTCCTGTTTTGGGCGGTTGGATTACTGAAAATTGGTCTTGGCACTATATTTATTTTATTAATATTCCTATCGGAATTTTAACATATTATTTATCTGTACTTTATATAGAAGAACCACCTTATTCCAGACGACAACCGGGAGTTAAGATGGATTATTCCGGCTTCTTTTTTCTTGCATTATGGTTAATAACGTTACAAGTTGTATTGGATAAAGGAAATGATGCAGATTGGTTTAATGCTGAATGGATTTGTCAATTATTTACAGTATCGGTAATTGCATTTTTCGCATTCGTATTTATTCAAGTAAAAAAAATGAAAACAGGTAATGGTTTAATTGACCTATCTGTGTTATTAAATAAAAATTATTTCTTTGGAACATTAGGACAGGTTATTATGGTTGCACTTATGTTATCATCTGCTGCCTTTTTACCATCTATGTTACAAAATCTTATGGGATATACTTCATATTTAAGCGGTCTTTCAATGGTTCCAAGAGGTTGCGGATGTTTATTGGCTTCGTTACTTGTTGGAATTGTATTACCAATATTAGGTGCAAGAGTTTTCATATTTATAGGAATATTTATGCTTGGTTTAGGAAGCTTTGTATTCGGGTTTATAAATTTACAGATTGCTTTAACAAATATAGCTTTACCTAACTTTTTATTCGGTTTTGGTATGGTTCTTGCAATGGTTCCTTTGACAAATATATCTTGTACAACATTAAGAAATGAACAGCAAACAAATGCAGCAGGGTTACAAAATTTGCTTAAAAATGTAGGAGGTGCTATCGGTACTTCTATTGCAACAACTATGATTTCAAGATTTGCACAAGTTCATCAAATGATGCTCATTGACGGACTAACTGAAACTAATAAAGTTTATATGGATAAATTGCATGTCATTACATCTGCATTTGCTCAACATTATGATATTGCAACAGCAACGATGATGGCAAAAGGGCAAATCTACAATATACTTCTACAGCAATCAACATTATGGGGATATATAGAAACTTTCAGATTTTTTGCTCTTGCAACTGTAATTCTTATACCTATTGTATTTTTACTGAAAGATGACTCAAAGAAATCTCAAACGGTAGATTAATAATAATTTTCAATTATCTTTCATTGGATTTTTTGTTTTATCATAATAAGGATTTTTTATAATTTTATTTAATTTTATATCATAATAACTATGTTGGTTATATTTTTTAACTATTTTTTCAGCAACACTCTTTCGCTTAGTCCAAAAACTTATCTCAGGTTCATTATCAAAAATTCCGATAACTATATCAAGATTATATTTTTTTGATAATTCATTTGTTAATTTATCATATTCTTCATCACTGTAATAACCATAATGATTTTTATAATGACCTCTTTCATCAGGTTGATTTTGATGAAATGTTACAAAATAGCCGTTTTTATATGTTGTAAGCTTTCTCGTTTCATAATCATAAGTTCCGTCTGTTTTTCCTTTGAATGACTTAACTTTACTTATTACATCTGTACAATATTCAGTTTTATCTGCATAGAAATCAGCATTCGCAGAATTAAAATACCCTGTTAAAAATATTAAAGAAAAAAATATTAACAAGTTATTTCTTATAATTTTACTTAAACTATAAAACATTATATTCATAAACCCTAATTTATAACAATTTTATAGTTTGCATAATTTTATAAATAAAGGATAAATACAAGTTATATAAAAACCTATTGCTGTATAATATAAGAATTTTCCTATCGGTTGACCAAATATCATTTGAAAATATTCTGATGTACAAGCTATTAAAGGTACTAAAAATACTAATCCAATTAAAAATCTTATGATTTTTGTTTTAACAGTACCTTTTTTTTCATCAAATTTAATAAATCTGCGTTCCAAAAACCATCCTAAAAATGAAGCAAAAAGAATTCCGTATTTAGAAAAAGTTCCTAATTTAGCTGCATAAGGACTTACCAAAACTTTTCCATTTACATAATCAATCGGATAACCCTTAAAAGTAGTATAAAGTAAAATTAAAAACCCTAAAACAATAACAGTTAAAGTTAAATACAAATCTCTGTTTTTACCGTTATCAACCCAATTATAAACTTTGTATCCGAATATAATAACAAATACACCTATAATAAGAGCAACTACAACATCTTGAGGTGTATGAACACCTAAATAACATCTTGATAAACCAACAAGACAGATAAGAGCAATCATTGAGAATAAAACCAATTTATTTTTATGCCAAACTCTTGCAATACCACCCCATATACCTGTTGCTATAGCGGTATGACCGCTTGGAAAAGAATATCCCGGAGCCATTTTAAATGCACTTTCCAAAGGATGTACATTGCTGTCTATAATCCACGGTCTGTATATACAAACTATATTTTTCAACAAGTGATTTAGCAATACTGACACTGTTGTATTTAATAGAAGAAAAAAACCGGATTTTTTATCAATACACCACAAAACTAAAGAAACAGCCGATAAAGGTATCAAAAATTCTCCGCAAGCAGTTAATAATGAAAATAACGGATTTAAAACACCGCCTGTAATATCTCTAAAATGCTGTAAATATAATAAACAATTTATTTGAAATTCCATATATGACATATACTTATCCTTTTTTTAAAACTAAAGTGTACCTTATAATACGTCTATTCTATATATTTATTTATTGAAAGTCAAATCATATACAAACTTGTATTATATTTGCGTGAAAAATCTTTAATTTACATAATAGCACTTCAAATCGAAAGTATGGAAATACTAATTTTTTAAATATTGATGTTGAGATTTTATTAAAATTATAAGTAATTTATATACAATACATTAAAATATGCTTTTATATTTTTTTAAATTTATGTTTTTATTTTCAAGACTTGAAAAAATGTCGCATATATGCTACAATGAGAAATATGCAACAATACAAGATTTTACTTTATACAACAGATGACGGTAAAATACCTTTTTTGAATTGGTTAAAAAATATAAAAGATTTAAAAATACAAAGGAGGATTAAACTTAGAATAGACCGGCTAATAGATGGCAATTTTGGTGATACAAAGTCAGTAGGAAATAAATTGTATGAATTAAGATTGTTTTTTGGTGCAGGATATAGAATTTATTACACTATTGAAAACAATATTTTAATAATTTTGTTTACAGGTGGTGATAAGTCAACTCAAAGCAAGGATATAGAAAAAGCAAAAGCATTTTTGCAAGACTACAAAGGAGGTAACAATGCCAAACAATAAAAAATTAACATCTTGGGATAATTACATAAATGCTTCCCTTAAAGATAATCGTGAAGCAATTGCATACCTTGAAACTGCCTTAGAAGAATATCAAGCAGACGGTGATACTAAATCTTTAATGAGAGCCATACAAAGAGTTGCTGAAGCAAAAGGCGGTATAACAAAACTTGCCGAAAATACAAAATTAAACCGCCAAAATTTGTATCGTATTTTTTCTAATAAAATTAGTCCTCGTTTTGATACTCTTTCAAAAATTTTAAAAGCATTGGGGATAACAATAACATTTAAACCATTTAAAACGCAAAAAGATTGTGCTTAAATGAGTATTAAAAAATATTATTGAGATAAAAAAATTGTAAAAACTTTATCCTTTATTTTCTTTACGGGCAAAATAGAAGAACATCGCAAGAAATACTAATGCAGCAATTATTCCGACAGGGTATGCAATCATTATATTATTTTTTAGATACGGAATTAAGCCCAAACACTCTTTTGCCATAACAAAATATGTAACTGAAACTGCACTCATAAATACAGCAGGAATCATAGTAACAAAGTAATTTTTACCTGCTTTATAAAGATACATAGATGCAGCCCATAAAACAATCATAGCCAAAGTTTGATTTGTCCAGCTAAAATATCTCCATACAACACTATAATCCAATTGAGATATTATTGCACCTGCGGTAAGCACCAAAAATGCAATTATAAATCGTTTTTTTAGATTATTTTGATTAATATTAAACCAATCTGCAATAGTCAATCTTGCAGAACGAAAAGCCGTATCACCACTTGTAATAGGGCAGGCAATAACACCTAAAACGGCAATTATCATTCCAACACTACCCATAGTCTGCCTGCATATAATATAAACACTTTCAGGTCCACCGCCACCTGCTGCAAGAAGTTTTACGCTTCCCATAACAGCACAGCCGGCAGCTGCCCATATTAATGCAATAATACCCTCTGACACCATTGCACCATAAAACACCATTCTACCCTGTTTTTCACTTTTTATACATCTTGCCATAATGGGAGATTGCGTTGCATGAAAACCCGATATTGCACCACAGGCAACGGTTATAAACATAAAGGACCAAACAGGTAAATGCTCCGGATGCATATTTTGAAAATTATTCCAAATTTCAGGCATTTCATAACCTCTTATTGTGCCTGCTGATACCCCAATTGCCATAATTATAAGAACAATACCAAATACAGGATAGAACTTTCCGATTATTTTATCAATAGGCAAAAAGGTCGCTACCAAGTAATAAAATAGTATTATTAATAACCAAAATTTTCCGTTAGTTAAAATATGAGGTAATGTAAAATGTAATGAATTAAGTAATATTGATAACAATTCAGCAGGGCCTACCGCAAAAACTGTTCCGCACATTATAAGAAGAATAACAGAAAAAACCCTCATTATTATAAGCATTTTATTTCCAAGAATTTCTCCTGTTACTTCTGATATAGATTTACCTTTAAATCTTTCAGAAAGCATTCCCGAAAAATAATCATGCACTCCGCCTGCAAATATTGTACCAAGAGTAATCCATAAAAAAACTATCGGCCCCCAAATAGCACCTGTTAATGCACCAAATATCGGGCCTGTTCCTGCTATATTTAACAATTGTATAAGAAAAAGTTTCCATTGAGGCATTACAACATAATCAACTCCGTCATTTATTTCAACGGCAGGAGTAACTCTTTCATCAGGCGATAATGTATATTCTACAAATTTGCCGTAAGTAAAATAACTTGCTATTAATATGGTTAAACAAACGAAAAAACTAATCATAATAAAATATCTCCTATAAGTATTTTAACACGCAGGAATTTTAAAAAAGTAATATTATTTTTTATTCTACTACCTTTTCCATATTATGAATATCTGTATTAATATTTAAATCAATATATTTATAAAAATTTGTCAAAACTCCCAAAGGAAAATAATAATTGTTATCCGCAGGTATAACTTTCACTATAGCGGAATTATTATCTACTTTTGAAACAGAAGCCAAATATTCTCTGTTTGCAACACTAAATAATATGTATCCGTTTTTTGACTGCAATTCTCTTATTTCAAACTTATTAGCATTAATACTTGCAAGTGATAAAAAGAATAAGTCCTCAACATTTTTTGAATACTTTTTTGTACATTGTTGAAAAGATATTACCTGAGGTACTGTAGGAGATACATTTTGCGGATTTGTTGTTTCTTTTTGTACCGTCAATGTTTGAGTTGCACCTGTAACTGATATTGGTTGTACTAATGTTTGTTCAACTGCCGAATAACACGGTAATGTTAATAATAAAAAAACTGCTAAACTAAATATTATTGTTCTTTCCATGATTTACCCCAATTTATATCTACTAACATTTTAACATCAAATTTATAAATATTTTCCATTGAATTTTTTACAAGTTCTTTTATTTTGTCGAGTTCATCCTGTTTAACTTCAAATACAAGTTCATCGTGTACCTGCATTATCATTTTTGATTTTAAATTTTGTTCTTGTAATTTTTTATCAACATCAATCATTGCCATTTTAATTAAATCAGCTGCAGTTCCCTGTATTGGCTGATTTATTGCAGCACGCTGTGCAAATTCTTTTATCATCCTGTTAGGACTTGAAAGTTCATTTTCCAAATAACGCTTTCTTCCAAATATTGTTTCTACATATCCATGTTCATAAGCAAAATCAACAGTATAATCCATATATTCCTTTACTTTAGGAAAAGTTAAGAAATATACGTCTATAAAACTTTGAGCTTCATTAGGCGAAATATTAAGAGCTTTTGCAAGCCCATAACGAGTTTGACCGTAAATTATACCAAAATTTACTGCTTTTGCTTTTCTCCTCATATCTTTTGTAACCTGTTCAATAGGTACATTAAAAGCTTTTGAAGCTGTTAAACTGTGTACATCAATATCATCATTAAATGCCTGTATTAAGTGTTTATCACCTGATATATGAGCCAATAACCTTAATTCTATCTGCGAATAATCTGATGAAAGTATATAATCCTCACTATTTTCAGCAGAAAATGCATTTCTGATTTTATTTCCATCCTCTGTCCTTATAGGTATATTTTGTAAATTTGGATTAGAAGAAGATAACCTGCCGGTTACTGCTATTGTCTGATTAAATGACGTATGTATTCTGTTGTCAACCTTACTGATTAATAAAGGTAAACTATCCGTATATGTAGATTTTAGTTTTGCATATTTTCTATAATCAATTATATATTTGCAGATTTCATTATCTTCTGCAAGTTCTTCCAATACATCAATACTTGTTGAGAGCTGTGTTTTTCCACGTTTCTTTTTTCCTTTTATACCAAGTTTATTATATAATATCTCTCCGACTTGTTTAGGTGAATTAATATTAAACGGCTCTTGTGATATATTATATATTTTTTCTTCAAGTTCTTTTAAACCCAAAGTCATATAATCTGAAAGTTCCTGCATATATCCGGTATTTATTGATACTCCGGTATATTCCATATCTGATAATACAAATGTTACAGGTAGTTCAATATCATCATGAAGCTTTAATTCTTCTTTTGATAAATTTTCATACCAATATTCAGTAAGCTTGTATATTACAAAAGCCCTATCTTCTGAATAATCCGAAAGTTCTTTTTCAGACAAATCAATCAATTTTGTTTTTTTATTCAAGCCATGTAATTCTACTGATATATGATTTATAAAATCTAATGCCTGCGAAGAAAGTTCATGATTTCTGTTTGGATTTTTTATATAACTTGCAAGAAATGTATCAAAAACTATATTCTCAACATAAATACCTGCTGTTTTTAAAATATTAATATTGTTTTTTGCATTAAATGTATATTTCTTAATTGTTTTATTTTCATAAATTTGTTTTAAAAGATTTTTGTAATCCGTTTTGAATGGAACATAAAATGTTTTTATTTTATCATCTTTTATTGCAAACGCACAACCGACAATATCGTTTTCTCTTGCATTTTCAAAATTTGATATAATATCGAAAGAAAAACTTTTTTGTTTATTTAATATCACTTCAAGTTTTTCTAATTCTTCAATATTTGAAATAATTTGTTTTTCATAGGTTTCATTATTTACAACTTCTGATGCCGATATTGCAAACAAACCTAATTGTCCTTGACCATTGGTATCTTCCTTAAATTTGACAATACTTGTTTCTTCTTTTTTTATTTCCCTTTTTTCAACAATTTGATTATCACAATTTTTGTCAAAAGAACATAAAATTTTATCAATGTTCTTTATAAAAGAGTAAAATTGCAAACTCTTTAAGTATGTAATCACTTTTTCCGTATCAGGTAATTCAACCTTTGTATCATCAAAATTGAAATCTATATCAACATCTCTTACAATTGTTGCAAGATATTTGCTTAATTTAGCAATTTCAACACCATCCTTAAGCTTATTTCTTACAGCATTTTCCTTAATATTATCTAAATTAGTTAAAATTTCTTCTAAATGAGGATATTGAGCAAGAAGTTTTTGTGCCGTCTTTTCTCCTATTCCTTTTATACCCGGAATGTTATCTGAAGTATCTCCCCTTAGTGCCTTGTAATCAATTATTTGGTCAGGATAAACTCCAAGTTTTTCATAAACTTTATTCCAATTATATTCGGTTAAAAGACCTTTTGACGGAATTAAAACAGTAACTAAACCATTTTTATCTATCAATTGAAAAGAATCTTGATCCCCTGTCAAAATATATGTTTTATGTCCTAACTCAGATGCATTAGTAACTATTGTACCTATAACATCATCCGCTTCAAAACCTTCTTTTGTATAAATAGGAATATTAAAAGCATTTAAGCCATCTATAATAAGCCCCAATTGAGAATGCAAAGAATCAGGCATAGCATCTCTTTGTGCTTTATATCCGTCATAAGCATCAACTCTAAATGTATGCCTGCCAACATCAAACGCTACAGCTATACAATCCGGTTTTATATGATTATTTTGAAGTAAATCAAAAACAGATTTAAAAAATCCATACACCGCCCAAGTTTCAACACCGTTTGATGTTTTCATAGCAGTTCTTTCAAGTGCATAATATTGTCTGAACGCTAATGCATGTCCGTCGATTAAAATTAAAGTCTTTTTATCTTCCATATTTAAAATTATACCACGATAAATATATTACTTTATCTTGACTTTCTGGTTTCTAAATATTTTTTTTCAATAATATCATCAGAATTAAGATATATTCTTCCGCTAGAATCAACTATGAATTTAAATCTATCCGGAGTTTGACTTTCCGTATAGTCCGCATTCGGTATTTTATCAGAATTTATATCCACATCAACAATAGCAATTGCTTCATCCGTATCAAACTTATCAGTTACTGTCCAAAATATACCGTCTGTTGTTTTAAATTTACACTGTGAATCCATACATTGAGCCGGTGCAGCAGTTGATAATTTTTGAGCAAAATTATATGCAAACTTGTTATAAGGTTTGTACAAACCGCCCTCATGTACATTTGTATTCAAAAATAAATGCCCTTTTGATGCTAAAACAGGTATCTTTACATCAGAATCAAGTGAATCTGTAACAGATAAAATCTCTGGATAAAGAATATCATCATTTGCTAAAGATGCAACAGTATTTGATAATGTATCATAAGCTTTTTTCAACATAAACATATCTTTATTCGGACGTATTTTTTGATAACCGGATACTGTTACAACCGCAATAATTCCAACAATAGCCATCATAACAAGTGTTTCTGCAAGTGTAAATGCATTTTTTTTCATAAGTTCAACCTTTCAATTTATATAAATTTTATTCTAAAATATATTAACTTTCAAGTTTGTAAAAGGTTTTATTTTATGCGGTTTACGGAAGAAACTTTAAAATAAGTTTAACAAATGGTAACATTTTGGATTTTCATGCAGTGAAATAGGCAATTTTTTTTTAAAGATTGTTTTTAATAAGGTATGGAGATTGAGAGCTTAAACCT
>CACYOO010000007.1 GCA_902776035.1 uncultured bacterium
AAAGTCATATTGATTGAAGCAAATATAATAATTAAATATGAAAATTCATATAAAAACACCTGCAGATGTTGCAAAAGAAGCAAGCAAAATAAAGTATTCTTTTACTTATACAGAGCGAAGAAACGGACTCTTTGTCTATATATCAGAACGCATTAAAGCGTTTTTTATGAATATAAAATTGTGAGGTGCTTATGGTTGAAAGTGTATCAATGCCGTTATTAGAAATAAACGGTCGGCACGATTTAAAAATTATTTTCAATAATCTTTGTCCTGAAGAAATATTGAAGGAAAAATCTCTTGTCGGATTAAAGGGTAAAGAATTAAAACACGCTTTAAAGCTTCCGTTTTATACAAGTGATGAACTTGAAATTGCTGTAGAATACGGCAATAAACTTCCGTATTTTATCAGAATACCTAAAGGTTTTGAATGGAACGGAGCAAATGTACCGCCTTTTTGTTGGTTATTGATAGGACAGCAGAAAGAGCCGAGATTTAAGTTAGCAAGCTGTGTACACGATTATTTATGCGGAAACCATAAAGTCATTGGAAATGACAGGTATTTAAGCACTTTGATATTTGAAACTTTGTGTGAATACTTTGGCAGATTTAATGATGTGAAACGTTGGGCAATGTTTCATTCAGTAGATAATTTTCAAAAGCTGTTTGGGCATTGGGATTAATTTTGTCGAAAAGGGTAAAGTGTGGATTACTGACAAATAACCTCTCCCCTGGATGGGGGAGAAACAGAGGGGGTGATTTAACCGAAATGACAGAGAATAACTAGTGTAGAAAGGGGATAGGATGAATATAAATTTTGAAATAATGGTAGCGATAGCAGGGTTATTTCTGACTGTTATCGGACAGGGTTTGTATTTGGCTTACAAGCTTGGTAAATTTGAGCAAAAACTTGAAAGTATTGAGAAGAAACAAGACAAGTACAATAATGTTATAAACAGAACTTATGCACTTGAAAGCAGGACAGAGGTACAGGACGAACAGATAAAAGTAATAAATCACAGAATAGAGGATTTGGAAGAATTTCAACAGTATTAGAGTTGAAAAATAGTACTTAATACGGAGAAAAATGAATTTAAATTTTACATTATCAGAGTTAATATATTCTGACACAGCTATAAAATATAATATAAATAATATGGCTGATATTAAAAGTTTGGATTGTATGCTTAATCTTATTGTATATTGCTTACAGCCGATAAGAGAAAAATTACAAAAGCCGATGATAATAACAAGCGGTTATAGGTGTAAATTACTAAATGCTAAAATTGGCGGAGTTTCCTCGAGTCAGCATACAAAAGGGCAAGCTGTAGATTTTTATGTTAATGGTTTATCGGTAAGTCAGGTAATTAATTTAATAAAAAATTCAGATATAGAATATGACCAATTGATAAATGAATACAATAAATGGATTCATATATCATTTGTAAAAAATAAAAATAGACATCAAATTTTATCAATATTATAAAATTTTAAAAACGAAAAAAGGCCGTCAAAAACTGACAGCCCATTTTGTTTTGTGTTCGTTGGGGGTAAATAAATAAGTGTGTGTGTGAAATGAGTTTATTATTTTTAAATTATTTTTTTGGTTTTTGAAATATCATTACATATTCGTGCTTGAATATTGAAAAACCGCCTGCTAAAGCTCTATATCTCCATAAATTTGCAGTTTTTCCTTTTGCTCTTTCATTACCTTGCATATCTTTAACGATAATAGATTTTAAAATAAATCCTAATCTCTGCATTCTTTCCATACAGCGGAAACCTAATGGTTGAACTTCAGAATTTTTGTAGCTATCTCCGATAATTAAAGCCGCAAATCTTCCGTTTTCTAATAAATCATAACCATTTTTTGCAACAAGTTCGAACATATCATAAAATTCTTCAGTAGTTGCACAATTAGATAAATCTTCTTTTTTATCAGAGAATTTGATAATATCATCATAAGGCGGATGTAAAATGAGTAATTGTGCCTTTTCAGCTCCCATAACATCTAATCTTGCTTCAACCTTTTCTTTTGCCTCTATTGTAGTTGAATCTCCGCATATAATATTTACGTCTGTAACATTTTGTTTTGGTGAGAACTTTTGTTTAACATGTTCAACCATATCTTCTTTTAATTCTACACCTATACAACGTCTGTCCATATTTACTGCTTCAATAGCAGATGTTCCTGAACCTAAGAACAAATCTAAAACGATGTCATGACTTTTTGTATATCGTTTGTAAAGTTGTTGTGCAATTTGAGGAATGTAATTTCCGTGATACTCATTTGTATGTCCGCCTGTTTTTAATCTTGTTGGAAATTCCCATAAAGTATCAGTTCTTACATCAGAATAATCTTTCCATTGTTTTAAATTGATGTCATTATAGCCGGTTGTTTTAATAGGATTACTAACAACAGCTTTTAAATTTGCACGTAGTTCTTTCTCTTTTAAATTTGTCTTTTGCATTTATTACTATCCTCTGTCCCTCTTTATGTTTATATAATAGAGAATTACAAAGAAAATGTAATCAAATAAAAAGAGGATATTGAAAGAAAAAACTACATAAAATATATGAGATTATTTTATATTGCTTTTTATGACATTTTTTATTTTGGGTTTTGTTTTATTATTATTGAGTCCGTTATTTTTAATTCTTATTCCTTCAACTTCGTGAACATCTTGTATTACAAAAAATGCTGTAGGGTCAATTTCTCTTATTAAAGATTTCATTTTTGCTATTTCAATACGATTAATAACACAGTAAATAATAGTTTTTTCTTTTCCTGAATATCCGCCTTTACCTTTTTGATAAGTTACGCTGACATCAAACTTCTTTATAATGGCATCACCAATTTCCTTTGGATGTTCAGATATAATTAGTGCAGATTTAGAACTGTTTAATCCCTCAACAACAACATCAATTATTTTTGAAGCCATAAAGTATGTAAGTATTGAATACATTGCACTATCCCAATTGTATAGTTTTCCTGCAACAGTATAAATAAATAAATTAAAGAACATTATTAATTCACCAACAGAAAACCCCAACTTTTTTGCTAATCTCATTGATAAAATTTCTGTTCCGTCTAATGCTCCGTTATTTCTAAGAATAAAACCGACACCTATTCCTAAAATTATCCCGCCAAATACTGTTGCAAGTAATGCTTCAGATGTAGCCGGATGATTTGAAAACATATTAGTAAAAATACCCAAACAGGTAACAGCATAAAATACATTTATGACAAATTCTTTACCCATTCTTTGATACGCAAGTAGAATAAATGGAATGTTTAATAAAAATATAATAATACCTAAGTTCCACTTTGTAACATAGCTTATCATCATTGATATACCGATAATACCGCCGTCAATGATTTTATTCGGAAGTAAAAAACATTCTAATGCAAATGCAGTTATTAAAGCACCAAGAGTTATAAATACATATTTAATAATAGCATCTTTTATTATTTGAGCTTTTGTTTTCATTTTAACTATGTATCTTTTTCTGAAAAATATCATTTTCTAGTCCTTGTGCTTATTTTTTTTAATAGTTATTAAATTATCAATTTTAAAAATAGTTTTCTTTTCTTGAATTTGATTTTTACTAATCCTTAATATCTTTTCCAAATCTGCTTTTAAAGTAGCTAAATCTTCATATTTTTTTAGTACACCATCCATTGAAATAGAAACATCTCCTGTTTCTTCTGAAACAACAAGGCACGCACTATCACTTACTTCAGTTATACCTATTGCGGCTCTATGTCTTGTTCCGTATTTCCAACTCAATTTTGGATCTTCGGTTAATGGCAGCAATACTCCTGCAGAATGTATCCTGAAATCTTTTATAACCATTGCTCCATCATGTAAAGGTGTATTTGTATGAAATATAGTTAGGATAAGTTCTGTAGAAATTTCAGCATCAACAACAGTTCCAACATCTAAATATGGGTATGTATCATTTTCGTTTTGAAACAGCATTAATGCCCCAACTTTATTTTTAGAAAGATATTTTACAGCTTCTATAATTTCTTTTACAATATTTATTTTAATTTCAGAACGATTATTTTTATTGTTTGTCATAAATTCATTAAAAATACCGCCTTGTCCGAGATAACCCAAAAAACGACGAAGTTCAGGTTGAAATATTACAATTAAACTTACAGAAATAACTGCAACTAAACCTCTTATAAACATACCTAATATATTTAGATTTAATCTTATCAATATTTCAGAAAATGCCCAAGCAACAGCTAAAAATATAATACCCTTGATAAGTTTTTCCGATTGCTTATTTCTAATATACTTTATATAAAAAACTATAAGTATCCCGATGATAATTAAAACTTCAGACACATTTAACCAATCTAAAGACCAGTTAAGAAGTTTTGCTTGGCTTGATATAGTTGAAAGTATTTCTTTAAACATTATTTAACCTATTTGGAATTACATCATTACGTATTAAATCATCAAAAGTTTCTCTATTTATTATAATATCAGAAAAACCCGAATTTACAAGTACCATAGCAGGTTTACATACTCTATTATAATTGCTTGACATAGAATAATTGTAACTGCCTGTATTAAAAATACATATTATATCACCTGTTTCAATTTTAGGAAGTTTAATATTTTCAATTAAAACATCTCCAGATTCGCAAAATCTTCCGCATAGGGTTACATTTTCAAGGTCATTATTATTTGGCTTGTTAGCTAATTTTGCAGTATAATCAGCTTTATAAAGACAAACACGTATGTTATCAGCCATACCACCGTCAAGCGCTATATATTTTTTATTTATTTCAGGAATTTCTTTTTGACTTCCTGCTGTATATAGTGTAACTCCTGCAGGTGAGATAATACTTCTTCCCGGTTCTATATAAAGTGTCGGATATTCTATATTATATTTTTTACAATACATCTCAATTGATGAAATAACTGTTTTTGCAACTTCATTTACATCAAGCGGCTTGTCATTATCAATGTATTTTACCCCCATTCCTCCGCCAATATTTATTTCTGTTAAAGTTAATGAGTGTTTATTTTGTATTCTTGAAATTTCTTTTATTAAAATTTCAATTTCATCTTTAAATATGTTTAATTCAAATATTTGAGAACCGACATGCGCATGTAAACCCTTTAGATTTATATTTTTATATTTTGTTTTTATTAAATCAATTGCGGTATCAATTTTATTTAAGCCAAATCCAAATTTAGAATCTATTGTCCCTGTTTGTATGTATTCATGAGTATGACATTCAATACCCGGTGTTATTCTTAATAAAATATCAACTTTTTTATTAAGCTTTTTTGCTGTTTTTTCCAGAAGTTCAAGTTCGTAAAAGTTATCTGCAGAAATTCTGCCTATGTTATTTGAAATTGCAAATTCTAATTCATCTTCAGTTTTGTTATTACCGTTAAAAAGTGATGTTTTTATGTCAATACCTGCATTTAATGCAGTGTATATTTCACCTTTTGATACAGTATCAAACCCAAATCCTTCACTTGATACAATTTTTAAAATGGCTGATGTACAAAGGGCCTTTGATGCATATAAAAATCTGGTTTTTTCATAATTTTTGAATGCATTTTTATATTCACGACAAGCCGTTCTTAATGTTTCTTCGTCTATTATATATAATGGTGTACCGTACTTTTGGACAAGGTCAACACAATCACACCCGCCTATTTCAAGGTTATTGTGATTGTTTATTTTTGTTGTTAACGGTTCTATAGAATTGTTAGATTTTAATTTCATATTATTTTCCAAACCATCGGATTAATTTATCAATTAGTCCTTCTTCTTCCATTCCAGCTTCTGAATAACTTTTTTTGTTGTTTTCAAGTTTTTGAATTTTCTTTTTTATTCCTGCGATTTCATTTTCTTGAATTGAGGCAGATGACAAATATTTTTCATAAAACTCTAATGCTTTTTCTTTGTTATGCGTATGTTCATAACAATTTGCAAGAGATTTTAAAATAGAATTTCTATTGTCGATATTATAAAGTTCTTCTAAATATTTTAAGGCCATTTTGTAATCACCAATGCTTTCTCTGAATAAACCAAGTTTTTCAAGTGCTTTTTTATTATTTGGTTCATACTTGTGTAATTTTTCATAAAACTCATTTGCTTGATTTTTATTACCCATATCTTCAGAAAGTTCTGCAATTGTAAGCAGTAGGGCTGTATCATCTTCTTTATGCTGTAGTGCATACATATATTCATTTAAGGCAACATCCTTATTTCCTCTTAATAAATTGTATTTAGCCCAATTGAAATGTTCTTTATAATTATCTCCTGTTTCTTCATATATTAATGCTCGCATTTGATATATAAGAGGAGAATTTTTATCAAATTTTGCAAATTCATCAACGCTTTCAAGTGCTTTTTCAAAATCTTTTTTTACATAATGAAATTCTGCAACAAGAGAAAGGTATTTTGGATTTTTTTTGTAGTCGTTATGCATCTCTTGTAATTTGTTAAATGCTTCATCAAATTTTTCTTCTTCAATAAGGCATTTTAACTGTACAAGTTTGTCTGAACTTATTTTTACCGCTTTGTCATTTTGATTATTTTTTAAATATAGCTCGGCAAGAGTTTCTTTAATTTTTGATGTTTCATGTCCATCTTTTATAGCACGTTCAAGAATTTCTATTGCACTTGATAAAACATCTTGAGAAACATAGAGTTTTGATAAATTCAAATAAGTTTCTTCAGGAGCATCTTTAGAATCTATTATTCTCAGGTATTCATCAATTGCCGAGTTCTCTTTACCGATTTTAGAATATATATCAGCCAAAATAAAACGAGTTGCATTTGCTCTATTTTCATCAGGTGCTTTACTTAATGCCTTTTTAAAGTCATTTACTGCATGACTTAATTGGTTTTGACATATATGTAAATTTCCTCTGTAAATATAATATTTGTATCTGTCTGATTCTTCAAACAAATCCATAAGTTGTTCGTATGCAAGAGTATTTGTTTTATCGTAGTTTAATATATCAGAAAAATATTGCTCTGCTTCATCAGTTTTACCCAGAATTTCTGCTATGTGTCCTGTTCGTTGTAATAATTCGGTACTATTTGGACGATTTTTAAGCATTTTTTTATATTCTTCGTAAGCTTTGTCGTACAATTCTTGTTCTTCGTATTTTTCAGCTTCTTCTATAGTCATTTAAATATCCTTTCATATTTTATGTATATTTTATTATAAAATAGAAAAAATATTTATACTACATGTTATTAATTAATATATATGACTGATAAATAATTTTTGTATAATGTTAATAAAGATTAAGTTATAGCCGTATTTAAATAAACATTTTAGAATATAAATGGTATACTATCACAAGTTGGATTAGAGATAATGTTTAGAAACATAATTAGTAAAACAGTATATTGTATTCTTGCCATAATTATATTTGTGCAATCTGCAAATGCCGAGTTAACATTTCCTAATATTAACATAGGAATGCAGCCGGCAAATACACCTCAGGATTTTTCAAACGGAGTTCAAATACTTATTTGGTTAACTATTTTAACATTGGCTCCAAGTATTTTTATAATGACAACAGCATTTGTTCGTATAGCAATAGTTCTTGCATTAACAAGACAAGCTTTAGGAGCAGGTTCGCTACCTCCTAATCAGGTATTAATAAGTTTGGCTCTTATTCTTACTTTTTTTGTAATGGCACCTGTTATAAATAAAATTAATAATGAAGCAATTCAACCTTATATGAAAGGTCAAATTACGCAGCAAGCGGCACTAGACAGGGGTATAAAACCTGTTAGAGCATTTATGTTTGCTCAAACTGATGAAAAAGAACTTGCTTTATTTGTGAAAATGTCTAAGATAGAAAAACCAAAAAATGTAGATGATGTACCAACTTATGTTTTAATTCCGTCATTTATAATCAGTGAGTTAAATACTGCATTTAAAATAGGTTTTGTAATATTTTTACCATTTTTGGTTATAGATATTGTAATATCAAGTGTATTGGTATCAATGGGTATGATGTTCTTACCTCCGACAACAATTGCTTTGCCGTTCAAACTGATTATGTTTGTTATGGTCGACGGCTGGTATTTGATTATAAAATCTCTTGTCGAAGGTTTTAATGCGGCAATGTAGGTGAAGTAGATGAATCAAGATATAGTTGTAACACTTTTACAAAAAATGTTTGTTCTTGTATTAGAGCTATCTACTCCTGTATTGGTTGTTGGTATTTTAGTTGGTCTTGCTGTTAGTATTTTTCAAACTATTACGCAAATTCAAGAATCAACATTGACAATTGTACCTAAGATTATAGCAGGTGTTGTTGCTCTTATTGTTCTTATGCCATGGATGATGAGTTTAACAATACAAACAGTCAACGAATTTTTTAATATGATACCGGAATTAATTAGTTAAAAAAGGGGTAGAGAAATTGGATTTTTCGCTTTTACACTTTTTTTCACCTGCTAATATAATAACATTTATGGCTGTTTTTGTGAGAATCGGCGGATTAATGTTATCAGCACCTTTATTTTCAACATATCCTATACCTGTTCAAATAAAAGTATGGATTGTTGCATTTATTGCATTTATAATTTATCCTTTCGTGCAATCTCATGCACACTATTTAGTTCCGAATGATATTTTAGGGTTGAGTGTGGTATTTATAAAAGAATTTGCAATAGGTTATATAATTGGTTTTTGTGCAAATATTATATTTATTGCGGCAGAACTTGGTGCAAATATGTTTTCCATACAAATGGGATTATCAATAAGTCAGGCATTAAATCCCTTAACAGGTGCAGCTTCTCCTATTATATCTCAGGCGTTTACGCTTTTGATTACCATGATATTTATTGGATTGAATGCTCATCAATGGCTTTTATCATCATTGTATAGCAGTTTTGTACATGTACCTGTCGGGTATTCGTTTATTTTTGATGGTGCGTTAATTCAAAAAGTTATATATATGTCAGGGCAAATTTTTAAAATAGCAATAGGAATAACAATGCCTATATTTAGTGTTTTGCTTATAAAGGATATTTTGCTGGGTTTTGTATCAAAATTAATGCCTCAGATGAATATATTTATGGTTGCAATGCCGTTAAAAGTATTTGTAGGTTTACTGTTGTGTATGATATTTATGCGTCCTGTTGCTGAATATTCAAAAATACTTTTAGAAAGAATATTAACAGAAGTATCAGTTTTATTTTAGGGAGATTTGTTTAGATAATGGCAAATGACGGAGCAGACAGAACAGAAGAAGCCACACCCAGACGCAGGCAAAAAGAGCGTGATAAGGGTAATATTGCCAAAAGTAAAGATTTAATGTCTGCGATTACTATAACAATATGTATTGTTATGTTTGCTGTACTTTCCGGATGGATGATGAATCGTTTTTTCCTTGCACTTCATCTTGCATTTACAAGTCTAAATCCTAAAAGTATAAATACATCTGAAGTTATGGGTTTGGTTCTCCCTTATGTAAAAATTATGGCAGAAGCTGTAGTTCCATTTATGGTATCTGTTTTTATACTCATTATAGTTGCGATACGATTACAAATAGGTAAAATTTTTGCCTTAGATAAAATTAAGCCAAAATTTGAAAACATATCTCCTAAAAAATGGGTTAGCGGACTAAAACGACTTTTAAACCCTTTTGAACCTAATAAGCTTGTAGAGTTTGTAAAATCAATATTAAAGGTAGTTATTGTAGGAGCATGCGGTTATTCTGTAATACATTCTCGATTGGATGAATTGTATGCATTACTTGGGGCAGAAGCACATATTGCCTTTAATGTTATAGGTAGCATATTATCACAGATGTTTTTGAATATGTGTATAGCAATGCTTGTTATTGGATTTTTAGATTTGAAATTTCAAACATATATGTTTGAAAAATCTATAAAAATGACAAAACAGGAAGTTAAAGATGAATATAAAGATACAGAAGGTGATCCAAAGATAAAGAGTAAGATACGAGCAATGGGACAGCAGTTATTAATGCAAAAAATGATGTCATCAGTTCCAACTGCAGATGTAGTTGTAACAAATCCTACACATTTTGCGGTTGCATTAAAATATGACAGAACCGTAAAACCTGCACCTTATGTAGTCGCTAAAGGTGCTGATTTTATGGCATTTAAGATAAGAGAGATAGCTCTTAATAATAATGTGCCTATAGTAGAAAATCGAATTGTTGCAAGAACACTATACCAATTAGTAGAAATTAATGATATAATACCGTCAGATATGTTTCAGGCAGTAGCTGAAATATTAGCACATGTATTTAACAGCAGGCGTAAATAATCAAGGGGTAAGGAAAAAGGATGAATTTTGGACGAATATCCGAATTATTAAGAAATAGTGATATATCACTTGCCATCGGTTTGGTATTTATTGTCCTTATGATGATTATTCCTATGCCTCCGGCATTTTTGGATATATTGCTTACAATAAATATATCGCTATCAGTTATAATTCTTCTTGTATGTCTTTATACAAAAGAACCATTGGATTATTCAAGCTTTCCTACAGTGCTTTTGATTGCAACTCTTTTTAGATTGGGTTTGAACGTAAGTTCAACAAGGTTAATCCTGTTATATGGCGAAGCCGGCAGTGTAATTCATTCATTTGGAGAATTTGTTGTTGGAGGTAATTATGTTGTCGGATTTGTAATATTTGTAATATTAGTATTGATTAACTTTATGGTAATTACAGGCGGAGCTACACGTGTTGCGGAAGTAACAGCAAGATTTACATTAGATAAAATGCCCGGTAAACAATTGAGTATTGATGCAGATTTAAATGCAGGTATTATAACAGATGAAGAAGCAAAAAGACGTAGAAAAGATTTGGAAAGAGAAACAGACTTTTACGGTACTATGGATGGTGCTTCAAAGTTTGTAAAAGGTGATGCAACCGCAGGTATATTAGTAACTATTATAAATATTGTCGGTGGTTTAATTATCGGACTTGTTATGTTGAAAATGGACTTTTCAACGGCACTTACAACATATACAATATTAACAGTCGGTGATGGTTTGGTATCTCAAGTTCCGGCATTGTTAATATCAGTTGCAACAGGTTTAATTGTAACTCGTGCTTCCGGTAAGGATGAGTCGTTATCTCAAGATATAGGTCATGAGATGTTTTCTGATCCTCGTGTTCTTGGTGTAGTATCCGGCTTATTACTTGTAATGGCAATCATTCCCGGAATGCCTACAGTTCCGTTTTTACTTATAAGTGTCGGTCTTGGCGGTTGGGCAATTTTAAAGCACAAAGAAAAAGTTCAATTTGCGGAAAATGAGAAAAAAGCCAAAGAAGAAGCTGCTAAAGCGGAAAAATCAGGAAAACGAAATAAGAAAGCAACGAGAGAAAGTGTTATGCAGTTATTAACTGTTGATACAATAGAAATAGAAGTCGGTTATCGTCTTGTTCCACTTTTACAAGTTGATATGGGCGGGGATTTGCTGGAGCGTATTGCTCAAATAAGACGTCAAACAGCTTTGGATATGGGTATTGTATTACCGTCAATAAGAGTAAGGGATAATTTACAGCTATCGCCAAATACTTATCAAATAAAATTGAAAGGTATCGCTATTGAAGCAGGTGAGGTTTATCCTGATAGAAGTCTTGCTATGAATGCTATGGGTGGAGTAGATAACCCTAATATAAAAGGTATAAGTGCAGTTGAACCGGCATTTGGTTTGCCTGCATTGTGGGTTGATGAGGAACAAAAAGACCTCGCAGAAGCTTATGGATATACTGTCGTAAGCCCTTCTGCCGTTGTTTCCACTCATTTAACAGAAGTTATAAAGAAAAATGCTGCTGATATTTTAACACGAGATGATGTAAGACAGCTTGTTGATAATTTAAGAAAAGAAGTTTCGGATACTTATGTTGATGATTTGTTAAAAGATATGACTATAGGAGATATTCAACAAATTTTACAAAGTTTGTTAAAAGAACGTGTTCCTGTTAGAGATTTAAAAACAATATTAGAAACTATAAGTTTACAATCTAAATTCAGTAAGGATTACAGCTACCTGACAGAACAGGTAAGACATGCTTTAGCAAGAACTATTTGTAAACAGAATTTGTCGGATAATGGCGAATTAATGGCTATAATTCTATCTCCGGATGTTGAAAGAACATTGGCTCAAGGTATAAGTCCTGATGGACGTAATTTAACAATAGATCCGACATATTCAAATCGTTTGATGAAAAGTTTAGATGAAGAAATACAAAAAGCCATTACAACGTATGGGTGTCAGCCGGTAATTCTTTGTTCTTCTGCAATAAGACCTGCATTTAGAAATTTAATTGAAAACTATTATCCTCAATTTACAATTATGTCGTATAATGAAGTTACGAATAATACAACAACAAAATCCGTAGGTATTGTAAAAGTTATGAAAAACGCAGTATAGAAAGGTTTAGTATATGAATGAATTAGTAAAAGTAGAGCAAAATGTAACAATAGTACCAAAAGAATTTAAGTGTGCAAATATGGGAATTGTTACAGGTGTATCAGAAAAAGGTTTTCTGGTTAAGCTTAAATATCCTCCAAAGGGCTTAAAAGAAAGACGTATATACGAATTTTATTCACATACACCTAATGGAATATTATTTTTCACATCATATCCTTTAAAAATTGTAGATAACGAACTTTTTGTTATAAATCCTGAAAAACACAGATTTTTACAAAGACGTCAATTTACACGTGTTAAGTTTATGATTGATACAACAATGCGTTATAAAGGATTGGTTTATCAGATTACGACATTAGACCTTTCTGCTGGCGGATTAAAATTTATGACAGACAGTTCTGTTGATTTAGATAAAGAGTATGTAGTTGATATTGTTTTAAATGAAGAACAAAATATTGAATGTATGCTTCAGCCTATAAGAATGGAAAAGAAAGAAGACGGAAGATTTGTACTTTCAGGACGTTTTGTAAAACAATCAAATGTCGATAAAATGACTCTTATTCAATATTGTATGAATAAGAATATGGAAGCAAAAAATAAATAATTGCTATGAAAAAAGACCTGAGTTACAGAAAAAATATCGGATTATTGTTTGCGTGTCTGGCTTTTTTGATATTGGGCGGATGTTCTTTGTATGAAAATGGCGGAATAACCTATGTATCATTGGTAGGTTCAATTTCTAAGGTAATACCCGGAACTATTGTATTATATTGTTTAGGGTGGCTCATTGGCTCAATGATAGAAGGTTCAAAACTTGTTAAGCGTGAAAAAGATTTAGGATATGCAAATGCATTGTTAGAAGAAATTATGAAAGAAGAAGGTATTGAAAGTCTTGATGAATTAGGTAAAAAAGATAATTCTGATGAAGAAAATAGTGAAAGTGTAGAATAATGGGCTTAGTTAGTTTATTTAAAAAACATTTCAGAACAATTTTTTTTACGACACCAAGTCATTCGGGCAGATTTTTTATAACGTCAAAATTCAGACAGTTTTATAAATACGATATATCAGAAACGGATACTTACAATCCGCAGGCGGAACTTCAGAAATCTGAAGAAAAAGCCGCTAAAATATATAATGTAAAGAGTACAAAATTTTTATTAAACGGCTCAACATCTGGAATTATTATATCTGTATTAGCAAGTTGTAAAAGCGGAGATAATGTTTTAATTTGGGATAATGCCCATAAGTGTCATAAAAATGCTGTTGAACTTGCAGGAGCAAATCCAATTTATTATGAATTAGAAAAAAATGAAGAATGGGGAATATATAAAGAATTAACTGCAGAAAATCTCGAAGACAAATTAAGAAATAATGATGTAAAAGCGGTTATAGTAACATCACCGTCTTATTATGGGGTTTTATCTGATATAAAATCATTAAAGAATGTATGTAAAAAATATGGAGCATTATTAATTGTTGATGAAGCACATGGTGCATTATATCCGTTTTGCAATGAATTACCAAATAGCAGTGTAGGGATATCCGATTTTACTGTACAATCTTTGCATAAAACAGCAGGAGGTCTTAATTCTACAGCTCTTTTACATTCAACTTTTGATAAACAAAAAATTGAAAAAGCTTTTGAAAAAGTATCAACCACATCTCCGAGTTATGCAATGCTGATGTCAATAGAAAGAAATATAGCTTATTTAAATTCTTGGCATGGCAGAGATTATATAAAAACATTGATAGAAAGAATAAAAACTCTTAAATTAAATTTGCCAATGTATGATTTTTATGACGGTGATATTACAAAGATAGTTGTAAAAAAACAGGGTATGACAGGGTTTGAGCTATCAGAGCGACTTTTTGAAAATGGTATAGAAGATGAAATTACTAATGAAAAGTCAACAATGCTCTTATGTGGTATAGGAACGGATTTAAAAAAAATCCAACGATTAGAAAAAGTATTAAAAAAGATTTCTAAAGAAAAATAAAAAGGCGACACTCAGAATCGAACTGAGGGTAAAAGCTTTGCAGGCTCCTGCCTTACCACTTGGCCATGTCGCCATATATTAAAATCTATGCTTATTATATTATTTTAATAATAGTTATTTGTCAATAGATATTTGTATAATGTAGTAATAAGTTTTATAATAAAATTTTTATTTTCTTGAAATAAAAATTTTTTTAGAGTATCTTTATTTTAGACGAATATTATTATTAAAAAAAGGAAGATATTTTGGAAAACGGTTTTATAGAAAATGGTTTTATTGTAAACCTTAGTAATGCAAAAAATGCATCGGAAGTTATTTATGAATTGAGTTCAATTCTTGATATGCCGGAAGCACAAAATAAAAAGATATGTTTAAAATTAGAGGGTGTTGATTTAAGTCAATCTCAATTGTTAAGTATAAAGGCATTAATAGAGTCTATGTCATCAACATTAGAATTTGTTAATACAACATCAGAAGTAACAAAAACATCAGCAGAGGCATTAGATATAAAGATTTCCGAATTTGAAAATAAGCCGGAAATCCCTACTATTGAACCAACAAAAGAGGATTTTGAAAAAAGAAACAAAACGCCGGATTTATTTGAAGAAACAACAAATAATGAAGCATTTAGAGAATTAGCACAGGAAGAAGGGTTAATTCAATCAACTGATGCTGAAGATAAGGATATTGAACTTGATACAAGTACATATATTACACTGGATGAAGATGAAGTTCCTAATATGGAAAATATGAAAGATGACGAAGATGTTGAAAAACTTCCGACATTATATATTAATCAGACTCTTCGTTCAGGACAAACTATAACATCAGATGGTAACATTGTTATTATAGGAGATGCAAATCCGGGAAGTGAGATAATAGCAAGAGGAGATGTTACTGTTTGGGGGGTATTAGGCGGAATTGCACAAGCCGGCTCAAAAGGTAATAGAAATGCGGTAATAAGGGCATTAAAATTAAATGCAATACAATTAAGAATAGCCACTTGTTTTGCAAGACGTGTAAATAAGGAAAATATACCGTTTGTACAAAAGACACCGACATTTACACCTCAAGAAGCAAGATTAAAAGAAAAAACAATAGTTATAAGAACATCGTTTGAAAGTAAGGAGAAATAATGGCAGGTAAAGTAATAGTAATTACGTCGGGAAAAGGCGGCGTAGGAAAAACAACGACTACAGCCAATATAGGTACGGCTTTAGCAAAAGCAGGTAATAAAGTCGTGTTAATTGATACCGATTTAGGTTTAAGGAATTTAGATTTACTTTTAGGTTTGGAAAATAGAATTGTTTATACAATTGTAGATGTTGTAGAAGAAAGATGTAAGTTGAAACAGGCACTTGTAAAGGATAAGAAAAATCCTAACTTATGTCTTTTGGCTGCAGCTCAAACAAGAGATAAAACTGCAATTACATCGGAGCAGCTAAAAAATATTTGTGAAGAATTAAAAGAAGACAATGATTTTATCTTGATAGATTGTCCTGCGGGTATAGAACAGGGGTTTGAAAATGCAACAGCAGGTGCAAGTGAGGCAATAGTTGTTGCAACACCGGAAATGTCAGCAGTACGTGATGCGGATAGAATTATAGGTCTTTTGGAAGCAAAGGAACATATTAAAAAGTATAATCTTTTGCTAAACAGAGTTAGACCAAACTTAATAAAAACAAATGACATGATGAGCGTAGAAGATGTTGTAGAAATTCTCTCATGTGATTTAATCGGTATAATTCCTGAAGATACAGGTATTATTACATCAACCAATAAGGGCGAACCTATTGTAAATGATGAAAAATCTCTTGCAGGCATGGCATATCATAATGTAGCAAGAAGAATTATGGGTGAAGAAGTAGAATTTTTAAATCTTGATGAACCTCAGGACTTTATGTCTAAAGTTAAAAATTTCTTTAAAAAACTTTTTAATAAGGAGGTTTAGGATTTATGAGCGATAATATTTTTAAAGACCTTTATAAAAAGGTTATTGACTTTTTTTCGAATACAGAAAATGAAAATAAAACAAAGGATGTTGCAAGAAACAGACTTAAGCTTGTTTTAATGCAGGACAGAACAAACCTTAACCCTAGATTACTAGCTCAATTGAGAGAAGAAATGATAGAACTTCTTTCGAAATATGTAATTATGGATAAGGAACAATTAGAATTAAATTTTACTCCTGATGAAAACGAAGATCAGCTTGCTTTAATGCTTTCTATTCCTGTGATAAGAGCCAAAAGTGAGGAAGAAATAGAAGAAACATTAAAGAAAGAACGTGAGGAAAAAGAACGTATAAAACGTCTTGAAGAAGAAGCTGAAAAAGCTAAAAAAGATGAAATTGATGAGCTTGTGGAAGATGTTGATAACGATGAAGATGATGATGAAATAGAATTTGAAGATACTGAAGGAAATTCTGAAGAAGAAGATAATGATGACGATGTAGAAGAAGAAAAATCAGACGATGACGATGATAATTCAGATGAAGAAAATGTTGTTGATTTAGAATCTGATAATAAAAATGAGAATGATTTAAATGTGAATGCAGAACAAGTAGAAAAGACTTATAAAAAATATAAAAAATATAAAAAACATAAACGAATAGAAAATTCTGAAAATGATAAAAGTGAAAATAAATCAGAAGAAGTAGTGAATAGTGAAAATAAAGATAATAATGAAGTAAATTCAGATAATACTAACAAGGATGGTATTCAAAACGAAGCGGAATAGAGAATAGAAACGGCTGTTATTTAATGTTTATAGAATTTTTATCTAAGATAAATGCGTTTAATGATATTTGTTTGGATTTCATAATGAAGTTTGTGCAATTTATCCATGTTCCTGATTTTTTGCAGGAAGCAGCAGCTGAGAGTATAAATTTAATCCCTTATTTATTTATAATATTTATAATAATAGAGATATTTGAAAATTATTTTTCGGAAGAAATAGAAAAGCTTTCATTGAGTTCCAGATTGTGGGGGCCTGTTATCGGAAGTATGTTAGCATCAATTCCGCAGTGTGGATTTTCTGTAATTGCTACAATGCTTTATGTAAAAAGGTTTATAACTAAAGGAACACTAGTTGCTGTATATTTAGCTACAAGTGATGAGGCAGTACCAATATTGTTGGTTCATCCTGAAAAAGTGTCGGTAATATTACCTGTGATTGTTTTAAAAATTATAATAGGTGTTATTTTTGGATATATAACAGATATTATATTTAAGCCGGAAAAGTTGGAAGCAGAACCTGAAAATATAAAAGTTGACGAATGTGGGTGTTGCAATCACCATATTCACTCAAAAGTTACAAAACTTTTTATACATCCTTTAAAACATACTATTAATATTTTTATTTTTATATTGGTTATAAACTGTTTACTTGATTATTCTTTAACATTGGCATCTGGCGGTATAACAAAAATATTTGCAGTACATAATTTTTGGCAGCCATTTGTTGCTGCAATAGTCGGATTAATTCCAAATTGTGCAACATCTGTTCTTTTGGTTATGTTATACATAAAAGCATCATTGTCATTTGGTGCGATGATAGCCGGCTTATCAACTAATGCAGGTCTTGGATTGCTTGTTTTATTCAAGAACAATACATCTGTAAAGGATAGTTTAAACATTGTTGGCTTATTACTTGTTATTGCTATATTGGTAGGTGTTGTAATTCAGTTTTTATAGTATTTATATAGGTATGCCGAAAGGAGATACTTCGCTAACGCTTAACATGACGAAAAATGCTGTAATTATGAAACAAAAATGATATTATAAAATAACTTTTATATGACATTGAGTGAAATTTATCTAGTTATTTAATGAAATAATAGCAACTGTTTCAACATGATTTGTATGGCAAAACATATCAAACGGCTGTAAGCTTTCTACAGTACAACCTTTAGAAACCAAGTATTTTAAATCTCTTGCTAATGTTGCAGGATTGCAGCTAACATATATAATTTTGTTTTTGGTTAACTGTAAAATATTATCTAATGTTTTTTCAGTAGAGCCCTTTCTTGGTGGATCTAATATTGTTATGTCAAATCTTCGTTTTTTTGTTTTTAATTCTTTTTCAAAAAATAATTCTGCATCCATATTGTGAAGTTCAACATTCTTTATGTCATTCAATTTTAAAACTTCATCTGCCAATTTTACAGCTTCTTTGCATTCTTCTACACTTACAACTTTTTTACAAACATCAGATACAACTATTCCAAATGTTGTAACTCCTGCATACGCATCAAAAACGGTTGCGTGTTCAAAATTATTTTTAATATAATCTTTTACATATTTGAAAATGTTTTCTGCACTTTTAGGGTTTACCTGAAAAAACGTATTTGCTCCAATTCTAAATGTTTTATCCAAAATACGTTCTTTTACAAAATCTTTTCCAACGATAAGTTCAGTGTTATTTGATAAAATAACATTAGTTTTTTTAGAGTTATAGTTTAAACAAACACCTGATACTTCTTTGAAATTTGAATATATAAGATTTGCTAAATCAATAATTTTTTGAAAAGGTTTAGGAGAGTTTACAACCAGAACAACAAGATTTTTACCTGTTGCAAGTGATGAACGTACTACAACATGTCTTAAATCTCCTTTGTGTTTCAGTTCATTATATCCGCTAATATTTAGCTTTAACGCATTTTCTCTTATAAATTCCATTATTTTATCAACTATTTCCGGTTGAATAGGACAATGTTTTATATTCAAAACTTCATGAGTTTTTTGTTTATAGTATCCTGCTAAAAGTCGTTTTGAAACTTTTGTAGAAGATATCGGATATTGTATTTTGTACCTGTAGCACATTGTTTCAGGAGAAGGTATTGTATTACCTACACAGGTATCTATACCACCTATATTATGCATTGCATCTTCAACTATTTGTTTTTTTATTTTTAATTGATAATCATAATTTATAAATTGAATTTGACAAGCACCGCATACTTTCTGCATCTTACAAAACGGTTCAACTCTATGTGCAGAAGGTTTTATTATTTCTATAATTTTACCTGTTGCATAAGTTTTTTTGACAGATATAATTTTAATTTTTAATTCATCATCAGGACAAGCTTGTTCCACAAAAATAACTATACCGTCATATCTGGCTATACCTGTACCTTCGCTTGATAATTTTTCTATCTTAACATTTATTTCATCATTTACTTTTATCATCTATAAATAAAACCGTCCTCTTTCATACGTCTTACGGCTTCTTTTAATTCATCCATAGAACAAACAATAGAAATTCTGATATGACCTGCACCGTATTTTCCGAATGCATCACCGGGAACTGTTACTATACCTGATTTAGTTAATAATTCATCACAAAATTCTGATGCATTTTTGTATCTTGGCGGTATCGGAATCCATTGATAGAATGTTGCTTTAGGAACATTATCAAATTCCCAATTTAATTCTTCTTTAAATGCATTTACAAAGTAATCAGACTTTTCTTTTATTATTTGGTTTGCTTCAATAATATATTCATCACCTTCTTTTGAATTTAAAATTTGAGATACGGCTTTTTGAATACATTTAAACATACCCGAATCAATAGTCGATTTTAGTTTTGCAAATTTTTGTACCACTTCTTTATTTCCGCAAACCCATCCGGCACGCCAGCCCGTAATGGCATAAGGTTTTGAAAAACTATGAAATTCTACGGCTATATCTTTTGCACCTTCAACTTCTAATACACTTGACGGTTTATCCTTTTCTTCAAAATAAATATCAACATAAGCTGCATCGGAAATTAATAAAATTTCATGTTTTTTACAAAATTCAACAACTTGTTTTAAATATTCTAATGTACATGTTGCACCCATAGGATTGTTAGGGTAATTTATCATTAAAGCTTTTACTTTAGAAGTGTCATATCCTTCTTTTTGCATATTTTCCCATACAGTATCCATATCAGGCATAAAATTATTTTCTTTTGTAAGCGGTATGGAATAACTTATACCGCCTGAAACTTTTATCATATCTCTATATGAAGCATAAGATGGATCAGGTATCATAATTATATCTCTGTCATTATCTTTTTTATCAGGAGATATAATCCCTCTCATTAAATTTGCAATACCTTCTTTTGAACCTAGTAAAGAACATATTTCATCAAGTTCTATATCAACGCCAAAACGGTTTTTCATTCTTGTTTTTACGGCTTCCAAAAAATATTTTTCACCTTTAGGATTTGAGTAAGTGTGCATATTTTTATCGTCAATGGCTTGTTTGAACTTGTCAATTAAAAATTGAGGCGGATATAATGTCGGAGCTCCCATAGAAAGAGATATAGGACTTCTGCCTTTTTTAATAAGTTCATCTGTTAAATTTGCGGCTTTTTCTTTTATTTTGAACATTATGTATGTATCAATATTGCTTGCAAGTTCGTTAAAATAATTTTTCATACTTTATCCTTTTTTTTGATTATATCACGAAAAATGATTTTAATAAATTTGCCATAATATACAAAATATGCTAGATTAAGAGCGATAAATGTTTACTTTATATAGTAATAAATATTAAGGTTTTATTATGGAAAATATAAGAGAAAGAACAGAACAATTAGAGATTGATTATTTATCAGAATTTGCAACAAAAAGCAGATTTACTAAAGGACGTAAAAGAGAAATTGAGCAATGTAATATAAGGACAGATTTTCAGCGTGATAGAGATAAAATAGTACATTGCAAATCATTTAGAAGATTAAAGCATAAAACACAGGTGTTTTTATCTCCGTTTGATGACCATTTTAGAACTCGCTTAACTCATACATTAGAAGTTGCACAAATAGCAAGAACAATTTCAAGGGCTTTGAGGTTAAACGAAGATTTAACAGAGGCGATTTCTTTAGGACACGATTTAGGGCATACACCTTTTGGACATTGCGGAGAAGGAGTTCTTAATCGGCTTGTTAAAGGCGGTTTTAGACATAATGAACAGAGCGTCAGAGTTGTTGAGGTTTTAGAGGATTTAAATCTTTGTCAGGAAACTATTGATGGTATTTATACTCATTCTTGGGGATTATCACCAAAATCTCCTGAAGCAAAGGTTGTTCAATATGCAGATAAAATTGCCTATATAAATCATGATATTGATGATTCAATAAGAGCAGGAATGATTACAGAAAACGATTTACCTAAAGATTGTCAGGAATATTTTTCTTCTAACAAATCAAAACGTTTAACCAAAATGATAACATCTATCATTGAAAATTCTATGAATAAACCGGAAGTTTCTATGGGGGAGGAATGTAAAGAACATACCATTCTTTTAAGAGAATGGATGTTTAAAAATATATATATTGATTCTCCTGCCAAAAAAGAAGAAAAGAAAACCGCAATAATGGTTGAAGAATTGTACAAACATTATTGTAAATTTTTATCGGATAAAGTTGAACCTGAAAAGATAGATAGAATAGTAACAGATTATATTTCTGGTATGACAGACCAATTTGCAACAGAAAAATTTAAGGAAATATTCATTCCACAGCCAATGCATTCAATTGTTATAAACGACGGAGCAATCTTGAAATTAATTAATACAGTAAAATACTAAAAAGTAGAATTAAATATTGGTAAAAGAATGACAGTATTATTTATAATACGTTTTAACCTAAATAACACACGGCTTTCTTTTTGTTAAGAAAGCCGGTAAAGTTTGCTATCGTTGAAAAAACAATTTTTGTCATCAAATTATGTAACATATACAAGTATGACAGACAAAAAAGAAAAACAAAAAGTCATTTCGGCAGATAAACAACAAATCTGCAAGTTTATTACTCAAGTGTTGAAACTACAATTTATTAATTTTAGTAAAAATATAACAATTCTTTGACAATTTTTTTTATCTTATATACTTTCTAATTTTAGAAGTATTTAGTATTTGAAATTATGGAAATTAAATCAATAACTCCGTCTTTAATATCCGGCGGAAATAAACATATAAAAACAAAATCTCAAATTGGTATACCTGCTGATAAAGTAAAAGATGTTGTTACTCAAAAGCCATCAGCAAGTTTACTTCAAGCTGTTTATGGTGTTAAACCTCAAAAAATGGGAGTTGCTAAACCTACTCCGGTACCTTTTAGCACTTCGGATGTTTTAAAATCTCTATATCAAGCAAAAGCTCTACTTTCTATCAAAGACTTTAAAAATATTAAACGTGTACTTAATAAAGGTGATGAACAAACTGCCAATGTAATGATGCAATTAGAACTTATTAAGTCTGGTGATATTGAACCATCAACTTTAAGTAACTATTGGGAAACAGGCAAAATGAACAATAATCTTGCTAACGACCTAGATATGGTTTATGAAGCAAGACGCTCAGGAAAAAATGTTGCAGATGTTTATGTTCCTAACGTAAAATCAGTAGAAGATGGAAATAATCAAACAAAAATAGGTGATGTATTTAAAGTAAAAAATCAAGATAAAATATACATAAAAACTGATGACAACTCATCAAAACAACTTGATATGGACAAGGAAACTTTTATAAAATTATTCCCTCCTGCTAAAAGATTTACTACTCAACAACAAAGTATTGGAGATTGCTATTTGGTTACATCTCTAGAAACTGTAATGAATAATCCAAAAGCAAGAGTTGCTCTATATGATGCGTTTCACCAAAAAGGTGATGATGTAGTTGTTAAATTCAAAAACGGTTATGGTGAATATCTTTACAAGGATGCAAAATTGCCACAAGATAGAGTAAAAAAATATTCTCTAAAGGGGGCAGAAGGTATCAAAATTTTAGAAGATGCATACGGTTTAGATTCTGTTAATAAATCAGATGTAAAATTCAGAGAAATACAGGGACAAAAAATTGCTCAAAAACAAAAAGAGTTTAATAATGCTCCTATGAATAAAAAAGCTGAAATATTAAAATCTCTAAATGACCATAAAAAAAGATTAGATGATTATTTAAAGGCAAAAGAAAAATTCGGAGATGATATTGTCGTTTGCAGAGATGACAATTTCTATAACATATATTACGAAGAAGATGAAGCTGGACTTGTCTTTTCAAGATTAGATTTAGACCATGATAACAGATACGGAGAATATAAAAGTGCGGCTGATTTTTACAGAGGTGCATTAGGCGGATACGAATTTGAAGTGCTTGAACGTCTAGGGTTTGGCGGTTTTAGACAAATGAATTTGGATTTTGAAGCTGATGATGTAAAACAAAAAATTACGCAGGATAATTTTAACGAAAATTACATTATGACAGGCGGTACTCGTGCTAATGGCGATAGAGTTGAAAATCCCGTTGCTGAAGCTTCAGGCATTTTTGGATTTCATGCATATATGTTAGAACCGCAAAAAGATGAAAACGGTAATTTGAAAATAAGATGTACTAATCCTTGGAATACTTCTTATGATTCTGATATATCTTATGAGGATTTCTTAAAATATTATGATTCGGTTTCTATTATTGATGTAAATTCTTATGGTAAAAAATTACCGCTAAAAGAACAACCGCTAAAATATGGTAAAAATGGCGCTATAATCGGTGAAAATTCTGATGATACACCTGTCATTTGGTATAATAATAATTTGAAAAAATCAAAATAATTGATTAATCAATTTTTAGCTCACATTATAGTAATTTTTCAAAAATTATGCTCGGCTCATTGGTAATATCTTTGCCGTAAGATTTACCTTTCCTTGCTACACTAAAGGTTAACTGTTTTTTTGCTCTCGTTATTGCTACATACAACAATCGCATGTTTTCTGATATTTGCATTTCTTTTAATTCAAAATCAGTTTTCTTTTTATAATTTGGATTTAACTCTCTTACGGTTTCCATAAAATCAGTATTCTTTTTTATTTCAAACTTTTCAAAATCAAGCGGAAGAAGTTTTTCCGTAAATTCAGGTAAAAAGACATAATCAAATTCATCACCTTTTGACTTATGATAAGTCATAACCTGCACTTTACCTTTTAAATAGTCCGTATTTTCACTATCTTCTTCCGTAAAAAATTTAAATCCGCTCAAACTTGGTTTTTTAGCCAAACTCTCAAGCTTTTCCAATACTTTCGATAAATTTGTATCTGATAATCTCTTTATGAGTGTTGATATTAAATAAACATTGGATTTTTCTATCTCGCTTGAATGGTAATATGTACCAATTTTTAATGCCAATTCATCAGCCGAAAGAGAAGAAAAACCAAGCCAATATTGTACATCTAAATAAAATCCTAATAATTCATCATCCAAATTGTCCGCATTTGTACATACAAACGGCTCTTTCATACTTTGTATTATTTCTTTGTATCCAATCTTATAAAAACCGTTTTCTGCCAATACTCTATAATTTTCCGCTAAGCATTTGTTATCAAATGGTGAACTTACTATTTTCATTATTGAATAAATTGTTTTATAAACAGCTTTCTGCTCTAAATTTTCACTTCTTGAGATACATTTAAACCCTGCATTATTAATAAGTTCTAACCAGGATGCCACTTGATAATTATTTCTCAAAAGTATTCCTACAGATGCATTATTATCTGATGAAAAAATATTTTTTATCTGTTTTAATACAAAATTCTTTTCAGCAAATGTGTTATCTGCAACAAAAGATTTTATACCATTCTTAAATACAGGATTTTTGTCTTTAACCGGTTTCATATATATCTTGTAAAATGAATTTTCATAAAGTTTATTCTCTGTTGTCATTTTTACAAGAGAGTTTGCAAGTGTCCATACGTCTTTTGAACATCTTTGAGAACAGTTCATCTCAACCGAGTTACTGCTCTTTATAAAGTGTTTAAACCCCTCAACATCTGCATTTGTAAAGGTTGTAGTAATCGCTTGATTTACATCTCCGCAACGTATTAAATTTTTATATTTTGCACTTAAAAGTTCTAATAATCTTTGCTGAATAGAAGATGAATCCTGTGCTTCATCTTCTATTATGTAATGACATATATCCTGATAATATTCAAGAATATCTTTGTTTTCTTCCAATAATTTAACAGATGACAAAAGCATATCATCATAGTCAATCAAATTTTCATTTTTTAGCTGTTCCTGATACATTGTAAAAAAGGTATTAAACCGTTTTAATCTTACGTTATTAAATACTTTTGGAAATTGACCTTTTCCTATTTTAAATACTGAAACAGCTTGAACAAATTCATCTAAATCTTTTTTAGATAATTGCATTGAATTAGCAAGGTTATTTAAAATAGCAATTTTTCTTGAGTCATCACAAATTTCAAAATCAGAATTAAGTCCTAATCTTTCATAATTAGAATTTTCTTTTAAAATTCTAAGTGCCAGACCATGTATCGTGCTTATATTTGGTAATTTGTTATTTTCTCTGTTTATATCCTTAATACGTTCTCGAAAATTTCTTGCAGCTGACTCCATAAATGTCATAACAAATATATTTTCCGGCTGAACTCCGTCATTTAAAAGCTTAATAATCAACGCAAGCAAAATGGTTGTTTTTCCTGCTCCAGGTACGGCTGAAATTGCCATTTTGCCAGATTTATAATCTAATACCGGCTTTTGGTCATCTCTTGGCTTTATATTGAAAGATATTGGTTCTTTATTATCTTCAGCAGAATTGATGTATTTTTCTATTCCGTAAAAATTTTCAACTCCGTTACCGTCAAAAAGAGAGGCATAAGTGTAGATATGCTCTTTGGCACATAGTGTAAGTTTTCTCAATATTCTTGCCGTTTTTTGTTTAGATAGTTCTATATCGTCATTAACGGTATAACTTTCCTTGTTCCAATCGGATTGAAAAACCCACGCATTGTATAATGGACCTGTATCACTTTTTATCCATTCGGGAGATGATGTATCAAGCCATATTTGGTATTTTGTTCGTATTTGATTGTCAATAAGCTTTTGAGGTGTTGCTATAACTAAATCATGTTCCGTTATTTCAAGTATAGAATAAGGGTTTTCCGATATTACAGAAGTTTCTATTTGCCTTAATACCTCTGTTTTTATATTATTCGCAAAATCATTGGAATATACGCTTTCAAAATCCTGTAATTCTTTTACGAAAAAGGTAAATTTATTGATTGTATTCTTATCAATATGTTTATATTCAAATAATGTATCAGAAATTTTGACAACCTGCTCCGATAATTTCATATTCTTCAATTTTAAATCATTAATTAATGATTTAAAATTTTTAAAATTTTTATCGTGTTCTTCATATTCAAAATCAAAATCAGATATTTCTTTTGTCTTTGAAAAATGTTCTAAAATTTTTTGACAATATTTTATTGGAATATTTAAAATGTCTGACAAAATTACTCTTAAATCAAATTCCGTAACTTCTTGTTTTAAGCCCATATTAAGTTTTAATATTATCAAAGATGCAAGTACATATTTATTTTGAATAAGTTTCTCATTTCCTGATAAAAACATTAGGTTGGCATTTTGCAATTTTTCTTTTAGTACAAAATGGAGCATACTGTCGATTACAGGAGTTATTATTGAGATTTCAAACGGCTTAACTCCCTGATTTAACAATTCATTAATTTGTTTTGATGCAATATCAATCATTTCTGCTCTTGTAGAAGGTGCAATGTATGAAAAATTTTGTAATTTATCACATTTATCTTCAATTACATTTTGAAAAATTTTTTGTGCATCTTTTGCCGTTTTTGAATTATTCGTTAATACAATTGGTTTTTCATTTGTTAAATCTAAAAATTTATTATAAATATTTTTATCAGCACTCAAATATCCTGTTCGACTTGAACCGTTTTTATCACAGTTTATAAAGTATTTTGCATTCTTAAGAGATTTTATAAAATCAAAACAAAGAGGTGTTATCTCATCTGCATCATCAACAAAAACATACCTTATATTTTTAAAAATATCCGTACTTTTATATATATATCCAAATAATAAACTCTGTCTTAAATAATCAAAACTCCTGTAATTCAAAGTTTTTTTTAAAAATAAATCTATTGCCCTTTGTGCCTCATCATAAAAACCTTCTTTTAAAACATTTTCCGAACGCCATTTTACATCCTCTTTTGACAGATTATTTTGAACGATTAAAGAATAACGTCTGAAAAGCTGTTGTAATAATGATTTTTTAGAATTATATCCCTCAAATTTTATATCTCTCATTATATCTTTTAGCATAAATTGAGATACTTCCAAGCCCGTCATATTGGGTAAAATTGTAGTGCTTCCAAAGGAAATTTTATTTTCCAACAAATGCCAATTCTCTATGACGGTATTATAGATAAGTCCAAAAAATGAATGTATACGTATATTTTCTATATACGGGACATTTATTTTTTCTAAAACCTGTTCTATAAAACGTGATTTTGCAGTAGAATTATTAACCAAAACTAAAATGTCGTTTGAAGATACACCGCTATTAATAAGCTTTACGTATTCATCAACAGACATTTCAGTTTTATTTGTTGCTATTGAACCTTCAATTAGCATTTTTTTGTTTTAATTTGTTCTTTTGCCAAATTCATAAATTCGTCAAACGGCATAGTGCCTATTTCACCGACACCTCGTTGTCTAACGGATACTGTATTATTTTCAATTTCTTTATCTCCGACAACAAGGACATAAGGAACTTTATTATCTTTTAGGTTGTTTCTTATTCTGTAATTCAAACTTTCGGAACGATCATCAAGTTTTACCCTAATCATTTCTTCTCTCATTTGTTTATAGAGTTTTTCAGCATAATCTGCGTGTTTTTCGTTTGATACAGGAACAATTGCAACTTGAGTAGGAGCAAGCCACATAGGGAATGCACCTGCAAAGTGTTCTATTAATATACCGTGAAATCTTTCCATTGAACCAAAAATTACACGGTGAAGCATAACAGGAGTTTTCAATTGTCCGTCTTTATCCTGATATTTTATATCAAATCTTTCAGGTAAGTTGAAATCCAATTGTATTGTAGCACATTGCCAAGTTCTACCAATTGCATCTTTTACTTTGAAGTCTATCTTAGGACCGTAGAATGCACCATCACCCTCGTTGATGTCATATTTCATTCCACGTTTATCCATTGCTTCTTTTAAGCCGGCTTCTGCTAAATTCCAATTCTCAATTGTTCCTACATAGCTTTCTGGACGAGTTGATAATTCAACTTCAAAAGACATTTTAAATATTTCCATTGTATCTGCTACAAAATCAATAATATTATTAATTTCATCCACCAATTGTTCAGGTGTACAGAATATATGAGCATCATCTTGAGTAAAACCTTGAACACGTGTTAAGCCAGACAATGCACCTGATTTTTCTTTTCTGTATACAGTTCCTAACTCTGCCATTCTTAACGGTAATGAACGGTATGAATGTCTTTGTGATTGATAAATTAATATATGGAACGGACAGTTCATTGGTTTTACAATGTATTGTTCATCTTCTTCGTTATCTTTTTGAATGAAGAACATATTTTCCTTGTAGTGGTCAATGTGTCCTGATATTTCCCATAATTTTGATTTTGCAAGCTGCGGAGTTTGAACTATCACATATCCCCTTTTTCTATGTTCTGTCCTCCAATAATTTTCGATTTCTTCTCTTACCGTATACAAGTTAGGATGCCATAAAACAAGACCTCCGCCTATTTCATCACGAATAGAGAATAAATCAAGTTGAGTTGCAAGTTTTCTGTGATCACGTTTTGCAGCTTCTTCTAACATATTCAGATAATCAGCTAATTCTTCTTTTGTCCAAAATGCAGTTGCATAAATTCTTTGAAGCATTTTATTTTTTTCGTTACCTCTCCAATATGCACCTGCAAGTTTTAATAATTTTATTGCGTTACCTTTTATATAGCTTGTGTTAGGAACGTGAGGCCCTGCACAAAGGTCATTAAATAAAACATTTCCATCTTTATCTTTTGTTAAATATAAAGTTGGATTATCGTTTTTATGTTCTTCAAGTAATTCTGCTTTATATATTTCACCTTGTGCCTTAAATTCAGCTACTTTTGCATCTACATCTTCTACAAAAACTTTTTCAAAAGTAAGATTTTGCTTTAAAATTTCTTTCATCTTATCTTCAATTTTTTGTAAATCTTCTTCCGTAAAAGTATGGTCATCTAAATCAAAATCATAGTAAAAACCATCATCTGTAGCAGGCCCGATTGCAAGTTTTGCATTAGGAAACAGAGTTTGTACAGCTTGTGCCATTATGTGAGATGCTGAATGTCTGAGTGTTCTCAGTGTTTCTTCGTTCTTTTCCATATAAAAAATCCTTTCATTATAATGTATTAATTAATAATTAATATAGCACTTAAATTTTAATTACACAACAATATTTAAATGATATTACTGTAAAATTCTGCTGTTCCTGATATTTTGATATTATAGTTATATGCTAATACGTTAATTAGCTTTAAAAATAATTTCTATAAGAGGAATTTTTTATGGTTCAAGATTTTAGATGAATTACTTATATGAATAGTACAAATGTGCTTGCTTGTTTTGAGCAAGTGAACCAAAATCGAATGGTAGCAATATGAATCGCCAATCCAAGACATTGTTAGCTAAGCATTTCATACAAATATTATAAAAATCTCATCACTTACATTTAGTTCAAACATTGTATGATATTGATGTTTACTTAATATTTAGATATTTTTTTAAGTATTGTCCTGTGTATGAGTTTGGACAGTTTGCAATTTCTTTTGGTGTACCTGTAGCAACAACAGTTCCTCCGCCATTACCGCCTTCGGGCCCTAAATCAATTATATAATCCGCAATTTTTATCAAATCCATATTGTGTTCGATTATCAAAATAGTATTTCCGTTATCAGCCAATTTCTGTATTATTTGAATTAATTTGTCCAAATCAGCCCAATGTAAGCCTACAGATGGTTCATCCATTAGATATAAAGTCTTTCCTGTTGCTTTTTTATTTAGTTCGGATGCAAGTTTTATTCTCTGTGCCTCACCGCCTGAAAGAGTTGTAGAACTCTGTCCTAATTTTATATAGTCTAAACCAACATCATAAAGTGTCTGTAATCGTTTTTTAATTGCAGGTATTCCGTCAAAAAATTCTAATGCCTCACCTACACTCATTTCAAGAACGTCAGATATGGATTTACCTTTATACTTTACTTCAAGTGTTTCATGATTATATCTTTTTCCTTTACAAACATCACATTTTACATAGACATCGGATAAAAAGTTCATCTCTATTTTCATCAATCCGTCGCCTTTACACGCCTCACATCTTCCGCCCTTTACATTGAAACTAAACTGTCCTTGATTATAACCACGAACTTTTGCTTCATTAGTTTTTGCAAATAGGGCTCTTATATGCGTAAATACGTCTGTATATGTTGCAGGATTAGAACGAGGTGTTCTGCCGATTGGTGATTGGTCAATATTTATGACTTTATCTATATTTTCAAAACCTTTAATATCTTTTATACCTTGCGGTTTTGGTTTGTTTTTAAGCAGTTTATGGATTGCAAATTCATACAATACATCTTGCATAAGTGTAGATTTACCTGAGCCGGAAACACCTGTTAAAACTACTATTTTACCTAGTGGTATGTCAACATTAATGTTTTTTAAGTTATTTTTTGTTGCTCCCTCTATTATCAGGTGATGTCCATTGCCTTCTCTTGTTTTTTTAGGGATAGGAATATACCTTTCACCGCTTAAGTATTTGCCTGTTATTGAGGCATCTTCATTTATAATGTCATCTATAGAACCTTGTGCAATTATTCTTCCTCCGTATGCTCCGGCTTTTGGCCCTATGTCAACAATGTAATCAGCTTGTCTGATTGTATCTTCATCATGCTCTACTACGATTAAAGTATTACCTAAATTTCTTAGTTTTAAAAGTGTTTTAATTAATCTGTCATTATCTCGTTGATGAAGTCCAATTGAAGGTTCATCCAAAACATATAAAACACCTGAAAGACCACTTCCGATTTGTGTCGCAAGTCGTATTCTCTGTGCTTCTCCACCTGATAAAGTACCTGCCATTCTGGCTAAATCTAAATATCCTAAACCGACATCTTTTAGGAAATTTAATCTTGCATGTACTTCATCTAAAATTTGCTTTGCAATTTGTAGCTTATAATCGGATAATTCTAAATATAATGTTTCTATAAAAGAAATCGCATCTTCAACAGATAATTTTGTAAATTCATAAATGTTTTTATCTCCGACCGTAACTGCAAGAGGAAACGGTTTAAGTCGTGCTCCACCACATTTTTTACATGGCTTGGTTATCATATATTTTTCAATTTCTTCCTGCCAATAATCTGCTGATGTATCATGATATTTTTTTTCTAAATACGGAATAACTCCGACATATTTTGTATACCTGCTTTCGTATCTGTTTGTTCCAAATTGCTTAACGGTAATTTTAATAACATCTTCTGAACCATATAAAATAACGTTTTTATCTTTTTCAGGTAAATCTTTGAAAGGTATGTTCATGTCAATTCCAAAATGTTTACATACAGAAAATAATAAATCCTTGTAATAATCGGTTGAAGATTTTGCCCATGGATAAATTGCACCGTCATTAATTGATAATGTATCATCAGGTACGACTAAATCTGCATCTACAATAAAATCTGCACCTAAGCCAGAACAATCTTCACAAGCTCCGTATGGACTGTTAAAACTGAATGTACGAGGTGCAAGTTCTTCGAAGCTTAAATTACAATGTTCACAGGCAAACTTTTCAGAATATGTAATGTCTTCATTCGTTTCAGCATTATTTACTATGACTATTCCGTTTGCGGCTTTTAGTGCTATTGAAATACTATCTGTCAATCTTGATTGTATTGAAGGTTTTATAACAAGTCTATCTACAACAACAGATATATCATGCTTTTTAGTTTTTGTAAGTTCTATTTCATCTTCATCTAAACTGAATATTTCACCGTCAATTTTTACTCTTACAAATCCCTCTTGCTGTAAGCCGCTTAATAGGTTTTTATATTCTCCTTTTTTACCTTTAACTACAGGAGCTAAAAGTTGAATTTTAGTACCTTCTTTCATTTTTAATATAGAATTTACAATTTCATCAATAGATTGCGGCTTTATTTCACGTCCGCATTTTGGACAATGAGGTGTACCTATACGAGCATATAAAAGTCGTAAGTAATCATAAATTTCAGTTACTGTTCCGACAGTTGAACGAGGATTATTGCTGGTAGTCTTTTGGTCAATCGAAATAGCTGGGGAAAGACCGTCAATACTTTCAACATTTGGTTTATCCATTTGTCCTAAAAATTGGCGAGCATATACAGATAAGCTTTCAACATAACGTCTTTGACCTTCTGCAAAAATTGTATCAAAAGCAAGAGAACTTTTTCCTGAACCGGATACTCCGGTGAATACTACAAGTTCATCTTTAGGTATTTCTAAAGACACATCTTGTAGGTTATTCTCTTTTGCATGTTTTACTATAATCTTATCTGTCATATAAATATTTTAGCATACAAAATATATTATTTTCTATGTTACAAATTATGTTACAAAGGTCTGGAATAAGGCAATATTTTTGCTTCACATGTTTTATGTAGTTATCAAAGTATGTAAAACCCAGAGGTATTCCGTGAATATTAGTTCTATTACTTCAGCAAATGTAGTTAACTTCCAACAAGCAAGAAACATTAAAAGACCAACATTTAAAAATGCAACTGATGTAATAGAAATTTCAAAAAATAGAATTGGTATTGAACGTCAAGGTAAAAACCTTCATGTTTCATTTACAGGTAATTTTAAAAACCCTGTAGATGCAGGTATTCAATTTAAAATTGCCGGTGTAACTCGTCATCAAAAAGGTATGGCAGGTGCTCATGCAGCAGCTTCTGATGATAATTTGGTTAAACTTGCAAAATCTAATTGGAAAGACGGACAACAATTAGATTATTCTTATGACGAATATAATAAAGTTCTTACATTAAAAGACTCTCAATTCGGTGAAATTGGAACTGTTCCTGCTCCTGTAACAGAAAAATTTATGGAAATCATTAATTCTGATAAAGAAAATTATAAATTTGAATTATCAGGAATTACAGGTGGTGTAACATCTGATTTTCCTATTATTGCTGCAAAAGCAAGTTTAAAATATACAGGTGATGATGATAAAAAAAGAGAAGAAGCAAGAGTTAAATTTAATGAAATTCTTGATTCAAATGACAGTAAAGTTTCATCATCAGTTACTCCTTACCAAATCAATCTTTCTCCAAAACAAGTATTAGAAACAATTTTTGATGTTGAAGGAAAAAGAAACGGTTTAGGTGAAGTTAGAAAAATTAAAGATGCCGTTGATACAATAGTAAAAGAATTGAATAATCCTGAAAATAAAAATATTTTAGTTTTAGGTCATTGCTCACCTGACGGAGATACAATCGGCAGTGTTATCGGTATGACAACAGCATTGAAAGGTGCTTATCCGGAAAGAACAATTGATGCTTCAATTGATGATGATATTCCTAATTCATTCGTACATGTTCCGGGTGTTGAAGACATAAAAAGACCTTACAATGCAAAAGCTGTTGCATCTGTAACTAAAAATATTGAAATGCTTGAAAAAAGTTCTAATCCGGAAGCTAAAAAACAAATTGAAACTTTAAATAAAGAATTAGTAAGATTACAAGATAAATCAAAAATGTTTGATCCTGATACAGTTGACGGAAAAACAGCTAAAAAATATGATTTAGTTATAATGCTTGATACTCCTACATCAGGTCGTTCAAGCAGAGCATTTAAACCATATTTTGAAAATGCGGGAAAAACAATTTTTATTGACCATCATCCTTTAAAACAAGCTGAATGGGCAGATGCAAAATCAAAATTAGGTTTCGATATTCAAAAAACTATTAATGATAAATTGGCTTTAGTAGCTGATTCTGTTCCTGCTGCAACTCAAATAGTTACTGCTGTTTGCGATAAGGCAGGTATGTTAGGTAAGATGTTTGAATCTTCAAAGGAAAATGCAAGAAAATTTGTTGCAGGTATTATTGCAGGTACACAAACTGATACTTGTGCATATAAAAACCAAGCTAATTACAGTCCTAGCGAAGCAAAATTACCTCGTTCACAAAAAGCAAACTATTATCCTGAAGGAATGTCTGAATGGTTAATAGAAAAATTAAACAGTGATATTGATGAAAAATGGATGAGAGAAAATCTTTTCTATGAATTACCAAATCAACCATTAACAAATAATTTAGGTCCAAAGGATGCTGTATTAATGATGGCATTAAGAGGTCGTGAAATGTACCCTGAAATCGGTTTAGGTATGATGAGAGTTAATTATGCTGTAATGGAAAACATTTTACAAGAAGCTAAAAAACAAGATAAAAATGTTCAAATGACAGATGTATATAATTCATTTAAAAATTCTGAAGTTATGTCTGCATTGAAAGCTGATCCTAAATTCAGCAAATCTAATCCTAATCCTGTAACATATTCTGAAAAAGCAGCTGAAACATATCGTTCTCAATGGGATAGTGATAGAGTTGCAGTATTTATGGCTCAAAACCAAGTTGAAGGTTCAATAAACAAGTTCTCTCAAATTGCAGATAAAAATATGATTAGTTTCTCATTCCGTTCAGGTGGAGAAACAAATGCTGCACAAGTTCTTGCAACAGTATTCGGTGGCGGTGGACACGCAGCAGCAGCCGGTGCTAACTTATCAATGAAGGGCTTAGATTTTAAATCTAAATTAACTGTAAAAGTTGACGGAGTAGTTGCTGATGCTAAAACTATTTATGATGCAGCAAATAATAACGTAAATGTTTCTAACAACAATAAAATCAATTTCAAAGATAAAGCAAAAATGATGAAGAAAATTGAAATTGAAATGTCTAAAGACGGTACAGGCAGAACATGTTCTGAATTAATTAAAGATGTTTTAACTGAAATGAGAGCTGCACAACCTGCACCTCAAAGAACATACGGTAAAAGAGCATAATATCTTTTATTTCAATGTAAAATCGTCATTTTCAAAGGCATATTGACGCATAAAGTATTTTTTTGAAAATCTTACTCCTGCGGAATAAAGTTTTAAATCTCTTTCGGCGGTATCTTTATCAGCTTTTTCTTCTTCAAAAAGTATGAATTTTGGTACAATAGTATTTTGAAAATTAATATCATTTATATATCTTATAAGTTCATTAATTGTTTTTTCAACAAGACGTGTATCAGATTCTATAATATCATATCTTACCAGATTATGAGTGTTTGCTGCTGCATAACTTCCGATATTTCCGACATCTGTTGTCAGAGTTTGTCCTAAAATAGATTTTGCGATATTTTTTTCACATTTTTCAATCAAGCTTGCATAAATATCTGTAGATTGAGTTGTTCCTGTTCCAATTACATCAATAGTGCTGTCATTTGGTATTACTGCAACTACATCTTGTACTGCTTGTACAAGTGTATTGAGAAGCCCTTTTCTTTCGCTATCGCTCATACTTTTTTCATATTTACCCACCATAAAAGGCATTCCGTATTTTTCGGTAAATTTTACCCAAAATTCCATTCCACCGTTTATAAATGCAGCATTCCAGAAACATCTGCTTAATATTGCCTGACCATAAGGATTGTTGTATGTTGGTTTATTTCTTGGGACTAAAAATTTATAAGGGTAATCATTTATTTTTATGCCATCTCTGAAATCTTTATGTTTAAACCTTAAATTTTTATCTCTATCATAGAAAAACCAATCTTGCGGCTTTGCTGTAATAGTTTCAGGTACAATGTTTCCATTATCATCTTTCCAATTAATTTCAAGAACATTATAACCGAATAATGGTGTATCTAAGATGTTTTCTATTAATGTATAAATATCAATATTATTAAAAATATTATTATAAAATTCAATTGTTTTATCATCAATACCTGTGCATTTAAGTTTCCATAATTTCTTTAATGTTCCCGATTTTCTGCTATCTATACAAGTTCCTATTTGATAATGATTGGTTAAATCTTGTAAGACACTTATTTTCTTTCCTGCTTTTCTTAATATGATATCAGGGTTTGGAAGCCGGTCAATACAAGAAATCATTCCTTCAACATTTTTTGAAGTTACAAGTTCTTCAAAATAGTTGTTTGTATTTTTTCTAGGTTTTAAAAATTCAATATATTTGTTTAACATAAAATGCTCCTTTCCGTTAATATATCTAATTCATAAAATTACTCATAAAATCAGGTTTTGCTGAATAAATTACAGGTTTTTTATAAGATTTTTTATTTAGAGATGCATAATTTGCAAGTGCTAAAGACCAAAATCTGTCTGCATGTCCGTCTGTTGAGTTATCACTGTCAAAGCGTGTATTGTTAGAACTCGTTTTAAATTTTTTTATACTGTGATAGTCTTCTATTTCTTCATCAGGTGTAAGAATATCTATAAGCAGTTCTCTGTTTTGTATTGTTGTATATAATTTGTATGCCATATCTTCTTTAGATTTTGAACTAAATATTATTTTTTCGACTTTCGAGATGCCAAAATCGAGAACTGCATCTTCTGCCAATTGACTACCTAAGCCCGTTCCATCAAGACAAGCCCTTCGCATATTAGGTTTTGAGAGAAATTTGTATAATATTTCTTTTTGTTCTCTAAATTTCATAGCTTTTAGTACAATTTGATGTCTTAAAAAATTAATTGGCTTAACTTGTTCTAATATTGTAATTACAGAAAAATCATGGTATCTTCCTATATCCATACCCAAATATAAATCTCCCTTTAAGCTGTCAATCGGCTTTATAATATCAGGTTCTTTTATGCTGTTTATCATTTCATAAGTTATAAATGCCGTTGCTTCATCTACTGCAATACAACAATATTCTTGAGCCCATGTGATTTCATCGGCACAATTCTGTTTTTCTTGTTCAAGCCATTCATTACAATTTTCTTTGCTTGCATCGTGTCCTAATATTTTTGATACAAGTCCTTCATTTACTGCTGTAAATATTGGTGTTCTGTGGTGCGACCATTTCAATTTATCTGATGCAATTTGTTTTAAGAACTTATAAAACAGACAATTTTGTCCGTTATGAGTTGATATAATACGTAAAGGATAGCCCCAAGTTATGCATGGCTTAGCCGATGTCCAGAGTGTATCTTGATTGTTGTGAAAAGCAAATTCATCTAAGACTACCTTACCGCCTTTTGAGCGAAATTGTTTAGGGTTGCTTGTTAAAGCATTTATTCTTGCTCCATTTTTAAATTCGAGAGAAAATGCCTTTATAGAATGCTTTTCATCTATTACACATTTACCGTGTTTTTTTACAGCAGAATTAAACATTTTTGCCCAAAATTCGCAGTATTTTATATATTCAATTGCAGCACTCTCATTGGCTGATGAAAACCATACATCACAGGGTTTGTTGTGTATTTTTAAATTCAGTGCATCGTAAACATCTTCGTAAGATTGTACGTAAGTTGCACCAATTCTGCGAGATTTTTCCCAAATTTTTATTCTTGATTTATCCTCAAGCCAACGTGTTTGATATGGTAAAAATAGTGCTGTATTTTTTATATTATTTGACATCAAATGCCTTTCAAATATTTATCTATTGCTTCGATTATGTTATCATCCGATTTTGATAATTCAGAATCTGTATTTAATTTTTCACTCAAGGTTTCTATTTCTATTGTTTTTAATTTAGGTAATTTATCTATAAGTTTTGATATAAAAGTTAAGGTTGTATTGTCGGGGAGTTCTCCTGTTTCATCAAAAATAGAAACACTTTTCTTTATTAGTTTTTTTAGTAGTTCATAGAGTAAACTATGTAAATCATAAATGTTAGAAAGGTGTTTTTTCCTTTTTTCCGACCAATTATTTTTACGTTTCCAAGAATATAATGTTTTTACAGGAATATTATATTCTTCGGATATTTTTTCAAGTGTAAAATTTTTTTCTACAAATTTTTGTTCTGCTATAAGTTTATATTGTTGATATTTATTCATTTTTAATTAATCTTGCGGTAATGATGATGTAATAATTGTTTGATTTATTCTTTCCGATATATATAAAGGAGTGTGCATACTGTTAACAGTTTCAAATGTATCTTGTTTTGCTCTTAACTGTTTATACTCTTTTATTTTTGAAAGCATTTCTTTGATTTTTGTTGTATCAAAATTTTCGTTTTCTATTGAAAGAACTATTTTATAATGATGAGGAATACCGTTGTATTCTGTCCAATTTATATATTCAATACTTGCATTGTATATTTTTAATATATCGTTTATTGCACCAAGTGTTCCCTTTTTTCTATGTAATGAAATTGATTTGTGTATAACTCCACATTTTTCTTCTTTAGTTAATGCACTGTTCCAACCTTCATTTCCAAGAATGTGTCTTTGTTCTGCAATATATGGCAGGACATTTTCATTCAAATTTTCAGGAATGGTTACTGTAAATTTTGTATAATCAATATTTTCTAATGCATTAATAATACATTCTTCGATTGCCTTATTTGAGGTATCTTGAATACTTTCAGGTATTATGTATTCCATTAGTTTCTCCTTTGATATGTAATATCAAGATTTAAATTAAAAAATTGGTTTAAATTAGCTGTATGTTTTGTCAAACCGTTTAAATCAACATCGTAAACCCCATCAATAGTCTTAAATACTGATATAATATAAGATGGTATAATTTCAAGTGCTAAATTTTTTCTATATTGAGATATTAAATTATTAGAAGCTGTTTTTATAAGAGCTTTTACTGTTTCTTCATCAGCATTTTCTGTTAAAGTTATACTAACGTTTATTGTTTTGTCTATTTTTTCAGGTGATATTACATTTACATAATCTGTCATCGGTATTACATTTTCACCGTTAAGTTTTTCTTCTACGGCTGTTTTTACATTGTCAGGCAGTACATCTTCTTCTGTTAAAGGATAAATGTTAACTGTTGCGGCAGGTGGTATTGTTATTTTGTAATTCCCTGCATTTGTAACTGTTAGATTACAAATACCCTTTGAGTAATCAAAATTAGCATTTATATCTTCTGTCGTTATATTACCGTTGCTTTCGGTATAAGTATTTCCGTTATTTACTATTGTTGCCGGTATTTGAGGGCTTTCTGCCTGAGCATCTATTATGGCTGTATGAGCAGACATTGTGTGATAAATGTAGGCAAGTTTTGAACCGGCACAGGTAAAACTTTCAGGAGCCAAGCAAATTCGGTTGAAATACGATTTATCATCTTCTCTATCTGTTCCGCCTGTAACTTTTGTTATGTTTGTTACACTTTCAATGTATGACATTGGTTTCAATAAAATGTTTATATCACCTATACCGTATTGATTGACTTCTTCACAGGCAGTATTAGAAAATATTTCAACAGTTACGGATGTTTCTCCTGAAGGAATTATAACTTCTTCTGATGTTGTAAAAATATATTTTTCATCTTTACTCAAAACTTGCATTCCGCTTTCTATTGTAAAATCATAAGTAAACGGTTCGTACAAGTTAATTTGTAATGTACAATATCCTTTTTCTGCATTAAGCCGTTTGCATCCTATGTCTTCACCTATATAGTCAAGAAACGGATATGTTGCAAAACGTGCAAGTGTGTTTCTTGCTGCTTCGTTGAACTGTTCTGCTTTCAAGGATATGCGTTGTGCAAACATTTTTATTAAAATAGTTTCATCTTGAGCAGGATATAATTCTCGTCCGGTAATTTCTTCAAATTCTGCTATCATATCCGATATTTCCCGTTCAGTATCAACTGTTATAAAATCTGGTGGTGTGGTTAAATTTAATGTCATATTACAAACTCCTCTGTTAACGTTTTATTTGAATTACTGTATTTTGCTTTAAATGTTATAACTGTAACTATTTGATTTATGTTGTTTTTGTACAAAGATATATCAATTATTTCTCCTCTGGGTTCTTGAGTTTCAAAATCTGATTTAAGAATTGTTTTTATTAGTTTTTCAGCTTCTTCTAAATTTTCACCAACCATTTCAATAATATTTGTTCCAAGTTCAGGAGCAAGTGGTGCTGTTCCTTTTACAGTTTCAAAAATTGTTCTGTAACATTGTGCAATATCATCTAAGTCTATTACAACTTCACCTATGGTATTCCTTTTATGCTGATAATACTTAGTTTTTGTATATTTCGTCATTTCTGTTCCTTTTACATACTGCTGTTTGGTGTGGTTGTATCATTACCGTTGTTTCCGTTACCGTGAGTATGACTGTTAAATGTGTTTCTGATAGATGTCATACTGCTTGTTTTATCAGTGATTTCTTTTGTGGATGTTAAATTGCCGTCTATGTTAGTTTCACCTTTTATATTTATTGTTTTCGCATTAATATTTATGATATCTGAGGAATTTATACTTATTGTTTTATTTTGCTTATCATATTGAACAAATGTTCCATCCTCAAAATATATACTTTTTATGTATTCTTTGTCATTTTGCGGTAAATCTACGGAATTATATAAACAACCTATAACACATCCGTCAGATAAATCTTCTTTAACACAAATTGCAACTTCTGTGTTTATTGCAAGTGAATTACTGCTTTTGTCTTTTACTGTCATCATTTGAGGTACAAAATACCAATCTGATTCAAAATCATCCATTTCCGGTATTCTGACTTTTACCATGTGTGGTTTTGAAGCGGTTACAATTCCAAAAACTAACATTTTTCTATTTCTCCTGTTATTTCATATCCTTGAGAATTTATTCTGTGTTGAGTTGATAAAACGTGATATTTGCCATCATATTTTCCATAGCCGGAAAGATTAAAATTTATGCCTGCAATAAATTTTAAATTCGGTTTTTTAAGTGTGATAGTTCCCTTTATTTCTTTGCTTTTTGAATTTAACCCATGTTTTGCTATTTCTGAACCGGTTTGTAAACTGTCAAATCTTGCTGTTATTTTTAGTGTATCTTTATCTATACAGTTATCATTGTTCAGTTCACAAATATTTAATTTCTTTTCACGAGGATTAAAATATTTTACGATACATTTTGAATATGTATTTGTACAAGTATCTTTTAAAATAAGGTTTTTTATATTTTCCTTATTTAAAGTCATAATACTCTTAGCATTAATAAATTCATTTTCCGGCATGAATACTAGCAAGTCATTTGTGAGCTTAAAAATATATCCGAATTGTTTTCCCAAGCGTTTCAAAAATGCCATATCACTCTCATTCACCTGCGTTATATGACTTAAAAATGTATTAAGTAGTTTTCCGCAGAGCGTAAATCCGCCGGAATTTCCCAATTCATCCGCTATTTGAATTAATGTTCTATTATTAAATGAACGTGTGTGAATTGTTCTTAACGGTTTTGTTATTGTAACAGCAAGGGCTTTTATCATAAATTCATCACCTGAAAGGTCTGAAATAAGTTCATTTTCATCAACGGTAAATTTTCCGCAATTTAATATTTCATCAGTGTTCCTAAGCCCTATTTTGCAGGATAACAGCGTACCTTTGTCAGGATACCAGCTGCTTTTAAATAAATTTTTACAATCATTCAGTCGGATTTTTAGTTCATCAGATGAATTTTCTTCAAAATCGGTATAAATAATTTCGTTAATATAAGGAGAAAAATCCTTTGTAACATTATAATTTTTGTAAATTAATTCAATTTTTGCTTTATCAATCAACATAAGTTTTCCATATTGGTAAATTTTCGTCTTTAGTATCGGTATTTTCAGGTACAGGTATTAATATTTCTGTTCCCTCATTAAACACAGGAGTAAGCTGGATATATTTATTAGCATTAATTAACGGTTTTTGCATAAAACAGTTGTTGTAAAACATATATGCAAGTGTGTCCCATCTATCTCCTTTTTTTGTTATATATAGTATGTATTCATTCATATTTTGTCTTTCTTTTTTTATTTATCTAAAAAAGCTTTTTATGTAATTATTTGATGCTCTAAGTAAATCATTTATCATTTTATTGGTATCAATTCCTGTTATACCGTTTAGTTTGTTTATACATTCACTTGTTTTTTCTTCAATTTGCATTGGTTTTATATTTTTAAAACTCTTTAGCAGGTTTGTAAGTACAAGCTTTTCTTCAGTTGTGTAATTACTTAAATCAAAATAATTTTCTGTTAAGTAACTATTTAGGTGAATATTTTCAAGTTTTTTTATAAATTGTTTATATTGTGTTTGTGTGAGTTTTTCTATGTTGTCATAATTAATTTTTATTTTATTTTTTTGCTCAAAAGTTTCGCCCTCAAGTAATGTTATGCTCAATTTTGCATATATAATTGTATTTAAATATTTTTTTTCTATATCAATATTGTATTTTTCAATAACATATTCCCCAATATAGTTATTATTTTGATAATAACTTATGGTTTGTTGATTTTTTCCATATTTCTCAAGTTCAGAGAGAATGTTTTCTATATTGCAAAAAGAATTGTGCAACGTTACTTTTAATGGATAACGTTTTAGATTTTCTCCGGTATAAAAAATGTCAGGTTTACCGTTTATGCTTTTTTGTTCTATATATTTGTATTCTTTTGTCGTTTCAATGTTTTCGGCTAATTGTAAAACATCCGTAAGTTTTAAGTTATAACTGTTCATTTGTTTCCTTTATATCAAATCTAATTGTGATTTGATGTCATTACACTTTTTATCAATTTCGATGTATTTTTGTTTAAGATTTAAAATATCGTTTCCGCATTGTTCAATTTCGTTTGCATGTACTTGGTTAATAGGTTTGTACATATCTGCAAGATAGTTACTCATTTCTAAAAAATAACGTTGTATTTTTAACTCTATTTCGTCTTTTTCTTTTGTTAAAACAGACAATTGCATTTTTAATTTTGCAAAAAGCGGATTAGACATGATATTTTCTCCTTTAGTTTCCGCAGGTATTATTTAATATTTACAGCTGTCGTATTTATTATTGTTATATTTTTTTTATTTTTCAAACTAAAAATTAACATAATTTTTAATTGAAAAATTATGTTAAAATATGCAAGTAATTTTTATTTATTAATAGTTAAATTAATTTTTCTTTTTCTTCGATGCAGTTTTTTTTGAAGCATTCTTTTTGCTGAATTGTTGAGGAGCTTGAGAATATGATGTTTGAATACGTTTTACACTTATTACATCAGGTAATGCTTGCAGTGTATTTATAATTTTTCTGAGAGTATATATATTATCTAATTCAAGTCCAAGCTCAATAATACCTATATTATTTTGTTTAGCTTTAACATTGGCATAATTTATGTTTGTATTATTATCGGAAACCGCTGCAATAATATCCTTTAACATACCATGTCTGTCTTGGGTTTCGACTCTTATGGTTGTACTATATAATTTGTTTGAAGGTTTGTCAGCCCATTTTACATCTATAAATCTTTCAGCTTCAACATCTTCCAGTGTTTTACAATCAAGCCGATGGATTGAAACCCCCTTTGAACGTGTTACAACTCCAACAATCGGCTCTCCCGGTATTGGAGAACAACATCTGGCAAAAGAGTACAAAAGTCCGTCAAGACCTATTATATCATCTTTCAAATTTCTTCTGTATGAAGTTTGATGTATTTGTTCGGCTTTCTTTTCCGGTTTTTTAAGCTTATTTATAATTTTGCTTAATGTTGTTTCGCCATAACCTAGTGCTGCAAATAAGTCCTCTGCATTTTGATAATTCATTTGATGTGCAACTTCTTCAAATGAATTGTTTTTCATATATTCATCAAAAACAGCTTTTGTAAGTTCATGTTCAAGGTTAGATTTACCGAGTTCAACATGGTCTTCTCTTTTATTCTTTTTAAACCATTGTCTTATTTTAGAACTTGCCTGTTTTGTAACAACAAAATTTAGCCAATCTATACGTGGTGCAGGTTGTTTTGAGGTTAAAATTTCTACTATATCACCGTTTTTTAATTTTGTATCAAGAGGAACAATTCTACCGTTAACTAAAGCACCTACTGTTTTGTGTCCGACATCAGAGTGAATACGGTATGCAAAATCTACAGGAGTGGCTTTTTTAGGTAAGTCGAAAACATCTCCGTTAGGTGTAAATGCAAAAACTTGATCTGAAAATATGTCAAGTTTTACCGAATTAACATAATCTTCGGCATTAGTCATATCTTGATTGTATTCAACCATTTTACGCATCCAGGAAAATTGCATATCAGATGCTTTATCAGCTTTTTGAGAACCCTTTTCTTTATATCTCCAATGTGCAGCAACACCATATTCTGCTACTTCATGCATTTTATGAGTTCTTATTTGAACTTCTAACGGACGCATTTTAGGCCCTATTACAGATGTATGCAGGGACTGATAAAAATTGCCCTTAGGCATTGCGATGTAATCTTTAAATCTTCCCGGTATCGGTTTAAATTTTGAATGGATTAATCCCAAAACTTCATAGCATTCGGTAACATTATCAACAATTACACGAACAGCCGTTATGTCGTACAAATCATGAAAAGATATATTTAATCTTTTCATTTTACTGTATATACTGTAATAATGTTTTGCACGTCCTGTAATTTGAGCATTAATTCCGCTTGCTTTTACATCTGTAGCTATTTCATTCATTAAAACTTTTACTGTAGCTTCTCTTTCAGCTTTTGTTTGGTCAACAAGCTGAACAATTTCATAATATTGATCAGGGTGTAAGTATCTGAGTGATAAATCTTCCAATTCTGCCTTTATTTTACCAATACCCAGACGATTAGCTAAAGGAGCAAAAATATCAAGAGTTTCTTGAGCTATTCTTTTTTGTTTGTCGGCACGCATAAAATTTAAGGTACGCATATTATGGAGCCGGTCTGCAAGTTTAAGAAATATGACTCTTATATCGGTTGCCATTGCAATAAACATTCTTCTGAAATTTTCTGCCTGACGTTCTTCTTTTGATTGAAAATGGTATTTTCCGAGTTTCGTAACACCTTGTACAAGATTTAATACATCTTCTCCAAATTCTTCTTTTATTGTTTCAGAAGATGTTTCAGTATCTTCTAATATATCATGCAAAAATGCAGCACAGACAGTATTTGTATCAGTTTTTAATCCGATTAAAATTTTTGCAACTTCAACAGGATGAATTATATAGGGTTCTTCTGATACCCTAAACTGACCTTCATGGAGTTTCCTTGCAAATAAAAAAGCCCTTTTTATTTTTTCTTTGTCATCTTCGGAACGCTCTTGTATTATAGGTCGTATTTCATCAAATAATGCTAATGTATCAATCTCGCTCATGTTATAATTATTTTAGCAGTATTTGAATTTCAATACAAGAGGTAAATTTTATGAAACAAAATATTTTAACAGTACACATTGAAATATCTCCTAATGCATCAAAAAATGAGATTGTACCTTTCAATGATTCCGTTAAAATAAAAATCACGGCACAACCTATTGAAAATAAAGCAAATAAAGCTCTTATAGAATTTTTATCTAAATATTTTTCTGTTCCTAAATCGAAAATAAAAATTACAAAAGGACTTACTTCAAAAAATAAAACCATTGAATTTGATAATATAACAGATGATAAAAAAAATGAAATATTATCGGCTTTAAAGATTTCTGTTTAGAGTGTGTTTTTACTAAAATGATAAAACACTATCATTCATACTCTGGAAAAACTCAATTAACCTGCCTGTAGTTCTTCATCATCATAAAATGGTTTTTTAATATTTTTTAAGCACGTTGCATCAGCTACTGCTGTTGCATAAACAGTATATTCATTGTCGGGCGCAAAGTATTGACGCATCAAACGTTTATTTGTTATGCGCTCAGAACACGTATAGGAAGCTATTTTATCACTCAAAAAACCTGCAAAAATCCGTTGCTTAACCGAAAACTTGTAGTCCTTCAAGTTTTTTATTATATCCATATTCACATGATAACTCTTGTTTCAAACCTTTTAAAGCCATGAATAACAAGGTTTTTACAATTATTAACATGAATTTTTTTGTTATGTATCTATTTTATTTAAATTATCATCATTATTAGTTGTATTATCATTTACAATAGTCAAAAATTTATCAAAACCTGTAATTTTAAATACATTTAAAACATCTTCATTTACATTTTTTAGTTTTAATTTGCAATCTCGTTCCTGCATTATTTTCTGGAGTTCTAATATAGCTCTTAGTCCAATACTTGTTACATAGGTTATGTGAGAAAATTCAAGTATAAGTTCTTCGGTGTATGCTATTGCCCCCTTTATTTCTTCAAGGTAATCTTCTGTATTATATATATCTAATTTCCCTTTGGCTTCAACGTATGTTACTGAATTTCTAAGATGCGTAATTTTAGTAAACAATTTATTTCTCCATAGTTTTTATTTATTTTACTATACAAATAAAAATATATAAAATGTTACGATATTAAATTTATATAAATATTTATAAAAAAACAAAAATTTATTATAAACTAATAAAAAGGGAAAGAATTGGAGATAGAAAATGATACATAGTACAGCAGTAATAGATGAAACAGCTCAAATAGCAGAAGATGCAATAATCGGACCTAATGTTGTTATAGGCAAAAATACAACAATAGGAAGTGGGACAAGAATTATAGCAAATGCATATATAGAATATGCCAATATTGGAAAAAATTGTACAATAAGTCCTTTTGCAACAATCGGTACAGAACCTCAGGATTTAGGATACAAAAATGAACCTACAAAAGTGGAAATAGGAGATAATGTAATCATAAAAGAAAATGTAACTGTTCACAGAGGAGCAGCTTGTGGAGATTTTACGACACATATAGGTAATAAATGCCTACTTATGGCAGGAGTCCATGTTGCACACAACTGTGTACTTGAAGATGAAGTTATAATGGCAAATCTTGCAACTATAGGCGGACATGTTCATGTTGGTTTTGGAGCATTTATTGGAGGAATGTCAGTTTTTCATCAAAATGTAAGAATAGGTGAAATGGCTATTATTAGTGGTTTTTCTGCATCAAGACAAGATATTTTACCGTTTTCAAAAGGCGATGGCAGACCTCCGATACCAAGCGGTTTGAATGTTGTGGCTATGAGAAGACGTGGTATTGACAAGGAGGTTCGTCTGCATACAAATGAAGCATTCAAACTTCTAATCTCTCCTGAATACAATACTACACAAGCGATAGAGAAAATCCAAAAAGAAATTCCGACAAATTCGCTTATTGAAAAAATGATTGAATTTATTCGTTCTTCAAAACGAGGTGTTCTTTTAAAATCACATAAAAAAGGGCATCATGATTTAACAAGTGAAGATTAGTATAAAATTTTTCATATATTAAATTTGACTTTATATTTTTTATCATTAATAAAAAAATGTAAGAGAGAATAAAGGAGAGTTTAATATGTCAATTAATGCAATTCACACAAAACCTATTTCTGTAAAAGTTCCGGAAAATATGCCTGAAAAAGTACAATCAAAAGATGTAACACAAAATGAACAAGTGCAAAAAAATTATGCACAGTTTACTGCAGATGATGTTTTTAAATATATGTCTGCAACGGCATTAACTCCTGTACAAAATACAAGTTATGTTAATACAGGTAAGTATGTTGATAAAAATAGTGCGGATAGGATAGCAAACTCAGTAAGTGATTTTGAAGCAAAATATAAAAATATTTTAAATTCAATTATGACAGAATTTAAAGATATACCTGCATCTGTTGCAGAACAAGTTGCATTAAAAATGATGTCATAATATAAAATAAACCTAAAACACAAGAATTGCATTATGTAGATATGCCCGATTGATAAAATCGGGTTTTTCTTTTTATTTTTGCTTTTAAAATTAAATATACGATTTTAATATTTGTACTATAATATTTATTATGAATATAGAAACAAATAATAAAAATATTATTATGGCAATAGAATCAAGTTGTGATGAAACAGCTTGTGCAATTGTAAAAAATGGTAGGGAAGTATTATCTAATGTTGTTGCCTCTCAGATTAAAACACATGCAAAATATGGAGGAGTTATACCGGAAATTGCTGCAAGAGAGCATTTAGAAGCTATAAATATGGTTATAGAAGAAGCTTTTGAACAAGCAGATATTAAGCCGGAACAAATAGATGCTTTTGCCGGAACAGCAGGTCCCGGACTTGTAGGGTGTCTTTTAGTAGGGCTTAATGCTGCAAAAGCGTTATCTTTAGTTTATTCAAAACCATTTATTGCGGTTAATCATTTATACGGTCATATAAGTGCAAACTTTTTAGACAGTGATATTGAACCACCGTTTATTGCATTGTTGGTAAGCGGAGGACATACTCAAATAGTCAATGTAAAATCTTTTTCAGATATAGAAATTATGGGAGAAACAATAGATGATGCCTGCGGAGAAGCTTATGATAAAGTAGCCCGTCTTATGGGCTTGCCTTATCCGGGTGGAGCTACGCTTGATAAATTGGCTCAAAAAGGTAATCCGTGTGCATTTAAGTTTACGGAAGCAAAAGTTGACGGCTATAATTTTAGTTTTAGCGGACTCAAAACAGCAGTTTTACGAGTTGTTAAATCTTTTGATGAAAAAGACCTGCCTGTAAACGATATTTGTGCATCATTTCAGGAGAATGTAAGTTCTACATTAATAAAAAAAGTTCGAAAAGCTCTTGAAGAAACAAAATATACTCAGGCGGTTATAGCAGGAGGAGTAGCTGCAAATAGTGAAATACGAAAAAAAATGTTTGCATTGTCTGATATAGGTATAAAAGTTCATGCTCCAGAGATGAAATATTGTACGGATAACGCTTCAATGATTGCATCTTGTGCGTATTTTTTCAAAAATAATTCTACGGATATTGATACAGAAGTTTTTTCGAGGGTAAAATATAATGAAAAAATTTCTTAAAATAACGTCTATATCAGTTTTTTCGATTTTATTTTTTAGTTATTTAGCGTTTATATTTATATTACCTGCCGTTGTTAAGCATAAGGATTTTAAATATGAATTTAAAAATCCAAATAATTCAAAACAGGGACTTGTATTTGATATAAAGGATTTGAAAGTTTCTACAAAATGGAATTTATCGGCAGGTTTGAATGCTAAAAAAATAAATGCATATTATATAAGCGGGGAAAAATTTTTACAAGCTGAAAATCTCGATATAACATTATTTTTACCGGATGTATTAATAAAAAAAATAACATTTAATAATATATCAGCAGATAAAATAATTGCTCGATTAGGAGTAGAAAAAAACGGTAAATTTGAGATAGAACAATTTATACCGGCAAATACAGATGAAAATGTATCTGAAAGCGGTATGCCTTATGGTTTAGAATTTTCTGACAAGATGCCTGTTATAGATATTCAAAATTATTCTATACATTTTATTGATAATTTAACAAAAGATGATTATTCGATAAAAGGTAAAGATTTTAAATTATCTGATTTTGTATTGAATAAAAAATTCAGAGTTCGAACGAATGGTGATTTTAGTTTAAAAGATAGAAAACAATTAACTTACAACATTGATATTTTATCAAAAGGATTTCCTGAAATTGGAAAAGTTGAAGGAAATACAGAATCAAATACATTTGATATAATATCAGTATTTAAAAATATCTATAAATATAATGTAAGGGCAAATGTTTTAGCAAAAGTAAAACTTGAAAATGCCGATAACGGTTTAAAAACATTGGGTGATATAAGTTTATCGAATGTAACCGCTGTATTTGGCAACAAAAAGCTACCTGAAAGTTCGTTGAATTTAAAATTAAAGGGAGATAGTGCGGATATAATTTCTGAATTGTATACAAGTTCCGAAGAAAAAGCAGATATAAACGGGGCTTTTTCTTATGGAAAAAATAAAAACATAGATTTGCATGTAAAAACGAATAAAATAGAACTGAAAAATTTGTTTTCGCTTGTAAATGCGGTGCTTCCTGCAATCGGTTTTAATAATATAGATGGTATATCTGCAAATGGTGTGTTAAAAGCCGATTTTAACGTTAAGAGTGACTTTAAAACCATAAATTCGGATGGATATTTAAATGTAAGCAATGCAAATATATCTTATACTCCTTACAAAGTTAATTTAAAAAATATACAAGCTGATGTTGATTTTTCTTCAAATCAAATAAGAATAAAACAAGCCAAAGCAAATTATAATGGTGCACCTTTATCTGTTAACGGTGCAATTGATACTAATGCATTTGCAAATATTAATGTTGTTGTTGACAAAATGCCTATATCCGGATTATTACTTGCATTAGGACAACTTCAGGTTTTGAATGAGAATAAAATTAAATCAGGTATGGTATCTGTAAATGGTAAAATTAAGGGGAATTTGGATACGGTTGTACCTCAAGTTAATGTTGATATTGATAACGTAAATTTATATAACAAACAAAATAAAGCATCTGTTATTTTAAATCGTTTAAAACTTGATGTTATGGCATCAAAAGATTTAAAATTTAATGGTAAGGGAAATGTAAACGGATTGAAACTTGTATTGTCAGGATTACCGACATTTTCTATTCCAAATTCAACAATAAGCTTTAATGAAAAAGATATAAATTTGGATAGTGTTTATGTAATGCTTAATAATTCAAAGATAGATGTTACAGGTAAAGTTACGGACTATTCAAATAAGAAATTGAATACAAATATTATTGCAAGAGGACTTTTGGGGGCCTCTGACATAAGGAGTTCGCTTCCTTTAGATATAAGAAATACAATTAATGCTAAAGGAAAACTTCCTGTTATTGCAAAAATAAGCGGTAATGCTAAGCAGCAAAATGTTAATGCTCAAATCCTTGCAAACAATAATAATTATTTGTCTGTATTTGAAATTAACTCTCTTTTAGGTAAGACATCTCTTATTAATGCAGATTTAAAGCTTGAAAATAATACATTAAAGCTAAATGATATAAGTATAAACATATTAAATAACAATAAGGGTATAACAAATGATTTTTCGAATAATCTTTCAGGTTCTTCTAAAATATTATCTGCAAAAGGTTTAATAGAAAACTTAATGGCTAAAGAACCAAATATATCAAATTTAAATTTATCAATACCAAATCAATTGACTACTTCAATTCCGGGTTTTAAAAATTCTGCTCTGCAAATAAAAGGTGATATAAATGTTACAGGAAAAGTTAATAATCCTTTAATTACAGGTATGATGAATATACCTTATGTATCTGTGCCTGCATATAATACGATTGGTAAAAATATAACAGTTAATATGACAAAAAATTTGATAGATATATATATTACACAATTTAATGTATCAGATTCGAAAATGAATAATTTGGTAATTACATTAAATAGTAATCTTAAAAATGGTATATATATTAAAAACATGGAATTTAATGCATCAAATATAAATTTTGACAGTTTGTCTAAAATGATAATGAGTTTACCTCAAAATGCCAATGCTCCGGGAACAAATATGATAGTTACAATTGCAAATGGTAAAGGGAAAATCGAAAGAATTACTTCAGGAACAATGGTTGCAACTAATGTAACATCTGATTTTAATTTAAAAGATAATTTATTTACAATGACTAATATTCAGGCAATGGCATATAACGGACAGTTGGCAGGTAATATATCTTATAATATGTTATATTCAACTACAAAAATAAATATGCAAGGTCGAGGTTTAAACGCATTAATGGCATCTTATGCATTTACTCATATAAAAAATTTAATGTCAGGCACTTTAGATTTTGATACTTCAAATCTTTCAACAAGAGGATTAACAGAAGAACAAATTATGCAAAGCTTAAAGGGACAGGTCAAATTCATTGTTTCTGACGGTCAAATGGGGCCTTTGGGTAAACTTGAAAATTTACTTTATGCACAAAATATTATATCAAATAATTTGTTAAAAGCCACGTTGGGGGCTGTAGTGGGGGCTGTTAAAGTTCAAAAAACAGGTAATTTTAAATATATTAAAGGAACTGTATCACTTTCAAACGGCTGGGCAGCATTGGAAAGAATTCAAACATCCGGTTCTGCAATGAGTATGTATATTAAAGGAAAGGTTAATATTTTAAATAACTTTGCTGATTTAATAATACTTGGAAGGTTGTCAAATGAAGTTGTAGAAGTGCTTGGACCTATTGGTAAATTTTCTGTTAACGGACTGATTGCATCAATTCCAAAAATAGGTAAAGTAACTTCATCATTAATTGATAATATTACAACTAATCCAAGCGGTGAAAATTTGAATATGCTTCCTGATTTATCCCCTGTACAGGATAATACAAAAGAATTTAAGGCATCTATTTATGGTTCGATTGAATCTGTAGATTCAGTAAAATATTTCAAATGGCTGTCATCTCCTAAAGCAAATACAGAAACAGTTCCTGTAATATCGGATGAAACAAAACAAAAAACTCAACAACTTTTAAATGATGTGAAAAATAAAACTCAACAAACTGTAAATAAAATTATTAATAAACCGGTAACACAATCTCAAACGACTGTTCCGACAACGAATACTAATAATGCTGATACAATAAATACAAATACTTCAACACAAACATCAATACCGGGATTGGCAGATTTTATAAATAAACTCCCTGATTTAAAAAAGTAATTGAAAACTTCAGTTTATGAGGTAAAATAAATTTAAGAAATGAGGTTTTATATGAAAATTAAAAAATCAGCATTTACTTTGGCTGAAGTTATTATGGTACTTGGTATTATAGGTGTTGTTTCTGCAATTACAATTCCAAATCTTTCAAAATCGGTCGATAAAGATAAATATGTTTCATTATTAAAAGGTGTTACATCAGATATTACTATAGCTTATAAATCCGCTAAAGAAAAATATAATGGTGAAATATCCGATTGGATGGCAAATGATTCAACAACAGCAAACAAATCTAAACGAGCTGCAACAAGAATAATGGATTATTTGAATGTCGAAAAAGATTGTGAAACATCTACAGGTTGTTTTAAAAATACAAAGGTAATAAGGTATACAGTAAACGGAACTACACTTTCAACAAAAGAAGATTTTAGTACAAAAACAATAGATGCTGATACAGATAAATATAAATTTATTTTAAATGGTGGAACGGCAGTTGCATTTGATTGTAATACATCTTATTTATCAAGTGATAATACAAGTAATTATTGTTATGTCATAATGGACTTGGATGGAAAAGATAAGGGCTTTAATACACTTGGTGTTGATATTTTTGTTATGAAATTGGAAAATACAGGGCTTTCTGATACAACTGCAGAAAAACCTTTTACAAGATTACAGACCTGTTTTAATGCAGAAAAAAATACTATGAAACCTGAATATTGTACGGATTGGGTTTTAACAACAGGAAATATGGATTATTTAGATTGTTATGAAAATTTAAGTGATACTCAAAAAACTTGTAACTAGAATTTAAGATATAAAGAAAGGGATAAATATTATGTTAAAAAAATATACAGCATTTACGTTGGCTGAAATTTTAATAGTAATTGCAATTATTGGTGTAGTTTCTGCTTTAACCGTACCTAATTTAGCAAAAAATACCAATAATAAAGAAATTGTAGCCAGAGTAAAAAAAGCAGATTCAAATTTATCAGATGCTTATGGACGTGCAAGAGCAAAATACGGTGCTAATTTAGATAATTGGTTTTTGTCTGACGGAACAAATGTAACAAATCGTAGTAAACGTGTTGGAAAAAGAATGTTGGAATTTATGAATGTCGATAAAGATTGCGGTCAGACAACAGCAGGTTGTTTTAAAAATGCAGCGTACGCTGTTTTAGATGCAAGTACGCAATCAACAAATTTGGATAGTACGTCAAACAATTATTATAAAGCAATATTAGCCGATGGCTCATCTGTTGCTTTCTTTTGCCCTATAACATCAGCAACAAATATATCAAGCAGGAAAACAGCAGATGAACAAGCTGCACAACAAGCTCAACAACAGGGTAAACCGGCATCTACTGATGTTCTTGTAGGAAATACTTTTTGTATAGTAGATGTTGACGTAGATGGTCCAAATAAAGGTTTTAATACTGCAGGTATTGATTTATTCCAATTTATTCTGGATGACAGGGTTACAACCGGCTATTACAAAGATAATGTTTTATACAGTTACAATGGAGTATATAAAAATGCAATAACTAATTGTCAAAATTCAATCATGGGATGTGCTGCATGGATAGTTAATTATGACAATGCTGATTATTTAGAATGTGCAGATAAGCTTGATCCTACAAATACAACAGCTCCTGTAACATCATGCAATTAAGATTTGATAAATAAAATATTAAAATTTCATTAATAATACACATAAATTAAAAAGTTTGGTGTATAAATATATTATTGAAAGAAATAGGAGGTAAATATTATGAAAATTAGACCGATAGGTGACAGAATTGTTATTAAGGTTATTGAAGATGGTGAAAAAACAGATGGCGGAATTTTTATTCCTGATAGTGCCAAAGAAAAACCACAAAAAGGAGAGGTTGTTGCTGTTGGAGAAGGTAAAACTTTAGATAGCGGTGAAAAAGAACCTGTTCAAGTTAAAGTAGGAGAAGTAGTTATTTACGAAAAATATTCAGGTAGAGATATTAAATTGAATGGTGAATTATTAAAGATATTATCAATGTCTGATGTAATGGGTGTTTTAGAAAATTAGTTTTAAATAAGTGTGTTATTACAAATAAGTATAAAGGGAAAAAGAAATGGCAAAAAAAATTGTTTTTAAAGAAGAAGCTCGCAAATCATTATTAAAAGGTATTGATGCTGTAGCTGATGCAGTAAAAGTTACACTTGGACCAAAAGGTCGTAACGTAATATTAGAAAAGAAATATGGCGCACCTCAAATCGTTAATGATGGTGTTACTATAGCAAAAGAAATTGAATTGAAAGACGGTTTAGAAAATGCAGGTGCACAATTGTTGAAAGAAGTTTCATCAAAAACAAATGATGTTGCAGGTGATGGTACAACAACTGCTTCAGTTTTGGCTCAAGCAATCGTAAGAGAAGGATTAAAAAATCTTACAGCAGGTGCTAATCCTATGAGTATTAAACGTGGTATTGACAAAGCTGTTGATTATTCCGTAAAGAAAATCAAAGAAATGTCTAAATCTGTTAATACAAAGGAAGAAATTGCACAAGTTGCTGCAATTTCAGCAGGTAATAATTCAGAAATTGGTGAATTAATTGCAGAAGCAATGGAAAAAGTAGGTAATGAAGGTGTTATTACTGTTGAAGAAAGCAAATCATTCGGTACAAATTTAAAAGTTGTAGAAGGTATGCAATTTGATAAAGGATACATTTCACCTTACTTTGTAACTGATGCAGAAAGAATGGAAGCTGTATTAGAAGATGCTTATGTTCTTTGTATTAATAAGAAAATCAATTTGATTTCAGATTTAGTACCTGTATTAGAACAAGTAGCAAGAGAAGGTAAATCTTTATTGCTTATAGCAGAAGATGTTGAAGGTGAGGCCTTAGCAACATTAGTTGTTAATACAATGAGAAAAGTAATCAGAGCAGTTGCAGTAAAAGCACCTGGATTTGGTGATAGAAGAAAAGCAATGCTTGAAGATATTGCTATTTTAACAGGCGGTCAATTGATTACAGAAGAACTTGGTATAAAATTAGAAAACTTGACTCTTGATATGATGGGACAAGCAAAACGTGTTACAGTTTCTAAAGATGAAACAACAATTGTTGTTGGTGAAGCTACAAAACATGCTGTTCAAGAAAGAGTTGCTTTAATAAAGAAACAAATTGAACAATCAGATTCTGATTATGACAAAGAAAAACTTCAAGAAAGAATTGCTAAACTTTCAGGTGGTGTTGCAGTAATTGAAGTTGGTGCAGCAACAGAAGTTGAATTAAAAGAAAGAAAATTAAGAATTGAAGATGCATTGAATGCAACAAGAGCAGCAAATGAAGAAGGTATCGTTCCCGGTGGTGGAGTTGCATTGTTAAGAGTTCAACAATACTTAGAAGAAAAGTTAAAGACAGAAGAATTTGCACTTGATGATGAAAAAATCGGTTTCAAAATCTTAACTGCTGCTTTAGACATTCCTTTAAGATTAATTGCTAATAATGCAGGTGCTTCATCTGATGTTGTTGTTGAAACAATTAAGGCAGAAAAAGATTCTTACGGATATGATGCTTTGTTGAATACATATACTGATATGATTAAATCAGGTATTGTTGATCCTGCAAAGGTTACTCGTTCTGCTTTAGAAAACGCAGCATCTATCGCTTCAATGTTATTGACAACAGAAGCTGCTGTTGTAGATATACCTGAAGAAAAATCTGCAACTCCTGATATGTCGCAAATGGCAGGCATGGGCGGAGGTATGATGTAGTTTATTAATTTTAATAAGCTATAAAATACAAAATTCAAAATAAAAACCTATTGATAAATTGTCAATAGGTTTTTATTTATGATAAAAATTTATTGAATAAAATTTTATACAATACCGAGTTCTTGTTTTCTCATTCTGTTATCGTAGTCGATACGACCAATAAGTTTATTTATCCTTTTTGCAACATCTAAAAATTGAGGAATAGATAAACTTTGAGCTCCATCAGATGATGCATTATCAGGATCATGGTGAACTTCCATCATAATGCCGTGAGCACCTGCTATTAACGCAGCTTTTGACATAGGTTCTATTAAATATCTTCTGCCTGTTGCATGGCTCGGATCGACTATTATTGGTAAATGTGATAATTTTTTTATTACAGGTATTGCGGATAAATCTAATACATTTCTTGTAAATGAACTATCAAAACTCTTTATACCTCTTTCACATAATATAACATTATCGTTTCCACCACTCATAATGTATTCCGCAGCAAGTAGAAACTCTCTTATTGTTGAAGAACCGCCTCGTTTTAATAAAATTGGCTTTTTAGATTTACCTACGGCTTTAAGTAATGCAAAATTCTGCATATTTCTTGCACCAATTTGAATTACATCAATATAATTTTCTACCATTGGTAAATCATTATAATCCATCAATTCTGTAATAGTAAGCAATCCTGTTTTTTCTTTAGCCCTTGCTAAATAAACAAGTGCTTTTTCTTCCAGCCCTTGAAAATCATAAGGTGAAGTTCTTGGTTTAAACGCACCGCCTCTTAAAAATTGACAGCCCATTTCTTTTGCGGCAAACGCAACATCAAGTAATCCCTGATAATCTTGTTCAACAGAACACGGACCTGCGATAAATATAGGTCGTTCTAAACCACCGACTTTTACACCGTTACTGAATTTGATAACGGTGTCTTCATTTTTTCCTTCTCTTGATGCAAGTTTGTATGGTTCTTGTATTATTTTTACTTCACGAACACCTTCTAATGAACAAAGAGAATTCGGATCAAACATCCTTTTATCACCGATTGCGGCTATAACAGTCATCACTTCACCACGATTTAAAACAACTTTAAATTCATGTCTTTCAAGTGTTTTTACCACTCTTTGTATGTTATCTTCGCTTGTTCCGGGTTCCATTACAATTATCATTAAAATTTTCCTTTTAAATATTAACTACGATATTTATAGTAGCATAAAAAAAGACAAAATAAAAAATAACATTAAGAAATAAAAAGAAACCTTGCACAAGTGTGATTTTGTTGCCTGCGTAGTCTCGCAGGTGGGTGAACGCCCTGACTAATCCGTTTCCGACTGGCGATATTTCTATCGGTCGGTATACTTCAACATCAATGGAGCATATTCTCCCTTTTATTAAAAATGTAGGAACAAAATAAGCACCTGTGCAAAGTAATATCATTATGTCATATTTTTTACTGACTTTCAAGTGTTGTTCAATTTAAAAACTATTTTAACTTAGTTTTATTACACCCACTGTATCACACCCATTCCATGCTGTACAAATAAAAATTTTTAAATAGTTTCATACATAATTGAGTCATAAGAAAAAATTTCATTATAATTATTATCTATTTCTTTATATCATTCTTTCTATTAAATACGATTCATAATCCATGATTTCTCCTTTAATTTCAAAACCCGAAAAATAGATTACAGACTTTTTGTATAATTTAGTCCAAAATAGATTACATGTTAAGGGCAAAATTATTAGGTCAAAATATAAAAAAATACAGAGAAAAAAGGGGATTAACTCAAAATGAATTAGCAGAGTATGTTAATTTATCAAGAGAATACATTGCTGATATTGAACGAGGGTTAAAAAATATCAGTCTTAGAAAATTATATATGATAGCTGATATTTTAAAGATTAAGTGTTCTGATTTAATCAATTTTGATTAAAAAATTTGTTTATTAAATATAAATAATATACGGCATTCTTAACAAGAAGAAAGCTGTGTATAGAACTATATTGAAATATTTTATGAAACTTTTTGTAAAATAAAATGTTTTGATATTATTTAAGCAAATTTCACTTCTATTTCTGCACCAAGCCCTCTTAAAATTTTAATAGTGGTATTAAAACTTGGCTGTACCTTACCTTTTAGAATGTTTGATAAATTTGAACGATTTAAATTTATATCTTGAGCAAGTTGACTAATTGTTGTTCGTGCTTTTACAACATGTTCTAACTCTCTAAAAAACATTGAATAATTGCCGTCTTTAACATAATCAACAAGACATATTCGTAAAAATTCTTTTTCTAATTCTTTATTTTGAAGTTCATCATGTAAATGCTGTTCAAATGAAGGAAAATCTTTTAGCATTTTATCTATATTTAATTTATCCATTTTTATACCTTTCTTTAAAATCTTTTATATATTGATTTGCATTTTTTATATTTTTTTGTTGAGTTGATTTATCACCCGCACATATTAATATAACAATATAATTCTTATATTCTGAATAGTAAATACGGTATCCTTTACCTATTTTAAATCTTAATTCGGATAATTCTGCATTTATTTTTTTATAATCACCAAAATTACCTTCTTTAACTCTGATAAGTCTTTTTAAAATATGTGGTTTTATAGAGTTGTCTAATGAATTGTACCATTCTAAATATGGACATTTATCATCAGCAGTTTTATAAAAAATAATTTGCTTCATACTTATATTGTATGTTATAACATACAGATTGTCAACTTGAATATTATCAAGGTATATTTAATTACTGCAAATAGGCAATAAAGAAAAAGTTATTTTGTGTGGTAAAATGAAAATATGAAAAAATATATTTTATATTTACTGTTATTGAAAAAAATAATATATATTTCTTTATACCCTTATATAAAAGACAAAAGTCGTATTAGTCATACGATAAAATTAGGTATGGAAAATTATTTAATATTTCAGCCGGCAAAATTTAGGGCAACAAAGGTAAATAGAAATTTATTAAAGAAGTTTCAAACGGTACGATTTATGACGCTTGACGGAGCACGGCTTTTTGCTTGGTTTGTTCCTCCGCAAGAAAATAAACCCACAATTATATACTTTCATGGTCAAGCTGAATCAATATTAATGCATCAAAATATTGTAGAGTTTGGATTGAAAAACGGGTACGGAGTTTTTCTACTATCATATAGAGGACATTACAGAAGTTGGGGCATTCCCTCTGAGGCGGGGGTATACAGAGATGCTGAAACAGCTTTGGATTGGTTAGAAAGAGAAGCTAAGATTAAAGCTAAGGATATAATTTTGTGGGGGCATTCCTTAGGTACAACCATTGCAGCAAATACGGCACTTAATAATAAGGTTAAAGCACTTATTCTGCAATCTCCTATAACTGATATTGAAACAGCAGCAAAAGATATGGCTAAATTTTATATACGAAAAATAAGGATTTTACCTAAAATAACAAAGTTTGTACAAAAGCACATGAATGATATTCATTTTATTCAAAAATTTGATACTATAAATAAGATATCAAAAATAAAATGTCCTATATTTTTATGTCATTCAAAAGTAGATAAGGTTGCACCATCTAAAAATTCAAGGGCATTGTATGAAAGAAATATTAATGCTCAGTTATTTTTATCAGATAAAGGCAGTCATTGGGATTCAGCATGGTGTATGGATAAAATAGCGGATTTTATTAAAAATTTGAGATAAGTGAATTAACGTTTGTTTTCTAATTTCTTCAATCTTAATTGAATATCTTCCGATAATTTTCTATTGATTGAGAGTAAATCTGCCAAAATGGCAAAAATACCTAAATGAAAACCTGTTAATATTAGAATTGAAGCTAAAATCAAAGATTGAACATGCCCTGTTCCAAAACCTGTCATATAGTAATATAAAAATCTAAAGCCCAAAATCAATCCCAGCAATAAAAATATTGAAGCTATGATTGCAAAAAATCTGAATGGTCTGTATATTATAAACATTCTTATTATTGTAAAAGCCGAATTTTTTATATATTGGAACAGATTTTTAACAAGCTTTGATTTCCTTGTAACCTCATTAACTCTAATTGGTACAGATATGACACGTAAGCCCTTTGCTTGTGCTTGTATAATCGTTTCAAGAGTGTATGTATAATTATCAAAAACATTTAGTACACTTGCTGCATATTTAGAAAACGCTCTAAAACCGCTTGGTGCATCTTGAACATTGGTAGAACTAAGCAGTCTTACAATGAAAGAACCGAACTTTTGAATACATTTTTTGAAAGTTGAAAATGATTTTACACTTTCAATAGGTCTTGCACCTATTACTATATCAGCTTGGTTACTAATAATAGGTTTTATAATTGTTTCTATATCGTCAGCACAATATTGATTATCCGCATCTGTATTAACTATAATATCTGCTCCAAGATTTAATGCTTCATTAATACCTATTTTAAACACACCGGCAAGACCTGTATGTTTTTTTAATTTAATAATATGATTAACCCCATTCCAATTTGCTATATCTATGGATTTATCATTTGAACAATCATCAATGACAAGTGTTTCTATAATGTCTATTCCGTCAATGTGTTTTGGAAGCTCTGAAAGAGTTTTCGCCAGAGTTTCTTCTTCGTTATAGCATGGAATTTGTATAATTAGCTTCATATCGTATTCCTTATTTTAATTTTTATTATACAATCATATTATGAAATTGACAATTTTATGGATAGGACTGATATGTATTTTATCAGCAGTATTGAGAATAATTGGCTTGGATAAAACCGGCGGACTTTGGAATGATGAATACATTTCATGGTATATATCATATATACCTTTTGGTAAAAGTTTTGTGGATAACATTTTTGCTCAATGCCACATGCCGTTTTATTATTTGTACCTTAAGTTTTTGATGTTATTTGGACAGTCCGATTTTTATTTAAGAATGACATCAGTTATACCTAATATATTAGCCATACCTGTTATGTATATGGTAGGTAGAGAAAAAAGCAGAATGACAGGTTTTTTATGTGCATTATTTGCATCAGTTAGTGCTTTTTTAATATATTTTTCTCAGGAAGTCAGATTTTACAGTATATTATTTTTATTCTCGGCATTATCGTTATATTTTACATTGAGAATTATCAAAAAAGCTAATATAAAAAATACAATTGGTTTTATATTATTTAATTTACTTGTTATTTTTACTCATACAATTGGGTTTGTTTATGTATTTTTTGATTTGTTATTTGTAAGTATAAAACTTTTCAAATTACATAAAAAAATTATATTATCTTGTTGGATTTTTATTTTTGCCGGATGTTGTGCTATTTTACCTTTAATTATTAAGATTTTTACAACAATTTCATTTTCACAGTGGTGGGCAAATTTCAGTATACAACGTATTATACAAGTATTTATAGATTATTTTACACCATTAATTTTTAATATAACTCCTATTGAAACTTTTAGCGGTTATAAAGAATATTCTGCACTTGTTGTTATTGCTTTTTTAATTGCAATTACATTTTTGTTAACAGGATTTATAAAAAAGAATTGCAGAGAAATAAATCAAGTTGGATATATAGCATTATTTACTTTTTTAGTAATACTTACGGCATCATATATGGGTAAATTGGTTTTAGAAACAAAGTATACAATAGAAATTTATCCTATTCTTATTTTTGTTTTATTTTCTACAATTACTTCATTTAGTAAAAAACGAATAAAAATACCTGTCCTTTTAATTTTCTTTGCAATACAAATATATTTTATATTTACACCTGAATTTTCTGCTATTGCACCTAGAGAAGAAGGACATAAATATCCTGCACAACTGTTACAAAAAGCAAAACTCAAAAAGAATGATTTTATAGTTTTAACATATTATCCCAAAAATAGGTTTGGAAGATATATTAACTTTGATAAATATAATGTTGTAGAAATACATAAAGGTAACTTTAACGAATACTATACTCCGAAATTATCATATAAAGATGCTGTAAAACAAGGTAAGGATAAATATAAAAGTACATTTTTTGAAGCGACATTACCTGTCGGTTATTTCAAGGGCAGTAAGTTAATTTACTATATAAATGATAATGTTTATAAAAAAATGAAAAAAGGTCAGCGAGTAGCATTTTTATTTTTAGATTCAGTATCATTTTTAGATGAAACAACATTTAGCAGTATAGTAACCGATAAAAATAATTATTTTAGAACACCATTACTATACCTTGTTTTTTCGGATATTCGTAATGAAATTATAAAAACAATGCCAAAAAATGCAAGAAATATCAGATACGAAGTTCTGGGAGCATGGACTGTTGTATCATTCAGTTATTAGAAATTATTTATACATAATGATTATTAAGCAGTTTTTTGTTTAACAGGTACATAAACTGTCATGTTATCAGAATATCGCATGTTACGAGTTACGCCATCACTTGCGGCATGACCATTTCCAAGAGTTACTTCAATATGACCGTATGTTCTATTATAACCTGCTGCTCCACGTTCATAAACAACGATACAACCTGCGGGCATATTTCTCAATTCTTCCTGACTGCTTACTTTTACTGCTCTGAAGTTTCTGTTATTATCAAGAACAGTATCCATATCAGTAGCATTTGCTCTTTGACCGTTGCTTAAACCGGCTCTTTCAAGAGCATTACTTACAAATCTTGCACAGTGTCCTTCAAATCCTGTAGCATGACTTGCTGTATCTTGTGCCAATCTGGAACCTGCACTGCTATCATATTCAAGTCCTTCTGCAGCCAATCCATCCATACTCGGATGATTTTTATTGTTATTGTTACTAAATGATGATGTATATTGACTGCTTCCATAGAAGCTTGTCATGGACTGTTGTACAGCCCTATCAGCATTAGCTATTTGTTGTTCCAATTCTTGAATTTCATCTTGTAGCGTTAATTGCTTGTCTTGATTACTTGACAGTTTATTATTTAATGCAGTTATTTCTTTATCTATATTAGAAACTTCTGTTTTAAGAGAGGCAACTTCGCTATTAAGTGAACTGATTTGGGTTTGTTTTTCAGATATAGCCGATTTATTTTTTTCCGGTTCTTTTTGTAGTTGTTCAAGTTCTTGTTGAGCAGAGTTTATTTCATCTTCTTTTTGTTTAATTTGTTGTTCTTTATCAGCTTTTTCCTGTTCTTTTGCTTTTATATCCTTTTTGTTTTGTGCTATTTCTCTTTCAAGGTTATTCAATTCAAAAGATTTTGACGAATATTCACTTCTTAGTTGAGAACTTACGCTACTATTCTGAATAAATCCATTCATTATATTATTAAAATTTGTTTGAAAATCAGCATCGCTTGCAAAAGATTGCTGCTGCTGTTGTTGTGCAGCTTGAACTTCATCATATACTGCAGTAACATCTTTATCGGATAAAACAGTTGTATCATCATCCTTGCCTTTTGCACTTAATAAAGCCAATTCCTTATCATCTAGTTTTCCGTCTTTATTGGTATCTACGGCATCAAAAATATTGCCGGCCGAACCGGACATTGTTTTTCCAAATATAGAATTTTCAGCAAAATCTCCGCCTTTTGACGTTACTTCTTGATGCTGTTTCAGATATTGTTCTCTAGTGATACCGGATTTGAATAAATTTTGAATTGAATTATCAGACATATTAAACTCCTAATTAACATGCATATAAAGTGAGATGCATAGTAAAAATTTACCATATTCCTATGTTTTGTAACAATACTTCATTTACAAATACAAAAAGACTGCTCTAAAGCAGTCTTTTCCCCTAATCTGACAGTTGTACACTAAAAGAAATAAATTATAGCGAGCTAATATTATATTCACGCTCAATTTTAGTTTGAGATGATTCCATAGCTGCTGCAAACAATTTTTCAAAAAATAATTTTACATCTGAAATATCTTTTTTTAATTCTGCAAAATTTACAAGTTTTTCATTTTCCAAAGCTTTTTCAAATCTTTTATAATTGATATTAATTTTCATAACCTTACTCCTTTATTTTATGTAACTCTCACATTTTATTTATCGACATACATTATTTAAAACTTTAGCTTTTTAAATATAAACGTTACAAAAATTAATATATGAATTAAAAATTGAATAGTTAAGTGAAACTCATTAAAATCACTATATAACAACAATATAAAAGTATATAATTAAATGCAGCTCTTAAATTCCATTATAAAATTTTCAAGATAGTTGTGAATTTCTTTTGCTGTTACATCAACCAAACCTATTTTATACCGTTTATTTTCCGGACTATCAAATCCGCTGTGAATAAAATCTATAATTATGTAATTTGCTTCTTGGGTTATCTTAAATTCACTTTCCTGACGTTTGTTTACAAACTTTATTGAGTATGTGTTATCTGTTTCTACAATAGGTGTTTGTGTATTAGATAGAACATTTACATATTCTTCTGTTAAATCTTTTGTTACAGGTTTTATAATATTTTCCAGCTTTTTATTATATATTTGTTTGAACAGTTTAAAGTTTTTATGTACTTTATTTATATTTAAATTATCGTTTTCTAACCAATTTTCATTGCTTGTTTTGTTTGAATTTTCATCGATGTATAAAAAATTAGGAGATGTTTTTGCTTGTTCTATTCCATCTTGTAAAATTTGTTCAATACTATCGTATGTTTGATTTTTATTATTGTAAATAGGATAAATACAACCGCATAGGGCATTTTCTGCACCGATGTATTTATTTATTCTGTTCCAAACGATTAATGCACCTTCGAGATTTGTATTTGTAAGTAATATATAGAATAAATTTTGATTTTTAATATCACATACGGTATCTGTTAAACGAACATTATTTTTAATTGTTCCTATCAAATTTTCTTTACTTGGTCTTAATTTAGCATTTTTATTTGCTTCTATGGCTAAAAATACTCCGTCAATACCTGTTTTTGTAATATAATCCATCTCATTTTGAAAAACTTTACTACTATATTTTGATGTATAAAAACCTGATTTTTTATCTATTGCGTTTAATTGAATGAGTAAATCTTTGAATTTATTATGTTGTCGTCTTAAATCTTTTTGTTGTAAACTCCAAATAGTTCGCATTAATATTTCAGAATGGCAGTATTGAAGTGGTACAATATCATTTATCGTAAACTTATTAGCGAGTTTTATAAAATTAGGATTATATGTTTCAACAATAAGAATAACCGGTACGTTTGTAATTTCTCGTATTTTTTTTATAAGATTAAGACACAATGGTTCTTCTTGCATATTTTGACAGTTAATCAATATTGCTTGTGGCTTATCTTGTTCAACAGATTTAATGGCTTCGTTGTAATTTCTTAATAATATGCTGTCTATATTGCGTAACTTAATAAGTTCAGCACTAAGCAAACCTATTATTGATTCATTATTGGTTACGAGAATAATATTTGTTCCAAAATACATACGTTTCTTTCTTTAATCAGATAATTCTCTTATAAGTAAGTTTGCACGGGACATAATACTATCCCTTAATATTTCAGGTTTTTCAAGCTTAATATTTAACAAATCAGTATATTTTTCATTAATTAAACTAGTGTCAAATTCATCCTGTGCAAGTGTGTCAACAATATATACAAGAGTACATTCTTTTGGCATAGAAGATGCCATTGGATTATGGTGATATTTTATAGCATTTGTTATTAGCAATGGCAATTTCCATTTTTTAGCAAGTAAGGCACCAACTTCAGCATGATTAGTAGCAAAAAAAGCTTTTTCCGTTTCAATAATATCGCTTCCGTCATTTACCAGTTCTTTTATTTTATCTGTAAACTCTGCATTCTGCATATTTAAAACTATTTTACCGATATCATGCATAAATCCGATTATAAATGCATCATCCGGATCTAAAATCTTGAAATGAGATGCTAAATATTCACATCCAATAGCAACAGTAATTGCATGTTCCCATAAATCTTTATTCCTTTCTGATGAGAATAATGGTTTCATTGCAACAGTTATAATTATATTTTTTGCCTTATTCATTCCTAAAAGAGCCAGTGCTCTTGTAATTGAGGATATTTGTTGTGCAAAACCATAAAAAGCAGAATTAACAAGGTTTAAAACCTTTATGCTTAAGGATTGGTCATAGCTTATTATTTTACCTAAATCTGCAATGCTTGAGTTAGGGTTTTTTACAACATTTAATGCCTGAATAATTATATTAGGCATTGCAGGCATATCTTTAAGGTTATTAATTATATCTGTAGTATTTTTTTCCATATTAATATATTACACCTGTAAATGTTTTTTTATAGATAAGAAACTTCCTGTAGCACCAAATGCAACACCCAAGACAACCATAGATATTATAACAATATTTCCTGCTCCTACAGGTGAAGGTATAACAAAGAACTTGTGGATATTATTAAGCATATTTTGTGTAATATCTACAGGTGCAACTGCAATTATTGCTCCTACAAAGCCATACAATGCTCCCTGCATGATAAGAGGTATTTTTATGTACCAATTGCTTACACCCATAAGACGCATAATTTCTATTTCATCTTTTCTGGATTGTATAACAAGTTGAATAGTATTATTTATAATAGTTATAGTTAATATTGCAACAATAATAACCACAAGTAAAGTTGTCGTATTTACAACACTGTTTAATACTTGAATTTTCTTTGCAAGCTCTTGAGCGTAGCTCATATCTTCTACAACTGATAACGCCTTTATCTTACCAAAAACATCTGTTGTATGTTCCGGCTTATCTACTTTAACATGTAGTGTATCCGGAAGCGGATTATCAATATCAGATATGTCAAGTTCACGTTTTAAATCGTTCCAGGATTTTTCCTTTGGTATAATTTTTACGTGTTCAACATGATCAAATTCTTTAATACGTTCAGCAACAATATTTGCATCTGCATTTGATTTTAAATAAACAGATATTTCAAGAACATTACCTAATTCATGAGCAAATGATGATACAGAAATAGTTGTTCTTAATAATGCACCAAATAAAGTTAGAATTGCTGCCATAGTTGTAATAATTGCAAGATTAATCCAACCTGTACGCTTTATATCGTTAAATATTTCGATTGTTATACGAGAAACAATTCTTATTTCAGTAAGCCAATCTTTAGGTATATGATTTTTTACTTGTTTTTTCAGTTTTTGAGCTTTATTCATATGTACCTGCCTGTACATCACGTATAACTTCACCGCTATCCAGTGTAATTACACGTTTTCTAAAATAATTAACCATATTTTGATCATGTGTTGATACAATAACAGTTATACCCCTTTGATTAATTTGATCTAAAATCTGCATAACTTCTAAAGAGTTTTTAGGATCTAAATTTCCTGTAGGTTCGTCTGCTATTAATAATGGAGGACCGTTCACAATGGCTCTTGCTATACTTACACGCTGTTGTTCCCCACCTGATAATTCGGAAGGTTTTGCCTTCATTTTATCAATGAGTCCTACTACTTTTAATGAGCCGGTTACACGAGCATGAATTTCTTTTGAACTCATTCCCAATGTTCTTATAACGTATGCAACATTATCATATACCGTTTGATTTTGGAGCAGTTTATAATCTTGGAATACAATACCCATACATCTTCTTAAGTTAGGTACTTTGTCAGATGTCAAATTAGCAATATTAATTCCACCGATAATAACAGTGCCGGAAGAAGGAGTTTCTTCTTTATAAAGAAGCTTCATTAATGTAGATTTTCCCGCACCGGATTTACCGATAATAAATACAAATTCACCTGATAAAATATCAAGATTGACATTTTTTAATGCGTATTTGTTTTTATATTTTTTTGTTACTGCTCTAAGCTGTATCATTATTTTGTTTCCATAATTTTTGCAATATCTTCAGCAAGTTCATCAGAATTTAATCTATAATGTTTCATCAAATTTGCAACATCACCTGATTGACCAAAAGTATCTTTTACACCTAATCTGTGAACAGGTACCGGATAATGTTCTGATAAAACTTCACATACAGTAGAGCCAACACCGCCTATGATTGAATGGTTTTCTACTGTTATAACAAAATTTGTTTTTTTAGCTGATTCAACAATAGTTTTAACATCAACCGGCTTTACCATAGGTAAGTTGATTATTTCTGCATCAATACCTTGTTCTTTTAATTTTTCTGATGCTACCATTGTTTCAGCAACTGTTTCACCGTTTGTAATAATAGTAACGTCTTTACCTTGTTTTAAAACATCGGCATGAGTCAAATCAAAAGTATGTCCTGCTTCATATACATCAGGTACTTTTGAACGAGGAACTCTTATGTAAACAGGACCAACATGTTTTGCAGCATATTTAACAGCAGCATTCATTTCTTGACAATCGCATGGAACTAAAACTTGCATACCCGGAATACCACGCATTAGAGAAATATCTTCTAAGGCCTGGTGAGTAGCACCGTCTTCTCCTACGGTTATACCACCGTGTGTTCCGGCTATTTTCAAGTTAAATCCTGCATAGCATGCTCCGTTTCTAACCTGATCATAATTTCTGCCTGTTGCAAAAATAGCAAAGCTGGCTATAAAAGGTATTTTACCGCATGTAGATAGGCCAACTGCAGTTGTAGTCATATCAGCTTCTGCAATACCGCAATTGAAAAATCTATCAGGAAACTCTTTTGCAAAAATCTTTGTTTGAGTAGAGCCGGATAAATCAGAATCAAGAACTACTACATTTTCGTTTTCACGACCGATTTCTGCAAGTGCGTTACCAAATGCAGCTCTTATGTCTTTTTTCTCGTTTTTGTTTACTGTTAACATCAAATTTCTCCTTAATACTTTAAGCAAAAATATTATAACACAAAGTTATTAAATAAAAACGTAACAAACTGTTAATATTAATTATAATTAAAAAGTATGTATTAAGTCAGAATTATTATGCATTTTTTAGTATGTATGGTTATGAAATACATAAAAAGAAATCGGCTTTAAAGCCGATTTCATTTTGTCATTTTTATGTAACTTAAATCTAAGCAGTATATCTTGATGATGTTTTACCATCCATTCCTGTATGTACAAGTCCATAACCTTTAAATGAACCGTTTAGCCATTTTTTAAGAATATCATTATTTACTCCACTTCCGTCAGAAGAAATGTAGTAAAGCTCATTTCCACTTTTATCTCTTAGCAGAACCATTTTTTGATTTACAGGATCCCATACATAGTGTCTTTGATGTGTGTAGTTACCTTTAGGCATACTAGGGTTGTGTTGTTCACAGTAAACACCTTTGCAATACGTTTCTCTTAATCCCATATCCTTAATTGCTTTTTCCAGGGCTTTAGTATCGCTCTTATTAGTGTTAGTTGTCGGGAATATATAGTTTATCATTTTGTCGTAAGAATTTCCTTGACCATTGCCATTAATTCTGTCTTTTAATGATGCAAGTAAATTCCTGATTTCAGTATCGGTTATTTTACCATCACCCTCAAGCAACTTGTTGACGTAAGCTTCCGCATTAGATACACCATATTTTGTTAAAAGGTTAATCAATTGCTGTTTTTGACTATCATTAGGTACTCCGTTATTGTCTCTTATTTGTTTTAAATAAGTTTGTAATGAACCATCTGTGGTATCATTAGATGTATTTTTAACACCATAGTCGGTATCAAAACGCATTTTTGAACCATCAGAATTGTTTTCTATGTAGTCGCCACGATGATCTTTGTTGCTTCGTTTATTCTCTATTTCTTGATCTTTACTAGAAATTTCATCTTCTTTATCGGAAATTTCACCTTCCTTAGTTTTTATTGCAGAATCTATATTAGATATTTGTGAATTTATAGAACTCAATTCAGATGTTTTTGATGCAATAGAGCTATTCAATGATTTAATTTTTGCTTCTAATTCACTTCTTTGATTTGCTAGCCAATCGTATGCAGAACTATTTAATCCTACAGCATTAATCAAACCCTGTGTATCTATTAAATCATTTTTAGTTTTTTCTAACTGGGCTTTAAGCTCGTTTATTTCCTGTTCAAGTGTCGATTTCTTACCCTCTAAAGTTGTTTTGTCATTATTTAAAGAATTTAATTCTCCATTTAGAGTATTTAATTCTCCATTCAGAGTGTCTAATTCACTTTGTAAAGCTGCTATTTCTTGGTCTAATTGTTGTAATATAGGATCGGAATTGTCTGCACCGCCAGTGCTGGAAGCATCATCAGCACCGCTTACGTTTCCGGTTTTAGTCCAACCTGCACCTGATGCATAGTTGTTTAAGCATTTATCAAATTGGTCTTTATTCTTTGTATGTATAGTATTCATAAAATTTATCCATTGAGTAATTATTAAAACCACCATTATGGAATTTACCGTCGCCTTCTACGTGGAATCCAAATGTAATCGTATTATTACTATCATTGAATGTAGCAAGTCCCATACCAACTAATAATTCTTTTAACTCTGCTTTATTAGAAGGTAACTTGTATTCTTTTTTATCTGTGTTTATAACACCGGTAGATTCTGTACCACCTGTACTTGAAGCATCATCAGCACCGCTTACGCTTACGCTTGAAGCATCATCAGCACCGCTTACGCTTGAAGCATCATCAGCACCGCTTACGCTTGAAGCATCATCAGCACCGCTCACGCTTGAAGCATCATCAGTACCATTAGCTTTATTTGCTTCATCCATTCTTTTTTTGTAATTTTCATAAGATTCGTATTTTTTAAGATCACCTTTGTATTTACGAGCTCCTATAGGATCACTTTTTCCGGCTTTATCAAGTTCGGCTTCCAATTCTTTTAATTTAGTTTTAAGTTCTTCAATTTTACTTTTATCATTTTCTATTACAGATTTTGCAGTTTCTTTACTACCGCTTGCAAATGAATAATCCCCTTTGTTATAAGCGGTTTCATGATTATATAATGTTTTATAATAACTGTTTAGTTGGTTTATACATTTATTGAAATCATTAACTATATCCTGATATGGTCTGCCTTTTAGTAATGGCAAATCACGATCTTCAAAAGGTAAAAGCGGCTTGTCTGGTTTAGGACCGGTAGGAGTATTTGGAGTACGTGGACCGCCAGGTACACCCGGTTCATAAGGTTCATCATCTATTCTTACCTCAGGTTGAACAAATCTATATCTTGGATTTTCAGGATTTACTAAAGCCATAAACACCTTCACTTTCTATGCACAGGCATGCTTATTTACATAAATGATACTATATATATAAACGGTATATTTTCAGTATTCTTTATACCTTTTAATATAAGTTTTACAAAACTTTATATTATATCATTTTTTCTTATTTTACATGATACAAAACGAGGAGTTTTCTAAAATTATTAAATACTATTTCTAATCATTGAATTCTTTTATTGCAAGATTTACCCATTTTAAAAGAGAATCTATTGTATATGGCTTTGGCAAATATATATCTGTTCCTGCGTTCATTATAGTTTCTTTATCATGGAATATTGATGTTGTTATAGTTTTTATATTAGGATAATTTTTTTTGATTTTTTTGCAAAGTTCAAGTCCTTTTAAACTTTCATCATTTCCTGTATCAAGAATTACTAATGCAGGTAAAAATTTTTCAATATCAAAATTTTCGGAAATAATTTCTGTTTTATATCCTTTCAAATTCAAAGCGGTTGTGAGAAGTAGTGATAATGCATTATCTTCTTCTAAAACAGCAATTTTGTTGTTAAATTTTTTTTCAACTATAGAATTAGTACCGGATAACTTAGGATGTTCAATTAAATAACTTGACTTGTTACTCTTTTTTGCAATTTCATATATCTGTCTTAACTCATGAATAATATCTTCAGGCGAAGTAAATTTTTTTATTTCATTTGTTATTCCGCCTGTTATTGCATAAACAAATCCGCTTTTCTTTTCTGACAGTTCATCTCCATGAACCATTATGTATCCGCGTTCTAAATCTTCATCCGAATAGAATTTATTTTTAACGGTATCAAAAGCAAAGGTCATAAATGATGCAAGTTTTTCTATTTTTGTTGTATTTGTAATAACAAGTAAATCTCTGTCATTTAATAATCCGAAAAAATCATTTTTATCTAATGCAGAGGATATTATTGCGGTATATGTTTGCAACAGTTTATTTGAAGCAATTTCTGAATAAGTTTCTTTGTAGCTGTAAAAATTTTCGATTCCTGTTAATAGACAGCCCCAATTTTTAGGAGAAACGAGTATACGTTTTAATGCCCTATAGCAGTATTTACTCAATGGTAAGCCGGTTTGGGTATCGAGAACACTTTCGTATTCACGGCGTAAATGAGCTTTCATTCTTATTTTAAATTCTTCTGCATCTATTGGTTCTGAGATATAGTCATCTGCTCCGCTTTCCAATATTTTTATTTTATCTTGAATTTCAGAAGATTTTGATACTGCAACAATTATAGGACGCATATTATAGGTTAATACTCGTATACCATGACAAAACTTAGATAAATCATCTTTAATGGTGTCGGATATAATTATTAAATCCGGCTCATTATCTTGTATATATTGTAATGCTTTTGGTATGTCGTTTATTATTTCAGTATGATTTGTATCATCTTCTAATATCTTTTTGTATTTTGCAGGCATTTCTCGTCTTTGGTCTATGATTAATGTTATTGTAAGCATTTTGACCTCGCTTGATTTTCCATATCTGAAAATGGTATTAATACCTCAAAAATTGTTTCTTTTGAGTTGCTCGAAACATTTATTTTTCCATGCAAATTTTCAACGATAGATTTTGTTATGTATAAACCAAGACCACTCCCCTGAACACCTCTTGTAAGCGGGTTATCTATTCTTGCAAATTTTTTGAATATTCGCTCCATATCCTCTTTTTTTATCTCAACTCCGTTATCAATAATTTTTATCGAAACAAAGTTATTCTCTGCAAAATCAGTTATTACCTTAACAGTAGTATTTTCAGGTGAATATTTACATGCATTTTCTGTAAGATTTAAAATTACTTGTTGAAATTTATCTTTATCTGCAAGTATTTCAGGTATCTTGTCATTAAAAACAGTAGTTATTTTATGGTTTTTATACTGTTGTTTTATTATCGGTATAACAGATTTTATAGATGAATTTACCGAAATATTTTTGAATATATAGTTTTCATTGTTTTGTAGTTTTGATACAGCAAGCACATTTTCTACCAATTTTATAAGTCGGTTTGATTGTTCTTCAATTATTTTTAAAAATTCTTTTTTACTTTTATCATCAATATCATCCCAAGATGCAAGCAAGGTTTGGGAAAATCCTCTTATGCTTGTTAAAGGAGTTCTTAACTCATGTGATACTGTTGAAATAAAATCGTGCTGTAGTTTATTCTCGTCCATAATGACATTTTACAACTTAAAAAAAAGTTGTAAATTTAATCTGAAAACTTGTTAAAAATGTAAGTGATTAAGCTTGCAAAAACTCATCGTTTATAATATAATGTTAACAGAAACTTAATCCCGAATCGTCTAGTGGTAGGACGGGAGATTCTGGATCTTTTAACGGTGGTTCGACCCCATCTTCGGGAGTTTTAAACAATAAAAATTATTGTAAAAAAGAATGGAATTTTTATTCCATTCTTTTTTGTTTAAACATTTAAAAATTTTAGGATAGGTTTTATAAGTTTTGAAAAATACTTTTTAAATTCTGAATCTATATAAATAACAATATTAGGTAATATTAAGAAATCTATACATATAAAAAATAATCGTGTTGACAGTAAAACTTGTTTGTTTTACACTTTATTTACGCACAAAAGCATGACTTTTGTGTTGGAGGTAATAAGCAGTTATAAACTGCATTGAAAACGAAGGAAAAAGAAAATGGCAGCAGGACAAAGAATCAGAGTTTGTTTAAAAGCTTATGATCACAAATTGATTGATGTATCAGCAGACAAAATTGTAGATACAGCAAAAAGAACAGATGCACGTGTTGCAGGTCCTATTCCTTTACCGACAAAAAGACGTATATATTGTGTTTTGCGTTCACCACACGTAGATAAAAAATCTCGTGAACATTTTGAAATGAGAACTCATAAACGTATAATTGATATATATGATGCTACTCAACAAACTACAGAAGAATTGAGTAGATTAGATTTACCGACAGGCGTTGATATAGAAGTAAAATTATAAACGTTTGGAAAATTAAATAAGCATTATGCAATATAATGTGATCTACGGTATAAACGGTAAAAGGACGTAGCGCTCGCAAGCAGACGGATAGAAATTAAAGATTTCTACTCCCAAAAAGAAAGGAAAAGATATGACACTTGGTGTGATAGGCGAAAAAGTGGGAATGACACAAGTTTTCACTGATGAAGGTTTAGCAGTTCCTGTAACTGTAGTAAAAGTTAATCCGCTTATAGTTACACAAATTAAAACTGTTGAAACAGACGGATATAACGCAATTCAAGTCGGAACTGTTCCTGCAAAGGAAAAACATTTGACAAAAGCTCAAATAGGACACTTTGCAAAAAACAAATTAGAAAATTTACGTCATCTTCAAGAATTCAGAGTTGATAATCCTCAAGACTATACAGTTGGTCAAAAATTGGAATTGTCAATGTTGGATAATGTAGAGAAGGTTGATGTTACAGGTACTTCAATAGGTAAAGGTTTTCAAGGTACCGTAAAAAGACATAATTTCTCAAGAGGACCAATGGCTCATGGTTCAAAAAATCATAGAGAACCGGGTTCAATTGGTGCAGGTACAACTCCATCTCGTGTAATTAAGGGAAAGAGAATGGCAGGCAACATGGGAAATGAAAGAGTTACTATTACTAAATTATCTCTTGTAAAAGTTGATGCTGATAACAGCTTAATTTTAATCAAGGGTTCAGTTCCCGGTTCAGAAGGTAAGTTAGTTACAATTGTTCCTTCCAGAACAAAGTGGAATGTTTAGTACAAAGCTCATTAAATAGATAAGGATAAAAGAAAATGGCAAATTCACAAGAAAAAGAAATATTGTCTGTATCAGGCGAAAAACTTGGTGCAATATCATTAAACGAAAATGTTTTCGGTGTTGAACCAAATTTACATGTAATGCATTTAGCATTAAGACGTCAATTGAATAATGCAAGACAAGGTTCTGCTTGCGCAAAAACAAGAGCAGAAGTAAGAGGCGGCGGACGTAAACCTTGGAAACAAAAAGGTACAGGTCGTGCAAGAGCCGGTTCACTTCGTTCTCCTTTATTTGCAGGCGGTGGTGTTTCATTTGGACCAAAACCAAGAAGCTATGCATTTGATATGCCTCAAAAAGCAAGACAATTGGCTTTGAAATCAGCTTTATCAGCTAGAGAAGAACAAATGGTTGTTGTAAAAGACTTCTCAGGTATTGATGCTCCAAAAACAAAATTAATGATGAATGTTTTAGAATCATTAAAAGTTACAGGTAAAATTTTAATTATTGCAGATACAAGAGCTGATGAAAATAAAAATCTTGAATTATCTGCAAGAAATATACCTTGCATTAAGTTGTTGTTACCTACAAACTTGAATGTAAAAGATTTGTTAGAAGCAGATAGTGTTGTTATTACTGAATCTGCAGTAAATGAAATAACAGAAAGATTAAGCAAATAAACTTAAAAGGAAACATTAAAATGAGTACATTAAAAAATAATACTGAAAAGTTATATGACGTAATTATAAAGCCATTAATAACAGAAAAGTCTTATGCGGCTATGCAAAATAATCAATATACATTTGAAGTAAGAAAAAATGCTACAAAAATTGAAATAGCACAAGCTGTAGAGTTAGCTTTTCCTGGCAGAAAAGTAAAAAGCGTTAAAACAGTTTATATGCCATCTCATGCAAAGAGAATGGGTTATAAATTCGGTAGAACAGATTCAAGCAAAAAAGCAATTGTGAGAATTGAAGGCGAACCAATAAAAGAAATTGTAGAAATATCATAATAAAGGATAGATAAAAATGGCAATCAGAAAAATTAATCCGACATCTCCGGGACAAAGAGGTATGACAAAGAGTGATTATCAAGAAATCACTACTTCAACACCTGAAAAGTCATTATTAAAACCATTAAAAAAGACTGCAGGTAGAAACAATACAGGAAGAATTACATGTCGTCATAAAGGTGGTGGTGTAAAGCAACACTACAGAATGATAGATTTTAAACGTGAAAAGTTTGGAGTTCCTGCAACTGTTAAAACTATAGAATACGATCCTAACAGAAATGTAAGAGTATCCTTAGTATTTTATGCAGATGGTGAAAAAAGATATATTTTAACACCTGAGGGCTTGAATGTAGGTGATGTAATTGTATCAGGAACAGATGTTGCTATTCAAGTTGGTAATGCATTACCTTTAGAATTAATACCTCTTGGTACAATTGTTCATAATATTGAACTTGAAGCAGGCAGAGGAGCAAAATTAGTTCGTTCAGCAGGTAATTCTGCACAATTAATGGCAAAAGAAGGTAATTTTGTTACTGTAAAACTTCCTTCAGGCGAAATGAGAATGGTAAGAAAAGAATGCTTAGCAACAATTGGTTCATTAGGCAATTCTGATTTCAAAAACGTTCATATTGGTAAAGCAGGAAGAAAACGTTATATGGGTGTAAGACCAACAGTACGTGGTGTAACAATGAACCCTTGCGATCACCCTCACGGTGGTGGTGAAGGTAAAACAGGTCCTGGTGGACATCCTAAGACACCTTGGGGTAAACCTGCACTTGGTTATAAGACTAGAAAATCTAACAAAGCTTCTAACAAATTAATTGTAAGAAGAAGAACAAAGTAAGACGATAAAAGGAGAAGAAATTAATGGCACGTTCATTAAAAAAAGGACCATATATAGAAGAATCATTGCAAAAGAAAATTGAAAAGATGAATGCAAATTCTGAAAAAAAGGTAATTAAAACTTGGTCAAGAGCTTCTATGATTAGTCCTGATATGTTAGGGCATACAATAGCTGTACATAATGGTAAAACTCACGTTCCCGTATATGTAACAGAACAAATGATAGGACACAAATTAGGTGAATTTGCACCTACAAGACTATTCAGAGGTCATGCCGCTGATAAAGCATCAAAATAGAAATATACAAAATTGTAAATAAAGGGTTAAAACAATGGAAGCTAAATCAAGACAAACAAATATTAAAATGACAGCCCGCAAACTTCGCAGAGTAATAAACGAAGTAAGAGGAAAAAAGGTTGTTGACGCTCAAGATATGTTGCGTTTTATGCCTTATTTTGCAGCAAGAGTTGTTGAAAAGAATTTAAAAGCAGCTGTTGCAAATGCAAAAGAACAATTTGGCGTAGATGCAGAGCAATTAAAAATTTCAGAAGTTTTTGCAGATGAGAGTGTAACATATAAAAGAGCAAGACCAAGAGCTCAAGGTAGAATGTACGCAAGAACGAAACGTACTTCTCATTTGACATTAATAGTAAGTGATATGGTAAAATAGGAATTATAAAGTATGGGACAAAAAACACATCCAAACGGATTTAGAGTAGGCATAATAAGACCATGGGTAAGTTCATGGTATGCAAAAGTAAAAGAATACGGACAATTTGTAGCAGAAGATGCAAAAATTAGAAGTTTTGTTAAGAAAAAATTATACACAGCCGGTGTATCAAGAGTAATGATAGGAAGAAAATCTCAAAATACTACGGTAACTGTTGTTACAGCAAAACCTGGTATTGTAGTAGGAAGAAACGGTCAAGGTATAGAAGAATTGAAAAAAGCTATATCAGATTATGTTGGACATCCTGTTATGTTAAATGTTGTAGAAGTTGCAAGAATAAATGCAGATGCGCAACTTGTATCAGAAGCAATTGCTCAGCAATTGGAAAAGCGTGTAGCATTCAGAAGAGCAATGAAGCAAGCAATGCAAAGAACAATGAGATCAGGTGCTCAAGGTATTAAGGTTATGGTTTCAGGTCGTTTGGGCGGAGCTGAAATTGCCAGAAGTGAATGGGCTAAAGAGGGTAGAATTCCTCTACAAACATTAAGAGCCGATGTAGATTATGGATTTGCAGAAGCAGATACAATGATGGGTAAAATCGGTGTAAAAGTTTGGGTATTTAAGGGTAACTTAATGCCTGGCGAAAAATCCGATGATAATATTAAAGCAAAATCTTCTAAAGAAGGAGATAGAACAGGCAGAAGAAGACGCAGAGCATCTTCAGAAGCAACAGCAGAAGTTTAATTTGCTAAAAATGTAGAAAGTAAATAATTACACAGGAGTAAAATAAAATGTTACAACCTAAAAAAACAAAATATCGTAAAATGCAAAAGGGTAGAATGAAGGGACATGAAACAAGAGGTGTAGACTTCGAATTTGGTTCTTATGCATTAAAGGCCGTTGAGCCCGGTTGGATAACAAGCCGTCAAATAGAGGCAGCTCGTCGTGCAATGACTCGTGAAATTAAACGTGGCGGTAACGTTTGGATAAAGATATTCCCTGATAAGCCAATCACTGCAAAACCTGCTGAAACTCGTATGGGTTCAGGTAAAGGCAATGTTGATTATTGGGTAGCAGTAGTAAAACCTAACAGATTTCTTTTTGAAATGGAATATTTTGATAGAGATGTAGCAATTCATGCACTTGAATTAGCGGCACAAAAACTTCCAATCAAGGTTAAATTAGTAGAAAAGAATCCTGTTCAATAATAGAGGAAAAGACTTATGAAATTACAAGAAATGCGCGAAAAGACAATTGATGAATTAAAAAGTGCTGCAATTGATTACAAAAAGCAATTGCTTGAGTTAAGAGTTAAGAAAGCTACAAACAAGTTAGAAGATACAGCTCTTATTTCAAAAACAAAACACTATATTTCACAAATAAAGACAGTAATCAAAGAAAAAGAGGGACAACAATAATGCCTAAGAAAGTAAAACAAGGTGTTGTAGTCAGCGACAAAATGGATAAAACAGTAGTTGTAAAAGTAGCTGATTATGAGCCGCATCCAAAATACAAAAAAATTATTGAAACTACAAAACATTACAAAGCTCATGACGTTAATAATGAATGTCAAGAGGGTGATGTAATAAGAATTGTAGAGTCAAGACCGATTTCTGGCGGAAAACGTTGGAGTGTCTTGAATATTGTAGAAAAGAGAAAATAGTTCTATAAAGGTGAAAAGATATGATACAACAAGAATCAAGATTAGTAGTAGCAGATAATACAGGTGCAAAAGAATTATTAACTATCCGTGTAATGGGCAGTTCAAATAAAAAGTTTGCAGCTGTAGGTGATGTTATTATCGCAACTGTAAAAGATGCAACTCCAAATATGACAGTTAAAAAGTCAGAAGTTGTACGTGCAGTTATCGTAAGAACAAAAGCCGATATTAAACGTCAAGACGGTTCGGTAATTCGTTTTGATGAAAATGCTGCGGTAATAATAAACAAAGACGGCAACCCTAGAGGAACCCGTGTATTTGGGCCGGTAGCAAGAGAATTAAGAGACAAAAACTTTATGAAAATTGTTTCTTTAGCACCGGAAGTAATTTAGTAATTTACAACAGATTATGTCTGTAGTAGAATTTTAGTACAGAATATATCATGCCAAAGGAGAAAATTATGGCAAACAGTAATAAAAAATCTTTGCAAGTAAAAACAGGCGATAGAGTAATGGTTATCGCAGGCAAAGACAAAGGTAAATCAGGTAACGTAAAAAAGACAGTACCTTCAAAATCACAAGTATTTGTTGAAGGTTTAAATATGGTAACACATGCACAAAAGGCAAACCCAATGGCAAACATTCAAGGTGGTTTAGTAAAAATGGAAGCAGCTTTGGATAGTTCAAATGTTATGATAGTATGTCCTGCTTGTGAAAAAGTTACAAAAGTAAAACATGAAGTACAAGATGGTAAAAAAGTTCGTGTTTGTAAGAAATGCGGAGAAAAATTGGATGTATAGTGCAGGATATATTATCTTGGCATAAATCATCTTAGATATTAGAGGAAAATAAAATGGCAATAACTAAAAGTTTAAGAAAAAAATACGAAGAAGACGTAAAAAAAGCAATGGTTGAAAAGTTTGGATATAAGAACGATTTAACTATACCAAGATTAAGCAAGATTGTATTGAATATGGGTGTTGGAGAAGCATCTCACAATACAAAAATTGCAGATGTAATACAAGGTCAATTGACAAAAATTGCAGGTCAAAAGGCAGTTGTTACAAAGGCAAAAAAATCAATAGCAACATTCAAGTTAAGAGAAGGTATGCCTGTTGGAGCAATGGTTACATTACGTGGTGAAAGAATGTACGATTTTCTTCAAAAATTAATTTGTGTTGTACTTCCAAGAATCAGAGACTTTAGAGGTATAAGTGCAAAAAGTTTTGACGGTCGTGGAAATTACACATTAGGTTTAAAAGAACAAGCATTGTTCCCTGAAATTACTTATGAAGAAGTTGATTTAGTAAAGGGTATGAATGTTTCAGTTATTACAACGGCAAAAACTGATGAGGAAGCAAGAGAGTTGCTTAGATTATTAGGTATGCCATTCAAGGGATTAGATTTAGTAAGATAATAAAAAGGAGTATATATCGTGGCAAAAAAAGCGATGATTAATAAAGAAGCAAAACGTGAAGCATTAGCAGCTGCTGGTAAATATCCAAAAGTAAGATTGCATAACAGATGTAGTATTTGTGGCAGACCTCATGGTTACCACAGAGATTTTGGTCTTTGCAGAATTTGCTTGAGAAAAATGGCTCATCAAGGTTTGTTACCTGGTGTTACAAAAGCAAGCTGGTAATTAATTTTTTAAAATAATGTATAAAGAACTACTATTATTGATAGTAGTTCTTTTGTTGTTAGAACTTGTTATTTATGGTATTTTTATTATGGGCGAGGTAAAATCTTTTGAAAAATAATATAAAGTATTATATATTTCTTGTTTTAATTATTATATTTGGCTTTGCAATACGGCTTATTAATTTGGATAAAAATGGCGGATTGTGGTATGATGAAATAACTATTTATTCGATATCTCAAAATTTTAGTGGTGATTTAAAACGATTTTTACAATTTCCTATCTATTACGTTTTTTATAAATTTTGGATTTGCATATTAGGGAACAGTGATTTTGTAATAAGGTTGATGTCTGTAATTTTTGATATTTTATCTTTATTTATGACATTTATTTTGACTAAAAATATATATAAAATATTTTCTAATGATGAAATTCAGTCAATAAAAGCGGGATTAGTTTCATCATCATTATATGCGGTAAATTCTTCATTTATATACTACGCTCAAGAAGCTAAATTTTATTCCTTTACTTTTTTTGCGGTATTATTATTTTTTATATTTTGGATTAAGTTTTTAGATAAGAATTGTTCTAAAATAAATTTTGTTTTATTTTATTTGTCAACTTTAATTCTTTTGTATTCTAATACTTGTCAGATAGTATTAATCATGTTTGCATTTATACTAATGACAGTGTTATTTGTAAAAAGAAATATTATTAAGCAAAAACTTTCTTATTTAATGATTTTGTCCACTGTATTTATACCTTTAATCATTTTTTTAATAAGGATTAAAGGTTATTTTACGGGAAACTTTGATGCGGTTGTTTTTGACAATTCTTTTACTTTATCAGTATTTCAAAATTATTTTTCGCCAATACTTATCGGGGTGCAAAATAACGTATTAAACTATCAGAAATTTTTAATTAAACATTTATTAGATATAAAATATCTTGTTTATGTGTTGATACCTGTTATAATTTCCATTTTTGGGATTTTATATTCTGTAAAAAAATCTGTTATATGCAGATATTTATTTTTAATTTGTAGTTTATATTTAGTATTTCATTTGATTTTGCCATTATTTAGTTCATATAAGCCGCTTGTAAGGTATACTTTATTTGTATTACCGATATTTATATCGCTTTTGGCTGTTGGACTGAAGGTATTAACAAATAAATATTTAAAAAGATGCTTATTTGCTGTTTTAATTTTTATCAATGCTTTTTGTTTAATTTTGCCGTCAAGTGCATTGTTTATACAAAGACCGGATGGATATAAAACTCTTGCTGATTTTTTAAAGGTGAATAATATTCCAAATAATGCAAATTTTATTTTGCCTATTAGAGAGAACCTTTTAGATAAATACTATAAAATAAGAGGTGAAAAATTAAGTTTATATATCCTTAATTCAGATGCAGCACAAAAAACTTATCTTACAAATGATGAAATTAACGGATTAAAAAATGATAATGGTAATAAGCAAATTTATTATAAGAGATTTTTAACTAATGATAAAATATCAGAAGAATTTATAAAGTTTGTCGATGAAAAATTTTCTGTTAATAAGCCAATTGTGCTTATTACAGATAAAAGTATATGCGTTTTTAATAATCAGCAAATCTCACAAATAGTTCAATCCAGTCATTATAGCAATTATGCTTTGCAGTTTTTAAGGTTATCAAAATTAAATAATGATTTATTAAAAGTTTTAAAATTAAGATTTAAAAGATATGATGTTTACAATTCTGATATGTGGGATGTTTATGTGTTTTATTAAGATTTATTAAGCTTTATAAAATTAAAAAGGCAATTTCAGTGAACAAAAAACGTTTATATAGATGTAAGAGAGCAGAGAATAACTTCATTGCTCAGTGATATACATTATCATGAAAGGATATGTAAACAAAGATTTTTTAATAGTAAAGGAATAGGAAAATAATAAAGTAAAATAGGATTGGTTAGTAAAGATTTAAAAGCTTTCGCAAGGGAGCTATTTTTTTATGTGAAATTAATATTTAATCTTCTTTTTGAGGTTTTAGTTCAATAACTTCTTCACCATAAGTTAAATTTCTACCAATAGCTTTTTCTAAATCAGATTTTGCACAATTATATTCATATAGTGCATTATAATATGTGCTTTGGGCATTTAAATAAGCAACTTGAGCTTCTTTCATTTCAATAGGATCACTAACTCCTACTTTGTATCTTCCTGCAGATATTTCATAATTTTCTTTTGCTTGTTTCATACCAAGAGTTGCTACCGGTATTTGATTTTTCTTTTCAATAAGAGTTAAATAAGCTGTTTGAATTTCAAGTTGTATTGCATTTTCAGTTTCTATAGCATTTGCCATTTCTTTTGAATATAGGGCTCTTGCTTCTTTAATCTGGTTATAAATCTTCATACCGTTTACAGCAGGAAAATCTAAATATCCACCAATGCTATAACCGTGATTACTTGTCCAACCACGACCACCTTCTGCTATATTACCTTGAAATGTCAAACTTGGAAAATATGCTTTTTTAGTAAGTTTTAATGATTGTCTTGCGGATTCAACTTTTAATTTAGCTGCTTTCAAATCCGGTCTTGATTCATTTGCGATTTTCATTGCCTCATCTAGTGTAACTTCAAAAGGTACAAACTTTAAACGTTCCTGTATGTTGTATGTTGTATTATAGTCAATACCCATAACTTTATTTAAATTTGCTACAGCTATATTTACAGCATTTTTTGCTTGAATAAGTTGTAATTTTGCATTGCTTAAATTAACTTCTGCAATTGTAACATCAACTTTTGGATTTGAACCTATCTCATAAAATGCCTTTGCTTGATTATAAAATAACTCAAATTTGCTAACATTATCTTCTCTGACCCTTTCTTCTTCATAAGCAAGTAAAAGACCGTAATACCTGTTTTTAGTCTGATTTACTATATTATTTACAACACTTGTTAAATTTTCTTGTGCTGTTTTATAATTTACCTTACTTATTGTAACTTTATTTTGAGTTACTCCAAAGTCATATATCAATTGAGATAAAGATATTTGACCTAAAATATAATATGTATAAACAGAATCTTGCGAACCGATAGCATCTGCAAATAATAAGTTTCTGTTTCTTGATACATTTGTAGTCCAACCTAATGTTGGAAAATAGTTTGACCACGCTAATTTTATTCTTGCATCGTAAGCAGAAACATCTTCTATTGCGGCTCTAATTTGAGGATTATTGCCAAGTGCAAATTTAATACAATCTTCTAATGTTACATCTATTGTCTTTTCAACAGAACCTTCTATAACTTTAACATTTCCGTCAGATTTATTATTTTTGTTAGTTTTTTTTGCAGTTTCAACATCTTTTGTTTTTTCAACCGGATTATCTAATTCTTTTTTTTCAACAGATTCTTGATTTTCAGTTTTAGTTTTTGAATTTTCTTTTTTTATATCTGCATAAAGAGGATGAGTTTTTGTAAAAGGGGCTATTTTTTCAGAATCAGGATACTCCTGTTCGGAAACTTCATTGCCGACAGGTAATATTTGTTTTTTATCTACTGCAAATACTATTCCTGTTTGAGTTACCCAAAATATAATTAGCATTAAAAATGTGATTATCTTATTTATATTTATCATTTTTTAAACCCCATATGAAGTTTTGCTTTTATATTGTCCAAAAATCTTTTTAAACCGGTATCTTCTGTTAAAAAGTTATGAGAATTTTTCTTCATTCTTTCTATACAAACGAAAAATCCCGGTACAAGCAGTGTTCCTAAAAATGCAACTGCAATCATACCTGCAAAAACTGTTGTACCAACGGAATGCCTGCTTACGGAACCTGCACCTGAAGCAACAACGAGAGGAAATACTCCTAAAATAAATGCGATATTTGTCATCATAACGGCTCTAAATCTTAAATGTGCTGCTTGCATAGCTGCTTTTATTTCATCACCGCCATTTTCAATAAATGCGTCTTTAGCAAATTCAACAATTAATATTGCCTGTTTAGTACTTAATCCTATTAACATAATAAGACCTATTTGACAGTATAAATCAAGCGAATATCCGCAAATATACTGCCCGAATAAAGCTCCTACCAAAGATACAGGTGCAACCATCATAACTGCAATAGGAAGTGTCCAACTTTCATACAGAGCAACAAGGAACAAATATACAAATATTAATGCTAAAGCAAGGATGAAACCTATTTGACCTGTTGATTCTTTTTCTTGTAATGATGTACCTGACCAAGAAAATCCCATATCCTCAGGTAAAACTTCTTCAGATATTTTTTCCATTCGTTTCATTGCTTGACCTGATGATATATTTTTTGCACCTTGCCCGTTAATAGTTACAGCATTGTACATATTAAATCTGGTTAAGCTATATGGAGCAACTGTCGGTTCAAGTGTTACCATACTTGATAATGGAACCATTTTTCCTTCATTATTTTTTACAAATAATCGCTTTAAGTCAGCTTCTTTTGTTCTAAAGTCTGCATCTGCCTGCATCATTACACGATATACACGACCAAATCTGTTAAAGTCATTTACATAAGTTGTACCGTAAATAGCAGCCATTGTTGCATAAATTTCAGCGATAGAAACTTTTTGTGCCATTGCCTGTTTTTCATTTATTTTTACAAGAATTTGAGGTAAAGATGCAGTATATGTTGTAAATACACTTGTTAAATCCTTATCTTGGTTTGCAGCTCTGATTAATTTCATAGCTTCAACAAACAATTCTTGAGGAGTTCTATCACCTTTATCAAGCAATTGATATTCAAAACCGCCTAAATTTCCTAAACCCGGAATAGCAGGAGGTGAAAATGCAACAACCATAGCTGCAGGATAATTTCCAAACCTGTTTCTTATTTCTTGAATAATTGATTCAGCTTGTTCTTCTCTTTTTTTACGCTGACTCCAAGGTCTTAATTGTGCAACAATAAAGCCGGAATTTTCACCTGCAAAGCCCACAAGGTTAATTGTTTGTCTAACTCCTGGCATTTGCTTTATCTGTTTTTCAAGACCTACAACGACCTCTTTTGTTCTTACGGTTGAAGAACCATCAGGTAACTGAATTTGTACTAATACAGCACCCTTATCTTCTGTCGGTATAAAGCCCGTAGGTATTATATATGCCATAACAATTACAAATAAAATTATAACAACTAATGCAGATAATGTTTTTTTAGGTGATTCAACGAAGTATTTACATAACTCTAAATACTTTGTTCTGACATCATTAAACCAATTGTTGAATTTTTTTATAATTGGTTTTTCATTATCTAAATCCTCTTTTCCTTTTAATATCATAGCACATAAAGCAGGTGTCAAAGAAAGAGCAACTAAAGTAGATAAACCCATAGAACAAGCAATACATACAGCAAATTGCTGGAACATTTTACCGTTAATTCCGGGCATAAAACAAACAGGCACAAATACTGCCATAAGAACTAATGATGTTGCAATAACCGCACTTGTAACTTCCTGCATTGTTACAATTGTCGCATCTCTTGGGGATTTACCTTCCTGAATATGCCTTTGAGAGTTTTCAAGTACAACAATAGCATCATCTACTACAAGTCCTACCGCTAAAACTAATCCAAATAACAATAAAAGGTTTATAGAGAAATTTAAAATACCTAAAAATATAAATACACCGATTAACGATACAGGAATTGCACATAACGGAATAAATGCAGCTCTCATTGTTCCTAAGAAAACATAAGTAACAATGGCAACTAAGATAATCGCAAGCCCGATAGCATGTTCCACTTCTCCTATTGATTCTCTGATGAAATCTGTTTCATCGTGTTCAATATTGTATTCAAGTCCTTTAGGGAATGATTTACTTAATTCTTTCATTCTCTGAGATATTTTATTTGCAACATCAATTGAATTTGCTTCCGGTAATTGGTTTACAACGATAATAGCATTTCTTTTACCGCCTATATAACCATCCATTGAATAAGATTCCGCACCAAGTTCAACCCTTGCAATATCTTTTAATTTTACATTTGAACCGTTTGGTCGAGAATATACAATTATATCCTCAAATTCTTTAGCAGTTTTTAATCTTCCCTTTGTTCTTAGAGTAAATTTTATATCCTGCCTTGTAACAAGAGGTTCTGCACCAAGTTCACCAACAGGGGCTTGTGTATTTTGAGCCCGAATAGCATTTGCAACTTCCGTTGCAGATATACCATAATCAGCCATCTTAACAGGATCAAGCCAAATTCTCATAGAATATGCCGATGAACCAAATACACTAACGTTACTAACACCCTTTATACGAGCAAGTTCATCTTTTATATAAATTGCGGCATAGTTTGCTATATAAAGCGAGTCAAAAAGATTTTTAGGTGATGTAACAGACATCATTAAAATACCCGGCCCGCCACGTTTTTTTCTTACGGTTAAGCCGTATGTTCTAACTTCAGCAGGTAATCGGGGTGTTACAAGTTGAAGTCGGTTGTTTACGTTAATAACAGCCATATCAGGATCAGTTCCAACTTCAAAGTAAATATTCAATGTATATGAACCATCCTGAGAACTTGAAGACATATATATCATATCTTCAACACCGTTTAATTGTGCCTCAATTGGAGTTGCAACGGTATCTCTTACAACATCTGAATTTGCACCTGTATATGTAGCAGAAACTTCAACCTGAGGAGGTGTAATTGACGGATAATCCTCTAAAGGCAGTGTTGTCATAGTTATTAAACCCGCAAGTACAATAACAAGTGATACTACTATTGCAAATTTAGGTCTGTCTATGAATAAATTTACCTTATTTTTTTCTTTTTTATCATCTGCCATTATTTTTTACTTTTTGCATCCTTTTTTACATTTGAATCTTTAGCCGGAACTTCTGTTTGATCATGTGGCTTTGCAGTCATAGCTGCTATTTCTTCTTTTGTTAATTCTCTTACCGGTTCTCCCGGTATAACCTTTTGCAATCCTGTTACAATTATTCTGTCTCCTGCTTTCAAACCCTCTTTTACTATCCAATCCTGTCCATCCTGTCCGTATGTAGTTATATTTTGTATTTGAGGAAGCCCTTTTTCATCAATCTTATAAACATATTTTGTTTGTGGGTTTTCCATGACTGCTACTGTAGGAACAACAGGCATATTTTCTTTTGATTTTGAGTAAATAAATACTGTTGCATAATTTCCGTTTATTAACAAACCATTAGGATTTGGAAATGTTGCTCTTAACATTATTGCTCCTGTCGTAGGATCAACATTGTTATCATGAAAATCTTGTATTCCTATATAATTATATTTTTCGTTTGATGAAAAATATAAATCTACTTGTCGTTTTACGTTAGCAGTTTTATCTACTCTTAGTAAGTCATTATAATTCTTTATATCCAATGGAAAAGAAACATATATCGGATCAACGCTGTTTAATGTAGTCAATGCACCTGTTGTCGGTGTTACATAATTTCCGACCGTAACTTTCAACATTCCAACTTGTCCTGTTACGGGAGCTTTTATTTTTGTGTAGGAATAATTCCTTAACGCATCTTTGTAAGCACTTGTATTTAATTGAACTTGTGCTTTATATGAATCTCTTTGAGATAATGTTTCATCATATTTTGCTTTTGAAATATAGTCTTTTTTGACAAGTTCTGTTGCACGAATAAGTTGTTTTTCATAATAACTTAATTGAGCTTTTGAATTGTCTAAATTTGCTTTTGCCTTATCAACAGCAAGCTTGTACTCTTGCGGTTCAATCTCAAATAAAACTTGTCCTTTTTGTACTATATCACCTTCATGAAAATACGATTTTATAAGATAGCCGCTTATACGAGTTACAACATCAATTCTTGAAACAGATTGTATTCTTGCAGGTGCTTCATATTTTTTTATTACATAACGAGTTTCAACAATCTTTGTTACAACACCTAATGCTTTTGCATTTTTTAATCGTTTATCAGATTGCCAACTTGAATATTGATAAAACATAAATCGTGCTAGTACTGCTATTATAAATATCCCTAATGTAATTATTATGATTTTTTTCATATAAAATAATCCCCAAACACAATAAAATATATAATATATATTAGCATAAGAATACTAAATAGAACATTATTTTGATTTTATTGTTACATTTGTTACTGTATTATTTATCATTATTAAAATATGTAAAACTTTTAAAATATTTATAACAAGTTTTTATATTTTGGCATTTTATTTATATATAGTTGAATATTATATCTGAAAAAATAAGGAGGTTATTATGTATCCACATGTAAACGGTGTTGGAGGAACAAACGGTGCAGGTAATTCCAGACAATCAAACGGCACAACAGGCAGACAAGAATCAAGTTCTCAAGAACCAAGTATTTTTAGCAGAAAAATGAGTAATGCAAGAGCTGCAGCAGAAGAAGCATCTCAAAAAACTCAACAACACATGGACAGAGTAAAACACTATATTAATCAGGGTTATACTTATGCTCAAGCTATTGAAGCTGCAGAACAAGAAGAAGGCGGTCCTGTAAATAGAGAGCAACTAGTTGAACGACTTGTTAAGCAAGGATATGACAGAGAAACAGCTGAAAGAGCAATTCCTAGAAACATCGATCAACGTATTGATTATGCACGTGAACAAGGAAGAATCGAAGGTCAAAGAAAAGTAGATGAACTTGACCAAAAGCTTAACGGAATTCGCCGTAGATAATTTAAAATCAAAATTTAACTTTAAAATAAGGAATTTACATACAGCGTAAATTCCTTATTTATTATAAAAAATATATGTGTTTATTATATTACAAAACTTAAAAAACTCTTTAAAACTACAGTTTTAGTAGTATAATAAAACTATTCACAAGAATAGAAAGGATTTAAAAATATGCCAAGTGTAAACAATGACATGAAAGTAAAAATGCCTGCAATGCCTAAGACTGCAAAAAAAGAAGATAGCGTTCAACCACAAGTTGAAACAAAAGATTTATCATCTGCAATGATGGATAAACTTTCAGCAGCAGCAAACATTAATAAGGTTAATGTTGTGTCAAACAATACAGAAAAATTTGAACTTAATTTATCAACTGCAGAACTTGAAAAAAGAACTAACAAAGACTTTTTAGCACCAAAAGTTCTTTTAAAGCCTGATTCAAAAGAATATACAAATCTTGCTGAAGGTGATAAAGAAGCTTTAAAACATTTGGCAAAAACTGCAAAAATAATGGATACCATTTACATGAAAATGGATAATGAAAAGAATTTGGCCTTCAAAGAATATCTTGAAAAAGAAACTGCAAAAGGTAACAAAGATGCTGAAATGTCTTTAAAATTATTTACAGCTCAAAAAGGTATGTCAGGTATTGATATGGAAGCTAATATGGTAAATTTAGCAAAAGGACAACCTGATTTACCGGGAAAAGCTTTTTATCCTTCTGATTTAAAGAAAGAAGAATTCCATAATATTTTAATAAACATGCTTGAAAATGGTGAAAAAGAAGAAGTTTCAAAAATCTTAAGTCAACGTACAATTGTTGAACGTGATGGTGATAAGTTGAAAGCTGTTGACTATTGCGATAAATTCAAGGAAGAATTTACACAAATTGCAGATGAACTTGATAAAGCCGCAGAAACATCAACTAATAAAGATTTTAACGAATACTTAAAATTACAATCAAAAGCTTTAAGAAGTGCAGATCCTATGTTGGATGCTTATGCTGATAAAAAATGGGCAACATTACAGGATACACCTCTTGAATACACAATTACAAGAGAACAGTATGCTGATAGAATGACCGGCTCTGTTGTAGAGAACGAAAAATTAAATAATTTATTAAAAGAAAACGGTATTGTACCTCAATCAAAAGACTCATTAGGATGCCGTGTAGGTATTGTTAATAAAGAAGGTACAGATGATTTATTAAGAATAAAGAAATATCTTCCTATGTTGGCTGAACACATGCCATTGGCTGATAAATATACACAAACAATATCATCAGAAGGTGAAAACAAACAAACAATGGTAGATGTTGATTTGGTTGCATTATCAGGAGATGGCGGAGCTTACAGAGGCGGAGTTACATTAGCTGAAAACTTACCTAATGGCGATAAAATGTCATTGCAAATTGGTGGTGGCAGAAGAAATGTTTACCACAGACAAATCAGAACTACATCTCAGCCGGAAAAATTACAAAAGAAACTTGATGCTGTATTAGATCCTAAATTCCACAAAATGTACAGCGAGCAAGCTGACCATTGGTTTACAATAGGTCATGAAAATGCTCACTCTCTCGGACCAAAAAACAATTGTGATGCAGGTCTTGGTAAATACAGAAATATTGTAGAAGAAAACAAAGCTGATATGGGTTCTATTTCTTTCTTAGATGACCTTGTAAAAGAAGGTATGTATACTGAGGATGAAAAAAATCAAATATTAGTAAGTTTTGCAACAAACACATTCTTAAAAGCAAAACCAACAATGGATCAAGCTCACAGAGTTCGTTCTGTTATGCAGGCAAATTACTTCCAAAAAGAAGGTGCAATCAATGTAAGTGATGACGGAAAAATTTCTGTTAATCTTGAAAAAATGGTTCCTACAGCCAAAAAGATGTTGACTGAAATCATTGAAGTTCAATTGTCTGGTGATATGAAAAAAGCTGAAGATTTCATAAATACAAACTTCTATTGGAATGATAAAAATGAAGCAGTAGCTAAGAACTTACGTGAAGTTAATAAAACATTAAATGGTGTTGTTGAATCACCATTGCTTGATGAATTAACAAAGTAATAAAAAATATTAACGTAAAAAAAGGGTGTCAAAAATGACACCCTTTTTTTTTGAATTAAATCAATTTATTTTGTTATTTTTTTTACAGAATCTACATCTACTTTTATTGAATTAAATTTTTTTTCTACTTCTCCTGAAATTTCTATTTTATCACCCGGCTTTATTACTTGTCCTGCCCATTTATCACTATCTATTTCTATAGTCATTGTTCCGGTAGAATCTTTAAATATGTATTTATCATCAGAAATTTGTTTTTCAAGAGTTCCTTGTAGTTTTAAATAAGTATTATCATTCATTTTAATAGCTTGAGATACGGTTGTAAGATTTGCATTTGTGGTATCTTGAAAACCACCTCCAAAAGAATTTGTTGCTGCAAAACAGCTTGTTGTAATAAAAAGTAATGCCATTAGTAATAATAAATTTTTCATTCTCGTTTCTCCTTATTTTTATAATTTTCAATTATATATTAATAATATCTGTAAAGTAAATTGTTCATCAAGGTAATTTTTATATATTATTGGTCTATAAATTTGTAATCCAGTGCTTGTTGTCTTAACCAATTTTTGTATTGTTCTATTGTTTTATATCTATCGATTTTTTCATCATATTCTAAACGTTTTGATTTTATTTTTATAGATTTAATATTAGAATTATATGCTTTTTCTGCTAATTTTTGAGCTTTCTTTGCATCTTCATAATTTCCGATTTTTTTATACAATTCTGCTTTTAAAAAGTTATCCGTGCTAATATTATCTTTTTTAAAAGTATTAATTGCATTTTGATATTCTCCTTTTAAAATATACACGTATCTTAATGACAAACTTTGTTTTCTATTTAATATTTTATTCAGTTCAATTGCTTTATCAAAATCTCCTTTAATAGCATAAAGTTGAGCTAATTTTTCGGTATCTAAATTATATTTTGAATATTCACCTTTTAAAGCATTTTCTAAACAATCTATTGCCTTATTACCATCTTTTTTCCCTTCCTTAAGGATGTCATAGTTAAAAATATCTGACATATATAAATATGATAATCGTTTTTCATAAGGATTTATAGAAAACTTTATGGCTTTTTCCAACAATTCAGGTGAATTAAAAGCATATCCCAAGTATAAATATCTTGAAGGAACAAACAAATACATACCTAAAGCAGATAAAATCAATATAAAGTAACTTGTAAAAGTAAATTTTTTCTTTTTAGCAATATGATATGTTATTAAAATCACGAAAATAACAAGGGATAAAAATATTGTTATATTAGTAAAAATAACATAATAAAGATTATCCATAAATTTTTCCTGTTTAACTTATTAAAGCAAATATTATATTCTGTTATGCCAAACTCCGCCTTGTCTGTCAACAACAGCATCATAGCAAGACCAAAATCTAAAAATACCTGTTAAACCCAATAATGCATGAGTTAAGTTTTTTTCATAACTTTGATCATTTATAGCTTGACCAATACCAGGCCAAATAATTAATGATAATGCACCTGCACCAACAGAACGTCCCGAAACTTTACCATTTTTGCCATGTGTTCCTGCAAATACAGGTGAGCAAACTGAAATAAATCCTGCTATTAATAAAATTGATATAATCTTTTTCATAGTATCTCCTATTTAAGTGCTTAATACTTTTATAAAATATATAGAAATAATAGAATATATAAATGTTATTGTCAAACATAAAAAAAGAGCTTGTAAAAGCTCTTTTTTTTTAAATATTCATTTTAATAAATTTATTGCTTATTATGTGCAACTCTATCTGAATTATCCCATAAATATCCATAATCATTTTTTACAGGAATAACAGGATCTTTTTTATCTTTTACTTTACCACCAACTTCTGCAGTAACATCTTTTTCTGTCATTTTAGTATTTATGATATTTACATCACCTTTTACAGATTTTAAAGCAGGCATTTTTTCTATTGGAGTATTTTGTAAATCTAAATTACCATTTACAACTTCTAATGCAGGTAATTCTTTTACTCTTGTATTTGCTAATTCTGCCATTGCACCTACAGTTTTTAAGTTTGGTAACTCTTCAATTAAAGAATTGTTAAATTGAGCTATAGCACCAACTTCTTTTAAGTTCTTCATAGATTTAACTTTTGTAAAAGAAATATCTACATTTCCACCAACTTTTTCAAGTGTATCAATTGCGGATAAAGATGTCTTTTTAAAATCAGCATTACCCTTAATTTCTTTTACATCTTTCATTAATTCATTTTCATCGTATCCTAAATCTTTGAATGAAACGAGTTTACCAGGTTGTTTATAATGAGAAATTGATAATTTACCATCATCCTTTGTTTCTGTTTCTATACCTAAAGCACTAAAAACTTCGACTGCTTCTTTTTTACCGTCTACCATGCTTTTCAATGATGAAAGCTCAGCTTCAAAAGCTTTTTTATGTTGTTCTGCTGCATATTTAACATTTTGATCTATTCTGTCTTGATCCATTTCTGACAAGTAACTGTAATCAGTATGTTGAACTTTTTGTTGTGGCTTAACAGTATTTGCCATGTTAATTTTACTTATTTCCATTTATCCTCCTTACATAAATTTTATACTAGCATAAAAAGTAAACATATTTTTTTTTGCTAGTAAAATATAAATATTTGTAAAATAATTTTTACAAAAAATTATATGGCTTGCTTATACCAAACTTCGAATTTTTCAATTTTTTCTTTTAAATCTTTATAATCACCGTTAAAATTTATACACCTGTCATCAATTATCAAATATGCAGGCTCTTTTACATTGGTTACATTTTCAATATATTCATCAAGTCCATTTTCTTTTTATCATATTTTCCGTCGTAAGTGTTTAATACACCGTCTAAATTGTCCTAGTTTAACACTTATTAGACTGTGTAAGTTCAGTGCGTATTATCCGTAGTATAAAATTATTTTAATTTATTGTACTCCTTTTAATCTGCCAACATTTCAAAATTATTTTTTCTTAAATTTTCAACTGTTTTTAATTCAGGATACTGTTCGAATTTGTTATTTTTCACAAATTCAATTGCTTCATATCTTGCTTCTTCAAATATTTTTGTATCTTTAACAATATCTGCAACAATCATATCAGGTAAACCAGATTGTCTTACACCTAAAAATTCTCCGGGCCCTCTTAGTGCCAAATCTCTTTCTGCAATTACAAAACCGTCATTTGTTTCAGCCATAATACCTAATCTTGCTTTTGCATCATCGCTCCTTGATGAAGAAGATAATACACAATACGATTGAACATCAGACCTGCCTACACGTCCTCTTAATTGGTGTAATTGGGATAAACCAAATCTTTCTGCATTCTCTATTACCATTACCGTTGCATTTGGTACATCTACTCCAACTTCAACAACTGTTGTTGAAACTAAAATATCAAATTTGCCATTTTTAAAATCGTTCATAACACTTTCTTTTTCTGCATTTTTAAGTTTACCGTGCAAAAGTCCTATTTTTAATTCAGGAAATACATTTGTTTTTAAATTTTCATATTCTGTTGTTGCTGCTTTTGCAGAAAGAGCTTCGCTTTCATCAATTAAAGGATACACTATATATGCCTGATGCCCTTTTTTAATTTCCTCTTTTATAAGTGAGTAAATCTGTTTTTTAGAGTTTGAAATACTTGTCAGAATTGGTTTTCTACCTTTAGGAAGTTCATCAATTATTGTCAAATCCATATCACCATGAATAGATAAAGCCAATGTTCTTGGTATTGGTGTTGCAGTCATTGTAAGTATTTGCGGAGCTTCTCCTTTTTTACTTAAAATACTGCGTTGTTTTACACCGAATCGGTGTTGTTCATCAACAACTACCGCACCAAGATTATTAAATTGAACATTTTCTTGTATTAGTGCATGTGTTCCTACGGCAATTTTTGTTTGTCCGTTAAAAAGGTTTGTTTCTTGTAATTTTTTTTCTTTTTTGTTTAAACTCCCTATAAATAACCCTATACTTATACCTAAAGGAGCAAGCATATTAACAAGTGTATTATAATGCTGTTGAGCCAAAATTTCAGTAGGTGCCATAATCGCTCCCTGATAACCGTTTTCTACAGCTGACAAGAGCATTATTGCGGCAACTACGGTCTTTCCGCTTCCAACATCTCCTTGCAATAATCTGTGCATTGGTTCTTGTGATTGCATATCATTTAATATCTCATTAACCGCATTCATTTGTGCATGTGTAAGTTTAAACGGTAATGACTTTATAAAGTTCATTACAAGCCCATCCGGCTTAACTGTGAAGTGAACGGAATTATTAATTTGTTTATTTAGTTCTTTTAATTTTGCAAGACGTAATTGAGATATAAAAAATTCTTCAAATGCAAGTGAAAATCTTGCCTGATGAAGCATATCCATACTGCTTGGAAAGTGCATTTGACGGATTGCATCAAATTTTTCCATAATATTATATTTGTTTCTTATGTAATCAGGTACAACTGTTTTAATAGATTGTTTATACATCTCTAATGCATTAAATACGGCTCGGCGTAATGTTTTTATACTAAGGTTTTCAACTAGAGGATATACGGGTACAATTCTACCTATATTCAAGTTCGTACTCTCTTGAGTATCATCATTTAAAATAGAATAAGTCGGCTTATCAACTGTTAAATGCATATTGAATTTATTAAATTTTACAGTTCCTGAAACCATTATTTTAGCATTGAGCGGAAATTGTGCTTTTGTTCTTTCTAAAACATATCTGTTTGCTTTTGCTTGAAAAAAATCAAGTTCTATATTACCGCTTTCATCGGCTACGGTAACTTTTATTATTCCTAAATTACTTTTCGAAACAAATGCGCTTGAAGATTTTATATATCCGAAAATTGTAGTAGTTTCACCCTCTTTTATGTCTTTAATAAACGTTCTTGATGAATAATCAATATGGTTTTTAGGAAAAAAATACAACAAATCCTCTGCCGTAAAAATGTTTAGCTTATTAAGAAGATAACCTACTTTTGGACCTACACCTTTTATATATGTTACATCACATTCATTAGCTAATTTTATGTTTTTAATTTCTGCATTTTCCGGTTTAGGGTTAATATCATCTTTTATAACTTTACAGAGTCGATTTAAAATTTTTCTTCTGGCAGGTAAGTTTTCAACAGAATAACGTTCCATTGCCTCAATCAAAACTTGCCATTTCTGAGCTTTTGTTTTTTTATATTCTTTTAAAAGTTCAGATTTTACAAATTTAGAAAAAGTAGACTTTTTACCTTGAATATCTATGTAACTGTATTTAATTTCAACTTCAACTGCTTTTCTTAACAGTTCTATATTTTCAAGCATTATTTAGCCCTGTCAACAATGGATTCTACATAATTATTCATAAAATATTTGTTTGCAACTTCCATAATATCAGAAGCCGTTATATTTTGTATAATTTTCGGATATTCTTCCACAAATGCAAATCCCCTTCCTGTTGCTTCATAAAGAGAAAGAGCCGAAGCTTTATCAAGATTAGTTTCTAAAGCAAGTACAAATTTTCCTATCAATTGGTCTTTTGCATTTTGTAATTCTTTATCCGATACAAATTCACTTTTCAAAATTTTTATTTCATTCAACATTTGTTTTTCACCATTGCTTATATTTTTAGGGTTTGTTCCCAAATATAGAGTATATGTACCTTTTAACGCATTAGGTGAATATCCTGAACCAACTTGATAAGCAAGTCCTGATTGTTCTCGTATTGTTCTGAATAGTCGTGAACTCATGCCTGTTCCCATAAAAGTATCAATTAATTGTAAGGCGGCAAAATCTTTTATGTAAGCATTTCCTGCAACTTGCCAACCAATGATTATCCAGCCCGTTTGTAAGTTATTTATAGGCGTAACTATCGTTTTTTGAGTTGTTCTGTATGCAACTTCATTTAAATGATTTGTATATGAAAATACTTTACCTTTTTTTGAGTTAAATATTTTTGTAAATACGTTTATCATTTGTTGTTTATCAACATCACCATTTATTGATACTATAAGGTTTTGCGGATAAAAAATACGTGAATAATAATCCAATATATCTGCTTTTGTAACTTTTGGAAGATATGTTTCTAATTTTTTTGAACCTATTGAATAAACAGAATTTTCATATATTGCATTTTTATATTCTTCTAAAGCCCTATTTAATGGTATATCTCTATTTGAACGAATATTAGCTATCATATTTTTACGTGTTTTATCTATTTCATATTCGTCATATTTTGCATTATTTACAACTTCGTCTAAAATTTCCAATGTTAACGGTAATTGTTGTTTTGTAGTTAAAACATTTAAAGAAAAATAATCACTTCCAGCAGACGGTGCGATATTTATGCCTTTTTCTTCAAGAATTTGTGCTAATTCCTGAGAAGTATAATTCTTTGTACCTTTTAGCATTACAGAAGCTGTTAAATCTGCACTTCCGTGCTTTGTTTCTATAAATCTTCCACCCTTTGCTTTTATTGAAATAGCAATAATATCATTATTATTATGCTTATTAATAAGCAATGTTGCACCTGTCGGAAGTTGGTATTTGTCAGTATTATAAGCAGTTTTTACAAGCTTTGCACTTACGTTTGAAACAGGTTTTTCCGTATCTGATGTACATTTACAAGGATTATTTTTAGGCAGAAGAATTGAAACTGCGGATTTATGTTTTGCAAAATATTTATTTGCAACACGTTTTACATCAGAGAGTGTTACATTTTTTATACCTTCAAGATAGTTGTCATAATCTTTTGGATTATCTGTTAAAACTACTGTATACCCCATTTCAGAAGCAATATTTGAAATAGATTCTCTTGAATAATATGTATCACGCTCAATTATGTTTTTTGCAGTAATTAATTCTTCATCAGTTATACCTGCACATTTTACGTTTTCAATTTCTTCAAAGATAGTTTTTAATAAAAGATCTTTGTTTTCCGGTGCAAACTCAGTATTTATTATAAATAAACCGTCATCTTTTAAGTTTAAATTGGATGCAGAGATAGATGTTGCAAGTTGCTTTGCATCTTTTATTTTTTTATAAAATCTGGAGCTTCTTCCGTCCCCTAATACTGTTGATAAAACATCAAGTGCATATTCGTCTTTATTTTTTGCTTTTACACCTCTAAATCCAATCATCATATATGCAGAATTGCTATCTGTAGTTACTTCTTTCATACGCTGTGTTGTAATAGGAAGTTCAGGCATGAATTTATTATGTTGAATTTTTCTTGGTGCATTAGTTTTAAATGCATCTTCAACTTTTTTAGCCGCTTCATCAGGATTAACATCTCCTACAACTATTGTAACCATATTTTCTGGTGCATAATGTTTTTTATAATAATCAAGTATTTCTTCTCTTGTTACCGTTTCAATTATTTTAGCAGAACCAATAACCTTTCTTTTGTAAGGATGAACCTTGTACATTAATTCATTAAGATTGTTGTAAACAATTTCATTAGGTGAATTTTTGTCTTTTGCAATTTCTTCAAGTACGACTTTTCTTTCTTTTTCCATTTCTTTACTTGGAATTTGAGGGTTTAATAGCATATCTGCATGATAATCAAGAGCAAGATCAAAATATTTTGACGGAAGTTTTATGTAATAGTGCGTAAAATCTTTGCTTGTAGCAGCATTTGTAACAGCACCTTTTGCTTCAAGAACTTTATCAAATTCACCTGTCGGATGTTTTAACGTCCCTTTGAAAAAAAGATGTTCTAAAAAATGAGATACCCCGCTATCTTTATCTGTTTCATTAATAGAGCCGGTTTTTATCCATGTATCTATAATTACAATAGGGTTTGATTTAACCTGCTTAACAATAATTGTTTGTCCGCTTTTTGTTTTATATACGTTGTAATCACCTGCATAAACAAATGTTCCGCAAAATAGTATAAATATCAAAATAATATATTTTTTCATAAATTTCTCCTCAATACACAATATATTACTTTATACAAAATATTGTTTCAACTCGTTAATTAGGTATTTGTTAAAATGGTTTTCAAAAAAAGAATATTCGCTTTAAAATTACCAAATATCTTTATGCTAGAATTAAATAAAAGAACAGATTAAATAACCAATTAAAAGGAGAAAAACAAATGAGTATATATGGAAAAACAAAGGGAACTGAATTAGAAAAACAAATTGCACAATTGGCAACAGGTGAAGCCGTTGGTGGTGCTATGTACTATGCATTAGCAAAAATTGCAAAAGAAAAATTTGGTTTAGATGACGTTGCAAAAGAATTTATTGAACTCGGCAATCAAGAAACAAATCACGGTGCATTTTATGCGATGTTAAACGGCAGATACCCTTATGGAGAGAAAGAATTTTGGCAATTAGTAAGAGGTTTATCAAAAGCGGAATACAAAGGAGAAGGTAATATTAATCAATTAGCAGATAAGCTTGCAAAATTAGGTCTTGACGAAGAAGTAGTTGCACAAGTGAAAGAATTTGCACTCCAAGAAAAACATCATGGAGAAGTTACCAAATCCATAATTGATAAATATGCACCAAAAGAAAATGAAGATAATACAAATAAACCTGTTTATGAATGTTCTGTATGCGGATTTGAGTGCACAGGAGATTTAGAAAATGAATCAGATGATTATAAATGTCCAATTTGCGGATGTGCAAAAGGTGTATTTAAATTAAAATAAAAATTTAGGAGGAAAAATGTCTATATATGATTACTCTGTAACAAAATCAAACGGTGAAGAATTAAAACTTTCAGATTTTAAAGGTAAAGTAATTATGATTGTAAATACAGCAACAGGTTGCGGTTTTACACCTCAATACGAGGCAATTGAAACACTTTACGAAAAATACCTCGATAAAGGTTTAGAAATCATTGACATTCCTTGTAATCAATTTGGTCATCAAGCTCCCGGAACAGATGACGAAATACATGAATTTTGTCAAATTCATTACAATACAATGTTTCCACAAATGAAAAAATCTGATGTAAACGGTGAAAAAGAACTGGCTTTATATACATATCTCAAATCTCAAAGAGGATTTGAAGGTTTTAGCGAGCATAAATATCGTCAACTTTTGGAAGAAATGCTTTCTAAAACAGATAAAGATTGGGCAAGTAAACCTGACATTAAATGGAATTTTACAAAATTTATTGTAGATAGAAATGGAAATGTTAATTTTCGTTTAGAACCTATGGCCGGTTTAGATGAAATGGAAGCTAAAATAAAAGAAGTTCTTTGAGCTATATACAAAATATTTTTAAAGAGTGTGTTTTAAAATTTTTAAAACACACTCTTAATAATATTAATTATACAAGTCCTTCTTTTACAGCTTTTACTGCTGCCTGAACTCTATCACTTACGCACATTTTTTGTAAAATTGAGCATACATGTGCTTTTGCCGTATGTACACTTACAATTAATTCTTTTGCGATTTCAGTATTGCTTTTACCTAATACAAGTTGTTTTAAAACTTCATACTCACGCTCTGTCAAAGGTACTCTGCCTTCCTGTGAAGATGAATTTTCCAATATTTTAGCATTTTCAACTTTAGGAAATGAGTTTAATGCCAATTGTGCAATTTCAGGATCAAGCCAGCAAACTCCGTTTGAAACATCTCTTACAACATCTGCCAATTTAACAGGATCAATATCTTTCATACAATATGCATTTGCACCTGAACTTAAGGCAGCAACGACTTCTTCTTCTCTATCATGAGATGTTAGTGCTATAATTTTTGTTTTAGGGGATATTTCTTTGGTTTTAATTGTTGCTTCTATACCGTTCATTCCCGGCAAACCCAAGTCCATTAAAACAACATCCGGATTTTTTGATTTAATTAATTCTAAACCCTCATTTGCATTTTCACACTCTGCAATGACATTAATATCATCGTTAGAGTTTAATGCACACCTTAGTCCTACTCTCGTTAATTTGAAATCTTCAATAATAATAACTGTAATTGTTTTTGTTGCTACTGTCATTTTCTTCTCCTTTTTACTTTTATTACAATTAATAATTTAAATGCATCTGTATTCCTTTATTATCTTATCTACTGATAATATAAACTGCATTAAGTAACCTACATGGTATATGATTTATTTTATCGGTTGATTTTTTAAATAAACTTCGTAAGTAGGTTAATATCCCAATGGATAATAAGGGCTAATATTTTTATTAGAACAGAAAATACTATTAATAAGCACAAAACGACTTTCTTTATATTAAAGAAAGTCGTTTTGTAAATTACATTTATATATAATAAGCTATCTTTCACTGAGTTCTTTATCTAAAAGGTATAAAGCAGCTTTATTTTCACCAAATAATTTATATTTTGAATATATTTTGAATGCATTTTTTTCTTCCTCATGCTGTTCGTTTAACATATCTTTCAAAAAACTCATTATTGCAAATGCATTTTCCTCTTTTGCCATTACAGTAATTTCTTTTAATGATTGTGTAATGTGTTCTTCATGCATAACAATTGCTTTAAGAGTTTCTATAGGAGATTGAAAATTTGTTTGAGGTTGCAAAATTTGCATAAACTCTATATTACCGTTTAATTCATTTAAAAATTCAAATACTGACATACCATGACTTAATTCTTCTTCAGATTGCTTTTTACACCAATGTGCAAATCCGTAAAGATGTTCTTTGTTAAAATAATCTGTCATTGCAAGATAAAGATAACTTGAGTAAAATTCTTTATTTATTTGTAAGTTTAGCTCTCTATTCAAATGTTCACTAATTCTAGAATTCATTGTATTCTCCTTTAAATAACCCATGAATATTACACAATGCTCTTGCCCATAGAGAAGTACATTTTGCTTTTAAATTCATTTCCGGCTCGTCATCCAGTGATAAAAACTTTGTTTTAACATACTTTTTATCTTGAGATACTGCCTGTACAAAACAAATATGATGTTCATTCGTCATAGGATGTAGAACAGCCCCGACAGCAACATTATATCCATCAATATTTTTAGTAATTACAGGTACATGCTTTTCATTTAAATTTTCATCATCATTTTTTTCTTTAATGAGCTCCATTGCCTCATTACAGCAAACAAGCTCTCCGTAACTTTCGGATAAAACTTCAACAACATTTCCGCAAACATTACATCTGTATATTTGTAATTTTTCAGTCATAAATACTCCTTTCAAAAAAAGTTTAATTAAAAGAAGTGTATTTTAAATTCGCTAACTGTTTAAATAACTGTATTATGTTTAAATTTTCATTAGGGTATATTTTTTATTCTGCGTGTTTTTAAATAACAATAAAAAGCTCAATAATTTTTACTAATAAAAATCACTTAAATATTTATTAACTTTTCTTTGCATTTTTAAAATATGTTCTCAAACTGTATCGTAACATGCTAATTGTCTATAAAGACAAGATTCTCTTATTATGTTTATAAAACATTCTATATCTAAAGATATGTCAATTATGTGTTCCAAATCTTTTCTTGAAATTTTTACATATTCTTCGTATTTGTCTGTCATATCTTGTATATCTTTCTAAATTAAAATTTGAGAAAAAAACATACACAATCTATTGATTGTAGTCAATAGTTTGTAATCAATAAGTTATATAATATAAAAATGAAGACACAGAACAATAAAAAAACAGAAGAAAAAAAACAAATTTTATTAGAAGCCGTAGGTAAAGTTATAAAAGCACAAAGAAATAGCTTAAATACAGGAATTAATAAGTTTTCCTATGAATATGAAATAGGAAATGGTTTATTATCAAGATTAGAAAATGGTAATACTGATACTAAAATTTCTACATTGTGGAAATTATCAAATGCATTTAATATAAATTTTTCGGATATGGCAAAGCTTATAGAAAACGAACTTCCTGAAGATTTTAATTTCTATGAATAGTTTTATTTTTTGAAATTTTACAGAAACTTGTTTTTTCTGTGGAAAAAACTGTTTTATAACATAGAAATTATTAATTTTACTTTAGTAAAGACTTAGCCCTTTTCCATAACTCATCATATTCATCAAAAGAATAATCCTCTAAAGGTTTTTCTGCAATTTCTTCCATTTTTCTGAAACGCTTCATGAATTTATTATTTGCTCCGATTAAACATTGTTCAGCATCAAGCTTATACCATCTTGCAAGATTTACAACTGCAAACAATATATCTCCCATTTCTTCTTCCATATTTATTTTGTCATTATTTTTTACCGCATTTTTAAATTCATCAAATTCAGATTTTATACAATTATCAAGCGTTTCAACTTTGTCCCATTCAAATCCAACCTTGACAGCACGTTTTGAAATTTTTTGAGCAGACATTAACGCTGATTGAGATTTTGAAATTCCATCCATTTGAGAAACTCTGTCTTTTTTTTCTTCTTTTTTTAATATATCCCAATTTTTAACAACCTCATCAGCATTTTTAACTTTTACATTGCCAAAAACATGAGGATGCCTGTGAATAAGCTTATCTTTTAGTTCTTTTGCAACATCTTCAATATTAAAAGCACCCTCCTCATCAGCAATTTGAGAATGTAAAAGGACTTGTAAAAGTACATCTCCAAGTTCCTCTCTTAAATGAACATTATCATTTTCATCAATTGCATCAACCGCCTCATAAGCTTCTTCAAGCATATTAGGCCTTAAAGACATGTGAGTCTGTTCTCTATCCCATACACACCCGTTCTCAGAACGTAAAACTCTCACAACCTCTATTAATTCCTCTAAATTTTTATATCCCACTTTTTCACTCCCATTTTATTAATGTATTACTTTTAACTTTAAATCAAAAACAATTTTTTTTAAATATAGTGATTTTATATAACATAGAAAATGAATGTTTAAGTAAATTTATACACATAAAAATATTTACAAATATTTACATAATCTGTTTAAAAGTTAAATATAACTTAATTTCAGGAAACATTTATACGCTTGAAAGATTGGTATTTATTTATAAACAATCAGAATAATTAAACTAAAAAGAGTTAAAAAAGCTTATTAAATAGCTTGCAAAGATTTTTTTAGCAAATATGATAGAATAACAGAAAATTGATAAAAGAGGTAATATGTCAAAGGACGTTATAGAACTTGAAGGCACAATATTAGAATCCATGCCTAATGCAATGTTCAAGGTACAACTTGAAAATGGGCATGAAATATTGGCTCATATATCAGGTAAGATAAGAAAGAATTTTATAAGAATCTTGCCGGGTGATAAGGTAAAGGTGGAAATGACACCTTATGATTTATCAAAAGGCAGAATTACATTCAGAATGAAATAAACACAATATAGAAAGGTAGAACAATGAAAGTCAGAAGTTCAGTAAAGAAGATTTGCGATAAATGCAAATGTATTAAAAGAAAAGGTAGAATAGCAATAATTTGCGAAAATCCAAAACACAAACAAAGACAAGGTTAATAAGGAAAGTAAAGAGGAAATAAAATATGGCAAGATTAGCAGGGGTAGATTTACCTCGTAACAAAAGAATGGTAATAGCTCTTACATACATTTACGGTATCGGGCCGGCAATCAGCAGAGAAATTCTTAAGAAAACAGGAATATCAGAAGATTTAAGAACTGATGATTTAACAGACGAAGATATTAAAGTATTAAGAGAAGAACTTGGTAATTATGAGATAGAGGGTGATTTAAGACGTTCTGTATCAATGCATATTAAACGTTTGCAAGAAATCAACTCATATAGAGGAATGCGTCATAAACGTTCATTGCCTTGCAGAGGACAAAGAACAAAAACAAATGCAAGAACACGCAGAGGTAAAAAAGGTTTAGCTATAACCAAGAAAAAAACAGCTTAGTTAATTAGTAAGAAAGAATAATATAAGGAAATAAAGAAATGGCAAGACCAAAAACAACAAAGAAAAAAGAAAAGAAGAATGTATTACAAGGTGTTGTGCATATTCAATCAACATTCAATAATACAATTGTTACTTCAACAGATACACAAGGTAACGCAATAGCATGGGCTACAGCAGGGGCATCAGGTTTTAAGGGTGCAAGAAAAGGAACACCGTTTGCAGCTCAATCTGCTGCAGAAATTGTAGCAAAAAAATCTATAGATCAAGGAATGAAAAAAGTTGAAGTTTACATAAAAGGTCCGGGTTCAGGACGTGAAACAGCAATAAGAGCAATTCAAGCAGCAGGTTTAGAGATAACATTGATTAAGGATGTTACTCCAATACCTCATAATGGTTGTAGACCACCTAAAAAACGTCGTGTATAATTAACGATTTTAATTAATAAAAGTATTTACAAAATTAAGAACAAAGGAAAAAGACAATGTCAAAATATACAGGAGCAAGAAATAAATTATTCCGTAATTTCGGAGTAAAGGATTTATCAAACAGAAAGTTGACTTCATCTATGCGTCAAACAGCATCAGGTCAACATGGTGCAATGAGAAAGAAACTTTCTGAATATGCATTACATTTAAATGAAAAACAAAAAATAAGATTAACATATTTAGTTTCAGAAAAGCAATTCGCAAGATATTATAAAGAAGCTGCAAGAAGAACAGGCGTTACAGGTACGATTTTGCTTCAATTATTAGAAGCAAGATTGGACAATGTTTTGTTCAGAGCCGGCTTTGGTATAACAAGAAAACAATCAAGACAAATCGTAAATCATGGTCATGTGCTTGTAAACGGTAAAAAAGTAAATATACCATCATATATTTTAAAAGCAGGTGATGTAATAACAATCAGAGAAAGAAGTCAAACATTCTTAAAGAGTGTTTTAGATTTGATTGACATGCCTTGTGAATCTCCTTGGATAACAAAGGATAAGGATGCGTTAAAAATCACATTCGACAGAATGCCTGAACGTGAAGAACTTGACACAGAATTAAAAGAACAGCTTGTTATTGAGTATTACTCTAAGTAGTAGTTGAATTTAATTTATAAGCTTAATTGTTATTACAAAATAAAATATCGGGAGATAAAAACAATGGATTTAAAAATAAAAACAGTAAATACAACGACTGGTTCAGACGGTTCACAATATGGTAAATTTGTTATAGAACCGTTAGCAAAGGGCTTTGGTAATACAATAGGTAATTCACTTAGAAGAGTATTATTATCAAGCTTAGAAGGAACAGCAGTAACATCAGCCAGAATAGAAGGAATTACACATGAATACACAGCTATTCCGGGTGTAGTAGAAGATGTTATAGATATATTGCTTAACTTAAAAGGACTTGTAATAAAGAAAGATTCAAAAGAGCCGGAAACATTAAGAATAGACGTAGATCATGCAGGTCCTGTACTTGCCGGAGATATACAATTACCAGCTGGAGTAAGAGTAGTAAATCCTGATTGGTTAATTTGTACAGTTGCAGACGGTGGCAGTTTCCATGCTGAAATTACTGTTGAAACAGGCAGAGGATACGTTCCGCATGATGTACCAAGAGATTCAAAAGAAGGATATTCAATAGATATACTTCCTATAGATGCAACATTTATGCCAATAAAAAGAGTTGCTTATAATGTAGAGCCGACTCGTGTAGGAGATTCAATTGATTTTGATAAAGTTACATTAGAAATATGGTCAAATGGTTCATTAGATGTAACATTAGCACTTTCTCAATCAGCACAATTATTGATAGATCATTTTATGCAAATAGCAGCAATATCAGGTCAGCCGGTAGTTGTAAATCAACCTGTATTTGAAGAAAGTTCTGAAGAAACAGTAGAAGATGAAGAACCAACAACAACAATTACAATTGAAGAATTGGAATTATCGGTAAGAGCTTATAACTGCTTAAAGAGAGCAAGTATAAATACAATGTCTGAATTGTTAAAGAAATCAGAAAATGATTTATTAAACATAAAGAATTTTGGTAAAAAATCTTCAGATGAAGTTGTTGAAAGGTTACATCACTTTGGATTGGATTTAGCTCCAAGTCCTGAAGTTCCTGAAGAAGAAATGGTTTAAAAAATAATATAAAATAAAAGGGATAAAAAAATGAGACACTTAACAAAGAAAAATACACTCGGCAGAGCAAAAGACCAAAGAGATGCACTTCTTAAGGCCTTAGCAACAGAGTTATTAACTCATGGTGAAATCAAAACTACATTGGCTAAAGCAAAAGCATTAAGACCTTATGTAGACAATTTGGTTACATTAGCAAAAAAAGGTGATTTAACATCACGTCGTCAAGCTGCAAAATTTATCTATGATAAAGAGTTAGATAAATTTATTGACACAGCAACAGGTGAATTGTTTGAAACATTGGAAGAAGGTAAAAAACTTCCAAAACAAACAGTATTAAGAAGATTATTCAGTGTAATCGGCAAAAAGTATGTAGACAGAAATGGTGGTTACACAAGAATATATCACTTGCCTCCAAGAAGGGGTGATGCAAGTGAAATGGCTTTAATACAACTTGTATAATTATGCAAAGATATGCATTTTTGATACAGTATATCGGAAAAAATTATGCAGGCAGTCAAATTCAATTTGGAAAAGATGGTGAAGAACAACCCACACCAACAATACAAGGAGAATTAGAAAAAGCCATAACGACGTTATTAGGGGTTAAAAAAACATCTAATAACAAAAGACCAATAAAAACGGTCTTTTCCGGAAGAACTGATACCGGAGTAAATTCAACGGGACAAGTTGTTCATGTTGATTTAGATAAAGAAATTGTTGCTTCAAAATTTATCAAATCAGTGAATGCATTGTTGCCGAAAGATATATCAATATCGGATTTACATAAAGTTGACAGTTTGTTTCATTCTCAAAAATCCGCCCAAAAAAGATATTACAGATATGTTTTTTTGAATAGGGAACAACGAAAAGCTTTTGATGGTAATTTGTTGAGAATAGAAGAAAAATTAAATCTTGAAAGAATGAACAAATCCTTGAGTTATTTACTTGGAGAACATGACTTTTCAAGTTTTAAGAATACCGGAAGTTCAAATCCAAGCGACATTTGTTACTTATATAAGGCAGAATGTTGGCAAAATGAAGATATGATTATAACAGATATAGTCGGAAGCAGATTTTTGTACAATATGGTAAGAATAATAGTCGGAACAGTATTGGATATTGAACACAATAACAGAAATCCTGAATATATGAAAACTGTTCTAGATGCAAAAGATAGAAGTTTAGCAGGGAAGACAGTTACACCGGACGGATTGACGTTAATAAAAGTAGAATATTAGAGATAAAAAAGATAAATGGAGAAAAAGCATGAAAACTTATTCAGCAAAACCTCTTGAAGTAGAAAGAAAATGGTATTTGATAGACGCAACAGATGAAATTTTGGGACGTTTAGCAGTACGTGTTGCAAACATTTTAAGAGGAAAGAACAAACCGGAATACACACCTAATGTAGATACAGGTGATTTTGTAATTGTTATTAATGCCGACAAAGTAAGAGTAACCGGTAAAAAAGAAACAGATAAGATTTATTATCACCACACAATGTATCCGGGTGGATTAAAGAGTGCAAGTTTCAAAGAGTTAATGGAAAAAGATCCGCGACTTGCTATTGAAAAAGCAGTAAAAGGAATGTTACAACATAATACATTGGGTGATACACAATTTACAAAATTAAAAGTATATGCAGGTCCTGAGCATCCTCATGCTGCACAAAAACCTATTTTACTTGAAAAGGAGGTTAAATAATGGCAGAAAATAAAGAAATTTTAGCAACAGGCAGAAGAAAATCATCAATCGCTGTAGTTAAATTAGTAAGAGGTAAAGGTCGTATATTTGTAAATGGCAGAAAATTATTAGACCATATAGGAAATAAACCTGCTATTGAAATGATGGTATACAGACCATTGGTTTTAACTGAAAATCAAGATAAATATGACGTTATTGTAAAAGCCGTAGGTGGTGGTACAGTATCACAAGCAGGTGCTATCAGACATGGTATCGCAAGAGCATTGTTAAAAGTAAATGAAGAATACAAAACTGTATTAAAAGCAGAAGGTTTATTAACTCGTGATGCACGTGTTAAAGAACGTAAAAAATACGGTAGAAAAAGAGCAAGAAAAAGATTTCAATTTTCAAAACGTTAATTTTCTGCATATATTATATCAAAAGGCATGCCAATGGCATGCCTTTATTGTTTGTAAAATATATATCAAATTTCTACTTGATAATATAAATATTGTGTGCTAAAATTAACATACAAATTGAATATTAACTTATGCGTCCGTAGCTCAGCTGGATAGAGCATCTGCCTTCTAAGCAGAGGGTCGCGCGTTCGAATCGCGCCGGGCGTATTTTTTGTGACTAAAATTGCGAAAGTTGCAAAAAAGTTGCAAAATTTTCAAAACAAGATTCATTGTAAAGGCATGAATAATTTATAGACTTCTATATTAAGAGCTTTAGCTAATAGTTCCATCCTTTTAAAACTTGGCGTTCTTTTTCCTCTTTCAATTTGTGATAAGTAATCAGTACTTATATTGCAGATTTCACTAAGTCTCTCTTGTGTATATCCTTGCTTATTTCTATAAAATTTTAAATTATTTCTAAATATATCACTCGTGCTATTTGCCATAGTTTAATTTTATTGTTATAATTTAATAAAATTAACAGACAAATAGCTCTACAAGAGGATAATAATGACAGATAAATATAGAAAAACAATACTATTTGACTTAGATGGCGTTCTAAACACTTATGATGGAAAATATGATAAAAATTACATTCCGCCTATTAAAGACGGTGCATATAACTTAATAAAAGAATTATCAGAAAATTTTAAGATTGTCATATTTACTACCAGAAATTCTTTAATCGCTTCGAAAGGGGTTAAATAAAATTAAAGATTTTGAAGTTTGGTATAAAAGATAAAAATATTATTTACCCCTATGTACCAAATCTTCTAACATTTGATTCTTCTAGTCTAGTGTCCCTGTCCTCATAAAGATTTTCAAGCAACGAATCACCAAGTTTAGCAGATTCCGGCATTAAGTGTACATAAGTATCAAGTGTTACTTTATTTGTTGAGTGGCCTAGTTGCTTTGAAATATAAGGCAATAGAAAAATTAAATGTTACTTTAAAAACAAGTCTTTAAAACCAAGCCGTATTAAAGGTCTAATTTCAATACCTGCTTTTTTCGTTCCGTATAGAACTTCACTATCCAGATAATTTACAAAAAATTCATAATCAAAGTTAGAAATTAAAATTAAATCACAATCAAAGTCTTTAATTTCAGCAGGTGAAATTCCTCTATATCCAAAGAAACTTTTTTCTATTTCATCATTTTCAAATTTAATATCTGCAACTGCAACGATATTTAGTTTTGATAAATCGTAATTTTCAAATAATATAGTTGCATATTGTCCTGCACCGTAGAGGACTATTTTTCTGTTTTTGTACCTTCTTGCCAATTTATCAATTTTTGCCTGTGCATCATATTTTTGAAAAAATTCTTTAAAATCCATTACTTTATCCTCAATTCTTTTTTGATATAATCAACAATTTTTTCAGCAGTTGTTTTATTTTCGTCAATCATTAAGAGTTTTATATTTGCTTGTCGTTCATCTTTCATATAATCATTGCCTTGTACAATTACTTCATTAAAAGTTTTTTCTAATTCTTCGTTTGTATAAATTTTATAATAACTATCTGTAATTTTTTTTACAATATCATTATATTCATCTTTTTGTCTTTCACTTCTTAAATGCAAAACGGGGTTTCCTGTCGGCAAGTATTCAGATAAAAATGATATACAATCTGTTATAAGACAATCAGATAACATAAATTGTTCATAATAATTGTCTCCACCCAATGAAACTTTACCTATTTTTTCCCATTCTGAATAATATTGTTTAATTTCTTCTTTTGTTTTTATACCAAGCTTAATTAATCTGTCAGGTAGTGATGGGTGTGGTCTAAATACCCAATTTATTTCAGGATGTTTTTTCGCTAGATCTAAAATAAATTCTCCATTTTTCAAAAAAGTCCCCATTCTATGTATTGAATTATCTTCAACAGAATGATGCGGAGCATAAATTATTGTTTTTTTATCAGTTTTTTTTATGTTTATATTTTGATAATTATCAAATTTAGTTGAACCAATAGCCACACAATTGTTTGCCCCAAATTCTTTTTCATATTCCTTTTTATGATATGGTGTTTCTACAAAATATTTCCATAATTTTTTGTGAAACCATCTAAAATAATTAGAATTATGTTTTAGAGAATAAAAACAATACGGCACATAGCATGTAAGTGCAAATTTAGCCGACCGTAAAACATTTTGTTCTTTATCAATTCCCCATGGCTGTTGATAAAAAATAATGTCACATTTAAAATCTTCTATTGGTAAAAAACTGCTTTCTTCAGTATTATACAATTTTTCATAATTAACATTATCACTATCAAAAAGTTTGCAGTTCATTTCCATAAATTCTTCATTTGTACGGTTTTTCCATGTATTTGGGGATGCAGTTAAATACATAACAGGTTCAAAATATTTTGATTTTTGAAATTCTTTGTATAAATTTTTAATTGAATACCAATTTTCGGTTTCATAAAATAAAAATGCAACTTTTATTTTTCTGAATTTTGCAATAAATCTTAGTTTTAAAACATGAAGAAAGTACTTGAATCTTAATAATTTATTTTTTATATTTCCAATATTAAAGTTAAAAATTTGTCTTTCAAACAAATATAAAATTATTCTATCAGTTCTGTTTTCAATTTCCAATACGGGTTCAAAAAGTTTCTTAATAAATAATTTATTATAATGTTTTATAGTATTTTCAAGTTTTTTGTATATAGCCATACTTTCTTCATTTTTTTTAGAATATTTTTTATATTCTTTTTTTATTAATCTAATATATTTAATATTGTCTTTTTTTACACAAACATTATATGAAGAATAAAAATAATATAGAAGAGATTCTATAATATCATAAAGAGATGCATGGTAAATATCATCTTTATTTTTAATTTTATCAGATGAATAAATTGTTTCCTTTAGTATTTTTGCTACTTCATAGGTATGAGACATAGTATCTGTAGTATTTTTAGTTAAACTTGATAATACGTTTATTCTATAATAATAAAGTCCTGTATCTAAAATACTAATTGACTCAGCGTTAATATAAGCTCTGGTTGAAAAAACAATATCTTCACAACATTGTATGTTTAATGGAAATAATACATTATTTTTATGAATAAAATCTGTTCTATATAATTTACCGCAGGATAAAAGAGGACCTTTAATAAAATCTTCATAATAATCGCTAAACTTTATGTTTCCACCTTCTGCAAATTCTTCAAGCTTTTCCAATCTTCTATCTTTTACAAAAGAATCATTTTGGTATTTTATATAAGCAAAAAGTAATATATCAGATTTTCTTTTTTCTATTGTTTCATATAATAATTCACAGCTATCTTCTCTTATCCAATCATCAGAATCCACTATTGTAAAGTATTTGCCTTTTACCTGTTTAATTCCATTATTATATGCACTTGACACTCCTTGATTTTTCTGATTAAAAATCTTGATTCTACTGTCTTTAGAAGCATATTCTTCTAAAATTTGAGGTGAAGAATCAGTTGAACCGTCATTAACACAGATTATTTCAATATCTTCTAATGTTTGATTAATTAAGCTATCAAGACACTCTCTTAAATATTTTTCAACGTTATAAACAGGTACTATAATAGAAATTTTAATATTATTATTCATATAAATTTTATCCTTTTTGCTATAATCTAAATTTTAAAATAAAACTGATCTTAAATCATTCATTATATTTTTGCTCGCATTTTGATTTGCAAATTTTAAATTTTGCAATGTTTCCTTTCTCATTTCTGCCTTATAATCATCATCTTTTACAATAATTCTATCCAATGTTTCAATTAATTCCCGATTATCATGTGTTTCATAAAAACAATTAAACATTGGCTCCATTTCTTTACATGGCCAATTAATTGAATTTGGATTTACCATATGAATTAAAGGTTTATCTGTACAAAAATATTCAGTTAAAAAACTGCCACAATCTGTTAACATTGCTTTTGAATTTGCAAAATATTCATAATAATCCGAATCCAAAGATACTATACCGATTTTCTCCCATTCATTATAATAATCTTCAATACAATCTTTTGGTACATTCATGTTTGCAATTGTATCTTTAAGTATTGGATGTGGTTTAAATACCCAAGTATATTCAGGATGTTTTTTTGCATATTCAAGTATTAATTTTGAGTTATAAGTAAATGTCGAATAGTAAAAATGACATTTTGATAGTGGATGTTGTATTGAAAAATGTGGTGCATAAATTATATATTTTTTATCTGTTATTTTATCTTTGTTAATGTAAAATAAATCTAGTGCAGGATGCCCTGTTGTTTTTATATTATTGGTAAATCCGCATATTTTCTTATAATGTTCTTTTAAATTGTCATTTAAGCAATAAAATCTGAACAGTTTAGTACACCATTCACTATAGTCATATTTTGCATTGCCATAATTTGGTACATTATAAGGTACATAACAACAAAGAGCATATTTAGAAACTTCGTCTATATCGTTAATTTTAGCATTCCAAACGTGCTGTTGAAAAAAAACAATATCAGGATTGTATTGTTTAAGTGGTATATGTTTATTACATTCAATATCAAAACCTAATTTACACTCTATCCCTTTACTTTTAAAAAATTCTAAAAGAAAATTGAATTTTTCTTTCTTAGTTTCTTTACTATAGCTTACATCTCTACCCATAGTAAAACCTAAAATTACAAACGGTTCAAATCGGTCATCTTCTTTCATTAATTTATATAATGTATCAGTTTTCCATTTGGCTTTTTCAAATACATAAAAAGCAACTCTAATTTTGTCTTTTGTTTTTAGTTTTTTTAAAATTGAATCATAAGAAACCGTTATTTGATTTATTGTGCTTAATGTTTTTGATGTTTGGGATGTAACAATAAATCCATTTTTTTTGTATATATAATTCGTTATGATTTTATCTTTTAAATATGATAGATTATTTCTCATAATGTTTTCAACTTTCTTAATGTATTATATACCTAAATATATTTTTTTAAATTAATTCATTTGGAATAGCATATAATATAGTTTCCGTACAATCTGCCCTATAATGTCCAAGTATAAAATTATAGTTTTCAAGATTTTCCCTTAAATATACAGGGATTTCAACAAAATCTTGATTTGAATGATAAATTGATATTGCAAGTTGACATCTGGATTTTTTAATTGCATTTATGGCACCTTTTAGAGCTTCCATTTCTGCACCTTCAATATCCATTTTTATCAAATCAGGATAAACATTATTTTCTTCACAAAAATCATCAAGTTTTATAACATCCACTGTAATTTCTGTTTGATTTTTAAAACAAGAACGATTCATAGTCGAAAAATCTGTACAAATTGATTCCGAAAAAGAATCATTATTAATTAAAAACTTAGCTTTTCCCTTTTCACTTCCGATACATTTTTGAACAATTTTTAATTTATCATTTTTTATAATGGGTTCAATTGCTTCATTTGCACAAACATCATATATAGCTTCAAAGCCATATATATGTTCTAAATTCGGTAAAAATTTATTGTATGCAACAGCATTTAAACCATTACAAAATCCAATATCAAAAATGGTTTTAACAGCATTCTTATTAACTTTATCAAGATATTGTCTTGAAATTACACTAAAATTTAAAGATGAAGGGAATGTAGCATTATAATATTCGGAAATTAAACTCTTATCTTTTAAACCAAGTCTTACATCAAATAAAAGCTTGTATAAGTTTTTATCTTCCTGTCTTTCGAAAATATTTAATGCTTTTTCAAAAGTTTCATTTGCAAAACGATAGTATTTATACAAAAAATTTGTTTGTTCAAGTACATTGTAGTCGTATATTCTTAGAATATGCATTGCATTTGATACATTTACTTTTGTAGACATAATTACCATATCGCATTTTAAATTTTTATCAATAAATTCTTTTAAAGTATATATCGGCAAATCTGCGAAATTTCCTTTTACAAAGTTATCAATAAAACAAGCAATTTCAACATTCTTTTTGTATTTTTTTATATCCTCTAAAATTCTTTCTCCGGCAGGACAAGCCCCAAAAATTGCAACGGTAGAATTATCTTCAAATTTATCAAACAGTTGTTCCCTTAATAAAGCTTTATACATTTTATTTTCCTCCTTGTCCATAATAAGCGTTATCACCGTGTATTCTCTTATAATGTTTGTCTAAAATATATTTTGGCAGTTTAGAATTAGGATTTAATAATAATGTTCTATAATTCATTTTAGCTAATTCTTCTACTGCAACAGCATTTAATATAGCTTTTTTTGAATCTTGTCCCCATGTAAATACTCCATGATGTTTTACTAAAACTCCTTGAAGTGTTTTATAATCAAAAGAATTAAATGTTTCTATAATTACTTTTCCTGTATTTTTTTCATAATCGTTTTCAACTTCTTTTTTTGTTAAAGCACGGGTACAGGGAATATCACCATAAAAATAATCAGCATGAGTTGTACCTAAAACAGAAATATCTTTGCCTGCCTGAGCAAATGAAGTTGCAAAATTTGAATGAGTATGACAAATTCCTTTAATTTCAGAAAATGCCTTATATAATTCAATATGAATTTTAGTATCAACCGATGGTTTTAATTTTCCTTCAATAATCTTTTCATTCATATCTACAACAACTATATCATCCGGTGTTAATTTTTCATAATCAACTCCGGATGGTTTTATAGCAATATATTTGCCATCTTTGCTTATTTGCGAAACATTTCCCCAATTGAAAAGTACAAGATTGTATTTTAACAGTAATTTATTTGCATTACATACATCTTCTTTTAATTTATTAAACATTCTGAAGTACTTCCTTTTTTATTCTAAAAGTATGTTCTATACCTTCTTTAAATTCAAACTTTGGTTTCCAACCGAGAAGTTCTAATTTATCTGAAGATAAAGTGGAATTTTGAACCTTTGATCCTCCTTGAAGTTCAATTTGCCCCATTTCTCCATATGCAACGTTTACATTTGCAATTTCAGCCAATGTATTTGCATAATCTTTTAATAATACATTTCCGTTTTTGGAAGCCACATTATAAACTTCAGATGTTTTACCGTACAAAAGAATTGTTAATAAAGCACTCACGGCATCTGCTACATAGCAATATGACCTTTTTTGTAAACCTGAACTTTTTAAAATAATATTTTCATTATTTAAAGCTTTATTTAAAAATTGAACATCAGCTTTTGAACTGTTTAATTTAATCGTCGGTCCATAAATATAACCCAATCTTGCAATAACAATATCTGAATTATGCTCTTTTATATATGCCTGACATAATGTTTCAGATAATCTCTTACTTTCAGGATAACAAGAGCGTGGAATCATAAAATTTACATAACCGATATCATCTTCTTTAAAACAGTCAATATTCTCTTTTTCACCATATACTTCCAATGTTGATAAAAATATTGCTTTACAATTTTTATTTTTCAAAGCAAAGTCTAGAATATTTGATGTTCCAATAATATTTAGTTTAATTGTTTCGATAGGTTTATTTGCATATAAGGCAGGGTGAGTGTTGCTTGCCCCATGAAAAATGTAATCAACCTGTTCATTGCAAACTATCGGATTAGTAATATCCTGTATTATAGGATTAAATAACAGTTCATTTTTATAACTTGAAAATCTTTCTTCCAAGCTGTTTTCAGATGAAAAAGTTGCTATTATTTTTGTATTATAGTTCAAATTTTTATTCATATACATTAAAGTATCAATTAAAAATGAGCCAACTAAACCGCTTGAACCGGTTATAAAAATTGTTTTATTTTTTAATAATGAATATTTATCATAAATAATTCTTTTAATATCATTTTGGTACAATTCATTATTAATATACATTTTTTGCTTCCTCTTGTTTTAACAATGCTTTAAAAATATCTATATCGTCTTGCGTTGTTATTTTAAGGTTCTTTTCGGAACCGACAGAAAAATATATTTCTTTTCCAAGTTCTATCATAAGAGTACAGCTTGCAACAGAATTAGTTATACCGAGTTCTTTTGCTTTTTTATGTGCTTCTATTAAATCTTTTAAGAAAAAACCATGTGGCGTTTGAGTCCTTTTCAATTTTTCTCTCGGATATGATTTGTTTGAAGAAATGCCGTCTTCCGTTTCAAGCATTGCTTCTTGACAAGGAATACATGCAATTGCATTTCCTCTTTTTTTTGTAACAGCAAGACAGTCTGATATAATATCCTTTGATAGCATTGGACGATTACCGTCATGCACCATTACAATAGAATCACTGCTATAATACTTTTCAAGTTCAAATATACCGTTTTTGATTGATTCTTGTCCAACGTTACCGGCTTGTACAATATGTTTTAATTTTGTAATTTCATATTGCTTTGCATAACTTTCAAGAATATTTTCCCATCCATTTAAACAAACAACCGCAATAACATCAACTGATGGATGATTTTGAAATTTTTCCATTGTATAAGCTATAATCGGTTTATCAAAAACAGACATAAATTGTTTTGGAACAGCATGCTGCATCCTCGTACTCATTCCGCCTGCTATAATTAATCCTATATTTGTCATTTGCCAATTCCTTTAAATACATTTTATGCAATGATAGTATACGAATGTCTTATTTGTCAAGAAAAAGATATGAATATAAGTTGGTTATTAAGTTACATAAAAACTTCGAGTAAATCTATATATTTTTCATTAAAAAAGGAACTTGTTTTAACAAGTTCCTTTTAAATGGTCGGGATGACACGGTTCGAACGTGCGACCCCTTCGTCCCAAGCGAAGTGCGCTACCAGCTGCGCTACATCCCGATATTCAATTATACTTCACAAAACTTTCGTTTTGCTCAGGTGCGCTACCCCTCTCACAAAAACGATACTTAATCGTTTTTGTTCGGCAGAGTGCTACATCCCGATATTCAATTATACTTCACAAAACTTTCGTTTTGCTCAGGTGCGCCACCCCCTCTCACAAAAACGATACTTAATCACTTTTGTTCGGCAGAGTGCTACATCCAAACGATGTACTAACGCTGATACAAAAATTCTACAATAAAGATTTTATAACGTCAAGAAAATATTATTTATATTAATAATTTATTTTAATCTTCGTAAAATTCATACTGCTGTGTGTTTGTATTTATATCTGTTTTACTTGTTGCAGAGTGAATTAAAGTTTTTGCAAAATCTGACATATTATTTATTGTATATGTATTTCCTCCTGTTATAGAGCTTAAGCATGTTAAATTTCCGGCATATCTGCCTGTTATTACAACATCAATTCTTATATCTTTTCTTTTTTGCATAAGTTGTTTTGCAAACTCACAAGGATTACCTCCGCAATTTTCTCCGCCATCTGTTATTAAAACTATCTTTTTAGGAATATTTACGGAAAACTTTGCAAAATCCTCATTTACTGCTCTGTCAAGTCCGTAAACAAGTGGTGTTGAACCACCAATCCCTACAGAATTCATGCCTGCAAGCAAGCTTGAAGAATTTGCATTCATGATAGGTGTAACTGAAGCTGTTGCACTACAATAACCGCTTGTATTTCCTAAGTAATTTTTATCTTTAGTAACAGCTACATATTTTCCATTCTTTTTTACAATTTTGGAAAGTTCCGCTATTTCAGATTTAGATTTATTATTTCCGTTACTCTGACCAAAAACTCTAAATCCCACCTGAACATTTGAAGGTATCTGTGAAACTACATAAGTCATTGTTCGTTTAGCTTCATCAATCCAACCGGACATGCTTCCTGAATAGTCCATTACTATATCTATTGCATAAGATTGCTCTCCATTATTTACGGTTTTATTTGATACATAGGAATTTGAATTATATATATTGTAATAATTTTGCTGATTTATTTTTTGAGGTGAAACGATTACATTACCTGTATTTGTTTTTACTGAACCGTTTGTTCCTACCTTATATTTTGCAGCATAAGCAGTACAAAAAGTGAATGATAATATCAACGTACAAATAATATAAAAAATCTTTTTCATATTTGCTACCCTAAATACGAATTTACAAGTTCATTGATGCTTTTTTGCCAATCTTCAACTTTTTCTACATAAAAAGCAGCACCTCTTTTTTCACATTCTATTTTATGTTCTTTTTTAGATGATGCAGACATTATACCTATTAATGTTGTATCATTTCTTGATTTTGATATTTTTTTTAGTTCGTCAAGCAGAATATATCCTTCACGTTCGGTAGGTATAAACAAATCCATTATAACAAATTGATATGAACTATGTTTAAAATATGATATTGCATCATAAACTTCTTTTGCTGTTGTAACAGAAAAACCTGACCGTTTAAATAATGTACTGAGTTGATATGTTATAACCCCCAAATCATCTATAACAAGCATCTTTCCTTTTATTAAATTACCGTTGTCATCATAGATTTTTTCAGTTGATTTTTGTATTAAACTTGCATCAATAAATTGTGTTGTTTGTTGAGTATAAACTTTAGGAACTTTTTCATCAGCTGATTTTGCAACATTAGATGAAGATTGAGTTTGTGTGCTACCGGTGTTTGAAGATGCAGGACGTTTATTTGCTAAATCAAGCTTCTTTTTTAATTCTTCAAATTCATTTTGCATATTAGAAAAACGTATACTCACTTCATGAAGCTGTTTTTTTAACATTTGTAGTGTTATTTCTTCATTTTCGGGTGGTAACGTATCATTTAATTCAAATATTTTTTTTACAAAACTTTCATCAAGTTCTAATGTTAATTTATCTTGCATGTTATTAATCCTTAAATATATTCTACCATTATAATTCATTTTTGTAAAAATTTAAATAAATTTTTATAAAAAGGCAATTTTTTTGAGCAAAATGTTTTTATATAAGTGTTAGGTTATAATAATTTTGGTAAGGAGAATACATGTTTAGTGATGAGTTTATGCGTTTTTTAATTAATTATCAGCAACCGGAAACTCCAAAAAATATTCGAGAATATAAAAATTTTGATATGCCAAGAGGCACAAAGAAGCTAGCGAAAGTTTTTGTTACAGTAAGGCAGTAAACTATTATTATTAAAATAAATAAAATTTTTTGATAAATTCCAAATATTTTTTATTATTTCTAAACATATCTTATTTTTTTAAATGTACAAAGATGTAATTGATCACAAGATACGGCAACATTGGATATAAAACTTAATTTATAAAAAAATATAAAAATTGATAATGGGCGTTCTATCTATTACAAATTTAAGAAATATTGTTTGTTATTAAATAATTTACATAAACTTGTGTTTGAACGTCATATAAAATAATTATTATTTGTTTACAACTGTTATGTTTTGAACTATAATCATTACTAAGTAATAGTTGAAAAGAAATCGATATATATGAGTAATATAAAGCAAGAACAAAAATTGTTTTTCTTTTTTTTGTTTATACATTTGTTGGTATGGTCGTCTATTGGATTAATAAGATCAGTTTTACCGACAGATGCTCTTGAGTGTATATATTGGGGTTCATTACACGATTTTGGAACTCCAAAACACCCTCCTTTAGCCGGTTGGTTGAGTTATATTACATATTTACCATTCAAGACTGATTTTGTTATTTATTTATTAAGCCAAATATTTATTATTACAGGACTTATATATGTATATCGAATTGCAAAAATATTTCTTGATGATAATTCTGCAATGTTATCGGTTATAATGCTTGAGGGATGTTGGGTATACTCTTATATAACAGGTTATTACGGTTTTAATCCGGATGTGGTTCTTTTATGTTTATTACCTGTTATTACATTTTATTTTTATAGCTGTATGCATAATAATAGACTGAAAGATTGGGTAGCATTAGGTTTAACCGTTGGTTTATCATTTCTGAATAAGTATCAAACCGGCTTTGTTATTATAGCAATGGCAGTTTATGCTTTTTTATATAAAAAAGAAACTTTTAAAAATAAATTTTTTTATTTATCTATTATAATTGCATTTCTTGTATTTTTACCTCATCTTTTATGGTTGTTTAAATATGATTTTTTTTCGTTTTCTTACTTTGAAAATGAATTATCTTCAGTAAGCTGGTATAACCATTTAACTGCACCTATGCAATTTATAATTATGCAAATATCTTTAATTGCAGGTACTATTATTCTCTTTATGTTTGCGAAATGGAAAGCAAAATCTGTATATAAATTTAATGATAATTATAAAAATAATGAACTGATGTTCTTATTATTAAATGGATGTATTCCAATAATCCTACATTTAATAATGGGTATTATTGAAGGTGGTACAGTGAGAGGACGTTGGGGGTTTGAGTTCTGGTATTTATTTAGTATTACTTTATTGTATATATTTCCAATGAAAGTTACTAAAGAAGTTTTTATTTCAACAACTAAACTTGCATTTGGTGTTATGTTTATAATTTTCTTATCGCTTGGAACACTTCTTGCTGTTGAAAAGAATTATAGAAGCAGATATCCGGTGAAACAAGTCTTTTACGATATAAAAACTATATGGGCAAATCAAGTAAATACTCCTTTAAAGTATGTCGGAGGATATATAGAGTGGACATTACCTTTAACAATATATGGTGATACTCATCCTAAATGTATATTAGACACTTTCAATTATAAAAATATTTGGATTAATCAAGAAGATTTAAAGCAATCAGGTATATTTATTATTGACCGAACTGTTCATCAAGTTATTGCTCAAACAAAAAAATCTTGTCCATATCTGGATGAAAATTATAAAATAAAACCAATTGAATATAAGTTTACACTAACTAATGCACTTAATATGCCACGTGAATATACGGTGTATTATGTTATAATTCCACCAATAAAATAAAATTTATTTTGTTAATTTTGGTATATTAAAACAATTTATTTATCGATAGAGTTTAATGTTGAAAAAGTAATTTTTTGCAATGATACTTATTTATTTCTTTCGAAAAACTTTGCTATTTCTTTATGAGAAATTACTTTTGAAATAGGACGACCGTGAGGGCAGGTGTATGGTTTTTGACACTTTCTCCATCTTTTTATTAATTCCTGCATTTGAAACATTGTTAACGGTTGTCCTGCTTTAATTGCAGATTTGCAAGAGCTGGTTATTAATATATGTTCTTCTAAACCTGCAATATCTCCATGTAAATTTTTTAAGATGTCAGATAAAATCTCTCGTGTATCAACTTTTGAAAGTAATTGTGGAACCTTTTTAAATGTTACTTCTGTTTCATTTAAAACTTCTATGTCAAAACCAAAATGTAAAAATTTATCTTTGCTTTCAGCTATCATTTGGGATTCTTCAGGAGAAACTTCTATTATATCTGATACAAATAAAATTTGGGATGCAATTTCATGTTGTGTTTTTAATTTTTCGTATATATATCTTTCATCTGCGATATGTTGGTCGACAATCTCAAGCCCCTCGTCTTTTTCTATTAATATATATGTATTTTTGTATTGACCTATTATTTTTTCTTCATCAGTAGTATTTTCTATATTTAATGTGTTTGAAACTATCGTTCTTTGAATATTATGTTGAGTTGTACTTGTTATTTTTGAGTAGTTTGTATTTTTATCTGAAACTGTTGTTAACGGTTTCTCTACTACCTCTTTTAGTGGAGTAATGTATGTATTTAAATCACTGATAAATGCCGGCTCATTAAAATTGCTTGTATTTATTGGCACTATTTTTTCAGAATGGCTGGAATTATCTTTAAATGAAAGAGCAGAATTTACAGCGGTGTATATAAAATTAAAAATTTGATTAGTATTTTTATAACGAACTTCTTTCTTACTTGGATGAACATTAACATCTACATCTGATGCAGGAATTTCTAAATTAAGTGCAACAAAAGGATATTTACCTTTCCCCATGAGGTTTTTGTATGCAGTATCAATAGCTTTTTGAAAAACTTGGCATTTTACTATTCTTGAATTAATAAATATATTATACTTTTTACTTGAACGAGAATAATCAGGTGTTGTAATATAGCCTGTGATATTTAAATTAGAAATTTTATCTGAACGTGAAACTTCTCTTAAATGGTTGAATGTATCCAGTGAAAACAAATCTTTTACTGTATTTTTCATATTGCCCATACCATTTGTCTTTATTAATGTTTTTCCGTCATTTTTGAGTTCAAATTTAATATTTGTATTTATTATTGCTAAAGACTGTATTAACTCATGAATATATGCTATTTCTGTTTTTGGACTTCTTAAAAATTTTAATCTTGCAGGTATGTTATAAAACAAATCCTGTATATCCATAATTGTTCCATCAGCACAGCCGAATTTTGTAACTTTTACATCGGAATCTTTGCTTTCTACTTTTACACCAAATTCACTGTCTTTTGTTTTGGTTGTGCAAGTTACTTTTGAAACGGATATAATACTAGAAAGTGCCTCTCCTCTAAAACCTAGTGTATGTATGTTATACAAATCATCAGAGTTTTCGATTTTACTTGTTGCGTGTTTAGAAAATGCAAGCTCAATATCATCTGCATAAATACCTGAACCATTGTCTGCAACTCGAATATTTCTACAGTTGTTAGAAATTTCTATATATATCTTATCAGAATTTGCATCTATTGAATTTTCGACAAGTTCTTTTACAACAGATACTGGACGTTCAATAACTTCTCCGGCAGCTATTTGATTTATTAAATTTGTTGATAGTTGTTTTATTCTTTTCATAAATAAATTTTACAATAAATATAATTGTAAATGAAGTTTCTTATAAAATTTACAAAATAAAAAGAGGTCGTTTCTTTGAACAACCTCTGTCCGTTTAAATAAGAAGAGAGAGCTTTATATTATTATATAAATAATTATGCAATAAATTATTGCTTTTAGCAAGAATTATTTTAACTTATGTAACGAGATATTAAATATAAAAAACTAGAATTAAAATAATTGTGTTATTATAAATGTGTAAAAAGTATAAAATAATATAAGGAGAAGTGCCATTACAGGAGAGGAAACAAGAAACGTTCAAAAGAAAGATAACAATAAATATAAAGTATTGATGAATGAACGAATAAAAGTAAAAGAAGTGCGTCTTATAGGAGCAGATGGAGTTAATCATGGTGTTGTTCCAACATCTGAGGCAATGCAAATGGCAGAAGAAGCTGATTTGGATTTGGTATTAATTAATCCAACACAAACCCCACCTGTTGCTAAAATTCTTAATTACGGTAAGTATAAGTATGAAGTTGAAAAAAGAGCAAAAGAAGCTAAAAAGAAACAACGTACCGTAGAAATAAAAGAAATAAAAATAAGATATAAGATAGATACACATGATTATCTTGTTAGAATAAATAATATTAAAAAGTTTATATCGCAAGGAAATAAAGTAAAAATAGTTGTTATGTTAAGAGGTAGAGAAATGCAGCATTCTCAGCTGGCATTTGATTTGGCAAATAAATTTGTGGAAGATTTAAAAGAAATAGCAGCAATCGAAAAAAGACCTCAAATGGAAGGCAGAAATGTATCCTTAGTTATAGGGCCTTTCGCTGATAACAATAAAAAAGCTTGACGATTAAAATTTATATAATAAAATGTATATATGAACACGGAAGTTTGTGTTATGCCGCAATAGCTCCTCGGTGAGCGAAGCGGAACCGGAGTCAGATTCGTAGAGCTTGCTCTACCAACTCCAATAAAAACAGAATAAAATATGCCGCAATAGCTCAGTTGGTAGAGCAAGGGACTGAAAATCCCTGTGTCCTTGGTTCAATTCCGAGTTGCGGCACCACTTTTAAAAGACACTATTGATAGTGTCTTTTTTGTTTTGAATTTTTTACAAGTGAACCTTAACTCGGAAGTTGTGTCAAGCACAAGCTATTCAAAACTCATGTCTTTAGTTATTAATAGTGTTATTAATGTTTATTCTTCTTCTTATCAAAATATCCGACTATAGAACGGAAGTTATCCATAAATTGCTCATAATCAAGCTTTATTACTTTTGGGATATTATCAACTTTTTCTTTCATTAATTGTATTTCTTTATTTGAATACGAATTATTTTTTAAGTCAATATTAAATTCTTCTAACGCTTTTTCATCTGATAAATCAACATAACGAGGATTTACAATATGAACTTCTTTTTTATCTTTATCTACTTTTTTTATTACATAATAATGCATTTTGCCAATGCCGTCATTGCAATTAAGCATTTTTGAACCTGCAACAAAGCTATGACGATTTATTGGTAAATCACCTATTTTATCCAACAATTCAGTGGTTTCTTCTCTTTTACTCGATAGTGGTAACACTCCATTGTCGCCGATGCTAATAGGTTTCTTACCTGTTAATGTTTCCATATATACACTTGCAAGATTACCTTCAAGCGGGTTACTATATCCAAATAATCTCAAATATAACGGTTTTGCATCTCGTCTATCCTGAATGACATCCATAGTAGCTGTTTCAACGCTTCCTGTAGTATTAAAACGGCTTCTTCCTGTTGCTACTTCGTATTTGTCATCATTCTGTACTTTATAAGCATTATCTGTGTCGTATTTGTTAAATCTAACTTCGAACGTATCACCATCAGGAGATGTCTTAATACTGTTCTTTAGCATTTGTTTACCAAATCCGCTTTTCGCCAAAGCTTTTAATGTCGAAACAAGATAACAGTCAGAACGATTAAGTTGTGGTGTTTTTAAAATATCTTTTATTTGACCTTTTGTTATCTTCTTAAAACCTTCACTAACGGAATTTTCCGGATTAGTTTGGAATGTCTTTTTAGATTTTACAGGCACAAATGAATTAACTGAAATCATATTTTTATAAAACATTTTAAAGCTTAGAATTGCCTTTTTTATGTTTAATTTTAAATATATTAATTTGAAATAGCCCTCTTATAAAACAATACTTATTTTTTTTCTTCAGCAGAGTGGCACTAATTTTAAGGGTTCTGAATAAAGAGTTTTTTTATTGCATAAGAATTTAAAAATGGTCTTACTCGAAAGTTGTATCTATTCCATTTTTATTTTTTTATTATATTTATACTCTTGTAGAATAATTTTTTTGTAGTATATTATACACAAGGTTATATAGGAGATATTATATGTATAAAGCAATGGTAATGGCTGCAGGAGTTGGTTCCAGACTTGATCCGCTTACAAAGAGTGTTCCAAAACCTCTAGTAACAATTGCGAACAGACCGGTTATGGATATATTATTGGAAAATCTTGCATCCATTGGAGTGAAAGATGTTGTTGCTAATACTTTTTATCTCTCAGAACAAATTATTTCAAGATATGTTGAAAATAAATTTGGTATAAATTTTAATTATATTACTGAAGAATCTCTTTCCGGTACTGCAGGTGGAATGAAAAAATGTCAATTCTTTTTTAATGAAAATGAAGATTTCTTTGTTTTATCAGCAGATGGTGTTACAAATGCTGATTTAATGAAAGGTATGGAAATCCATAAACAATCAGGTGCTGTTGCAACGATTGGTGTCAAGCAAATTAGAGAAGAAGAAATCCCTAATTTTGGTGTTGTTGTAACTGATGATAATGGATTTATAACCGAATTTCAAGAAAAACCGTCCATTAAAGAGGCAAAAAGTAATCTTATTAATACAGGTATTTATATTTTTAATTACAAAATATTTGATTTTATTCCAAAAGATACATTTTATGATTTTGCAAGAAATGTTTTTCCTCAATTATTAAACGATAAATTAATTAATACGTTTAATGTTGAAGAATATTGGTCTGATATAGGGACATTAAGCCAATACAAACAATCTACTTTAGATTTGTTTGAAAATTTATATACATTTAAGCATTCTGAAATTATAAAAAAAGACTTGGGAGATTATATTTGCGGTGATACAATCCTGCCTAGAAAAATAAAATTTATAGGTCATAATGTTATCGGTAACGATTGTGTAATTGGTGATAATGTTAAATTAGAAAATTGTATTTTATGGGATAATGTTGAAATTAAGAATGGTGTTACTTTGAAAGATTGTGTTATTGCATCTAATTCAAGAGTTGAGAGAAATCTCACAAATCACATAATAGGTCAAAACGAATTAATTTTAAAATTCCATAAAAGGCATTTATTGAAACGAAATTTATTTAAAATGATTAGAAAATTGTTTAATTAAATAAGTTTTAATATTAAATTTCCTATAATATAAACAATATAAGCAACAATCCATGCAATAGAACACTGAACAAGAATAATAAATGCAACATATCGTTTGCCTAATTCACGTCTTACTGTTGCAATTGTTGCAACGCAAGGAGTGTATAAAAGGCAGAATACTAAAAATACAAAAGCTGTTAGATTTGTAAATAGTAACGGCAGATTTTCTGTATTTCCACCCATAAGAACGCTGAGAGTACTTACAACACTTTCTTTAGCCATAAAACCCGTTATAAAAGCTGTCGATACTCTCCAATCAGTTATACCTAATGGTGAAAATATCGGTACAAGGCAATTTCCAAGCAAAGCTATTAAACTATCAGCAGAATTTGTTACAAGATTTAATTTGGCATCAAATGTTTGTAAAAACCAAATTATAATAGTAGCCCAGAATATTATTGTAAAAGCTTTTGTAGCAAAATCTTTTGCTTTTTGTACAATTAATCGATATACGTTTATCGGACTCGGTAATCTGTAATTTGGTAATTCCATTACAAAGGGTACAGGTTTTCCTCTAAACATAAATTTTTTCATAAATAAAGCAAATATTATACCGACAATAATACCGATTAAGTATAAACTCATTACTACTAAAACTCTATGTTCTTTGAAAAATGCCGCTGTAAATAATGAGTAAATAGGAAGTTTAGCAGAGCAGCTCATAAATGGAGTTAAAAGGATAGTCATTTTTCTATCTCTTTCTGACGGTAATGTTCTTGTTGCCATAATAGCAGGAACAGAACAACCAAATCCTATAAGCATAGGGACAAAACTTCTTCCTGATAAACCTATTTTTCTTAGCATTTTATCCATTACAAATGCTACACGAGCCATATAACCACTATCTTCCAGTATAGATAGGAAGAAAAACAGAACAACTATTATAGGTAAAAAACTTAATACGCTTCCTACACCTGCAAATATACCGTCAATAATCAAAGAATGTACAATTTCATTAAGTCCATAGGCGGTTAAAGCAGAATCTGCTATTTTGGTAATCCATTGTATGCAAAAATCCATTATTTCAGATAAGAACATTCCCAACGGTCCGAATGTAAAGTAAAAAATTAGTGCCATTATCGTAAAAAATGATATTATGGCTGTATATTTACCTGTCAAAATTTTATCGGCATTGACTGTTATTTTATATTCTAAAGAATCTTCCGGTTTTTGAACGTATTTATCACATAATCCGGTTATGAAAGAAAATCTCATATCCGCAAGAGCTGCTTCTTTGTCAATACCTCGTTCCTGTTCCATTTCTTTTATAATATGACGGCAGGTTTTTAATTCATTTTCATCAAGTGCAAGTATGTCTAAGATTAATTTATCTCCCTCTACAAGCTTTGTTGCAGCAAATCTTTCAGGTATTTGAACCGCATGTGCATGGTCTTCTATCAAATGGACTATTGAGTGAATACATCTGTGTATGGATGCTTCGTTTTTATCTTCATTATTACAAAAATCAAGACGTTTTGGTTTTTCTTCGTATCTTGCAACATTTATTGCGTGTTCTACAAGTTCATCTATACCTTCATTTTTTGCTGCTGATATTGGTATAACAGGTATTCCTAAAGCAGCTTCTAAACCATTTATGTCTATACTTCCACCATTATTATGCACTTCGTCCATCATATTTAAGGCAATTACCATTGGAATATTAAGTTGTATTAGTTGCATTGTTAGGTATAAATTTCGTTCAATGTTTGTAGCATCAACGATATTTATTATACCGTCTGGTTTTTGGTTAAGTATAAAATCTCTTGTTACAATTTCTTCTTTACTGTATGGAGATAGTGAATATATTCCGGGTAAATCGGCAATCGTAACATCAGAATATTCTTTTACTATTCCCTCTGTCATATCAACGGTTACACCAGGAAAATTTCCTACGTGTTGGTTTGAACCGGTTAATTGATTAAAAAGAGTTGTTTTGCCGCAGTTTTGATTACCTACAAGAGCAAATTTTACTTTCTTTTTGGTTGGTTTACGTTTATTTTTTTTCGGTGTATCTATTATTTCTCCAATATCTGTACGTTCGGATGTTGAAAAATTCTTAAAAGTTCTTTTTCTAACGGTATCAGTTTCGTGTATTTCTGATATTGTAATATTTGCTGCATCAGATTTTCTTATGGTAAGTTCGTAGCCCCTTAAACGTATTTCTAAAGGATCTCCCATAGGTGCAGTTTTTACTAATGTTACTTCAACACCCGGAGTTATACCCATATCAAGTATATGATGTCTTAGTGCTTTATCTTTGCAATCAATTGAGATTACTATTGCATCTTTTTTTGTACCTAATTTATCAAGTGTTGATATTTCTTTTTCTGTACCGTCCATTTGAAATCTCCAAATAAATTCTAGCACTAAATTATTATTTTATAAATAATGAAATTTTAACAAAATATACATCATTTAGTTGATACCAAAAAGCTAAAAAAAAAGCATAATATATATGAGATTTGGAGAAGGCAAATATGCTCAACGGGATTAACAATGATAATGATAACAGTTTAATAAATGCAAGACTAAACTCGCAAAATGGCATTGCAGGTGTTGTTACTAATCCTATTGGTAATGTTAATCCTTATTCAAAGGAAAATAAGTTTAATTTTATTGATGAAAGTGCAATTTCAACAGATGCTTACAGATTATATGAACATGAATGTGATGTAAAGCAGTTTACAAAGCTTGCTTTAACAGGAATAGAGAATGTTGATGAAGATAATGAACGAGTAGAAGCACTTTTTAATGAAGGTGTAATTAATCCTTTCTTAGTTGATGATTTTGAAACTCTTGCAGAAGTTTTTTCGAATAATGATAAGTTTATGCAGGATATTGAATTTAACACATTATAATCTATAATTAGGTTATGACCGAAAATCAAACAAGTATAGTTAGTAATAATGCAGCAACATTAGAAAAAATGGTAATTGCTGCTGATAAGTTATACGATAACAAAGAATATCTCAAAGCTTTAAATTTGTATAACGATATTTTATTGTATACTTCTAATTCTGATATATATGTCAAAATGGGTAACTGTTATAACAAAACAGGTGATGAAACACAAGCAATAGAGTTTTGGCAGAAAGCTATTGAATTAGATTCCATGAATTCAGATGCTTTTATTAATATAGGTAATACGTATTATCTAAAGAATGATTATGAACATGCGATTTCATTTTGGATGGCAGCGCTTGTTGCTATGCCGGAAGAACCTACGGCAAACTTAAATCTTGCTGTAGTTTACACTTTAAAGGAAATGCCATCAGAAGCTTACAAGTACTATGAAAGATATTTAAAATATGCTCAAAATAAAAATTCAGATAAGTACAAACAAATTCATCAGAAAATTGAAAAAAATAAAAAGCTTGCTGATAATTATTTAAAACTCGGATATGAGTACCAATGTCAAAATGATAGATTTTCAGCATTAAAATGCTATAAAAGGGCTGAAATGTATTATCCTAATTTTTCAAAAATACCGCTTAATATCGGCTCTTTGTATTATGCGGATAACAATTTTGAAGAAGCTGTAAAATATTGGACTAAAGCTTTTTATCTTGATTCTTCATACTCAAAAATACTGTGTAATTTGGCTGTAACTTATGATAGTTTACAAAAGTATGATTATGCTTATTGTTATTATAATCTTTATCTTAATAAAATAGCCAATAATCCTGATGAATTATCAAAAGTAAGTGCAAGATGTTTAAAAATAAAACCTTATCTTAATGCAAATCCTTACTTAATAGAAAACCATTTAAGATTTGCACAAAAAGCTTTTTCAGAATGTAATTATGTAAAAGCAATAAATGAATTTAATAATTATATAATTTTAAATCCAAATGAAAAGAAAAAATATTCGGAAATCATATATAATATTGAAAATTACTTATATCCGGAATATAAAATAATAAAACTATGTCAAAAACATGGGAATACATTATTTACGGAAAAAAAATTTAAGGATGCAAGTAAATATTTTGCAAGAATATTGATTCTTAGTGAAAACGGTTCTGTGGAATTTACCGATGCAAAAAGAAAGTTGACAGCATGTATACAACATTCCTTATAAGAGTAAAACATAATTTTGATATAATAAAAAAATTCCTTTATACAAAAATATTGCGTAAAAAGTATTATAGGACAGGTCATTGTAATTGCTGCGGAGAGTGCTGCCAGCATATTTATGTAAAACATGGAAATAAAGTAATAAAAACAGAAAAACAATTTGAATATTTACAGTTATTACACAGGTTCTATACTTATTTGGAAGTAATAGGAAGTGATGAAATAGGTTTAATTTTTTCCTGCAAAATGTTGAAAGATAATAAATGTAGTATTCATAAAAGTCGTCCTGGAATATGCAGACGTTATCCTCAGGAGGAAATATTTATGATGGGCGGTGGATTAGCAGAAAAATGCGGTTATAAATTAGAGCCGATTATCCCTTTTTCGGAAGTGTTTGAAAATGTTCTTAAGAATAATGACAAAAAGTAATGTATAGTGGATTTTATATTATAAAACCATATCTTCAAAATTCATAGTATCATTATAACTGAACATGTGTATAAAAGTGTACAAAGCTTCAGGCATAAAATATTTTGTCCCTAGTTCCAATAATGCCCTAACTGCATCTTTTGTATTTTTTACAGGAGTATTTGTTCTATTGAAAGATAAATTGTCAAAGTAGTTGCAAATATGTATTATTTGACTTTCTTTAGATATTAAATCTCCTGACTTATTCATAGGATATCCTGAACCGTCATTATTTTCGTGATGTTCTAATGCGACAAGACAAATATTCTCCGGCATTTTCATTTTTTCTTTTAAAAATTTATAACCTAATCTTGTATGGGATTGTATAATTTTTTGCTCTTGATTCGAAATATTTTGTTTATTTAAAATATTCTCATTTATAAGGTATTTACCTATATCATGCAGTAAACCGGCAAGAACCATATCTGAAATAGCCGCTTCACCTAAATCCATTTTTCTTGCTACAAAACCTGCTAAAATAGCTACATTTAATGAATGGCATTTTTGGTATTCTCCAATTAATTTTATTTGTGAAGAATACATAACCTTGCCTGATGCCCTGTATATTATATCCTGCAAAATTTTATCACGAATATTTAAAAATAAGTTTGATGATTCATCTATGCTTCTAATTTTTAAACCATTTATAGTATCATGATAAAAAGACTTAATTTTTATTTGATTTTGAGGGTCTATTTTTGAGGTTTTGTTTATAGGACCTTTATAATTTGCTATATTTACCTCGTCAACAACAGTATTACTTTTTAATGTTTGATTAGGATTCATATCAAATTTTTCTACAATGCGAGTATCATTATTAGATAAAGATTTCAATATATCATCCGCAGTCTGTTGTTCTTGATTTTTATTTGCACGATTGTTGTTATTTTTTGTTTCATCATCATCTCTGAATAAATTTTCAACATGTCTTAATTGGAGCAGCTTTCCGGGAGTTAATACTTCTCCTGCAGAAAGTAATTTCTCTCCAAATTCTGAATAAATATTAAACGGTAATATTTTATAATTAATAAGTTCTTCGGTTGTAACTTTTTTCATATCCACATTATACATTAATTATAAAAAAAATAAATAATGTAACAAAAAAAAGCTATGTACTTATAGTGCATAGCTGTTGATTAGGGATATGTGTATCTTTTCTCTAAGGAGTATGGTATTATAATATATATTTCCGGTTAAAATTAAATCGTAAATACGAATGATGTTTTAAAAAAAATCTACATTATTAAGTTTATATAAAGACATACAATAATCATGTTAAACTTTAATTTATTAAATGTAATATTAAGGAGAATATAATGGAAGTAATATTTAAACATACAACAGCAAATGGTAAAAATATAACAGATGATGATATAAAAAAAATAATTAAGGAAGAAAATATAAAATTTATAGAACTTCAATTTGTTGATATAAACGGACAGGTTAAGAGTTTAACAATACCTTCAACACATATTGACAGGGCATTGAATAATGATTTAATGTTAGATGGTTCTTCTATTAAGGGATTTAGAAGTATAGAAACATCAGATATGTGTTTTGTTCCTGATAAAAATACTTTTGTTGTATTACCATGGAGAGAATGCGAAGGTATAAATACTGCTCGTTTAATTTGTGATATACATAATGCAGATGGAACACCTTTTGAGGGTTGTCCTAGATGTAATTTGAAACGTATGATGCAGGAAGCTCAAAAAATGGGATATAGTATGAATATTGGTCCTGAAGTTGAGTTTTTCTTATTTAAAAAAGATGAAGAAAATCATGCCACTACTCAAAAAGTTGATTGTGCCGGATATTATGATATAGGCCCTGAAGATTTAGGTGAAGATATAAGATCAGAAATTGTTTTGACACTTCAAAAAATGGGGTTTGATATAGAGGCATCTCATCACGAAGTAGCAGATAGCCAGCATGAAATTGATTTCAAATATGCTGATATTTTAACAGCAGCCGATAATGTTGTTACTTTCAAAGTTGTAGTAAAAGCTGTTGCAGCACAATATGGACTTCATGCAACATTTATGGCAAAACCGATATATGGTATCAATGGCTCAGGCATGCACTGTAATATCTCTATGTTTAAAGATGGTGTAAATGCTTATTTTGATGATAAAACAGATACAAAATTATCAAATGAGGCAATGTATTCAATAGGCGGTCTTTTAAGAAATATTCAAGGTATAACAGCTGTAACTAATCCGACAGTAAACAGTTATAAACGTATTGTACCGGGATATGAAGCTCCTGTGTATCTTGCTTGGTCTTTGGCTAACAGAAGTGCATTATTAAGAGTTCCATCAAAAAGAGGTGTTTCAACTCGTGTTGAACTTCGTTCTCCTGATCCTTCATGTAATCCATATTTAGCTTTTGCCGTAATTTTGGGAGCATGTCTTGACGGTATGAAAAATAAAATTAATCCGCCTGAATTAGTCGAAGCAAATATCTACGCTCTAACAGAGGAAGAAAGAAAAAAAATGGGCATTGATTCGCTTCCTGACAGTTTAAATGTTGCACTTTCAATGTTACAAAATTCAGATGTTGCAAAAGATGCATTAGGTGAACATATATATAACGAATTTATTTTAGCTAAAAACAAAGAATGGGATTCATTTAGAACTTTTGTTTCTAAATGGGAAATTGATAAATACTTAGAAAAATACTAATTATAAAAATTACTTATTTTTTGTTAAATATATTTGTGATAATAATTCCTTATCCTGTCTTGAAAGATGCTTTATTCTATATTCTTCTTTCAATGCTTCGGATTTGGTTTTATATTCAGCAAGATATGCAAGTTTAATCGGTTTATTAGCTCTTGTATATTTTGCACCTTTACCGTTTTTGTGTTTTTCGTAACGTTTTTCCATATTGTTTGTATATCCGCAATAATATGTATTATTTTCGGTTAATATTAAATATGTATAAAATTTGTTATTACTCATAGGTTTTATGTTACAATTAAATTATGATAAAAAACTCGTTAAAATATATGAAAAATTTTTGTAATTTGTCAGAGCGTTTAAAAACCGCATTAGAGTATCTGAACAAAACAGATTTAAAAAATAAACCTGATGGCAAATATGATATTTTAAAAGATGAGATTTATATTAATATTCAGGAATATGATACAAAAGAAGAACAAAATTGCAAATGGGAAGCCCATAAACGATATATTGATATTCAATATATGATTTCCGGTTCTGAAAAAATAGGTGTAGGCGATATTCACAATTTTAAAAATTTAATACCTTATGATACTGAAAAAGATGTAGAATTTTTAGAAACCAACGGTGAAACCGAAACATTAACATTAAAAGAAAATGATTTTGTTATACTCTATCCTTTTGATGTTCACAGACCTCAGATGAAAAATAAACATATATTACATGTAAAAAAAGCTGTTGTGAAAGTTTTGGTATAGCTCATTATTTGTTAATAATGCTCCGGGCGGGCAAATCGGTACACAAGAATTAAAAGCCCGCCCGAAACTATACGCATGACTATGAATGCAGTATATCTTTATATAAACCCGTTGTACGTAAATCTAAAACCAAGAATGCAAAATCGAATACGTAATATATACTATTCTTATACCCATGTCAAAGTATAAAATAACATAATTGTGAAATAATATTAAGATAATACCAAAAAAATTTTTATTTTTGTAAAACTTTTAAAATTTAATATTTTATCTTGCTAAAAATAAATTTCTATTATAATATTATCATGTAATAAAAGAGGTACAGAATGGATCAAATTATTAAAGTTGCATGGGAATTAAATGATAATACAGAAAACAGATACCAATTGGTATATGAAATAGCTGAGCTTGCAAAAAAACTTGTAGATGAAAATCAAGCAAGAAAAGCAAGGGAAGAATTTGGATATGAAGAAACTTACCATGAAAGTTCATCATACAAAAAAGAAAATCCGGTAGAGCATGCTATTATGGTAAAAGCGTCAGAAGCGGATGATAACAGATTAGTAGGTTAGTTTACGAGGAAAACATGCAGTTACAAGAAACAGTTGATTATATTAATGAGAAAACAAACAATTTTCAACCTGAAATTGCTTTAGTATTGGGTTCAGGTCTAGGTGATTTTGCCGACGACTTTAGCGATATTATAATAAAATACGAAGATATACCTCACTTTGGTAAATCAACGGTAAAAGGACATAAAGGTCAGCTTGTTTTTGCAAATATCGCAGGTAAAAAAGTAGTTATGATGCAGGGAAGATTTCATTATTATGAAGGAAACCCGATAGACAAAGTAGTTTATCCTGTAAAGGTATTTAAAAAGTTAGGTGTAAAAACATTTATAGTAACAAATGCTGCAGGCGGTATTAATAGAGAATTTGAAGCATCTGATTTGATGCTTATAACAGACCATATTAATTTTATGCATGTAAATCCGTTAATTGGTCCGAATGATGATGATTTAGGTCCAAGATTTCCTGATATGACAGAAGTATATAAGAAAGAATTACAAGATGTAGCTCTTGCAGCTGCTAAAAAGCTTGGCGTAACTCTTAAAAAAGGTGTTTATATGGCATTAACAGGTCCAAACTATGAAACACCGTCTGAAACAAAAATGGTTAAGCTTTTAGGTGCAGATGCTGTTGGTATGTCGACTGTTCCTGAAGCTATGGTTGCAAATTATTGTGGTATGAAAGTTTTGGGTATAAGCTGTATTTCAAATGCAGCCGCAGGTATAACAGGTGAAGTTCTATCTCACCAAGAAGTTATTGAAGCTGCAAATGCCGCAAAGAGCAAATTTAAATCTTTATTACTTGAAATAGTTAAAAATGTTTAGTTTTATTTGAAGATATAACAAAAATAGGTAAAAGCTTTTATATGCTTTTACCTATTTTTGTATTTGCTCCATTGTCCCATAACAACAGGCATATCCGCACCTGTGCATGATGGAACATTATTCGGTATATTATAATAATTGCAATATCCTAAAAGTGCAAATGCTGAAACTTCCTTAAAATTGTTTGATATACTATAGTCTTCATGTGTTTTTAATTCAATATTTTTTGGAAGATATTCTTTTAAAAATTTTTTTATTAACGGATTGTATGCTCCTCCTCCGCCTAAAATAACTTCTTCTATGTCAACACAAGGAAAAACAAATCTTTCATAAGCTTGTGCGATTGTTTTTGCCGTTAATGCGGTTAGAGTTGCCATAATATCATACTTATTTTCTGGGGCTGATTTTAAGGCATTTTCTATATAGTTTTTAGAAAAATACTCTCTACCTGTTGTTTTTGGTGGTTCTTTAAAATAGTATTCATCTTGCAATAAACATTCAAGCCAGCTTTTTGAACATTTTCCTTGTATGGCGAGCTCTGCATTTTTATCATATTTTTCATTAAAAAATTTTTTTGCACAGTAGTCAAGCATAATGTTTCCTACACCCGTATCAAAACCGAATGTAGCAATATTTTTAGATATAACTGTTACGTTTGAAATTCCGCCTATATTTTGTATTGCAATATTTTTATTTAGAGGTTTAAACCATTTTTCATCTGCAAAACATACTAAAGGCGCACCATTTCCACCTTTTGCCATATCTGCTGTTCTGAAATTACCTACAACATCGCATTTAGTATTTTGGGAAATTACAGAAATATCTCCTATTTGTAGTGTGCTTCTTTCGCTTATTTTTTCGCTTATAGTGTCAAATGGGTAATGATAAATTGTTTGCCCATGTGATGATATAAAATCAGGAATTCCTTGTCTTTTTATCATTTCATTTGCGGCATTTGCAAAACACTTTGCTATAATAAAATTCATCTGACAAATTTCTTTTATATTTGCATCATCATGAAACATTTTGAAAATACGCTTTTGTATGGAAACAGGATATTCATAATTAAACCCATCAATTAATGTACAGCTGAAATCAGGTTTTACAACACAAAAACCGACATCAATAGAATCACATGATGTACCTGACATTAGAGATATTATTTTTTTAGATTTTCTTTTTTTATTCATTTACTTTGACTTTTGTGCTGTTATAACCCTATCTATACCTGCTAAATCTTTTGTTATTGTAATATTTTTATATCCGTATTTTTCAAACAAGAATTTTACTTTGTCCGATTGTCCAAGTCCAATTTCAAAGGCAATATATCCGTTCTTATTTAGAAATTTTTCTGATTGACAAATTATTTTATCATAATATTCAATTCCGTCTGTATCATTTGTGTATAAAGCTATATCAGGATCAAAAGAAACTTCCTTTTGGATGCTTCCTTTATCTTTTATAGGTATATATGGCGGATTAGAAACTATTATATCAAATGATTCTCCTTCTTTTACATTTGAAAATAAATTTGATTTTCTTAATAATACTTTTTTTGTAAGTCCTAAATACGTTACGTTATCAAGTGCAATTTGTAATGCTTCAAGAGATATATCAATGGCTAAAACTTCGGCTGGAGTATATTTTGAAATCATACATGCAATACAGCCGGTTCCTGTACCTATGTCTAAAACTTTTTTAAAATTATTTTTGTTGATAATATCACTTGATGTTCTAACCAAAAATTCTGTTTCATCACGAGGTATAAGAGTATCCTTTGTTACTTTAAATTTTTCATTCATAAAATAGCCGTAGCCGATTATTTGTTGAATAGGTATTCTGGTTTTTGCTCTATATAGAGCTTTTTCTTTAACTTTTTCCAATTTTGATGAATCAAGCTTTTTACCCATAATAATATCGACTGCAGTCATATTACAAAAATGTTCTATCAATAGCTTTACTTCAGTATTTGCTTCATTTTGTTCGATACCTGCATCTGTAAGTATTTTAACTATCTCTTGAATGCTCATCAATTATCCTGCCTATCTCTCGTTTTATATCCAGTTTTGACATTTCGTCTGTATTTTGTTTTTCTATATTATATTTTTTACACAAACAATCATAATAATAAAGCTGTTTTTTAGTCGGATTTTCTTTTGACATTTTAACTTCTCTTAAAAACACTCGTTTTTCTTTTTCATATTTTTTTTGTAACTCAATTAACGGCTTTTGAGATTCTTTGTATTTGTAAAGTTTCAAGCACTCATCAATATATAATTTAACTTCTTTTTTGAAAAAACTATTGTTAATTAAATCTTTAATAAACGAAAAATGAGGATTACCAATATTAATGTAGTAATCCTCATCTTCAAAAAAATTATTACACAATTCATCTGTTGATAAATGTGTGCTAATCTTTACTTTTGCTCTTATGTAGTTGCATAAAGCCGTTTTTTGCGTTTTAGATAAATTTAAGAAAATCTTACTTTTTATGTATGACATACATAAATATTAACGCAAAATATCTTGAACTGAAAGTTTTTCACCTATATTTGTGTGGTGGAATGATAATAGTGTTTTATATATAGGATTAGAAACAGGAGATTGTGTATATCTTGTTTCTTTCTTTTCTTCAGTGTTTTGTTTCGCAAAGTTTAATTTAATTACGTTGTTACTCATTTTTAAATACCTCTCGTACCTATATAAAGTTTTTTTCCATGAAAAAATTGCTTTTTGAGAATGATTTATCTTAACATATCTTTACATTTATATTTAAAAAGTATATAATATAAATGTCATGTAATTTAAATTTTATCATGTTTTTAGCCGTTTGTAAATTTTTGTAAAATTTATTTTAATCTGTTTGAAAACATGACAATAACTAAAATAAAAAAATTTTTATATAAATGTATATAGAAAAGGTGTATTCATGGCGTCTATAGAAAGTATAAGACAACAATATAATATTCCTAAAACAGTTCCTGATAATCAGGTTCAGAGCTATGTTAAGCAAAATTACGGCAAAGATATTGTAATAGATTTTACTTCAAATGGTCAGTCAACTACCGGTGCATCTACAGCAAGAGTTGGTAATGGCAGTATTTGGGGCAGTGGCAATAGTAATTATTCTTCAAATGGCTCTATATTTGGTTCAACTGCAACACCTTCATATACTGCAGCTTCAGCAACACCTGCAACTACAACTGCAGCAAGCGGTAATACTCCGTCTGAAACACCAACTGCATCACAGGATGCATCATCAGCAAGCAGTCAGAAAAATATTGAATATAAAAACGGAAAAGTTATTGTTACCAGAAAAGACGGAACGAAGGTAGAACGTTTACCAATGAAAGGTGAACCGGGCTATGTAAAAGATGGTGAATCAATAGAAGAACGTATTAAAAGATACTTTCCTACTGATTATGCAAAAGCGGATACACCTGAAAAGAAAGCCCAGCTAATCCAAAGATATTTGCACGGTCATTTTGAATCGTTAAAAGGTAAATCACCGGCAGAGCGTGCTAAGTTGCAAATGGCTGATTATGAAAAGTTAATCAGAAATTCAGGTACGGACGATGAATGGGCTAAAATAATGGGACAATCTCTCCATGCTTTATACAATAATAATAAAGCAAGGGGTTTCCGTTCAGGCATGGATCATACGAGAACAGATAGAGAAGCTGTTGATTATGTCGATGGTGTAATGACAAGAATGGGTGATTCTGATGCAGAAGGGCAAAGAATTTTGCAAACAAGCATTCGTTCTGAAGTAGATATTCAAAATCAAGGTACATCAAGTATTTCTTCATCAAGAGCAGCTCAGACTGCAACACAAACTTCAAGACAGGAAGATACTCCTGAATCTGCAATACAAGGTTCTAACGGCAAACATAATAATGTAGAATACAAAGACGGAAAGGTTATTGTTACAAGACCTGACGGAACGAAAGTAGAACGTTTACCGATGAAGGGTGAACCGGGTTATGTAAAAGACGGTGAATCTATTGAAGAACGTATTCAAAGATATTTTCCGGGAGAATATGCAAAAGCGGATACTCCTGAGAAAAAAGCTAAATTAATACAAAGATATTTAAGAGGACACTTTGAATCCTTAAAGAATAAATCACCTGAAGAACGTGCTCGTTTGCAAATGGCTGATTATCAAAAATTAATCAGAAACTCAGGAACTGATAGTGAATGGGCTCAAATAATGGGGCATTCTGTTCATGCTTTATATAATAGAAATAAAGCACAAGGTTTCAGAACAGGTATGGATCATACAAGAACTGATAGAGAAGCCGTAGATTATGTTGGCGGAGTAATGTCAGGCATTGGTGATTCTGATGCTGAAGGTCAAAGAATTTTACAAGGCAGTATTCAGGAACAAACTGATATACAAGGACATGGCAGTGCATTTAGTCGTAGAGTTGCTCAAATTGGTGCATCAGAAGGATATATGGATGCACTTAAAAACCGTGATTTGAAAATACAGGCAACTGAAATATCATTCCATGCAGATGCTGATATTGCATTACAAAATTATGAGCAAATGAGGGGTTCTTCAACATTAAGTGATGAAAATCGTTCCGCAATATCTGTTGGATCGGCTCATGCATCAGCAGATGGAAGTTTGACTGAAACGCAGCGTGGACGTGCAGCAAAAAATTCTGCATCTTATACTGCTTCTATTAAAGATGCAGATATGCAGCGCAGTACATATAATGAATCAAGTTCTTATATTAATCAATATGGTTCTGACAGTGTAAAACAATCATATAATGACGGTTTGGCAGAACATGCTTATGAATTCCATGAATCTAACAGAGATACCGTTATCAATGATGTAAAAAATAGCGGTTATGAAAGTTCTAATAAAATTTTATCGGAATCTGAACAAAAATATAAAGAAAGCAAATCTGCATCTTCACAACAGAGTCAATCAACAACAAGCAGCAGTAGTACTGGTTCACAGATTGTAAAACAAGTAAAAAGTCTTATTTCTGCAATGAAAACTTCAAGCGGAGCTGATGCAACCGCAGCTAAAAAGGCACTTCTTGGATTACTTCCTCAAACTTCTGCGGCTGATAGAAGAAACTTTATTTTAAATCTTTCACCAAATGAAAGACGTGAAATGATAGAAAATATGATTAATTTTGCAAGTGTTGATGATTTAAAAAGACTTATGATTGGTTCAATGAAACAAGATATTTTAAAATATCTTATTTCCCATAGAACACCTGAGAATAATGCAAAATTAAGAGCTTTGAAAGCTGATTTAGGTCCTCAAGACAGAGAATTATATAATCAGTTAGAAGACGAATATAATAAAAACAGAGGTAACAATATTAACACAAACGGAGCAAAACGTTTTTCTCTTGAAATATAAATCTTTGTTTTTCCAATATACATAATTGTAGCCGGTTAGGTAATACAATATTTCTGTATTTAAAATATATTCATAAAAAAGGAGAATTTTTTATGGATAATATTAATAGAGAAATTTCAAAGATTGTAGAAAAAACGGGTAGTAAACGTATAACTGTATTAACTAATGCTTTAAAAATAGACGGATTTGTGTATACTTGTAGTGATAACAAATGTAAACAGGTTATAAGGGGAGTTTTAACGCTACAGGATGCAGTAGTATGTAAATTAAGTGATTATTGTACTTGTGATGAAGAAGAATGCAAATGTAATGATTTTGTATGTTTCAAATATAAATGGCTAAATATTATGCAAGATAAAATAGTATCTTTTTCTATTCTTGATTAGTATTTATACATTCTGTATTTTAATAAATATTATTAAAAATTTTTCTTGAATTTTTAGTTTTTTATGTGATGATATAAGTAATCGGTAACGATAGCGTTTATTAGATATTAGAAAAAGATAAAGGAATTTAAAAATGCCAAGAAAAACACCATTAGAAAAGATTAGAAACATTGGTATTGCAGCGCACATTGATGCCGGCAAAACCACAACTACAGAACGTATTTTGTTCTATACAGGAAAAACACACAAAATAGGTGAGGTTCATGACGGAGCTGCCGTAACAGACTTTATGGATCAAGAACGTGAACGTGGTATTACTATTCAATCAGCTGCTGTAACAGCAGAATGGAAAGGTCATCAATTAAATATTATTGATACTCCGGGACACGTTGACTTTACAGTTGAAGTAGAACGTTCATTACGTGTATTAGACGGTGAAGTTGCAGTATTTTGTGCTGTAGGTGGTGTTCAATCACAATCTGAAACTGTTTGGAGACAAGCAAACCGTTACGAAGTTCCTCGTATCGTATTTGTTAATAAAATGGACAGAACAGGGGCAGATTTCTACCGTGTATTAAACCAAATCAGAGATAGATTAAGAGCAAATGCATTTGCTATCCAATTACCAATTGGTGCTGAAGATAAAATGCAAGGTATTATAGATTTAATTGAAATGAAAGCTGAAATCTACAGAGATGATTTAGGTAAACAAATTGACATTTTTGATGTTGACACTTGCGATGAAATTTCTCAAGAATTAAAAGATAAGGCACATCAATACAGAGAAGAATTAGTTGAAGCAATTGCATCTGAAGATGATGCATTGATGGAAAAATATTTTGAAGATCCTGACTCAATTACGGTTCCTGAATTAAAAGCTGTATTAAGAAAAGCTACATGTGCAAACAAAATTGTTCCTGTAACTTGTGGTACTGCATTCAAGAACAAGGGTGTTCAAATGTTATTAGATAACGTTGTAGATTACTTACCATCACCTGTAGATGTAAAAGCTATTGAAGGTGAAATGGAAGACGGTACAAAAACAGAACGTCATTCATCTGATTCAGAACCGTTCTCAGCATTGGCATTCAAAGTTATGACAGACCCATTTGTAGGTCGTTTAACATTCTTACGTGTATATTCAGGAAAAATTACATCCGGTTCTTATGTTTTAAATGCTACAAACGGTAAAAAAGAACGTATTTCTCGTTTAGTTCGTATGTATGCAGATCAAAGACTTGAAGAACAAGAAGTATATGCAGGTGATATTTGTGCCGCTGTTGGTTTGAAAGATACAACAACAGGTGATACATTATGTGATGAAAAAGCACCTATTATTTTGGAAAAAATGGTATTCCCTGAACCGGTAATTTCAGTTGCTATTGAACCAAAGACAAAAGCAGATCAAGAAAAAATGGGTATTGCATTACAAAAACTTGCTGAAGAAGATCCTTCATTCAGAGTTAAAACTGATGCAGAAACAGGTCAAACAATTATTTCCGGTATGGGTGAATTACACTTAGACATCATCGTTGACAGATTACTTAGAGAATTCAAAGTTGATGCTAACGTAGGTAAACCACAAGTTGCATACAGAGAAACAATCAGAGGAACAGCAGATCAAGAATCTAAATTCCAAAGACAATCAGGTGGTAAAGGTCAATATGGACACGTTAAAATCAAAATTGAACCGGCAGAAGAAAATGCAGGATTTGTATTTGAAAACAAAATTGTCGGCGGTGCTATTCCTAAAGAATATATTGAACCGGCAAGAAAAGGTATGGAAGAAGCTCTTGAAGGCGGTATAATTGCAGGTTATCCAATGATTGACGTTAAAGTAACATTGTATGACGGTTCTTACCACGAAGTTGACTCTTCTGAAATGGCATTCAAAATTGCCGGCTCTATGGCTATTAAAGAAGGTACTAAAAAATCAAGACCTTGTATTCTTGAACCTATGATGAAAGTTGAAATTGAAATTCCGGATGAATACACAGGTAATATTATCGGTGATATAGCAAAAAGACGTGGTAGAGTTGAGGGACAAGAACCTTTAGGTAACACAGGCAACGTAATCGTTAGAGCAACAGTTCCTTTGGCTAATATGTTCGGTTATGCAACTGATTTACGTTCTAATACTCAAGGTCGTGGTACATTCTCTATGGAATTCAAGAATTATGAACAAGTTCCTAAGAATGTTGAAGACGAAATTATTGCTAAATCAGGAGCAAAAGCTTAATTTAATTAAGTTAAAATATAAATATATATTTTGTATAAAAGGTTGTTCATTTTTGGACAACCTTTTTTTGTTTTACTTTCTGACGTAAATATAGTATCAGTTGTATGGCGATAACTTTTCACATTTCAACCTAAATAATACACGATTTTATTAATAAAGCAGGCAAAACTTGCTATCGTCGGAAGAAATACTTTTGTAATTACCGTCAATAATGCCGTCATTCTGAACCAACGATTTTTTAGGTGAAGAATCTCACAAAGACAAGACTACAAGGAGATACTTCGGACTACGTCATCAGCATGACTATGTGTTTTATAATGAATATATCTTATTAATTTAGAAAAGGTCTGATTTTAAATATTTAAAATCAGACCTTTTTATTATTTGCTTATTTGTTAGCTATTTATTATTTACAGCAAGTTAATGAACCCTGTTCAATAACAGCTTGTGCAGCCGCTAATCTTGCTTGTGGTACACGATATGGTGAGCATGATACATAGTTCAAACCAATTTTGTGTGCGAACTTAACTGAATCAGGATCTCCGCCGTGTTCTCCGCAAATTCCGCCGATTAATGAAGAATTAACTTCTTTACCTTCTCTAATTGACAAATCAATTAATCTGCCTACACCATTTTGGTCTAATGTAACAAATGGGTTAGCAGGTAAAATCTTTTGTTCAACATAGTTCTTTAAGAATTTACCTTCAGCATCATCTCTTGAATAACCGAATGTCATTTGTGTAAGGTCATTTGTACCATAAGAGAAGAATTCTGCATATTCTGCAATTTCTTTTGCTGTTAATGCAGCTCTAGGAATTTCAATCATTGTTCCGAATTTGTAATCAACAGTTACACCTTTTTCAGTCATAACTTCATTAGCAACTCTTACCAATGTTTCTTTTGCAGTTTTTAATTCGTTAACATGTCCAACTAAAGGTATCATAACATAAGGTTTTACATTAAGACCTTCTTTTTTCAAATCACATGCTGCAGAGAAGATTGCTCTAACTTGCATTTCGTTGATTTCAGGATAAGTTAAGCCCAAACGACAACCACGTAAGCCCATCATAGGGTTAGATTCTGACAAGTTTTCAACAATTTCAAGTAATTTTTGATCTTCAGAGTAATCTTGTTTCAAAGCTTTCTTAGTTGCAACTTTTTCAACTAATTCAATCTTTGAAGGTAAGAATTCATGTAAAGGTGGGTCTAATAATCTTACTGTTAATGGTAATTCGCCCATACCTTTGAACATTTTGTAGAAGTCATCATATTGCATAGGTAATAAATGGTCAAGAGCTTCTTTTCTAGCTTCTTTAGTACCTGCAATAATCATTTTTTGTACCCAAGGTAATCTGTCAGGATCCATGAACATGTGTTCTGTTCTGCAAAGACCAACACCTTCAGCACCGAATTTTAATGCATTTTCAACATCTTTTGGAGTATCTGCATTTGCTTCTACTGTTAATTGTTTAATTTCGTTAACCCAAGTGAAGAAAGTTTCAAAGTCGTTATCTATACCTGCTTCAACAAGTTCAATAGCACCTTCCATAACTTCACCTGTTCCACCGTCTAATGAAATAACATCATCTTTGTGGAATACAGTTCCGTCAGAACATGTAATAGTTTCTTTTTCAAGGTTAATAGTTAAATCTTCACAACCTGAAACGCATGGTTTACCCATTCCTTTTGCAACAACTGCTGCGTGAGAAGTTGCACCGCCTCTAAGTGTTAATACACCTTGAGATACTGCCATACCGTGAATATCATCAGGACAAGTTTCAATTCTTACTAAGATAACCTTTTCACCTTTTGCACCACGTTCTGCTGCTTCTTCAGTATCAAATACAATTTTACCAACAGCTGCTCCAGGAGATGCGTTTACACCTTTTGAAATCTTATGAGCATGTTTTACTGCTGCAGGATTGAAGCAAGGTAATAATACTTGGTATACTGAATAAGGATCAACTAATTGAATAGCTTGTTCTTTTGTTATCAAGCCCTCATTGTACATATCTACTGCAATTTTGATAGCAGCTTTAGCTGTTCTCTTACCGTTTCTTGTTTGTAAAATCCATAATTTACCACGTTCAATAGTAAATTCCATATCTTGTACATCGTGGTAACCTTTTTCAAGGTCTTTTGCAATTTGTACGTATTGTTTGTAAATGTCAGGCATATCTGTTTCAAGTTCAGCAATTTGTTTTGGTGTTCTGATACCTGCAACAACATCTTCACCTTGTGCATTTACTAAGTATTCACCGTAGAATTTGTTTTCGCCTGTAGCAGGGTTACGAGTGAATGATACACCTGTTGCACAATCGTTACCCATATTACCGAATACCATTGTTTGAACGTTAACGGCTGTTCCGTAGTTGTGGTCAATTTTATTCATATTTCTGTATGCTACGGCTCTTGGAATATTCCATGAACGGAATACAGCTTCAATAGCTTCTTCTAATTGAGCATAAGGATCTTGAGGGAATTCTTTGCCTGTTACTTCTTTAATTGTTTGTTTGTATACAGGGATTAATGATTTCCAGCCCTCTGCAGAAATTTCTGTATCAGAAGTTACACCTTCTTTTTCTTTTAATTTTTCAACTTCTGATTCAAAATATTTTTGTCTGTCCATTTCCCAAGCTACAGAACCGAACATAGTTAAAAATCTTCTGTAAGAATCATAGCAGAAACGAGGATTGTTTGTTAATTTAATCATAGCTTCTACTGTTTCATCGTTTAAGCCCAAGTTTAATATTGTTTCCATCATACCAGGCATTGAAATTCTAGCACCTGAACGAACAGAAACTAATAACGGATTTGTTTTATCTCCGAATTTTTTACCTGCTTGTTCTTCTACATCTTTCAATGCATATTTAACTTCTGACATCAAGTTTTCAGGCATTTTGTTACCATGATTGATGTAATCCATACAAGCTTCTGTTGTGATAGTTAATCCCGGAGGTACAGGTAAGCCCAAATTAGTCATTTCTGCCAAATTTGCACCCTTTCCGCCTAATAATTCACGCATTTTTGCATTTCCTTCTCTGAAAAGCCATACACGTTTTTCTGTCATTTTTTTCTCCTTTTTTTATCTATATAACAGTATTTTTACATTGTGATTTTATCATATAAAGACTTAAACACAAGCAATTTAAGCATTTTATGTTTAAAACTTAATATTTTATTTTACAAAGATATTAAGTATATATGATGATGATTTAGGCATTTTGATTCTATCTGTTCGATATGGAAAACTTTCAGAGTTGATGGCTTCTTTATCTGACTCTTTCAACAATTCAGCTTCTATAACACTGACTATGAATTCTTTATTTTCTTCTTTATACCTTTCTATAATATTAACTAAATTAATATTATAAAACGCATCTACATTATATCCGGCTTCTATGTAGATGTTATTATATTTTTTATGTAAAAAATATACATATTGATATGGTTCAAGAAGTTCAACAATCTTTGTGTCAGGATGAGCTTTAGCTTGTTGATTTACAATTCTGCTAAAAAATGTATAATTTCTTTGCGCTTTAAAAGAATTGTTGTAGTTTTGAGTTGAAATAAAAAATAATGAAAATAATAATAAAACAATTGTAATAAATTTAAATTTTCGTTTTTGACAGATTATTGATGAAATTAATCCGATTATTAAAGGGTAAACTACTAAATAATAATGTGCTATGGAAATTGGTCTTATTAAAGAAATAAATATTGATACGATAAAAACAAATGAAATTATATACATAGCATAGAAAATAAAACCTTTTGCTTCTTCTGTAAGTGCAGGATAATAATTTATTTTGTTATTGAGTTTGTTTACAACAATAATGAATGATAAACACATAATGCAAAAAAGAATAAAAAGAGTTATATGTCCAAAATTTGCATTTATAATAGAACTTAAACTCTCCTTACTTATCCTTGGAATCCAAACATTGCAATACGGATTTAATATAGCCCAGCTTATGAATTTATGAAAAATAAACGGTAAAAAAGTTATAATAATAAACAAATTTACACAAATAAATTTTAAAATATTTCTTTCTTTTTTTCTTTGATGAGTTTCCGAATATAAACCGTAAAAACCGTTACCTAATAAAAAGATTGATGCATACAAATGAGTATTAATGAATATTGCTCCTAAAATGCCGTAAATAACGTATGATATATTTGATTTTTCCCGTAACATTTTAAGAAATGAATATACAACAAGCGGAGATAATAACATTAATACAGAATAGCTTCTGTATTCCTGTGAATATGCTATGGCATATATCGAAATACTTAGTATAAAAGATGATAATATTGCAGCATATTTATTAACATAAGTCTTTATAAGGAAAAATAGTGATAACATTGCAAATGAACCGCAGAATATCGTTAGTAACCTTTTTGAATAGTCAAATTCAGGAAATAATGCAGTTTGTATTTTAGCAAGTAACGGAAATATTGGAGGATTTGTTGCATCGAAATATATACCAAAACCATCTAATGTTTGCATTGCAACGTATAATTCATCCCACCATAAACCATATGCATCATATTGATTAATCCTGACTAAAAAACCTATGATAAAAATTAATGATAAGCATATATATGGATTAATATTGATGTTATTTTTAGGAATTAATATTAATCCCAAAATTAATATAATCCAAGGTAGTGCATATATATTCAGGCAATAAAAAAATGAAAGAAAAGTAATTACAAACAGGTTAAAATTCCCTTTATAATTTATATAATTACTGTTTTCTGTTTTGGTTACATTTTCAGGAAAATAAATTTTTAAAAATTTTGTACCATTATTGTTAAATTCATTCTTTTTAAAATTATTTATATCTCTATTACTAAAATAAAAAAAATCTTTGCCCATTGTAATATTTGCTGTTACCACTGATGTTAAAAATGATTTTTCATATTCTGCCGGTAATGTAATTGCTATGTATTTACTTTTTTTGTTAAATGATACATTGTAATTTTTAATATCAGTTGGATTTTTATTAATGGATTGAGTTTCAAGATTAATATTTTCTATACCGTTATTTACAATGATTACTTTTTTAAAATTTTGCGGAATTTCAATATTTATATCTATTTCATCATAAATACCATTAAAAAAGGGCAAAGATATAACATCGATGTTTTTATGAGATTGATAGACAAATAACAAACACGAAATAACTATTAATACAAAGCCGGTGATATATTTTGTAAATAAAAGTCTATCTGTATTTATCATGTTCTACCTTAATATTTATTGAAAATACTTACTGTTTTTTATATATAGCAAATTCAAATTTTGTTTTAATAAACGGTAAGCTTTTGTTTTCAACAGCTTCCGTATCAATTGACTTTTGGTATTTATAATTGTTAAGTATCCATTGATAAATTTTTCTTTCCTGAAAATTTTTACCAAAAACTTCATTCATACCATATTCCGCTATAGGTCTTTTACATATAATTATATAATCCGGCTTATGTTCTGATAGTTCATTTAATATATACGAATTTCCAAACGCATCAAGGTGATTTGGAACTATTGAATATAATTTTGGTATAGGCATTTTTCTTCCTGTTACATAATTTATCATTACTCCTTCCGGTACTACAAATATAGATGCATTTTTGTCTATGTTGGTATTAATATAATTTAGTAAATTTTGAATTGTATCTGCCAATTTTTTTGCAGTTGCGATATATCCTTTTTCTGTATATATAAGTGTTTTTTGTGTAATTGTAAGTCTTTCGCTATAAATGTAAGAACCTACAGTAAATAATATCATTAATAAAGCCATTAATCTTTTTATGAGATTACCGTTTATAAATGTAAATCTATTAGGTAAATACTCTTGTAAAAATACTATAAAAACCAGTATTAATAATGGCACTGTAAATGTACCGTAAGTTTTTAAGTTAATAAAGAAAAATGTTTTTGCACAACAACAAATACTAAATATTATTAGAATAAAATATAAGTTAAAGTTAGATATATTGGCTTTTTTAATTTTTAAAATAAGAAAATATGTAAAAATTAAAAATACAACATAATTTAAAAATAAAAAGAAAGTATTTATGGAAATATGATATATTATTACATACCCTAAAATAAGATATATTACATCATATAGAAAAATCAAGTATTTAGTCTTTTTTAAGTTGTTTATAAAATAATAAGCTAAAGATAAAATTATAAAACAGATATTTCCTATAAAGAAATTTATTATACTCTGAGGATATACCTCTATCGGCAGCATTGTACCTGAAGATTTTCTGTAAAGATAATGCAGGTAGCTTGAATTTGCAAGATTATTTGCATGGTTTAAATTATCTATGTAATCTGCAAATGTTACACCTTGCAAAAAAAGAATTCCATAAGAAATAATTGGTACTGTAAAAAAAGCAGTCATGCATAATAAAATCTTTTTAAATGATGGTTTTATGTATATCAAAGTTAAAATAAATAAAATCAGGCAGTAAGGGATATAGTCGTATTTAGAAGTTATAGCCGCTCCTGCAAAGAAATAGCTTAAATAAATCAAATAAGAGATTTTTTGTGAACTTTGATATTTTAAAGTTATAAGAAAACAAACTATTGATACTAATACAAAAGTAATTGCATATATTAAAGAATAAGTGTATGGAAATACATAACTTGACAAATCAATATAAAACACACACATAAACATCATAAGTAATGTGTATAGAAAAACGGTCTTAACACTTGTAAAAAATCTTGCAATTATATAATACAATAGCAGAATGATTGATGAATTAAGCAATCCTGCAAATTCCAGTGTTGAAATTTTAGAGCCAAATATACTAAAGAATAAGCAGTTTATTTGATAACCTAATGGACCGAATATATTAAATAAATCCTTATATAAAAGTTTACCTTGAAGCATTTGATCAGGAATGAATGCTTCTCTGCCTATATCAATGATAAATAAAGATAAATAAGGGGCTCGTTTGTATGCTATAAAGCAAAAGATAAAAAATAACCCTGTTAAGCATATTATATCTAATTTAAATCTTTTACAAAGTTCCTTTAATTTTGTCATAATCAAGTTTTACCTGCATAAAGTCTTATATTTATTTAATAATACTTTAATACATAGTAATTTGCAAGTTTATAATTAATGTGTTAAACTCTAACATAAAAAAGATAGGAGAATATTGTGAAGGAATTTCAATTAAAAAATGGTATAAAATCTATATATAAACAAAATAAAAATACCCCAAGAATTGCATTATCTTTGAACATTGCAATAAATACTCCCGAAAAAACTGCGGGGACATATTCTCTGATGAACAGACTATTTTTACAAGGAACAGAAAAAAGAACATCTGAAGAATTAGCCCTTGAACTTGAATCAAATGCTATCGAAGTTTCTTGTGATATGAAACAAGATTATTTAAGGTTTAGAGTTGTATGCTTAAATGAAGATATAGAACATGCTCTTGAAATTGTAAGTGATATTATTCTTAATTCAACATTTAAAGAATTTGATAAAGAAAAAACAAAACTCGAAGGTGAAATTCCTGCTGAACTTGATTCTGCAAGAACAAAAGCTATGGATAATTTTGTGAAAACTTTATTTAAAAATCATTATTATGGTAATACATATACAAATATATTAGAAAATCTTCCAAATGTTACAAAAGAAGATGTTATTTCATCTTATAAAAATATTTTAAAATCAGGACAAAAAATTCTTGCTATCGTTGGAGATATTGATTTTGAAGTAATAGAAGATTTGCTGAATAAGTATTTGGGAAATATTCCTAATGATGATGTTAAACAACAGGAAATATCTGTTCCTATATTAGAAAAAAGTGAAGTTGTAGAAATTATTAAACCTGATGCAAATCAAGCACAGATATTTCAAGGGTGGCTTGTTCCGACATATACAAGTGAAGAATATCCTGCATTTTTAGTTTTGAATACAATTTTAGGTGCTAGTGGGCTATCTTCAAGATTATTCTGCGAATTAAGAGATAAAAAAGGTCTTGCATACACTGTCAGAAGTTCTTATGACACTTATGCAGTTTGTGCAGATTTTAATATATATATAGGAACAGAGCCAAAAAATATTCAAACTTCTTTAGATGGATTTATGGAAGAAATCCAAAAAATAAAAGATGTTTTAGTTGAAGAAGATGAATTATCTAATGCGAAAAATAATTATATAGGTAAATTACAATTTATAACTGAAACTAATGCTCAACAGGCAAATTTTTTAGCATACCGTGCAATGTGCGGTTTGGGTTCTAAGGCAAAAGAAGAATTGATAAAAAAAGTTAAATCCGTAACATCAGAACAAATTCAAAATGTTGCCGGAAAGTATTTAAATGATATTTCTGTAATTTCTATATTAAAACCATAGTTAAAATTTTATTGTAGTAATATAAGAAATCAAAAGGGCTATCATTTTTTGATAACCCTTTTGATTTGCTATTATAATTTTTTATTAACCACGAAGTTTTAATTTCTTGATTAAATCTCTGTATCCGTCCAAATTTTTATCCTTCAAGTAAGCCAAAAGTCTTTTTCTTTTACCTACCATCATTAATAAACCTTTCTTTGCAGAAAAATCTTTTTTATTTGATTTCATGTGCTCAGTTAATTCAGTAATCTTTTTACTAAGCATGGCTATTTGAACTTCTGCAGAACCGGTATCTTTTTCGTTTGAACCATATTTCTTTACTAATTTTTGTTTATCTTGTAAGTTTATTGACATATTATTTTCCTTCTTTAATTCGTATTTCTACTTTAATAATAATATATCAAAAAAAAAAATCAATAATTATTTTAAAATTAAGAAACACAATCAAGCATTTGAATTCTGCTTGCTCTTACAAAATCATCAGTACGAGATTGAAGAAGCATCAATTTCAAATCTTGTGCAGAACGGCTGTCAGAATATCTATTTTTTGCTTTATTATATCTCATTTTAAAATCTGTATAATTTAATTCAGTTTCATTATGTTTTCTGAATTCTCTTTCTTCCATTGTAAATAAATGTCTTGCTTTATTGCATGCACGTTGTTGAGCATATAAATCTTGTCTTGCAGTTTCAACTTGATCAAACAAGCTTTTTCTTTTTGCTGCAAGTTCTTCTTTCATTTCTTGAAGCTTTTCTTTACCAGGATTTTTAGCATCTTTTTTATCTTGTGGATTTGTAAATAATCTTAAATCAACTGCCATTTTATATGCCCCTCATGCTCTCGTACCTATATAAAGTTTTTTTTTAATGAAAAATTGCTATTTTTCCATATTTTATGTTAACATTTGTTTATGATTGATAGATATTGTTTAGAAAACATGAAACATATTTGGGAGCTTAATTCGAAATTTAAATATTACTTAGATGTTGAATTGGCAGTGTGTGAGGCATATAAAGATTTGGGTAAAATACCCGATGAAGATTACAAATATATTAAAAAACATGCATCTTTTAATGTAGATAGAATTAGTGAAATTGAAACTAAAGTGCATCATGATGTAATTGCATTTATAACAAATGTTAATGAAACTGTCGGGGATAAATCAAAATATATTCATAACGGACTAACAAGCTCTGATGTTATTGATACTGCCTTGTCGTTGCAATTAAGAGATGCATCGGCAATTATAAAGCAGGATTTTGAAAAGATTTTAAAAACAATTATGACATTGGCAAAAAAGTATAAAAATACTATTTGCATTGGTCGTTCTCATGGTATACATGCTGAGGTTACAACATTTGGAATAAAAATGCTTAATATGTATGATTGTTTTGAGCGTGCATACAAAAACTTTTCTTATATTTCAGAAAATATACAGCTTGGTATGATTTCAGGCCCTGTTGGTACATACAGTAATTTGCCTGTAGAACTTGAAAGGTTAGTTTGTGAAAAACTTGGTTTAACTCCTGCAAGAATATCAACTCAAATTATAGCAAGAGATAATATTTCAAGATATATGAATGAACTTGCAGTTATTGCAAGTATAATAGAGCAGTGTGCTACTGAAATTAGAAATTTACAAAGAACGGAAATATTTGAAGTACAAGAATTTTTTGATACAGAGCAAAAGGGCTCATCTGCAATGCCTCACAAACGAAATCCTGTTTTGTGTGAAAATTTATGCGGTCTTGCAAGAGTTGTTAGAAGTAATTCTCAAACTGCTATGCAGAATATAGTTTTATGGCATGAAAGAGATATTTCACATAGTTCTGCTGAAAGAATAATTTTACCTGACAGTACTATTCTTATTGATTTTATGTTGAATAGATTTAATGATGTACTTTCAAATCTTGTTATTTATGAAAAAAATATGTTGAAAAATACAAAACTTTACGGTGGTATTGTGTATTCTCAAAGAGTTATGTTAAAACTTGTAGAGTCAGGACTTTCCAGAGAACAGGCATATAAAGCAGTTCAAAAAAATGCACTGGCAGCAATTGACAATAACGGTTCTTTTGAACAAAATTTGTTGAATGATAAGGATATTATGGATGTATTATCTAAAAAACAAATAATTTCATGCTTTGATGAAAATGAATATTTAAAGAATGTTGATGCTATATTTGCAAAATTTAAAATATAGTTATAAAATGAGAATATTATTTGAAAAAAAACTTACAGGTATATATATGAATAATTTAAAAATAGAATCAGTAAAAGAATATTTTAAATCTACATCATTTAAAAATGTAATATTCTTTTTAATTTTTACTGTAATTTTAACCTTTATTATATCTTCTCAGAATTTTTTATTTCAGCAAATAGTTGAAAATGGAATAAGTCGAAAAGATATTATTGCTCAAAAAACAATAGAAGTTGAAGATACAAGAAGAACTGAACAGCGAAAAAAAGAAGTTGCACAAAAGGTTGAGCCGATATTAACTCCTACAGAGGATGGATTTATTAAAAATAATCTTTCTTCATTACAAAGTTCTATTATTAAAATTAGAGAGAAAGATACTTCTATTGCAACAAAAATGGAAGAAATGGGAATGTTATTTGATACGGATAATAAAAGTCAGTATTTAATAACATATTTGATAAATACTTCGGAAGATGATTTAAAAAACTTGTTTGATAAAGCAAATTTGACTTTATTAAATGTACTTAGTGTAGGAATTGGTGAAAAAGATACAGAAGGTAATGTATTAGATAATTTAATAAAAAATAATATGGCACCTGAAACATCAAGAAATCAATCTAATGTAATAACAAAATTATTAGAACAAATAATAGTTCCAAATCTTGTTGTGGATGAAAATGCAACAGAAATAGCACGTAAAAACGCTCAAAATTCGGTAAAACCGTATGAAGTAACTTTCAAAAAGGGTGATAAAATTTTATTTGAGGGTGAGCCGGTAACAAAATTAAAGCGAGATGCTTTGAGGCAAGCAGGTTATAACCTTGTCGAAATTAATTTTAGCGGTTTAATTGGTGTATTTTTTGTTATAGCTTTTACTGTTATTACATTTTTGTTGTATAAAGAAGAATTTGAAAAAAATTTAGATAATAATCGGCTTGCAATTGTTGGTTTGATGTCTATAGTATTATCAATTGTAGCAATAGTTCTTCCGACGGGTTTTTCACCTTATGTATTGCCTTTTCCTGCTTTTGTAGCAATTGTTTCAATATTTACAAATCCCCGTATCGGTTTTGTTTCATCAACGTTGCTTTTGTCTGTGTTGACATTAGGTATGCACTATGACATACAGTTTTTGACTGCGTTTACTTTATTGAATCTTGTATCATCCATATTTATGGCAAAAGTAAATTTAACAAGCAGATTTGATTTAATAAAAACCGGCTTTTATATAGCTTTGTGCGGTCTAATATTTGTAACAAGTATTTATTTGCTTGAAAAATTTTTATTGGATATAGAAAATATAATTATAGTAAGAGATGCAGGTTTTGTATTCATTAACGGAATTTTAAGCAGTATGTTAGAACTTGGCATATTACCATTAATAGAAAATGCATTTAAAATAGTTACACCATACGGTCTTGTAGAACTTACTGACCATAATCAGCCGTTATTAAGACGTTTACAAATGGAAGCTCCTGGAACATATCACCATAGTATAATGGTTGCAAACCTTTGTGAAGCTGCTGCAGAAGTTGTTGGTGCTAACCCTATTCTTGCAAAAGTAGGTGCATATTATCATGATATTGGTAAATTAAAAAGACCATTGTTTTTTATTGAAAATCAATCTCAATTTGGAGTAGAAAATCCGCATAAAAAATTAAATTCAAGATTAAGTAAAATGGTTATAACTTCTCATACAAAAGACGGTGTAGAGGAAGCTAAAAAAGCAAAATTACCACCGATAATAAATGATTTTATATTGCAACATCATGGTGAAAGTCTTGTAAGTTATTTTTATAATCAGGCAATACAAGAAGAAGGTGCTGAAAATGTTAAGAAAGAACAGTTCAGATATTCAGGACCAAAGCCACAATCAAAAGAAGTTGCCATACTTATGATAGCAGATGCAGTTGAAGCTGCTGTAAGAGCTGCAAAAGCTGAAACTCAAGAAGAAATTGAAAATATTATAAAAAAAATTGTGGATGATAGAATAAATGATGATCAGCTTTCTGATTGTCCTTTAACACTTGCTGATTTAAAGAAAATTACAACTACGTTTACAAGGATATTAAGAGGAAATCAGCATGATAGAATAAAATATCATGAAGATATGGTTGATGAATTAGATAAATCAAAAATCGTACTTCCAAATAATATACATATTTTGGATGAAAATAACAAAGGTAAAATTAATAATGATAAAACCAACAATTAACATTTTCAGCGAAAATATATACGAAAATTGGCAAGTTGATGAAGCAAAGCTTATTTCAATCGGCAGAAAAATTTTCGAGTATTATTTGGCTCGTAGTGATATATATGAAGCTTCGTGTCTAAATGGTTATGAGTATAATACAATATCATTTGATATTTTGTATTGTGATGGTGCAAAAACTCACCAAATTAACAAAGAATACAGAGATAAAGATTATGTTGCAGATATAATAACTTTTGCTATATTTGCAGATGCTGAAGCAGATGAAAGATTTATATTTGATGATGAAATAAATCTTGGTGAAATAATACTTGCCCTTGATAAAATAACCGAAAGTGCAAAAGAAAAAGGTGTTAGTAAGGAATATGAACTTTGTTTCCTTTTAGCACATGGAATAATGCATTTATTAGGGTTTGACCACCAAACAGAAGAAGATTATAATTTTGTAGTGGAAGCACAAAAAAATGCATTGAATAAAGTTAAGGATTTAAATGTCTAAATATAAAAAAACAGGTTTTTTTAATTCATTTAAAAATGCAGGCAGAGGTATTCGTCTGTCTATAAAAAGTGAGAAAAATGTCCGATTTCATATATTCGCTGCATTTCTTGTAATTATATTTGCTTTTTTATTAAAAATGAGTATTGCAAAAATATGTATACTTATTCTTGCAATATCTAATGTTTTTGTGGCTGAATTTATTAATACAAGTTTAGAATATGGACTGGATGCCGTATTCCATAACAGATATTCACGTCTTGTTGGTATGGCAAAAGATATTTCAGCCGGAGCAGTTATAATTGCATCAATCTTTAGTGCTATAATTGGCTTTTTATTATTTGGAAGTGAAATTATCAAACTTTTAAATGATTCTAAACTGTTGCAAAATTTATAACTTCAGGTGGTGTTTGCAATTCGTAAAACATTTTTGCAGCAGTTTGAAATTCTTTCGCATTTGCACTTACATAGAATTCTTCAATACCACCATTATCATTTAATAAATTTTGTTTTTCCAAATCTTGTTTTATAAAATTTGCAAAATATAATGCAGGATCAATAAAAGTTTCTTTTGGTACAAATTTAGATAATATATTCAGTAAAAACGGATAATGTGTACAGCCCAATACAATTTTATCCGGCTTATTTTTCATCATTCTTTCTAAATTTTCTTTAACAAGTTCTATACTTAAATCATCGTCTTGTTTATTGTTTTCAACAATTTGAACCCAACCGGGACAAGACATTTCAAAAACTTCAATATTAGGATTATATTTTTGTATTTCTCGTGTATATGTATTTGTTGAAACTGTTGCCGATGTTGCAAAAACACCAAGTTTTGTTAAATCCATTTTTGATATAATTTTTGCACAGGATTGTATTATCGGATAAATTGTATAATCATATTTATCTTTATATACATCATATACATTTGCAGAGGTTGTATTGCAAGCCATTACAACTGCTTTTGATTTTTTATATTTAAAAAATTCAAAAATATCAGATGTTATTTCAATCAATTGCTCTTTTGTTTTTTGACCGTAAGGAGAATTTTTTAAATCTCCAAAATATACAAAATTCTCATCAGGTAAAATAGATTTCAATTTGTTATAAACTGTTAATCCACCTACACCTGAATCAAAAACTGCAATAGGATTATTTTTATTTTTATTTTTTATACTGTTCTTTATAATAATTCATTATCCCTTCTGCTATTGCTTTTGCTGTAGCTTGTTGACGACTTTCAGATACTAATTCAGCCCTTTCTCCTTCGTTTGAAATAAACCCTATTTCTACAAGTATAGCTGGCATTGTAGTATGATTTATAACATAAAATTTTGATTTTAGCAAACCTCTGTCCGGAGAGTTTATATACTTTTTCATTGAATTTTGAACTAGTTTACCAAGTGGTATACTGTAATCGTGATAATAGTGAGTTTCTATACCTGTTGCGGATGTTCCTTGTGATGAATTAACATGAATACTTACAAATATATCAGGTTTTATTTCTTCTGCAAAAACGACTCTATCTTCTAATGATACCGTTTTGTCTTCATCTCGTGTCATATACACTTTATATCCGTTAGAACGTAATATTGCTGCGGTTTTGAGAGAAACAGAGGTATTAATATCTTTTTCATTTATACCTGAGCGTATAGCTCCGTAGTCAATTCCACCATGTCCGGGATCTAAAACAACGACTTTATCGTTATTCTTGCGTGATGATTTAGGTACAAATATTTTTGTTTCATCATCAGTTTTGTAGTTTTTATTTTTATTAATAACAGGTATATCACTTATTGTATCTGATTTTATTGATTTAGTCGGATTTTTAATTTCAAGCTTTATAGTTCTTGAATCTGCACCTGCATAAACTTTTATTTCATCTGTTGCTGTTATTGGTAATGTATATCTTAATCCGGTTTTTGGCATTAAGTATATTTTGGAATCAGACATTTCAGTGTTACTTATTATAGATTTAAAATATCTGTCATTATATTGTTCAACATTAAATAAGTAAAGTGTTAATTTATTATTTGTTCTGGTTACTGAATATATAACAGGTTTTGAAAAATAAAAATTCATACCATAATTTTGTTCATTTGTTTTAACAAATCTTACATTTGTTAAATTGGTAGATATATTAGTTAACTTATCATGGCTTAGAGTTTCTTTATCTGCTATAAGAACTGTTTGACCATCCATTGAATAAATAGGTATATAATTGTCAGGATTTTGAGTTGTTATAACTACTCTTGCTTTATTAGCTTCAAATTGACCTATACGAATTGTATCTGTTCCGTATTTGAAAATTTTAGACCTTAATTCAGGTTTAGAATATGTACAAGGTAAGTCAAAAACTAAACGACCGGGATTTGTTAATATCATCGGCTTTTCTAAAGAAAATGAACCTATTCCGCTTAATAAAATACCGTTACTTTTTGCAGATACACCTGTTAAATAGTATTTTGATTTTATATTAAAATTCTTTTTTTCAACTGTTACATCTGCATTTTGATAGACACTTCTAACACTTATTGGTACAGTTGAATTGTTTAATGCCTGATTAATTTGCATTTCATTTTTGGTTGAATTTGAACTGTTTGATGTAAGCGGCTTTTCTAAATATTTTATATCTTGCTGCAGCATTGATACTGATGAAAAGTAATCATCTTTATCAAAACTGTTATCTCTATATGAAAGATGCATATAATTTGCCAAAGAACATATTTCGTTATTTAGTGCAATAAAAATTCCTTCATTTAAATTGTAAATTTTAAAATTTCTGGTGTCATAATTTTCAGATAGATAAAGAACAATTCTCACTACATTTGGAGTGTTCTGCATAACATCAATTTCTTTTAAATCTTTGCCTGATAAAACTTTGAATTTGCTTCCCTTAATGTTTAATACTGTGTCAGGTAAATCAAAATATATCCTTTTGGGATTTAAAAGCTTTGAGGGTTTTATGTTTAATTGTGCAATATCTTTTGAATTTGTTGTTATATACACCATATTAGCTGACGTGTCGTAATTTACAGACATAAGCTTATTAGCCGCAAATACTTTCTGCGGAACAATAAAGAACATTAATATTAATAATATCGAAAGCAAAAGCTTTTTCATCAACTAATCCTCTTTTTATATTTTATCACTATTTTTTAATTATGAAAAATAGTTGACCTTTCTTAAAAAAAAATGTATTATTCTATCAGGGAGAAATTTTGATATGTCTTTAAAACGCAGATGGTACGATAGTTATGACGAAGCAACAAATGCTTTTGAAATATTAAAAAATCTTGATAAAGATTCTAAAAAAAGATTATCTGCTGATTTAACCGAGATAATAAGACAGATAAAAGATTTTCATAAGGAAGAAGAAGAACCTGAATTAAGTATCGGAATAAAAAGAGTTATCGGCTTATATCACCAAACTGTAAATAACAGACGTTGGTACGATACAAACAGTGATTTAAAATATGTATTAAAAACTATGTCAACACTTCCAACAGAGGACTTTTTAAATATAATGGAAGGTTTGAATATTTCATTAAAGGATTAATATTTTAATCCTGTTTTGTAATATAAATAACTTAATATAAATTGTTTTTATTCATTTTTATAAAATTATACCGTAATATTTCTTGTAAGGAGAAAGTTATGGCAAGGATTATTGAAAACGAAAGCGGAAAAAGACGATTGATAAAAATGTCTTCTGATGACATTATAAGTATTGTAAAAGAATACCAAAGACATGTAAAAATCAGAAGCAGTTATGATGAGATAAGAAGTCAGCTTGAAGATTGTGTAATATTTGTTCCTGAAGATGTCTAAATCATTTAAATGAATGATGTTCATTTGACTATATACAATTATGCTAAATACGGGTAGTAATATATATACTCGGGTATAATCAAAGATGACAGAGAATTTAACTGAAAGTACAAAGGAATTAAGCATTTGTTATAACTGGTTTAGCGAAGTTTTTAACAATGGTCTTAAGGACTCTTCAAATGATTTTTTAGCCGGAGGTATGAACTGTAAGCTTGTATCTGTTGCTAAAAATATAAATCCGCTTTTTAAAGAGGATAGTTACTTTGTTACTAAAATCAGATTAGATGCTAAAAATGAAATATATATAAGATGTTCTGATAAAGCAATAAATGCAATACTTGAAAAAGGTTTAGGACATTCCGAAAGATTTTTTGAAATAAACCAAATTACAGAGCTTGAAGCAAAATTAATAACTGCTTTTAATGATGATTTTTATAATCATATAAGTCAGGTATTTCTGAAAAATGTAAATTCAAGCAGACATTCGGATATATTACATCTTACATTTTTTATATTGGATAAAGAAACTCGTTTAGGCGGAAAGATTATACTTTCGTTTCCTGCTGCAATAGTAAGTCCTGAAAGATTAGATTTAAGTACTGAAAATTTCACATTTGAGGAATTTGAAAAAAATCATATAACAGTAAATATAAGCGTGGGAACGACAAGATTTACCGTAAAAGAACTTAAATCTCTTGAAGTTGAAGATATAGTTCTGTTAGAAAACAGTAATATACAGCAAATGACTTTAAAAACGTCAACATTTGACAGTGTATTTAGGGTTACACCTAATCCTGCACTTATATTACCTATGAGTAACGATATGGAAGGAGAGGAAGATATGAGTACAAATGTATCATCTGATAATTTATGGGACAGTATTCAAATAGAATTGGGTGCTGAATTTGATAAGGTAAAAATGTCATTGGGAGAGTTAAAAACAATAAAAGAAGGACTTGTTGTTGATATAGGTTCTGTTTATAAAAATAATATATCTTTGAAAGTAGAAGATAAAACAGTTGCAACAGGTGAGTTAGTAATCATAAATGATAGATATGGTGTAAAAATAAATAAAATATTTGCAGAACAAGAAAAGCCGCAGGTTTCTGCAGAAGATGCTCAAACGGCTGTGGCTGTTCCTGTAGAACCTGAAAATACGGAAGATATTGCACCTGTTGAAGCTCCATCTCAAGAAGAACAATTTACACCTCAAGAGCAGGAGCAGGATTCTGATTTTGATTACAGTGATTTTAATTTAGATGATGAAGATATATAAGGAGAATAATAGTGGGACATTATGCAGTTAGTTTTGTAGTATATCTGATGGCAATGTTAGGATTTATTTTTATGGCATTGTTCATATATAAAAAATTTTCAATAAGTGGAATATCTAATAAGAGAAATAGCTTAATAAAAATCGAAGACGCAATGAATCTCAATGCAAGAAAAACGCTTTACGTTATTAAAACAGGTGATGAAAGGTTTTTAATTGCATCTGATGTTGATAGAACAACATTAATTTCAAAATTAGACAATGATGAAAAAATGGATATAAATAGCGAAACAATAAAGATGCCTGTTTTTGCGGAATAATTTTGTAGAAAAGGAAGAAAACGAAAATGACAAATGTATTTAATGATATAAATCCGGTAATGCAAATGCTTATAGTAATGTCTTTATTTTCGGCATTACCTTTTGCATTCAGCTGTATGACGTGTTTTTTACGGTTTGTAATAGTATTTTCAATGTTAAAAACTGCAATGGGTACACAAAGTGTTCCGCCATCGGTTGTTATTATCGGTTTGTCTATGATATTGACGTTTTATACAATGGGGCCTGTTTTCCAACAGTGTTATGAACAAGGGCAACCTGTTTATAATCAAACGAAAAATATGCTTGCTGCAATAGATAAGGGTTCAAAACCTTTAAAAGAATTTATGATGAAACAAACTCGTGAGAGTGATTTGGCTTTTTTCATAGAATTATCAGGTAATGAAAAACCGGAAAGTCCTGAAGATATTACAATTTGGCAAGTTGCACCTGCTTATATTATAAGTGAATTAAAAACAGCTTTTGAAATAGGTTTCATTATTTTTGTACCATTCATTGTCCTTGACCTTGTTGTTGCAAACGTACTTCTTGCACTTGGTATGTTTATGTTATCTCCAACAATCATTTCACTCCCGTTCAAATTATTAATATTCATTGCGGTTGATGGATGGGCATTGATTGTACAGGGCTTAGTTCAAAGTTATAATTAGGAATAATTAAAAAGGAAAAAAAAATTATGGATTTATTAATGGAATATATGGCAAGAGGTTTTATAGTAATGCTGTCAATATCAATGCCTTGTGTATTGACAGCTGCCTCTATCGGTCTGGTTGTAGGTATTTTACAGGCGGTAACTCAAGTTCAAGAACAAACTATTGCCGCAGCTCCTAAAATATTTTTGGTTTTTGCAGTTATAATGCTTGGAGGTATTGGATTTACCAGAATTTTAACTAATCTTTTTACTGATGGTATGGCAATTGCTTTTAATGTTGTGCCTAAAAGTGATTCATACGTGTTACCTGCTAATTATTATAAATATACACGTCCTTTTGCCGGTGAGATGCGTGATGGTGTAAAACCTATGGATAAAGAAAAATTTAAAAAAATGACATCTGATAAACCGGGTTTTAATAGTCAAAAAGTTCAAAAAAGTTTTCAAAGGTACGAAAAAGCTCCTGCTGTAATGGAACCAAAAACTGATTTCCTTGAAACTCAAAAAATAATGAATAATACAGGAAGATAATATAGGTTATAGCTGATGGAAAGTTTTATAGTACAGCTTAATTCAATAATTCCGGGTATTTCAGCGTATATTAGCGGTGGAATGATTATTTTTGCCAGAATGATGGGGTTTATAAGATTTGCTCCTGTTACAAACAGAAAAGAAATTCCCGGAGTAGTTAAAATAGGTCTTGCTTTACTGTTGACCATAACTTTTGTTATGCTGTTAAAACCGAAACAAATTCCAGAAAACGGAGATTTGTTTTTATTAATAGTTTTAAATGCTGCTGCAGGTATGATTATTGGTTATTTAGCCAGATTAATTGTTGTAGCTATTGATGCCGGTGGTGATATGATAAATATGCAAATGGGTTTATCTTCTGCTATGGTTTTAGATCCTTCAACATCAAGCCAGGTATCAGTAGTCGGAAAGTTTTTCGGTTTATTAGCAGTAATAATTTTTATGCAAATTGGTGGGATATATTGGTTATTTCAAGCTTTTATGAGAAGCTTTGAAATTTTTCCAATTTATCAAACAACTATACCACTTGCAAAACTTGTAAATATGGATTATTTAATCAGTTTATCTTCTAATGTATTATATATGGGATTACAAATAGCATCTCCTGTTCTGCTTGCTACACTTGGACAAGATATAATATTAGGTGTAATATCAAAAACTGCTCCACAAGTAAATGTTTTTCAACTTTCATTCTTATTTAAACCGGTTTTTGGAGTTGCAATATTATTATGGATTATGCCTATGCTTGTGAATATAATTAGTGATTACTTTCTATCATTTGCTCATATTATGTAAATTACCAAACATAAGGTATAAATCGATATTTAACTTTTTCCATATATTGTTTGTATTCAGGGTCTTTCAACAGATGCCTTTCTTCCGTTATTGCACGTAATATATATATCAATGTCCACATTAATGCACTGCATATATATAAGATTACTGAACCAAATCCATTAAAATCAATTAATTCTGATATAATTGCAATTGAACCAATCCACCACAAAAGAACTTTTGATACGTATGCAGGATGTCTTATAATATTATATGGAAATATTTTAACAGTACCTCTGTTTGTTAAATTACTTGCTTTTGTAAAAAGTGCTATAGATGCAGACGTATATATAAATAATAAGAATAATGATAAAATATATAATGCCCATACTATAATTGAATTTGCATTTGTTGTTATAACTTCAAAATTAGATTCATTATGCTGCCATTCAATAAACTGTGAAGATGCAGCATTAAATGGCGGATAACACATTAAACATACGAAAATTCCAAAAAATGAAGTATCAACAGTTCTTATTCTATTTTTAAATATAACCAATTCTGTGCAATAACCGATTGAAAATATTATACAGTCAATAAAATATAAAACTTGTATCAGTAAACCATATATTACTCCACGATACCTTGCAAGATTTTCTGCAAAGACATAGTTCCCATAGTTTTTTGCTTGATTTTGCAGAAAACTGTTAACATCAATAAAATTTTTATAGTTTGTTGAAATATTTTGTATGTGTTCTATAGTCCAGCATATTAATTGCGGACCAAAGAAAAATTTAATAAAAAATAGCATTAATGCTTGTGATTGTCTGTAATCAGGTGTAATTCTGTTAAGTATGTCCGAAGTTTTTTCGTTTTTCTTTATATTTAATATTTTTAAAATATAAAGTACAACATCTACATTATGTGAAATATATACAGTTTTCGGTTTTAACGTAAATAAAAAAATTGGTGCAATAAATAGATATATCAAGTACATAGTGATAGCAATATTTGTTAAGCCAATATTGCCTATTTTTTGTGTAAGTCCGTTATAAAAAGGATTGAATATGAGCAGTAAAAGTCCTATACCATATACAAATAAAGAACAGATATAGTGTTTAAGTATATCTTTATTTGTTGGAACAGGTAAATTTTCATCTACATAGCTTATATTATAGTTTTTATTAAAATCATCATTTAGTTTTTTCAATTCATCTGACATAATATGTATATTCCTTATTAAAATGTATTTTTACCATAGATATGGAATAAATTTATATTTTGTGTGTGTACAATATTGTTTATATTCATCATTAGTTAGTAAATTTCTTTCTTCACTAATTGCTCTAAGAGTATATATTATTGTATAGAATATACCATACATTATTGCTCCGGATATTTTTGATAAATGAGCTGAAAATAATGTATTTTCAGGTATTGTTACAATTATAGAAATAATAAAAATCCACCATAAAGCTATACGCCCGCTGTAGATAGGATGTCTTATAATATTAAACGGAAATCTTGTAATAGTACCTCTGTTTGTTAAATTTGAACTTTTCAGCATTAGTGAAAATAGTCCGCAAAAACACGTTATTATTGCTACAAAAGCAATAATATAAAATATCCATGTGAAAAAACCGTCAGGGCTTCCTGTTGAAAATTCTTTTATACGCTCAGGATAAGGTATAATAAACTTATCAACAATATTTTTAAACGGTATGTAACAACATAAACAAGATACTATACCAAGTGGGGTTGTATCTGTATTTTTTACATCACTATAAAATATATATGAAATAAAATATAAAACTGCACTTATAAAATAAAAACCGAAAAGTAGTAAAGAAAATGCACAATTTCTAAATGCAGCTATAATTAAACTTTGTTTTATACTTGCATATTTTGAAGTATTAGCGACTATATCCAAATAAAGTAAGTTATAGTCATTATATACGTTCATTAACATATTTAAAAATGTCAATGCCATTCCAGCAGAAAGCGGAATAAAAAATAATCTTAAAAAATAAAAAGATATACCTTGTAATTCTTGCTTATCAGGCATGTAATCTGATTGTTTGAATATTATTCGCTTAAAGTAATTTATTACAACTACATTTTTTGAATTTATTATTGATACAGGACGTTTTATAAAAAAATAAAACGGTGCAAGTACAATGTATAAAATGTAGAATATAATAAAATAAAGTTTTAAAGGTATGTTAAAACTGTTTTTTAAAATATCAATACACCAAGGATTAAAGCATATAAATATTAATGCAATTCCATACAAGAAAAATGATGCAAAATAGTGTGATATTATATCTTTATTTGATGCATATTCCTTTTTTATATTGTCTTTACACATAAAATTTAACCTGACAAGTATGATTATATCATAAATACTTATTTTATATCTATTTCAAATGTAACTTATAATCAGATTTGAGATTTGTAAGTAAAATACAGTAAAATCAACTGTTTAAACCATTATTTTTTTTGTGATACAGCATATAATGTTACAAAGTTGATTTTATAAATAAATTTATTAAAATTGTATAGGGAGAAAAACATGATAAAAAAACTGATATTAATTTTAATATTTACACTTTGTATTTCAGGTAGTGTCTTTGCTTACCCTACACAAAAAATTACGCCTGAAATTTCATCAGGAATGAAGCAATATAGAGCCGGTAATTATACAGGTTGCATAGAAACTTTACTTAATTATACGGAAAAACATAAAAATGAAGAAAACCAAATAGTAGCTTACTATTTAGGAATGGCATATACGCAGGCAGGTCAGAAGGATGAAGCTATAAAATATTATGAGTTAACTACAAAAATTTTTCCTAACAATGAACTTGCAAAGTATGCAAAAAAAGGAATTGCTTGTGTAAACGGAGATGAAAGCATTTGTAATCCAAAACCTGTTGTAAAGGTAGAAACAGAAAACAAAACAGAATTGGATAAGTTTGTAAAAGCACCTTATGGTAACGGGTTATCCTCTGATTTGACAAAGGAACTTGAAAGAAGAAGATTAGAAGCATTAAGAAAAAAAATAAATTCTGATGTAGAAATTAATCGTTATGAATTTAAAGATTTCAGAGATTTTTCAAAGAAAACATCTATGAAAGAGGATGGTTTACTAATCGCTTCTTCCAAACCATCTGATGCGGAAGTATTAAAAGCCATACGTGTATTAAATGATGCCGGTTTAAATAATATTGCAGGACAAGCGGAAGCATCTATGAATGCAAGGAAAAATGAGAGTATTAATAATACAAATACTAAAGATGAAAATACTGCAACAGAGGTTCAATATCAAAATAAACCGGATTTGACCGCAGATGAATACCAAAGGAAAATACAAAAAGAAATGATGCAAGCTCAAATTGAAAGTATGGCTCAACCTAATATTAATGCTCTATTTGGTAATAGTAACAATAATAATGGGTATAATAATAATATGATGAATATGTTACCGTTTATGATGATGTCCCAATCACAGCAAAATAATGCTAACGGAAACGGAACTGTTGATGCAAGACAGCAAGCAGCAGCACAGGAAATGATGCAGGCAATTATGCTTAATCAAATGATGCCGAATTTTAATTTTGGCTCATCAAATAACGGTGGATTTTAAAAGTTTTAAAAGAAAAATAAGGATAGGTTATGAAATATAATACAACTAGATTTGGAGAAGTTGAAGGGGATGAAAATTTACTTTTCAATTTCGAAATGCCAATATTAGGATATAATGAAGAAACTCAATTTTTGCTTTTAGAAACAAAAAAGGATTCTCTATTTAAGTGGATTCAGTCAACAAAAACTCCTGAGTTGGCTTTTCCTGTTACATCTCCTGCTTTTTTCAATATTGATTATTCTTTCGAACTTCCGGAAGAAGCTGAAAATACTTTAAATGTTAAAAATGCAGAAGAACTAATTGTATTAACCATAGCTAAAATTCCTAATAACAATCCACGTTTGACAACGGTTAATTTGTTAGCACCTATAATTTTTAATGTTACAAACCATAAGGCAGGACAAGTTATTTTAAGCGGAACGGGCTTTAATGTTACACATCCGTTATTTAATGATAGTCCGGCTGTGGAAGGTGGTGAATAAATTGCTTATTCTTTCTCGTAAAAACGGTCAAAAAATTATTATAAATGATGAAATTGAAATAACAATTTTAGAGTCAAAAAACGATAATTGTAAAATTGCTATTAATGCACCCAAAGATGTAAAAATATATAGAGAAGAAGTATATTTACAAATAAAAGAAGCAAATAAGGGTAGTGAAAATGTTTCAACAGATGCGTTTGACTCACTTGAAAACTTTATGCCTAAAAAAGATATTAACATTAGTAAAAAACAAGTTATTATAAAAAAGAAATCAACAGATATTAATTAAGTATGGACTACAATCTTGCAAAGGATTATTTAACTAATTTACAGTTAGATGAATGTGAAAATTTTTTTAAACAGAATAACTGTTTTTTAGAAATAGGTTATTGTGAACTTTTAAGAGGTAAAATAAACGAAGCTAAAAGAACATTTAATATAGTCAGAAATGGTGATTTTCGTGCAAGCTGGGCATATTTATTTATCCAATTTATGCAAAACCGTATTCAAGTTATGCCCACATATTTGCAAATAAGGAATTTTTTAGAAATTGATACAGGTTTTTTAATTAAGGCACAAATGTATGAACATTTAGAAAATGTTATTAATGCTGCAGATTTGTTCTTTGAAGTTAATCCTGAAAGTTATAAATTTATATCAAGAGTTCTTCTTAATTACGATTTTGATGAAGCTGCTGAAATCTATCTTGAACGTGGTTCTTCAAGATGTTTCAATGACCCTGAACTACATTTTTTATACGGAAATTATTATCTTAAAAATAATCAAATTAAAAGTGCAAAGCATGAATTTGAAACTTGCCTTGATGTTTTAGACGGTTATTACCCTGCTACAATGATGTTAGAAAATTTGAATAATTATTAAAAAAGAGATTTTATTGCTAATAATATCAAAATTAATCCGCCTATGGTTTCCAAAAATTTTGTTGAAATTTTTTTCATACAACATCCGCTGAAATAACCGAAAAAAGCAAATATAAATGTCGTACAAGCTATAAGAAGTGCAGAGGGAAGTATTTTTGTATGCGTTAACATCAAATTAATTCCTGCACCAAATGCATCTATACTTGTTGCTGCAGCAACAAGTAACAAACACTTTAAATCAAGACATAAAGGTATTTCTTTATCATGTTCAAATGCCTCTTGTATAAACTTTATTCCTAAATATATAAATATTGCAAAAACTAAGAACTTTGAAATTGGTTCTATATATTTGTATACAGATTGTGTTGCAAAAAATCCAATTAGTGGCATTATACCTTGTGCAATACCTGTAAATACTGCAAGTGAGAAAGCATTTTTAAACTTATTATCCGTTAATACTAAACCATAAGTAAATGATACAACACAGGCATCAATAGAAAGTGCAATAGCAAGTAATATTATTGCTGTTAAACTCATTTAATTGTTACCTCTGTTTCAAAAAGACGATTCCAAGGATATGAATATTCAATATTGTATGTTTCATTTAAAAATTCAAAAACTCTTTTTTCAAATGGCTTCATTTTATCTTTTATTGTGTTGTCAGGTGTTTGTAGTTTTTGACGTACATTTGCTTGATAAGCCCAATCATCAAGAAATCTTATACATTCTAACTTTTTAAATGCGTTATCATTATATTTTTTAGCCAAAAATTTCACTTTCGCTGCACAAATTAAACTTCCTAACGTATTTGCACTCGTATTCCACGCGGAATAACCATAAAAATTGTCAGACATTTTGTTGTTTATAAATTTTTCTACAAATGCATTATCTGCTCCGTTTGCATATCTTACATCAGCTATCATAATTCTTTTGTTTACATCTGTTTCAAATTTGCCGTTATAAGGGATTGTTGTACGTTTCATTACAATTTCTCCCTGTTCGTTTATAAAATTATTAACAATAAGAGTAATATCGGAATTATCTTTATTGGTTATCTCACAGCCGGCAAGTTGTAATTGACCTTGAACAGATTTTTCTATTGATACATCTTCGTAGTTTGAAATTAAATTTTTATATTCCGGCTCTAAAAATTCAATATCTACTTTTAAATTTCCGTCTATTGCCCTTGCAAATAGTGTAAGCGGAATTTCATCTGCTCCTGTTTTTGTTATTCCGCCCATTTTTTCAAGTTCGATAGCTTCTTGTACGTTAAATCCGTATTCTGCACAGTCGTCTTTTGAAAAAATTAATGTGTCAAAAAAACCCTCTTTTTGCCAATCTAAATAGAGTTTATTAATTTCAAAATTACGTTTTCTTGTACTCAAATAATCGTCAAGTATATCATCAGGAATTAGTCTTTCCACACAGCTTTGAATACCGTTTTTGTGGGTGTAGTATGAATAATCAAAAATCTTTTTACCGTATTTATCCCAATATGGTTTTTCTTCTTCATTTATATTGTTATTTGAAATTCTCATTATACTTGAAAAAGCATAAATTTTACAGTTCTTTTTATTTAAAATTTCTTTTAACAAATATATTCTTTTTTTTATATCTTCAAATGAGTCAGGACTTCTTCTTGAAGGGATTAATCCGCCATAAGCAATTGTATCAAGTGCTATTATTGCCTTGTCAAATTTATCTGTATTTTTTAACCAATTTAATATTTCATCAATCTTGGCTTTTTTTGTCAAATCTCCTAAATATTCTCTTGGCGGAATAAGCAGTTCTATATCATTATCAATATCGGAAATATCTTTAATCAGATTATAACATACAGGTCTGTTATCTATGGGAATAATACATATTTTCATAATATAAATATTATACATTGAAAATAAAAATAAAAAATATAAATACGCCTGATGGGATTCAAACCCATGACCTTCAGTTTCGGAAACTGACACTCTATTCGCCTGAGCTACAGGCGCATTTATCTATTTAGTTTTAAAGATTTTTGTTACGCTCAGGCGATTTTAATGCGGACAAGCCGCTTAGTTTCGCTCTGCTCACCTAGTGAGCTACAGGCGCATTTATCTATTTAGTTTTAAAAATTTTTGTTACGCTCAGGCGATTTCAATGCGGACAAGCCGCTTAGTTTCGCTTTGCTCACCTAGTGAGCTACAGGCGCATTTATTTATTTAGTTTTAAGATTTTTTCTACGCTCAGGCGATTTTAATGCGGACAAGCCGCTTAGTTTCGCTCTGCTCACCTAGTGAGCTACAGGCGCATTTATACTTTATATTATATTAATATAAAAAAAAATTATATGCTCTATTGTAAATTATAGAAATTTCCTTGCATGTTCAAAATTACATAAATTTTTATCAATGTCCATTGCTTATTTTCCATATCAATAAACATTTTTTCAAATTTTGATGTCTGTTTATAATCTTATATTTCTGCTTTTCAAGAAATATATTTATTAAATTTTAGCATTGTTTAACTTTTCAATTTTTCTGAATTAAAAAATTCTCTTTCCTTGTTTCTTACTTCTTCAAATATTTTTAAATCATCATTATTAAACAACAATAAATCCGCATAAAATATTCGAGTATTTTTATAGAAGAAATCTCTCATTTCCGCAATAAATTGTTCATTATCAAGATTAAATGAAAACATATATTCTCCAAAACTTTGATACATTATCGCATTATTATATCCCATAGAATTTAAATATTTAAAAATATCTAATCCGTTATCGTTATTTTTTATCAAATAATTAGGATCATATTCCATAAATATAATTGGTTTTGTATTATTTAAGTAATTTTGAGAACCTCTTAAAATAATGTTATCAAAACCATCAGTATCTACTTTTATAAATTTTGCATTTTTATATTGAGGATATTGTTCTAAAACATTATCTAATGTTTGTACATGAGAAACTTCTTCTGACTGAACAAATCTTGCAGTACCGTTTTGGCTATCTAATTCAGCAAAAATACTTCCCTCTTTATCAGAAAGTAGTACATTACATATATCAATATTTTTTATTATGGATATGTTTTTTTGAAGATAACTAAAATATTTTTTATTTCCTTCTATTGCAAGTATAGGAAAATTATTTCCTGCAAGTCTGATAATTTGAGCGGTATCACCAACATTTGCACCAATATCAATCAGCTTAAAATCAGAAAATTGTTCTGAAATATAACCTGTAATACGTGATAAACATCTGTCGTAATATTTATAATTTGTCATATATTCTAATTCTTTATGTCCTTCAGGAAAATCGAGGTGTAAAAAATTTTCTATTTGTTTTTTCTTTTCCTTCGTAAATATTTTAAATAGTGGCATTTTATTTTCCTCCTTTTAAATAATCTAATCTGTTAAATGTTAAAAGTAATACCGGCTTATTCATTTAAAATTCCTTTAGTTTCATTTCAACTCTAGCCATTCCTTTTTATTTTTAATGGAATAAAATTAAATAATTTTATAGTCGTATATTTTTTTGTATTTACAATTTTTGCAAAATTTATGCTTATATACTTCGGTTTTTTAATAATTAATTTAGAATCCATTAAATTTTTATCTGAATTAATTTCAACAGGTATTTCAATCCATTTCAAAATTTCTCGTTTATTAGCTTCAAATTTTTCATACCCTTTTGCAATAAATTCATACGCATTTTTTTGAATTTCATATATATTTTCCAAATCAATATGCACAGGATTTTTGTAATCATACAAATACCCATTTTGCCCATTAGAAATGTATTCATTCATCGTAGGATTGTCAGGAGCAATAACACATCGACCTAAAGCCATAGCTTCCAAAAAACTCATCCCTATACCTTCTAATTTTCTTGGAGCATAGTATATAGCACAATCTTGCATGTAATTATCCATATCAGATTTAGAATCAAACCATTCTGATATTTGAACTTTATCCTGCCATTTTTCAGGAATATCTTTTAAATTACATTCGGGATCAGGTACTCTATGTAAATATACTTTATCTAAATTATTTATACCTATTGTTTTATCTATAGTTTCTATAGAAATATTTTCTTCCCTTTGCCATAAAAAAACTTTATTTTTATCACCCTGATTTAAAATATTTTTAGGTTTAGGAAAATATTGAATATAATAAGATGAAAGTCCATATTCTTTACATTTTTTGTGTAATGTATGTGAAAAATTTATTATATTACAATCTCTATATTCGCTCCATATTGGACTATTAAAATCAGCTACTCCATCATACATAGGAAAGAATGCAATATTTTTAAAACTAATATATTTTTTCAAATCAAAAATACTAGGCATTACCTGCCACAAAACAACATCATCAAAAGCTTTACCTTTTAATTGTTCAAAAATAGCAGGTTTATAAATATATGGATTAAAATCAAATTTTTCGATTTCATACTTTTCAGCAAGCAATTCTTGTATAAATTGAGATGATTTCGTTTTGTTATGAAAGGAATGCCCTATATATAATAATTTTTTCATTAAATTTCTCTTTAGCAAAATAGTTATCAATTAACATTTGCATAAATTTTATTCTCATACTTGCCCTTTTGGTGTGTAACTTTTTATACAAAATGTTACACAGTATATTAATACAAAAACAAATATATTACAATATTAAATGTTTGTAGAACTAATATGTGTTGAACTAGGACAAGCACTTGAAAATTATAAAAAAATGTTATAATATAAATAACTGGTGGCTATTAGTTTTACTAATATTTAATGCCTTGTTAGTTTATAAAACTAGCGTTATGACAGCAATCAGGAACGCTTGTTTTTGTTTATTAAATAATATTGCTATTATATAAAATAAAATCAGCATTATTGATTTCGTCATAGGTGTATATGTTACATAATTCGGTGACAAAAATTGTTACAAATATCAGAATAATGAATATATTAAGT
>CACYOO010000008.1 GCA_902776035.1 uncultured bacterium
TCCTTGAGATATATAATAATATTTATAAAAACAAATTTCCTTATTTCCTTACTTATACACAAATTTTTAAGCCGATTATCAAAATCGGCTTTTTTATTTTTGTATAATTTGCGTTTATATTTTTATCATATAAAATATTTTAATAATAATAAGGAGTAAAAAAATGAAAAAAATATTATTAAATACATTTGTAGTTTTTTTAATTATGATTTTATCAAATCTTGCATTTGCATTGGATAATGGAACTATTAATGTTGATTTGCAGGGTACTAAGGAAATTGCACCTAATGCTTTTGAATTAAAGTTTGTTGTTGAAACAAAAAATACAGATGCAAAAAAAGCTATGAATGAAAATAGAATTTCTTCTGAGTCATTATACAATGCATTAAAAACTATGATAAATTCTTCCAGAGGTGATTATATCAAAACTACAAACTACAGTGTTGTACCTAATTATGAATATAATTCAAAAGGTAAATCTACATTGAAGGGTTATACTGTTAATAATTCTGTTATTGTATATGTTAAGGATATTAATGTTGTATCAAAATTTATTGATAAAGCATCGGAACATGGTATAACGCAAATAGATAATTTATCATTTAAGTCCTCAGGGTATGAAAGTGAATGTGATGCTTTATTAGCGGATTTATCTTTAAAAGCTCAAAAAAGAGCAAATAAAATTTTATCTCCATTGAATATGCAGATATTGACTGTGAAAACTATAAATACCGCATGTTCTGCATCTTCTCCAAGAACGTATTTCAGAACAAATAAAGCTCTTTTGAGTGCTTCTGCTGAGTCTGCTGACGGTGCTTCAACTCCGATAGAAGCCGGTGTTACTACCTTGAATGCAAATCTTAATTTAACTTTTTATATTAAACCAAAAACTAAATAATTTTAATAAAATTTGAATTATGATTTTATACTTATTGTTAATGCGTTGGAAATTGCAATTCCGCCTTTTACTTTTGGCATATTAACAACATGGTCTTTTACATACATAACGGTAGAACCACCGCCATCTAAATTCATTGCGTTTATACATCCTATAGATTGCATAAATGATGCAAGTTCCCATAGTGTCATACCTACAGATGCACCTTCTCGTCCGTCAACAGCTACCATTATAAAATTACCTTCTTTTGTGTAACCTACTGCTGTTCGAGGATTTTTACCGCTTATTGCACCTAATTTTTGTTCATTAATATCGACAAACATTCTTCCGTTTTTAACAAGATACGGCCCACCGCTTATTATATGATTTACGTTATCCCAATTAGGTATTGTTTTTATATCTAAATTTGCATGTTTTATTTTGAATAATGATTTTAATTTTGATTCAGGCCCGATAATTACATATCCGTCATTAGGAATAGGAAGTGATTGTGTTGAAATAGATTCTATTTTACCGTTTGCTACTAAAATCTGTATTCCTAATTTTGGTGTTGCAGGAGAGAAATTCCCCCATTCAGGAGTATAAACTATTACGTCAGTTGAAAGCATTCTTGGTTGGTTTATGTTATCAACTTGAATACTTCCGCCAAAATAATTGATATTAGCATTTAACTCTATTCTTGCCATATCAAATCCATCTTCAAAAATACCTAATGCTACTCTGTTGTAGATAGGTCCTGTGTACATTTTCTTGTTAATCATTAAAGTTCCTAGCGGAACGCCTGTTTGTGGCTTAAAGTATGTACCGTTAATTGCTGCTATTGAATTTTGTTTTTTTGCGATTGTTGTAATTGTTGATTTTGATGATAGTTTTGTGGATGATAGTTGTGGGGCAATTTTAATGTTTGGATTTATACGTTGATTTATTTCAACTACATTTATTCTTACAGGTCTTCCATGACAATTATATGTTAATTTTATATGCTTTACTCCGGGTGTTATATCGTATATGTATCCTGTTCTGTATCTTTGCCGTACACTTTGATTAAATTCTTTTTCTTGTCCTTCTGTTGATAATATTTCATTAGCACTTTCTATAAAATTATCTTGCAGTATTGGAGATGTAACCGTTCCTTGTGCTATTAGTTCTTGTGCTGTAATAGGAGGACTCTTAATCGTTCCGCTGACAATTAATACCAGCATTAATGCTGCAGACATATTAATTGCCGCCGTAAAAATTTTGAATGGGGTAAGTTCCAATGTATTTGTATTCATAATTCCACCAAACATGATTTGTAAAGGGTTTTCAAAAGAAAACTCTTGGGATGTTGAAACTGAATACCTTTTTTTTGAGAAGTGGTGCTATTTTATTAATGCTTGGGGAGTAACACTTCAGAGCGTTTCATACGTGGGGTAAATATTATATCTTTTAAGCTTCGCTCTACTATAATTGTAACATATTTTTACATGTTTCTCAAGTGTCTGAATGGTAATAATAATCAATGATTTACAAATCTTAATAGTGTAAAACTCACTATTTATAATGCTTTTAGTGTTATTTTTACAATTTAGTTTTTAATAAAAATATATATAAAAATAAAAGTTTACGTTATGCAATATTTTGAGTTTTATAATATTTTTCATGATAAATTATATTTACTAAGAGTAGCTAACAAATCATATTTTAATTAGGAGAAATTATGTCAGAATATTTGACTAAGGAAGAAATTAAACAATGGCGCAGTTCATTAGAAAAAATCACATTAGAAGAATATGCGGCAAGATTAGGTAAAAAAATAGAAGAAAGTAAACCTACAAATGACCTTGTTGATATTGTCATGAAGCATCAATCTTATAGTGTGCATGAAGATATACAGGTTATGCCTCATGCTGAAAAAATAACATCAATATCAGAACGTACATTAGAAAGAGAAAAGGAAGCTGTATCTTTTGAAGCTCCTGTCGAATCTTTAAAAACTTCTAAAGTGGCTGCTAATGTTAGCATTAAAGAAGAAAAAAAGAAAATTGAAGAGAAAGTTTCTAGTGCAAATAAAAAAGAAAAAGAAGAAAAAATTATAAAAGATAAAAAAGACATTAAAGAAGTAAAAAAAGATGCTAAGGAAGTAAAGAAACCTGTAAAAGAAGTATCAGAAAAAAGTGTACAAAAAACAGCTGATAAAACTAAAAAGCAATCTAAAAAAACTGAGTCTGTCATTAAAGAAGAAACTACATCAGTTTCTTCGTTAAATGATGAAGATGTTAAAATTGTATTTAATAAGGCATTAACGGATAGAGAACAGTTAGTATTTGACTATTTTCTTAAAAATAAGAATCAAATTGTATTTGCTAAAGATTTGGCAAAACTGCTTGATTTACCTAGAGATTATGTATATAAATACATTAAAAATCTTCGTGCAAAAATTGATGGTGATAAGCTTAAAAATGCAAGTACCGGTGGATTTATGTTATCATTATAATTGTTATAAGATAATTGTATAATTATGGAAATAAAAACAGTAAAACTCGTAGATATATTGAAAAAATCGGATGTTCTTTATTCATCCAACTATAGTGGATGCTATCACACTCCTGTGGATATGCTTGGACTTCTTTTGGAAAGTTATGGAATAGAAAATCCGCCTGAAAGCGGTATTATATTTTTGCAAAAAATCAGAGATAAAGAATATATAGTAGTTGATGGTTTAAAACGTTTAGTAGCATTTAGTTTATTGCTATATTCAATATGTGAAAGTTATAAGAATACAAACAAAAAAAATGATTATGCAATATCACTAATAAAAAAAAGATACCTTTTAGGCAGTAAGGGTTTTAAAATACAATTAAGAAATCGTGATAAAGAAGTTTACGAAAAATTATTAGGTTACGAGAGAATGACTTTAGAGGAGAAAGGTCATCCTATATTTGAAGCACTACATGATAATTGGGTAAAGATAACTGCGGGAAAATTTTCTCCGGTTGCATTGTATAATGAAATAAAAAGAGTAAAAGTAATGGTATGTTTTTGCGATGAAAATACTGATAAACGAGATTTATACCAGTGCTTAAATTATAATAATGATATTGATGAATTACAGCTAATTACGGACTTTTTAGAAGAAAATTCCAAAGAAAGCATTGATATTTGGTATTCATTGATAGATATGTTTTGTGAAAAAGAATTATCAGATGAGTTAATATTATTTTTACAAAATTTCTTAACAATTCAAAGGCAGGGTATTAAACCGGCACTAAATGAACTTTATACTTGTTTTAAAAGATATTTTATAAAAATGAGTCAAAAACAGTCTTCAGATGAAGTTTTAGGTGTGCTTAAACAATTTGCTGAATACTATTTAGATATTATAAATGCAAACTTTGAAGATGACAAAATAAAGTCTTTGATAGAACAAATTAACAATATGGAAGCAGTTGAAACTTATACATATTTATTAGAGGTTGTTTATGACTATAGAAACGGCTTAATTACTCTTGAAACTATGCGTAAGCTTTTAGAAACACTTGTTTTATTTGTTCAACAGCAAAAATCCGGTGTTTTTGAAAAAATAATGTCATTTGATTTTGGAAGATTAAGCTCTAAAATTAACAAAAATATTTCTGAATAAAATTATAAATTAGTTGATGAATTCATTTCTATACTTTCATCTTCCGGCATGGCTTTATTCATAATTACCCCTAAATCGGTCATTTTTTGAGCATTAACAATTATACTGTCTTTTCCGTAAAGTTGTCTTAAGCCGGTGTCTATTTTTTCACGAGCTGCTCTAATATTTTTAACCATATCTGCAAACTTATCCAGCATTTTTGTTGCAAGTCTTGAAATTTCTTTAGCATTATTATTTTGTTTATTAACTGTTAAAAACGAATTAATAATTTTTAAACTTGCAAGTAATGTTGACGGTGATACAGGCATTATGCCGTTTTTCCAAGCATAATCCCATAATTGGCTATCATCACAAAAGATTAAAGAATAGCAGCTTTCTATAGGTATAAACATTAAGACATATTCAGGAGTTGTTGTGATTTCTGAGGAATAATCTTTACTGGCAAGTCCTGTAATATGAGTTTTAACGGAATTTTTAAATTCTTTTAAATAATTCTCTTTTTCTTCTTCATTTTCACTTTCTACGTATGCAGAAAATGAAGCTAATGATGTTTTTGCATCAATTATGACGCTTCTGTTTTCAGGAAGTTTTATGACAGCATCAGGTCTGCCTTCATTTGAAGTTTTGGTATCTTGTAAAAAATATTCTTCATCAAGACGTAAGCCCGATGCTTCCAATACTTTTGCAAGTACAATTTCTCCCCACTGACCTTGTTTTCTGTTATCAGATTTCATTACTTTTTTAAGAGTGTTTGTATCTTGTGAGATTTTATTGCCTGCTTCTATGAATTGTTTTATATTTTCATCAAATTTAAGGAAGTTTTCGTTTTCTGATTGAAATTTTTCATTTGTTTGTTTTTCAAAATCTTCTATTTTGCTTTTAAATTTAGAATAAAATTCTTCCATACGTTCTTTATTTGTATCGGATAATTTTTGAGAATTTTCATTTGATGTTCGTATTTTTTCATCTGTCTGTTTTTCAAAGTCTTCTATTTTTTCTTTAAATTTTGAGAAAAAATCTTCAAGCTTCTCTTTATTTGTATTTGTCATTTTTTGAGAGTTTTCTTCAAACAACTTATTTGCTATATTTTCATAATATATTTCCATTTGATCTAAAGCTTTTTTAGTGGATTTAGAAAAGTTCTTGTGTATAATAAGAGAAATTAATAAAATTAGTAATGAACCAAATAAAAAACCAACAAAAAAATATGTAATATTCATACTATTTATATTGTTTAAAAGATATATGTTATTTAAAATATTATTCATAAAAAACTCCTTTTTTTTTATTTTAACATAAAACTATTATTTATGTTTTTATGTTAAAAATTTCAATATATAGTTTCTTTATATATAGAATTGCACTTTATTTTTTATTTACATATAATTTTTTTATGGATAAATCACCTGATAATATAAAAAAAATGTTTAATGATATTGCGTCTTCTTATGATTTTAACAATATGGTAATATCTTTTGGATTGCATAAATTAGTAAAGAAAAAAGTTGTCAAAAGTATTGATTTTAGTGGTAACGTATTAGATTTGTGTACCGGAACAGGTGATATTGCCGGCTTAATTTCAAACAATTATAAATGTAATGTTATAGGTCTTGATTTTTCAATTGAAATGTTGAAAATAGCAAAAAACAGATATGCTCATATAGATTTTATAGAGGGAGATTGTACGAATTTACCATTTGCAAATGAAAGTTTTGATTTTGTTACAATTAGTTTCGGACTTAGAAATATTGAAAATTATGATAAAGCACTTGATGAAATATATAGAGTCTTAAAACCAAATGGAAAATTTATACATTTAGATTTTGGTAAAAAAAATCCCATTGCTAATGTTATTTATAATTTTATTGTTCCAAAGTTAGTTTCAATATTTTATAAAAATCTTGTTCCTTATGACTATTTAGTAAAATCAAAAAAGTTATTTTTTGATGAAACACAGTTGATAAGCTTATTTGAAAAACATCTTTTCAATAAAGTTAAAACAAAATCATATCTTTTAGGCGGAATATCTTGCCAAGTTATGCAAAAATAAAAATATAAAGCAAGAGCCCTATATTTTTATTTTTGCTTGTTAATAAATATGTTTAAGTATTTATTTTATAGAAATTCTTCGTGAATTGTTGTCATAAGTTCAGGTTCACCGTCAGTTGCTAAAACCGTGTGTTCAAAATGAGCAGAAGGTTTTCTGTCAACAGTTCTTACAGTCCAATCATTTGAAAGAACTTCTACATCATCTCCACCCAAATTTAACATTGGTTCAATAGCAATAACATATCCTGCTTTAATCGGAGTATGGTTGCCAACGCTGTAATTATACAGGAACGGTTCTTCATGCATTGTATGTCCTACTCCATGTCCGCCATATTGTCTTACAATACCCATTTTTTCACGAACTGCAACGGCTTCTATGGCTTTTGAAATATCATCAAGAGTATTTCCTGCTCTCATTTGCTTGATACCTGCAAAAAGAGATTCTTCTGTTACTCTCATTAGTCTTTGCTTTTCTTCAGATATTTCTCCAACAGCATAACTCCAAGCACTATCTCCTACCATTCCGCCATAAGTTGCACCTACATCTATTGCTATTATATCGCCTTCTTGAAGGATTTCATCTTTTGACGGAATACCGTGTACTACATTTTCGTTTATTGATGTGCATATACATGCCGGAAATCCGTTGTAGCCCAAAAATGTCGGTATTGCTCTATTAGATTTTATAACATCCATTGCGATGTCATCTAAATCTTTTGTTGACATTCCTGCATGCAGGTTTTCTTTCATTGCTTTGTGTACTAATGCAACGATATGTCCGGCATGGCGCATGTGTTTTATTTCATCTCTTGATTTTTTCTTAATCATTTACTGCCTTCAATAATCTTTCCCAAACTTCATCTATTGTACCGTTTGCATTAATTTTTCTAAGTATACCTTTTTTTTCATAATAATCAGTTAAAGGTGCTGTTTCTTTGTTATAAGTGTCAAATCTTGCTCTTGCAATTTCTTCCGTATCATCTTTTCTTTGAGTTAATTCAGTACCGCAATTATCGCAATTTTTACCGTCTTTTGGTGCTTTAAATTTCATATTGTAAATTTCACCACATTTTGGACAAGATTTTCTGTTTATTATTCTTTCAACTAATAGTTCGGTATCTATATCAAAATAAACAGCTCTAAATTCCGCATCATCTTTGTCGATTGATTTATTAATATCCTCTAGCATTTGTGCCTGTTCAACACTTCTTGGAAAACCATCCAATACATATCCGTTTTCGCAATCCGGCTCTGCTAATCTGCGTTTTATAATTGCAGCAACAACTTCAACAGGTACTAATTGACCTTTTGACATAAAACTTTCTGCCTTAATTCCTTCAGGAGTTTTATTTTTTACTGCTTCTCTTAAAAGTGAACCTGTATCAACATGAGGAAATTTTAAATATTCTGATAATTTACTTGTCTGTGTACCTTTTCCGCATGCAGGAGGTCCTAAAAAAATAAGTTCTTTTTTCATTTTGTTTGTCCTTTTACTATTTTTATTAACTATGTATCAATATTTGTTGCATATACAGCATGTGCTTGTATAAAATCACGTCTTTGCTCTACTTTGTCGCCCATTAGTACATCAAATAGCTGGTCGCAAAGCATTGCATCTTCCATGTTTACCTTTAAAAGAGTTCTTGTTTCAGGATCCATTGTTGTTTCCCATAATTGTTGAGGCATCATTTCTCCCAAACCTTTAAATCTCTGTATCTGCATTCCTTTTGAACCCCTGTCATCAAGAATTTTGTGTAGTTGAGCAAATTCGGTTATTTCATGATTTTCCGTATCAGTTTCAAGAATAAGCTTTTCTTCTTCTTCTATCAAAAATTCTCTTATTAGCGGATATGCAGCTTTTAATCTTTTGTATTCATTACTTTTTACTATACCTGATGTTACAAGTACAAAATCATCATCAGGCAATTGTAATTTTATTGCATACATAGATGTTTCAGCACTATATTTTAATTCAAGTTCATAATTTTTAGCTTCTGTAATGTTATAATTTTCTGCGTGGTCTTTCAAGTAGTGTTTTAAATATTCAAGATGTTCATTCATTGTTGACTGATCTTTAAAATCATCTGCTTGTATATCACATCTAACCATACCTCTAAGCATTACTGCAGGTATTCTTCCTAAAATAGGATTATTAAATGAATTATAATAAGATGACATATTAGATACAAGTGTTGCCAATTCTTCTCCTTGAACAACTTTGGTTTTACTCTTATCATATAAGCTTACAGATTTTATACCTCTTTCCTTAAGCATTTTATCCAAAGCTTTTTCATCAAATAAATATTCACTGTTTTTACCGACTGTAATCTTATATAAAGGCGGTTGAGCAATATAAACATAACCTTGTTCTATTAAAGGTCTGCAATATCTGAAGAAGAAGGTTAACATAAGAGTTCTGATATGTGCTCCGTCAACATCGGCATCTGTCATTATAATGATTTTGTGGTATCTTAATTTTTCAATGCTTACTTCTTCCGGATTTCTGCTTATTGTTACACCAAATGCTTGAACCATTGATTGAATTTCGTTATTTGCATAAATTTTATCCAATCTTGCCTTTTCTACGTTTAGTATTTTACCTCTCAATGGCAGAATTGCTTGAAACATTCTGTTTCTGCCTTGTTTAGCAGAACCGCCTGCTGAATCTCCTTCGACCAAAAATATTTCACATTTTTCCGGCTCTCTGTTAGAACAATCTGCAAGTTTACCCGGTAATGTTGAATTTTCAAGAACAGTTTTACGTCTTGTTAATTCTCTTGCCTTTCTTGCAGCTTCTCTTGCACGTTGTGCCTGAAGTGTTTTTTCAATAATTGTTTTTGCGATTTTAGGATTAAATTCAAGCCATTCTTGGAATTTATCTCTGATGGAATCTTGAACTGCTCCCATTGCTTCCTGACTGCCTAATTTTTCTTTTGTTTGACCTTCAAATTCCGGCTCAGGAAGTTTTACACTGACAATAGCGGTTAAACCCTCTCTAACGTCATCTCCTGTAAGATTTTGGTCTGAATCTTTTAATATATTGTTTTTACGTGCATAGTCGTTTAGTACACGAGTTATACCGTTTCTAAAGCCCGTTAAATGTGTTCCTCCACTATGTGTATTGATATTGTTTGCAAAAGATAAGATACTTTCACTGTATGCATCTGTATATTGCATTGCAACTTCTACTCTTATATCTCCAACCATTTTATCTATATAAACAGGTTCTTCAAATAAAGGTGTTTTATTTTGGTTTAAAAATAAAACATACTCTGCAATACCACCTTCATAGTGGAAAGTTTCTTCTTCGTTTGTTTTTTTATCTAAGAAAATTATTTTCAATCCCTTGTTTAAAAATGCCATTTCTCTTAATCGGCTAGCAACGACATCTTTATCAACTTCAGTTGTTTCATGGAAAATTTCCGGATCAGGCCAAAAACGTGATTTTGTTCCTGTTTGGTCTGTATCTCTAATTCTTTCAACAGGTGCAGAAGGTTCACCTCTAAAGTATTCTTGTCTATATACTCCGCCATCACGAGATACTTCAACTACCATTTTTTCTGATAAAGCATTTACAACAGAAGCTCCAACACCATGAAGTCCGCCAGATACTTTGTATCCGCCATCACCGAATTTTCCGCCTGCATGTAGAACTGTGTGTACAATTTCTAATGCGGATTTTCCGCTTTCCGGTTTTATATCAACAGGTATGCCCCTGCCGTTATCTTGTACGGTGATACTGTTGTCAGTATTTATTGTAACATGTATTTCTGTACAATAACCCGCTAAAGATTCATCAATAGAATTATCAACAATTTCGTATATGCAGTGATGTAAACCCCTTTGAGATGTTGAGCCGATATACATTCCGGGACGAAGTCTTACTGCTTCTAAGCCCTCTAAGACACGTATATTACTTGCGTCATATCCCTCATTATGAGCGACTGCCGTTGTTAATTGTGTTTCTTCCATTACTTACCCCCAAAAATTTTCTATCTATATACATTATATATCAAACATAATGTATAAACTAATTTATCTGAAAATCTTTACAGGGTGTAAATTTGAACAATCTACATACCCGGCTTAAGTTCATATTTACTATTTGGTTTAAACTTGTTTTTGTAAACTTCAACATTCGGTTGTAAGACTTCAGGAAGTTTTTCCGGCTGTGTCATATTTTTTACTACTCTATTAAGCATTCCTGTATATAAAACTTCAAAGTGTTTGCATTGTACATAACTTCCTATTGCTTCAGGACTTATTGTATCAGCTTCTGTAAGTAAAACTTCAAACTCTACAGGAACTCTTTCTGCATAGGATTCAAGTATTGCTGATACGTATTTGTTATAATTTTGAGATATAAATGGAGGCATAACTGTCATAACAACTTTATATTTGTTTGTATTATCAGGGTAGAATAGACTCTCTGCTGCATAATGCATACTATCAGGTGCTTTTGATGCGTTGAATTCAAAGCTTTTTAACGATTCAAGATAAAGTTGTTTTATCCAATTTTCTCCGCCATTTTCAAATATTCTTCCGAAATATTGTTGTTGTGTTAATGTATATCCGTTTTTATCGGAAAAATTGTTAAAGATTGCACTCATCATAGCTGGATTTTTTTCTATATCATCAGATAAACAGAAATTAGTGATTGCTTTTGCCGATTTTAAAATTCTTACCATTCTTGATTTAGGCACTCCTGCATAAGCAGATACAAAAATTCCTGCATCATCAAACATGCTGAAGCGACCGCCTACACCGTCATGAATATATAATTCTTTTGTATATGCGTTACCTATACCATTTTTAGAACCGATTTTACCTCTTAAATTTTTTGAGGTTGCATGTTTATCGGTGCATATTGCAAAATGACTTTGTGCTGCTTTTCGTGCATCTTTATCGTTGAAACCGTTATTTCTGTAATATTCATAAAGCATCCTTTCAAATCTGTCAAAAGAGTCTTTTGTTTCAAATGTTGTTCCTGATTTTGAAACTACTAAAAAATTGATTTCATTTATTGGTGTATCTATTTCTTTTATAAAATTAAAAAAGCTTACTGGATCTATATCGGAATAGAAATAAACTCTGCCTTTATTGCCTAAACCATTCATATTTAGTAAAAATTCAGCTGTATGTTTTGAACCGCCTATTCCTAAAACTACAAGTGGTCTTGGGTATTTTGTTTTCATTCTGAAATAATCTGCTTGTGCATATATTTCATCAAGATGAGATTTTCTGCCATGTATTTTTAGTTGTTCTTCAGGTAAATTAACCCATTTTAAAAATTGTTTTGTATCTGATTTTCGTAAATTAAAATCTTTAATTACTTTTGATGAAACAGTTTTATATTCATTAGAAATTGATTTAAAGTCTTTATTTATTTTTTCAGGAATAAAAAATGTTTTTTCATAAGGGGGTATTACTTTTCTTTGTTCAATTATTTTTTCTTGATTTTGTTGTACCGTATTTTGTCCGTATGGTATTAATTCTAATTTTTCAAGATTAGGATTGATAACTGCAGAAGCTAATAGTTCAAGTATCATTTTAAAACTCCTTATTTATTGTATAGTTACATTTTGTGATAATTTTATCACAAACATAGTGTTTGATGGTATATTTATAGATTTTCCTTTTGAGAAGAATGAACATACAGGTGATAGTATAAAATAACCTGCAAATGTTGCTACACCTGCAATATATGGTATAGGACTTAAAATAACAGTTATTCCGTTATTTGCCAGATGTCTTGTATGAGAATACATTTTGTCGTAGAATTTGCCGCCTTTTGATACTGTATTAGCGACATTAGCTAAGTATTGGCGTTTCCCTTTTATTATATTCAGATAAATATTTTTGTAATTTACTTTTGTAATTTTTGCATTTATTGTTTTCCAATTACCTTCAACAATAATGTCATCTATAACAATTTCTACAAGTCCGCCGTTACCTGTTATTTGCGGAGTGTGAGAATTTACAACTACACCTGAAAACTTTGTATTTTCAGGTAGAGAATAATACTTTGTCTTAATAGGTTCGGAAAGCTTGAAATAAACTCTTGCACCGATGTGTAATTTGTCTGTAATAACTGATATAGAACGTACATTAAATTTCATTCCGCTTTTTAAGTTTATTGGTTGTGAAATCTTTTTCTTTTCTGTTACAGTTGCATACTGCTTTTTAGGTAATTCTTCAGTTTTTATGATTGGTTTAGTGTTATTAGTATTGTTTGAATTTGTTTTAGATTTATCATTAATTTCCTGCTTGAGATTTTCAGGCAATGGTGGAAGTCCGTAATCACGTTCAATTTTATCAGTATCATATTTTTTTCTTATTTCATCATCAACTGATGTATCAATTTCAAACAACGCAAAAGCAGGCATTATCGCTATGCCTGCTATTAATACAGTTGTTAAAAATTTACTTAAGAAGTTCATTGATTGCCTTAGCTGCTCTTTTACCTGCACCCATTGCATTTATTGCAGTAGATTCTCCTATTGGTGCAACATCTCCTCCTGCGTATATTTTAGGAATAGATGTTTCTCCTGTAGTTTCGTTTACTACAATATATCCTTTAGAATTCACATCAATATTAAGTCCCTCTGTTTGAGCAGAGCGTTGAATAATAGGGTTAGGACCTGTTCCAAGTGCAACTATTACGCTATCTACATCAAGTGTTTCAAATTTCCCTGTACCTATTGGTTTTCTTCTTCCGCTTGCATCCGGCTCACCAAGTTCCATTATTTCAAGTTTTAAACCTTTTACATAACCTTCTTCACCCAAAATTTCTACAGGTGAACGCAATAAATTAAATACAACTCCTTCTTCTTTTGCATGTCTTACTTCTTCTTTTCTTGCAGGAAGTTCTGCTTCAGTTCTTCTGTATGTGATTATTACTTGTTCAAAACCTACTCTTAATGATGTTCTTGCAGCATCCATTGCAACATTGCCTCCGCCAATTACTGCAACTTTTTTGCCGACTCTCAATGGTGTAGGGTGTTTTTCATCATTTGCATGCATAAGATTTACTCTTGTTAAAAATTCATTTGCAGAATATACTCCATTCAAATTTTCACCTTCTATACCAAGCATTTTTGGTAAGCCGGCTCCGGAGCAGATAAATATTGCATCATATCCGTCATCTTCCAATTGTTTTAATGTTATAGATTTTCCTACAACAACATTTTTATTAAATTTAACACCTATGCTTTTTAATGTTTCAAGTTCCCTGTCAAGAACTGTTCTTGGAAGACGGAATGGCGGTATACCATATCTTAAAACTCCTCCAAGTTCATGTAATGCTTCAAATACAGTAACATCATGTCCTGCTTTTCTTAAATCTGCAGCTGCTGTAATACCTGCACAACCTGAGCCGACAATAGCAACTTTTTTACCTGATGGCTTTATTTCTATATCTTGTGCTTTTGTTTTATCTCCGACATATCTTTCTAATGCTCCAATAGCAACCGGCTCTCCTTTTATACCTAAAACACATTTACCTTCACATTGTCTTTCTTGCGGGCAAACTCTACCGCATACGGATGGAAGCATACTTGATTCTCTAATTATTTCTCCTGCTTTTTCTATATTGTTTTCTTTTACTTCGTGAATAAATGCAGGAATGTTTATGTTTACAGGACAGCCAGATACACATTTTGGATTTTTACAATTTAAACATCTTTCGGATTCAAGATGTGCTTGTTCATCCGTAAAATTGCTTTCTACTGCATCAAAATTTGTTTTTCTTATATTTGGTTCTTGTTCATGTTGTTTTTGTCTTTCAATTGCCATTTTTTATCTCCTAATTTTAACTTATTAAAGTTTATTGCAAAAATAACAATTATGCAAATTTATATGCTTATATTAATATTTCAAAATTTACATCAAAAGGATGATGTGAATATCAACCAAATGAAGTAAATTATAATTGTGTAGTAGTGAAATAAGTGGTGATATAAATGGGAATAAGTAATGTTTCGTCAAATTTATTAAACAATAATATTGTTAACAACGAACAACAAATTTTTAACAGCATTAAAGAGTCAGGTTCTCAAAAAACTCAGTTAAAAAAAGTTGGACAAGAGTTTGAAACTGTATTTATTACAAAAATGCTGGAACAAGCAGAAAAAACAATTGATAAAAAAGGCGGTATATTTGGAGAAGAAAGTAAATATGTAGATACTTTCAAGGGGTATGTTTATGGTGAAGTAAGCAGACAATGGGCATCAAATCCTCACACATCAATTGGACTTGCAAGTGCTATATACAAACAAATGGAAAAATATGTATCGGATTAATTATATAAGGGATAAAGAGATATGTTAAACGGAATTTTTACAGGTTCATCAACTCCAATTCAGTCATTTTCGGCAGTGAATGCTTTTAAAGCTAACCAAAATTCTTTTGAAAAAACAAAAAATCAAAAATTACAGGAGGAAACTCCTAGTGGAGTTGATTTAAATGACAATAATCAAATTTTCAGCAGACAAAATGTTGAAGAAATTCGTAGTATAGCTAAAAATGCAGGTGATGACAACTTAACGGATGAAGATATAAAATATGGTCTTACTTATGGTAGAAGTGTTATCGCTGACTATTTAATATAAGGAATTATAAATGGAAGTAAATGAAAGTTTTTTCGTAACAATATCAAACATGATAAATGAAGCTATAACAGGATACGGTGATTTGTTAGAACTTTATAAAGAAAAAAAGCAAGCTCTTATTAAAGCCGATAAAGATATGCTTACATTTGTTGATGAAAAAATTATGGAACATGTTAAGGTTTTACAAAATATAAATAAATCCAGAGAAATATTCTGCAAAAAATATGACTTAAACTCTGTTAAATTAAGTGCTTTGATAGATATGTCAATACAAAATTATCCTGAAATGCAAGAAAAATTTGAAGCACAAAAGATTAAGATAAATGAACTTGCAAATGAAATTGCGTTAGTAAATAATACAAATGTGGAATTAATAGAACATAGTCTGAAAATGTCAGATAAAATGCTCGATATAATCGTGAGTGCAACGCAAACGGACAATTACGACAAGCACGGCAGAAACACGGATATGGGCGGAATTAGTTCAATAGTGGAAGATGCTTAAAAGGAGTTAAGTATGACCATAAACAAATCAATGAATATTTCCCTTACGGGTTTGAAAGCAAATCAAGCGGCCTTAAATGTTGTTTCGCATAATATTGCGAATATGAATACTGAAGGTTATGCTAAGCAGCGTGTTAGCTTTTCGGAGTCAAGAGTTCCTGTAACAGATAATACGGTGTCTGCTTATATTGGCTCTCTTTCAGGTGTTAAAATTGCAGGTATTACTTCATCTTCTAACAATAGTCTTAATAACTATTACAGAAATCAATTAGCAAAAGCAGACGGATTACAAAAAGAAGCTGATATTGCAGGACAAATTGCCGATTTAACCGACGAACTTACAGGTACAGGTTTAGGTGATTCAATAACAGATTTTTTAAATGCGGCTAACAGTTTAAATCAAGATCCTACTAATTATAGTTTGAGAGTAAATTTTGCAGGAAAGGCAAAACAAGCTGCAAGTAAGTTTAATACAGTTTATTCTAATTTAGAAAGCTATCGTACATCTATTGTTGGAAATGGTATATCGTTGTCTTCTGCATCAAATTCAGAATTAGGAGCTTATGTAAATGAATTAAACCAAAGTTTAACCTCTTTAGCTGATATAAACAAACGATTAAGTTCAGGTTCAGGAGATGCAAGTCTTGAAACTGAGAGAGATGCTATTTTAAAAAATATATCAAGTTTAGCCGGTGTTACAGTAGTTTTGGAATCATCAGGTGCAGCAAATGTTAAGATTGGAGATACTGATTTAGTTAGCAACAATGCTGTTGTTAATTCTTTAAAATTAAATCCAGATGCTACTATAAGTGCTGTAGATAAAGATAATAATGAAAAAGATATAACATCTGATTTTACAGGTGGTAAAGTTGGAGGTATATTTAAAGGACTTGCTACCGTTGATAGAACAATTAGTAGTATTAATACATTGGCTTCAGGTTTTGCAGATTATATGAATGATATAAAAACTTATGTAAATGGTGATATAAAAGCTGCATCTTATGATAGAGAAAATGATATTCTTGTTGATTCATCGGAGCCGCTTTTTACAACATCAGATGGTAGTGCAACATTTACTGCAGCAAATATACAAGTAAATTCAAATGTGTATAATAATCCGGATTTAATTGCTGCAGCAAGAATAGATACATCCGATCCTGATAATTATAGGGCTGTTGGTAACAGTGATAATGCACTAGAGTTTTATAACGCAAAAACAGCAACAAATATTCCCGGTTTAGGCGGTTTAACAATGCAAGATTACATTTTAGGCGTATCAACAAAAGCTGCATTAGAATCAAATAGTGCTCAAGCAGCTGCTGATAATCAAAATGCAATTGCTCAAAGTGTATATAATCAAATACTGTCAGAAACGTCTGTCAATCTTGATGAAGAACTATCTAATATGATAATGTACAGACAAGCATATAATGCTTCTGCAAGAGTATTTTCTACTTGTGTGGAAATATTCGATACACTTTTAGCACTTGGAACATAAGATATGAGGGTAAAATAAATGGCAGCATTAAGTATTTCTCCGGCACAATTAAATAAAATGTTATCAAGTCAGCTTAGTAAAACGCAGGACAAATTTAATAAGTTGACTGCACAAATAATTTCTGGTGTAAAAATTTCATCTATGAAGGATGATGCTGTTGCTGCAAAAAGTATTATTAAAACTGATAATGAATTGGCTGATATTGCAACATACAAATCAAATTTATCATCTGCAGGAATAGAACTTTCTCAAACTGATTCTACGTTAGCAAGTGTAAATGATCAATTACAGAAGGTTTATGACCTTGCAATGACAGTGTCAAACGGTACTGCCGGTGCAACACAAATAGAAGCATATAAACAAGAACTTGATTCTTTGATTGATAATGTTAAAAGATTAGCAAATACACAGTATGGAGATATATATTTATTTTCCGGTACAAGAACTACTACACCTCCTTATGTAGAGGATTCTACAGGTCTTGCATACGGTGGTGATTCAGGTGCAAGAAATGCGTTAATTGCTGATAATAAATCTGAGCAAATTAATTTGATTGGAGAAGATGTTTTTGGAAAAGCTCTTTATACTAAAGATGATGAAACAGGATATATTACAGTAGATAGTGCTGCAAGTTCAGGCATTTTTGCTTCATTGTATAAAATGAAAGAAGCTATGCAAGATACATCAAATGTAAATTATGATTCAATCAAAGAAGTGATGGGAAGTTTAAAAAATGGTATGGATAATAAAATTACTGCATCAAGAACAAAAGTAGGTGTTCTTGGAAGTAGTTTTGAGGATATGAATACTGCATACGATAATGATGTTCTTAATTTGACGCAATTGAAATCAAATTTACAGGATACTGATTTACCATCAGCCATATCTGATTGGTATTCGGTTTATCAATCTATGCAGGCATCTTACTCTATGATGTCGCAAACTATGGACATTAGCTTGCTGAATTATATTTAATATTTAAATTTTTATTTTCATTGTAAAAATTTGTTAACAAATCCTAAAGCTTTCAAAGTATATGTCGATATGTATTTTGTAAGGTAATAAAGGATGTGTGTATGTCAATAAATTTTTCAGCAATAAATTATTCAATATCTGCAGTTTCAAGCATTTCATCAGGAGCTCATCTTGATGAAGCAACTATTAGAAAATTAAAAGCTTTAGGCATAGATCCATCAAAAGTTCAAAGTAAACAACAAGCAGAAGAATTAATAAGACAAGCTGAAGAACAACAAAAAGCACAAGCTGCTTCTTCTAATCATCAAGTTTCACAAATGGGTTCTTACGATTATCAAATGCAATCTATACGTGAAAAAGAAGCAAAACTTACTCTTGATATAAAAGACTTGACAGGTAAAATTGGTGTTACGATTTCACAAAATGATTCTTTGAAAGTTTCAATAGAAAAGATAGAAACTAAAATTAAAGAAATTACTGCAAAACAAAATGCTTCGAAAACAGATTTAAGTTCAACACAAAAAGTTAATGCTACTCCTGAAGATTTGAATTTCAAGCTTCAAGATATAAAAACAAGATTTCAAGAAATAGAAATGGCTAGTTCATCAATGTATGCAGGACAAGATATGATATCTATGTTAAACAGAATGTCTTTAGGAATTTAAGTTTTTAATTATACTTAAACAGGTTTATTATTTTAACTTATACATAAAGAAAATTTTGTTATCCTAGTAAATTTTACATAAGTAAAATTAAACCTATTGCAAATTTTATTATTAAGCCGATAAAGTAAATATTTCGTATATTTCTTCGTCTGAAAGTTCTGTAATAACCTTTTCCCCTTCGTAAACTGCCATATCTGCAAGTTCTTTTTTAGATTTTAGCATTTCGTCAATTTTTTCTTCAAATGTACCTAATGTTATAAGACGGTGTACCATAACATTTTTATCTTGTCCTATACGATAAGTACGGTCTGTAGCTTGGTCTTCAACAGCAGGATTCCACCACAAGTCATAATGTATAACGTTTGTTGCACTTGTTAAGTTCAAACCGGTACCGCCTGCTTTTAATGAAAGTATCATTATCTTAGTATCTTTATCTGTTTGGAATTTATTAATCATTTCCTCACGTTGATTTACATTCAACGAACCATGAAAGAACAGTGGTGTTGTATTACATTCTTCTTCTATAATATGAGTTAAAATATCACCCATTTCTTTATACTGAGTAAATATCAATGATTTTTCACCATTTTCTAAAATACTTTGAAGTAATTGTATGCATTGCTCTGTTTTTCCTGAAGATTCTTTGTTCATATCTCCTGATTTCAAGAATTGATAAGGATGATTACAGATTTGTTTTAATGCAGTAATCAATTTAAATATATTTCCACGTCTGTTTACACCTGTAAATCCGCTTATCTTTTCCATCATTTCATTTAATGTTTTTTCGTAAAGAATAGCTTGATTTTTAGTCAAATAGCAGTAATCATTAAGTACCATTTTTTCAGGTAAATCTGAAATGACATTCTTATCTGTTTTCAATCTTCTTAATACAAAAGGAGATACTGATAACTTTAATTTTGATGCACGAGATGTTTCCTTAAATCTTTCAATAGGAATAGCATAGCTTTTTTGAAATTCTTTTAAAGTTCCTAAGTATCCGCTGTTTATGTAATCGAAAATACTCCATAATTCTGTCAACCTATTTTCTACAGGTGTACCTGTCATTGCAACTTTAACATCTGATTTTAATATTTTAATTGCAAGAGTTTGTGCTGTATCAGGGTTTTTGATGTTTTGTGCTTCATCAACAATTATCATTCCCCAAGAGTTTTTCTTTAATTCTTCAACATCAATTCTCATAATGGCATAAGTTGTTAGAATGACATCAACATTTGTGTCAAGTTTTCTGTCTAATCCATGATATGTTACGGCTTTAAGTGAAGGTGCAAACATTTGTAACTCTTTCATCCAATTACCCATTAAGGTTGTCGGACAAACTACAAGTACAGGTTTTTTAAGTTTATCTTCTTCTTTTAATTTTAATATTAAGCTGATAACTTGAATAGTTTTACCTAATCCCATATCATCTGCCATACAGCATCCAAAGCCCTTCGAAACATTTGTCCATAACCATTTTAGACCGGTTCTTTGATATGGTCTTAACTCGCCTTTCAATTCTTTTGGCGGTTCTACCTCTATTGGCTTTGTAAAATCTTTTAATATATTTGCAAACGCTTCATCATAATCAAAATCATACTCATCCAATTGACCTGCCATTGCTGCTTGTAACAATTGCATTCTTGTCATCTTACTATGGTCTGCTTTTGCTATTTTTTCAAATAATTTCTTGCTTTCATTTTCATCAATTAATATATATTTATTCTTATACTTAATTAAACCCTTTGAATCTTTTACAAGTGCCTGAAATTCTTCTAACGGCATTTTATCATTGCCCAGAGCTATTTCGTAGGAAAATTCTAAAATATCGTCTAATGAAATTTTGCCCGATGAAACTGTATTGAATATATCCGACAAATCTCCGGAGCGTGATGCTTTTACTTTCGCATTAATAGAAGCTCTTGGAACAATAACATGAACTAATTCTTCAGGTAGGATAACCTCTATTTGAGCTTTTTGTAAATAATATGCTGTTTGTGTAATTATTTTGTATACTTCACCTAAATCAAGAGTTAACGACAATTTGTCTTCATCTTCAAATAGTTTTTCCAATTCAGGCATATATCTTGATGCATAGTTTAATTGTTTTTCGACAATTTTTGCTATATCTGAAGATAAAACGTCAAAAACGGTATCTTTTGTATATAAATCATCTATTAGAGCCGTTTCATCAGTTTTTCTGTTTTTGATGTGTACTTTTAATTCAAATTCTTCGTCATTAATCTTATTAATTTTAAAGAATGGTATTACATCATATTTACCCAAATATAATTCGTCAAACCATTGAGCAAAATATTCGGCATAATCGTTACCTCTCATTGTCGATTTTTGCTCAAGGTCTTTTATTAAATATGTACCTGATTTTACATTTTTAAACTTGTATGCCTTTATTCCTAAAAATTTATAAATTACATAATTTAAATAATTATAAATAAAATCCTTTACAAAATCTTTTGGCATTTCACCTTGTATAAAAAGATTATCAGGTAAATTTTCTTCAAATTGATTTATAATACGTGCCAATTGTTTATTTGCAATAATTGGTTCATAAACTATTCTGAACATTTGTCCTCTACGTTTTACTGTAGGTATAAAATAAAGCTTTTCAATTAATTTCATAACAAATTGAGTTAATTTATTTAAATAAACAAACGTATAGGAAATATCTTCAAAATCTACAATTTCACCAAATCCGCCAAAATAATCCAAAACTAAATCAAGAGAAAGTGCATAGCCCACTTTATCTCCTATTACACTTGAAGAACATCTGAATAATGAACCCTTTGATTTTAAATAATATTGAAAATTATTTGTCGGTGTAACAAAAAATGATTGTTTACCATTGTTATTAACTAAAAAGAAGTCAGTATTACGAACAGGTGCATTTGGACTTAAAAATATATCTTTAAATTCATCCTCTACCGTTTGATAAATTAAACTCAATGTGTATCTGAAATCTTTATTTTTAAATCCTTCAGGGTTTTCACTCAAGTTGAAAAATAATTCATCAACATTATTTTTTTTGAATGATAAATCTATATCCAAACCTTTACCTGTTATTGTTTCTGTCATTTATTATCCTTTATTTTTGTTGAATTTTTATAACTGTAATACTATTTTATAAGAGAGTCGCAATCCATTTCTGCCGGTTGTTCTAATCCCATTAAATGTAAAACTGTCGGTGCAACATTACATAGCGCACCATCAGATTTTAATTCGATGTTCTTATCAGAGTTAATTAAAATAAACGGAACTTCATTTGTTGTATGAGCCGTATGCGGTTTTCCTGTTTCTTCATTTAACATCATTTCAGCATTACCGTGATCAGCGGTTAATAACATTATAACTCCATATTCTTTGCATTTGTCAGCTATTTTGCCAATACATTCATCAACAGTTTTACAAGCTTTAACTGCTGCTTCTAAAACTCCTGTATGTCCTACCATATCAGGATTAGCAAAGTTAACAAGAATAAATCCGTAGTCCTTATTCTCAATAGCGTTTAAAACATTCTCGCAAACTTCATGAGCACTCATTTCCGGCTGCATATCATACGTAGCTACTTTTGGTGATGGTACAAGCTTTCTTGTTTCAAGTTCTGCAGGTACTTCATCCCCTCCATTAAAGAAAAATGTAACGTGTGCATATTTTTCAGTTTCAGCTGTTCTGAATTGTTTAATTCCGTTTTGCTGCAATACATCACCTAAAATGTTTACAGGTCTTTTCTTTTCAAAAGCTACAGGAAATGTGAATGTTTCATCATATTGAGTGAATGTTACATAATAAAGATTTTTTCTTACAGCTTTTCTTTCAAAACCATCAAAGTTTTCAAAGTTAATTGCTTTTGATATTTCTCTTGCTCTATCCGGTCTGTAGTTAAAGAAAACTATTGAATCATTATCGTGTATTCTTGTTTCTTCTCCTCCTGCAACTATTGGTTTTACAAATTCATCCGTTACACCTTCTTCATAAGATTTTTTTACACCGGCAATAACGTTTTCTGCTTTATTACCTTCACCCAATAATAAACAGTTGTAACCTTCTTCAACACGCTCCCAGCGATTATCTCTGTCCATTATCCAATATCTTCCTACAGCAGATGCAATTTGAGGAAGATTGTATTTCTTAAGTTCATCTTCAACTTGCTGTAAATATGTGCAAGCACTTGCAGGAGGCGTATCACGTCCGTCTAAAAATGCATGAATATAAACTTTTGTAAGCCCATTTTTGGCTGCCATTTGGATTAAAGCCAATAAATGCTCTAATGATGAATGAACTCCGCCTGTTGATACCAATCCATATATATGGAGCGATGAATTATATTTTTTAGTATGCTCAATAGCATTTAAAATTTGTTCATTAGTGAAAAAACTACCGTCTTTTATTGCTCTGTTAATTTTTGATAAATCTTGATGTACAACACGTCCGGCACCTAAATTAAGATGCCCTACTTCGCTATTACCCATTTGCCCTTTAGGTAAGCCGACATATTCACCGTCAGCGTGTATTTGTGTGTAAATTCCTTCTTTCTTTAATCTGTTAAAATTTATTGGATTTGCCAATAATGTCGCATTATATTTGTCTGAACCGTTACTTATTCCCCAACCATCCATAATGCATAATAAAACTCTATTTTTCATTTTATGTACCTCTTAAAAATCTATTTATCCTGTAAATTGTATCAGGAACACCAATTAAATTCAATATGAAAAATATTTTGTAAAGAATTGTAAATAAACATGAGTTTTTTATCAATTTTGCTTAACATTTTGTTTTAATATAAGAGTAAGAGATGAAAGGATATTAAATTGGATATTAGTGCATTATCTTTACAAAGAAATCCATTTGCAATGAAAGTTCGTGGCCCACAGCAGGGTAATCCGTTTCAAGTAGGAAAAGTTGAAGGTACAAAACCTACAGAAAGTATTAACGGTGCATCTTCTACAAATCCTTTTGGTGGTATACATGATGGATTTGGTGGAGTTGGTCTTGGTATTCAAGATGGTACTGTACAAACAAGTGCTGCTCAAATGGGTAAAAAACCTATGCCAATGCGTCAATTAGGCATTGCATAATTAAAATTAAATAGTTTTAACTAAAAAGAGATTACTTAATAAAAGTAATCTCTTTTTATATTTTATTAAATTATCTTATCTTATAAATCTAAGCTTTGGCTTTCTTGTCTTCTTCAATTATAAGTTTTAAAGCTTCAACACCTACTTTTATTGCAGAAGATGTATCTTCACTCATTTTTTGGTCTAAGCCGGCAGCTTCTCTTTCTTGATTCCATATTACATGGAAACAAGAACCGCATCTGCATTTTAGGGCATCTGCAACAACAAATAATGCTGCTGATTCCATTTCTGATGCTAAAACACCTAATCGTTTCCAAGCTTCCCATTTGTTTAGCAATTCATAAGATACAGGCATTTTGTTAGGGCTATGTTGTCCATAAAATGCATCTTTACATTGAACTACACCTGTATGAGTTCTTTTTCCCATTGCAAGTGATGCTTTTCTTAATGCAACAGCAATATCAAGGTTGGCAACTGCAGGGTATTCTATAGGAGCATATTCCATTGATGTATGTTCAAATCTGATAGCACCGGTGGCAACAACAACATCACCTGATTGAACATCCAGGTTTATACCTCCGCAAGTACCTACACGAATAAATGTATCTGCACCTATATTGTGTAATTCTTCCATTGCAATAGATGCGGATGGTCCGCCAATACCTGTAGAGCAAACACTTACTTTTTCTCCGTTTAATGTTCCTGTATATATATTGTATTCTCTGTTTTGTGCAACGTGATGAGCATCATCAAATAATTTTGCTATTGCTTCACATCTTCCGGGATCTCCGGGTAATAAAACGTAACGTCCTACATCACCTTCTACACAATGGATGTGAAATTGCTTTTCAAGCTCTTGCATAATAATTTCTCCTTTTTACTAAAATAATAAACACTTTTGTTATTGATTATATCATTTGAAAATACACTTGCAAGTAAAATTTTATGCAAAAAAAAAGCAGCTAATGCTGCTGTCCAAATTTCATAATCTTGGGAGGAGATTTGGGGATAGTTGTACATGCATGTTACAACAATAACATGAAGCATGTTACAAGCATGCCTTAAAATTGTTACAAAAATTTACAGTGCTAACGTAAAATATTGTTATATTAGTATTTTTGGCTTGTCAAATTTCAATTATATATTTTTTCAAAAACAAGTTATAATTAAATTTATTATATTTAATTTATTTATGGTGTATTTATGACGATATTTTATCCATCAATGTTAAAAATTTATTCTGAATGCCCAAGAAAGTATTTTTATAACTTTGTTGAAAAATTTAATATGCCGCAAAGTAATGCACCATTTGAAAAGGGAAAAAAAATACATGCTCTTGCAAATTTTTTTATAAAAGGTGCTGACATATTAAAATTAGAAAAATCTTTAAGTGAAAGTGAGTTAAATGCATGGATGTATCTAAAAAATTCTGAATATTTTAAGATGAAATTTCTAGAAAGTGAATATCAAATTTCTGCTAAAATTGAGGAGTATTGGATAGGCGGAAGGTTGGATGCACTTGTAGAAGACAAAAATAATTACTATATATTAGACTATAAAACAGGAAGTATTCCCAAGAACCCTATTTATGATTTCCAAACAATGATTTATTTATACTGTATTGATAAAAAAATAAAAGAATATAATACACTTAATTTTATATATATAGATTTGAAAAATTTTACGGATTATAAAATTACTTTAAACGAACAATTAAAAAAAGAATATGTTGAAAAGCTTACAAATACTATTAATCAAATTAATTCAGATAATATATATATACCTAAAAAGTTACAAAATATTAAGTGTAACTGTAACAATTTAAAAATTTGTGTAGAACGGTGATATAATAAATCTGTTACAAGTATCGTAGAAAATGTAAATATATGTTAAATTTTCTCTGAAAAGTAGCATTTTTCATGTTTTACGGGATTTGTAGCATTGTACAAGGAAAAGGTTAGTAGTAAAAATGGCAAATTATGTTGCATCATTAGTATCGTTAGCAGAGAATGCTAGAGCCGCAAAGGGCGGAAATATATTGCGACATGTTTCAACAGTAGGACATGCCACAAAAGTTATAACAAAATTAGCTACACAGGAATCAGGAACAGCTGCCGGAAAGTTGTGTCAGGCACTTGTTGATACTTTCGATAAAGCTACACAAGGTTCAAAAATCGGAAGTGCTGTAAGAGCGGGTGTAAAGTTATCAAGACATACTGATCCTATTTCAGCCATTTGCGGATTTGCTAGAACCGTTCAGTCTGATACTCCGGCAAGAGCTTTTCTTGAGGAAACTGCTTCTTTTATGGGTATGATTATAACAGAAGGAGCAATGGTAAAATACGCTAAAGATATAGCTAATATAAAAGGAATTAATAAATTAAATAACGGATTACAGAAGTTCTGTACCAAAGATAAAGCTTTGCATCCTGTGCCTGCAATAGTTTATGGTGTATTATTCTGTGCAGGTTCTGCTTTAGGTCAGGCGGCATTTAAGAAAGCCGGAACATGGGTTGCAGATAAATTGGGCTTAGCAAAATCTAAAACACCACCTGATAACCATAAAACTGAGGACGGTAAAGTTAAATATTATTGGGGTTAAGAAAGTTAGTAAAAGAAAATGTCATCAAATTATATATCAGAATCAATATCATTAATAAGAAATTTAAAGAAAGCCACAAATGGCGACAAAATGGCTGCTGTTTCTGTTGTAGGAAATACAGTTAAGGTTGTTGAAAAGCTTGCAAAAGTTAACAATAGTTGGGGTGAAGCTGCAAGAGGTGTTGTTGATTCTTTTGAAAAAACTGCTGAAAACAGTGATTCTTTAAAAAATGTAGGAATGTTTGTTAAAGTTGCAAAACAAGGGGATGAAATCGGTATGGTTAAATCAGCCGTTCAAGTTGCAACTTCAAGTTCTCCTATCAGAAAGGGTATTGAAGAAACTTTAGGTTGGTCTGCAAAATTTGCGGCAAAACATGTTATGTTGCATGAAGTTCCTAAGTTTATTAACAATACAAAATGCTTAAATAATGTTGCATCAAAAGTTAATACTTTTGCTAAAAATACTAAGGGTATGGGACAAGTTCCTGCTTTGATTACAGGTGTTGCATATTCTTTAGCAACTATTTATGCTCCTAAATATGCAAGAAAATTAGGTGGTTGGATATCTGATAAATTGGGTATTAAACCTTATGATGAAGATAAAAAAGCTTAAAATTAACTTTTATATAGTTTTGTTTTATAATACTGTCTGAAAGACAGTATTTTTTTATGACAAAAATTAGGTTATTTTTTACAATAATAATATTATGTATGTTTATTCAACCTGTTCATGCAATTAGGATTGGATTAATAACAGGTGTTGGCAAATTAAATGTCGGTGCTTCTACTTATGCAAATATTATTGATGTAAAGACGAATAAAGTTTTATATACAATTGATCCTATGCGTAATTATATTTTTAAACCGTATGGTAATTCAATAGTTATAAAAGTTGCGGGAAATTATTACACATTAAATAGTGATGAGGTTATAATTCGTCCGATAAATCAAGGATTTGTAAGTGCAAAAAATAAATGGTACAGGGGTACTTTTGTAATAAGAAATATAAATGAACACTTAACACTTATTAATAAGCTTGATATGGAATCTTATATACAGGGTGTAGTACCTGCGGAAATGCCTTCAAGTTGGGAATATGAGGCACATAAGGCACAAGCAATTGCAGCAAGAAGTTATGCGGCAGCAAATATGGGTAAGCGTGCCAAATACGGTTATGACTTAAAAGATACCCCTGAAGATCAAGCTTACAACGGTGCATCTGCTGAAACTAAACAAACAAATAAGGCAGTAAAAGATTCTTACGGAATAGTTTTGATATATGGTTTAAAGGTTATACCTGCTTATTATTCTGCATCAGCAGGAGGACAGTCAAAAACTTGGGAAAAAGATTTACCTTATATACATTCTGTTCCGTCATTTGATGATGGTATCAAAAAAAACGGGCATGGTGTTGGTATGTCCCAGCATGGTGCTAATAATTTAGCAAAACAAGGATATAATGCTTATCAAATTTTAAAATATTTTTATACAAATATAAGATTTGCAAAAATTAAACAAGATTTTTATGACTAGTCAAAAAGCAAGTATAACAACCTTTTACGGTTGCTTGTCAGTGTTAATATATGTTTGTAAGTTTAGAATGTAAATTTTTATTAATTAATAATGGCTGAAATGCTTGCAAAAGCTAAGTTTGCGGATATAATAAATACGTAGTCAACATATAATCGAGATACAGGAGATAGGTACACATAGATGTTGATTTTCCATGAATCTTAGAAGTGTTGTATATTTGTTTACCAATTTAGAAAGGGGTTTAAAGATGAACAAAGAAGAATTAGTAAAAGAAGTAGCAAAAAAAGCAAAAGTTTCTCAAAAAGAAGCTGCAGATATTTTAGCTGCAACATTAGAAACAGTTGAAAAAGCTGTATCTAAAGGAAAAAGAGTTACTTTAGTTGGCTTTGGTACATTCGAACCACGCAAACGTGCAGCTAGAATGGGCAGAAATCCTCAAACAGGTAAAGAATTGAAGATTGAAGCTAAAACTGTTCCTGCTTTCACAGCTGGTAAAAAATTCAAAGAAATGGTTAAGTAGTTTAATCTTTTGAATTAAATTTTTTAAGAGGATACCCAATATTTTAGGTATCCTCTTTGTTTACAGGAAGGTTTTTTATGTTTATATCAATATCTATTGCTATTATTGCGGTGTTATTTGCATTAACAATCAGATTTATTATTTTTAGAAGATGTTTTAACAAAACTCAGGCAGGATGGACTAGTATGGTAATAGCTGTATTTGCAATTATTATAGAGGGTTTTGTTATGAATTTTCAGGGTGAAAATACTGTAATAACAGGTTTTTGTTCTATGGTTTTTTGTTATATGGCTTTAACATATCAACCAAAATTACCAATGTAATACTTTATGTTTAATTTTTATATTTAAAAGTCGGATATTTTAGTTAATGATATATCCGACTTTATGTTTTATTATATATTTGTAAATCCTCAACTCTTTTGATTGCTCATTCTTCCGCCCTGTTTTACAGGGCTTTTTTTTATGAATTAAAATATTTATAATTTATTGAGAACATGTTTTCTTTGTTTTTTGAGCAAGTCCAACAGAATGGTGTTTCAAGCATTACTTTTTTGCTGTAATTTTTAAAGTCTGTTCCCATGCGGCCTCTGTAATCATTTGCTAAAAACGGACAGGAATATACTCCTTTTTCGGTTAAGATTCTTCCGCAGCTGCAGTCGATGTGATTTTGATTGAAGTTTTCCACTATATTGTCTTTATTTGAATATTTGTTATAGTATTTGTTTATTTGAAAGTTAAAATCTTGTACTTGTACGGATGATGATAGAAAAACTTTTTTTAATCCTTCTATTAATGTTTTTTCATTTTCATTATAAAAATTTGTTACCGTATAAATAGGGTTAAAATCATATTTTTCAAGTTTTTGAGATGCATGTATTATTTGTCTGAATGCTCCGCGTCCTCTTATATCATCATTTTTAATTTCTTCATAATGGTCTATAGGAAGCATAAATATTATTTCATTTGTTGATTCATCTTCAACTTTTTTTAGAAATCTGACTTTTTTTTCATTTAGGAAAGAACCATTTGTACATATACATACATTTGTTCTTTTTAAGCACATTCTTAGTATTGAGTTAAAATCAGGATGCAGCATCGGCTCTGCTCCTGTTAAATAAATACAGTAAATGTTTTCCTGCGTTGTATCGTTTAATGCTGTTTTTATGGTTTCTTGTGAGATGTAATCTTTTTTTGCTTTTGTTATAGGAAAATCGATATAACAATGTTTGCAGTGCTGATTACAATTTTTTGCCGTTAATTCTATAAATAAGTTATTTAATTCTTTCATTTCGCATACAGGAATTCTGTATAATTCATTAGTTACCATATTTCACCTTCTTTTCATTATTATTTATTTTAATTTTAAAAAATAAAAATGAAATTAGCCAACAGAGGTATTTGTATATATTAATTTATTGGTGGCTTAGGTATTGTTTCTTCATATAATTTGATAACATATTTTGGAGTTTTATATGCGTAAACTGTAATTTTTATATTATTACTTTCTGAGTTTTTATATTTTTCTATTGCACCTGTTGTTATAATAGGTGTTGTTATACCTGCTTTAAATACATTATTCTCTGTTGCTATTTTTTGATTTTGTGTAGAGATTTCTGTATCGTTATCTTGAAATACACTAATTACAGATAAATTATTTATATCTAAACCGGAATTATTTTGTAATTTAAATTGCAAATTTATCAGGTATGATTTAGCAGCCAGGTCATATTTTACATCTGATTTTATTTTGTCAAAAAATAAATCTTTTTTATAAAGTAAATTATTTTGTACAAATTTTTTATATTGTTCGGCTTTTTGTTTGTACATTTGTCCGTTTGTTATTTCACCTTTATTAATTTTGTCTTCTGATATTTTATTTATCAGTTCGTAATATGCATCAAAATTTAAAATTTGCGGTTTTTGTTTGCTAACGTAAGTCAAATAATCATAAGCTTTATATATATCGTTATCAGAATATATAAGACCAAGTTTATAATTTAATTCTACATCTTTAGGATTTTTATTATAAGCTTTTTTTAATGCTTGTAGTGCCTCATCAACTTTATTTGATGACACGTAATTATCAGCAAGATTTATGCAGGCATTAATATATTTTTTTGATAAATCTTTAAGTTGAGGTGCTTTTATTGCAGAATAATACAATTCAGCTCTTTCATATTTTGATATTGCTACTAATAAATATCCCTGTTTTACGTAGGAATCTCCTAATAGCATATAAATATCGCCTTTTAAACTAAGTAAATTTTTATTTTGTGTATCAGGTCTATTGTCAATAAGGTCCTGAGCTTCTTTAAGCTTGTTTTCGTATACATAAAGTTTTGCAAGTCGTAATGTTGGTAAAAGATTGTTTCTTGGAGCTTTTTCTATTGCATTTTTTAATTCTTTCTCTGCATTTATGTAGTCTTTTTTGTATCCGTATAAAACTCCTAAACGCATGTTTATGTAGTAATTTTTTGGTTCAGCTAAAGCATGTTTTTTATTTTTATCAATTAAAATGTCTACCAAATATGATTCAAAAGCTGCATCTACATTTTGAGATTGATTATCTTTATAATTATAAACGTTATGCAACATATAAAGAACATTACATAAGCAAAAAAACAATACAACAATAAGTGTAACAATAAATGTTCTTAAATAATCTTTTGCATCTCTGCTAAGTTTTTTTCTTATTAAATGATTACTCATCGTCCTCTCTTATAGATATGGATTTTATACCATTAACATTTTCAATGTTTTTGTAAACAGATTGCAGCGGATTGTTGTCTTTTACATTTATAACTACAACTATTTTAGCATCATTATCAATATCAGAATCCACTTTTTTAATTTCATTTAAGTATGGATATTCATTAATAATATAGTTTTGAATATCATTGACATTACATTTTTCACACTTTAATGAAAGGCGAAGTTTTTTATTTACTCTTTTTCTTTTTGCAAGTATATTTTTTTCAAACCATTTTATACCTACAAGAACAAGAACACTTATAACGGTTGCTATTATAGCAATTTCAAATTCTCCTGCACCGCAAGCCATACCTATACCAGCAGCTATCCATAAAGTTGAGGCAGTTGTGAGTCCATGTACGGATGAACCGTTTCTTAAAACGGTGCCTGCACCGATAAAACCAATACCGGTAACAATTTGTGCTGCAATTCTTGCCGTATCTCTTACGCCTGTTGCTCCTGAAAAATAATTATCTCCTATTGCAAAAGTTGGAAAACCATGAATTGATAACAAGGTGAAAACACAAGAGCCCAAACATACAAAAATATGAGTTCTCAACCCCGCCTGTTTATTTGTTAATTCTCTTTCAATTCCCAATGCAAATCCAAGTATTGCTGATACTATTAAACATATTGCGTGATTAATCATTTTTATCTTACTTTACTTTTTGGATCTAATACATCTCTTATTGTATCACCAATTAAGTTAAATGACAGTACTGCAACAAAAATTAAAAAACCGGGTGTTAAAAGCCAAGGTCTATATAATATATTTGTGTATTCCTGTGCCTCTTTTAACATATTTCCCCAACTTGCATCAGGTTGTTGAATTCCCAATCCTAAAAAGCTTAAACCGCTTTCAGATAAAATATATCCCGGAACTGATAATGTCATTGCAACTATTACGTAACTTGTTGTTTGCGGTAGTATTTCTTTTATAATAATGCGTAAATCCGATGAACCAATCATTTTTGCAGATTGTACAAACTCACTATTTTTAATAGATAAAACCATTCCTCTGACTACTCTTGCAAAACCCGCCCAGCCAATTAGTGCTAAAATTAGAACTATTAGTATTAATCTCTGGGTACTTGTCATATTAGCAGGTAAAATTGCCGCAAGTATTATCAGCAAATAAAAACTTGGTATTGACATAACTGCCTCTGCAAATCGCATCATAAGTATATCTGTCATTCCGCCAAAATATCCTGAAATACCACCATAAAGCAAACCTATCGGAAACAAAACCAGAAGTGCTAAAAAGCCGATTGTCATAGAAATTCTTCCGCCAAAAAGTAAGCGTGAAAATACATCCCTTCCGTTTATATCTCCACCTAATAAGTATAGTCTTCCATTTTCATCAACGGTTACGATATGTCTATTCATAGGTATTATGCCTAAGAAATCATATTCTTCACCTCTTGCTAAAAATTTTAAATAATATTTATGACTTCTGTCTAGTTTAAATACCGTTTGCATTAGGTCTTTGTCATATTCTCTTTTATAATTGTAGGTATATGGCTTGGAAATTTTACCGTTTTCATCAATTGTAAATATAGGTGATGGCGGTACATAGGAAAGATTTCTATCGCTGAAGTCTTTTGTATAAGGTGCTATTACATCTGCAAATAATAGGCATAAGTATAAAAATATAAGAACAATAAAAGCTATTGTTGCAAATTTATCTTTAAATATTCCTTTTATTATATCTTTAATCATAAATTATGCCTTTGCCCTTATTCTTGGGTCAGTTAATATTAATAAAATATCTGCAATGAGATTTCCTATAACAAGCATTGTTGCACCTATCATTAGTGATGCCATTACTAGGTTTATATCAGATTTCATAACTGCTTCCAATATTAATCTTCCTAATCCCGGATATTGAAATACATATTCCGTTAAGGCAGCACCTGATAAAAGCCCTGAAAATTCAAAACCTAATAGGGTAATCATAGGATTAACCGCATTTCTTAAAGCGTGTTTGAAAATTACCTGTGTTTCGCTTAATCCTTTAGCACGAGCAAACTTTACATAATCACTGTCTAAAACATCAAGCATATTTGCTCTCATTTGTCTTTGTAAGCCCGCTAAAGAAATAGTAAATAGGACAGTTACAGGTAAAATTAAATGACGTGTTACATCCCATATTTGATGAAAAAATCCCATCTCATTGAAATTGTATGATGTTAACCCACCTACAGGAAACCAAGAGGTTTTTACTGCAAATATTAACATCAAAATAGCAAAGAAAAAGGATGGTATTGCCATTCCAATACTCGTTAATACTGTTAAAAATCTGTCTAATGTCGTTTTCCAATTAATTGCTGCAAGTATACCTAAAGGCAGTCCGCAAATCCAAGTCATAAATATTACAATAAGTGTAAGCAAAAGAGTATTAGGTATTCGTTCCATAAGTTTTACAGCTACTTTTTCTCCTGTTGTTGTTACACCTAAATCTCCTTTTAAAAACCCCTTTGCCCATAATAAATATTGTATGGCTAAAGGTTTATCAAGCCCCATCCTGACTTTTTCAGCTTGTAATGTTTCTTGCGATATTGACGGGTTAAGCTTTAATTCTGCTAACGGATCAACAGGACTAAGTCGTATTATAAAGAAACTTATTAATGATACCAAAACTAACAGTGGTATTGCCTGTAATATTCTTTTAAATATGTAAAATATTATCTGCATTAGTTTTTGTCCTCATAAATTTCTTCTATATTATATATAACACCTGATAGTGGTGAAGGATATATATTTTTAAATTTCTTTCTTATTGCAACAATACGTGTTGGAGAATATAAATATATTATTGGCTTTTGATTATATATTATTTGCTGATATCTGTCATATAATTCTTTTCTTTTCTTGAAATCAGTTTCTAATGCACCTTTATCAAATATGGTATCGAGTTCTTTTTCAAAATCAAGACGGTCATCTTTTGTATCACGAGAAGTTCTTTGGTTAAATAAATGCAGAGAGCCGTTAGAATACCATACATTTTTACCGTCATGCGGTTCTAGTGGAGAACCTGTAAGCCCCATTATTATCATATCCCAATCAAGAGTTGAAGTCATTTTATTTACAAGTGAATTAAATTCAATTGGTTTAAAATTAACATACATCCCCAAATCTTCAAGGTCTTGCTTTATCATAACACCTAATGCTTCACGTTCTGTATTTCCTGCGTTTGTATATAAATCAAATTCTACCTTATTGTCATACTTGTCATATAGTTTTTGATTTCTTCCGTACTTGAAACCGCTTTTATAAAGTAATTGTGTTGCAAGAGCCATATTTCTGTTATGTCCTTTTATATCTTTATTAAGGTATACGGAATTTAAACTCTCTGCTGTAAACAATGGTGCAGCTACTCCGTTTGCTATATTTTGAACCATACTTTTTCTGTCAATTGCATAATCAACTGCTTTTCTGAAATTTAAATCATTAAACCACATTTGTTTCTTTGGGTTAACGTAAAATTTGTTATCCGCATTTTTTCGTTTGTTTAAATTGAATACTATAAACATTGTACCGGTATCTGAACCTATATTATATATTTTGTAATCGGAATTTGCTTCTTTAGCTTTATATCGTGCAACATTTGAACCTTTTAGAGATATTATATCCGTTTCTTTTGCTTCAAATTTTAATATTTCATTATTTAAATCTCCAACAATAAGATATACCAATTTATTCAGATAAGGCAGTTTTTGATTTTTTTTATCAATCATATAATAATTAGGATTTCGTTCAAAAACTACACGTTGAGCAGCTACATATTCTTTTAATTTAAAAGCTCCGCTAACTACAAATTTTTCAGGTGGTGTATTGGTAGAATAAAATAAGTCAAATTCCTTTGCTCCCTTTTTTACTACATCTTTGAATATATGTTTTGGTACTATTGGAGCTCCTATTATTCTTAAAAATGGGGCAAACGGTTTGGTAATAATAAATTGAACTTGATATTTCCCTGTTTTGATTACTTTAGGTAGTTTTTTATCAATAGTTACGGCATCTTTTATTGATGTATTACCTAAACCCTTTAAAATAATTTCATTCCAAGTGAAAATTACATCATCAGCAGTTATTTCAGCTCCGTCAGACCATTTTAAACCATGTCTTAAGTTTACAATGTATACAGTTCCATTTTTTATCTCATAGTTTTTTGCCAATTTCGGTTCTACGGCACCTGTTTGGGGGTTTGTTGAGAATAGTGCATCATACATAAGTCCTGACATTTCGCTTGAAGTTGCATCTTTTGAAGAAAATATGTTGAATGTTTTTGGACCTTCACCAATAGTTGATGTTATAAGCTCTCCGCCATATTTTCCTATTGGCGTTTGAGCTTGTAAATAATCTATACCGTCTAATGTTACAGTTTGAGCCGGTGGAGGATAATTAACGGTATTTTCAGTTTTTAACACGTTTGTTTTACTTATATCTGCATCAGGAATATCTCGCCTTATACAAGATTTTAAAAGCAACGCAAGTATTAATACAAATAAAATGATATAAATAATTCTCTTCACAATAATAAGGTAACATAAACATTGAAAATTTTTTATAACCTTTTTGTTTAATATTATGTTAGTAAAAATTTTTTACAAATATTTAGACAATTGCATAATAAAATTATCAAAATTTTTTTATAAAATTTAACTTAATAATTCACAACATCTACTGTTATATAGAAAGAATTTCAGTTACTATTAATAATGTACGGGGATAATTATCTTGAATAACTTATTTTTCTTATTAGTATTCATAGTATTAGCATTCATGTTTGCTGTAGCATCTGTTGTTGCAGCATTTGTTGTCGGGTATCATTCTGATTATACAGACAATTCAACCTATGAATGCGGTATGAAACTTTTTGGAGATGCACCTGTAAAATTTGATTGTAAATTTTTAAATTATGCGGTTTTATTTCTTATTTTTGATGTTGCCTCAATCCTTTTATTCCCTTTGGCTATAAATTTTATTCAATTTAAATCTTATGTGCTGATTGAAGGACTTGTCTTTTTGTTATTGCTAATGTTTACGCTTTACTATTCCGTAAAAAAGAATTTGTTGAGGTGGCAAAAATGAATGTCATTGTAACAGCAATAGATTATTTTTTAAATTGGGGACGTTCAAATTCCGTATGGCCTTTAACTTTTGCTACTTCGTGTTGTGGAATTGAAATGATGCAATCTACTGCATCAAATTATGATATGGCAAGATTTGGTTCAGAAGTATTCAGAGCAAGTCCAAGACAAGCTGATTTATTAATTTGTGCCGGTACAATAACACATAAAATGGCTCCTGCTTTATTAAAATTGTATGGACAAATTGCCGAACCTAAATATGTTATTGCAATGGGAGCATGTGCATGCGGCGGAGGAATGTTTAGTGATAGTTATTCTGTTGTAAACGGTATTGATAAAATTATACCCGTAGACATATATCTTCCTATGTGTCCGCCAAAACCGGAAGCTCTTATTGATGCATTAATGAAATTACAAAAAAATATAAGAAAAGAATCCATATTAAATAGAGCAAATTTTGTTTCAAAACATACTTCTTATTTAAAGCATGATGGTGAAATTTTAGTGTCGGATGATGATTTTCAAATTAACTATTTAGGAGTGGAAAAAAATGATTGATTTTGAAACAATAAAAAACAAATTTCCATACACTGAATATGTAGATTGGAAAATCAGAACTAATGAAAATGATATTGTGAGTTTACTCACTTTTTTAAAAGAAAATTCTGAATATTCATTTGATATTTTAACATCAATTATTGCGGTTGACTTAAATGATAAAATAGAACTTATTTATCAGCTTTATTCAACATCATTGAATACTACTGCTCAGGTTTCAACGTATACTTTTAATTCAAATGCAAAATCAGTTATTAATATCTATAAATCAGCTTATTTTGATGAATGTGAAATATATGATTTATTTGGTGTTTATTTTGACGGAAATTCTAATTTAAAAAGGTTATTGATGCCTGAAAATTGGTTAGGTCATCCTTTACTTAAATCTTATGAAATGAAGGATGAAAGGTTGGTGTGGAATGACTGAAACAATGAAAATTAACATAGGTCCGCAGCATCCGTCAACACACGGGGTACTTCGACTTGTTACAGAACTTGATGGCGAAGATATTGTATCAGTTACTCCTGTTATCGGCTATTTGCACAGAGGACTTGAAAAATCGGCAGAAAGCAGAACGTATTTACAATATTTGCCAATGGTTGACAGAGTAGATTATTTAAGCGGATTTTTTAATTCTTATGCATATATTACGGCTGTTGAAAATATTTGTAATATTGATGTTCCTAAAAGAGCAGAATATATTAGAGTGTTATGCATGGAAATGAACAGGATGACCTCTCATTTATTGTGGTTTGGAACATATATTTTAGATTTAGGTGCAACATCTCCTCTGTTTTACAGTTTTAGAGATAGAGAACCGTTAATGTCTTTGTTTGAAGAATTAACAGGTCAGCGTATGATGTACAACTATTTTACGTTTGGTGGTGTAAGATTTGATGTTACAAAAGAATGGCTGGATAAAATTTTAAAATATACAGATGAAATGCCTGCTAAATTAGATGATTATGAAAAAATAATCACTTCTAACCCTATATTTTTAACTCGTACAAAAAATAAAGGTATTTTAAGCAAAAATACTGCATTGAAATATTCTATTACAGGTCCTTGTTTGAGAGCATCAGGTGTTAATCTTGATTTTAGAAAAAAATTCGGATATTCAATTTATAATGAACTTGATTTTGAACCGCCTGTTGAAACTGATGGTGATACTTTTGCAAGGTATAAAGTCAGAATTGCAGAAATGAGGATGTGTTTATCAGTTATAAGACAATGTGTAGATTATTTGAAAAATAATTCAGGTGAAATATCAGCAAAAGTTAATTCTGTTGCCTTAAAAGTACCTGAAGGTGAATATACAACTTATGTTGAATCTCCAAGAGGACTTTTAAATTGTTATGTAAAATCTGATGGTACAAATAAACCATACAGGGTAAAATGGAGAACTGGTTCGTTTTATCTTGTTCAAATGTTGCCTGAAATATTAAAAGGACACTCCATGCATGATATTATGGCAATATTTGGTTCTTTGGACGTGATACTTCCGGAGGTTGACAGATAATGAATTATCTTTATTTTTTATATATACAATTTTTAGATAAATATGGTATACCTGAAATATTTGGAGATATTACTTTTCCAATATTTCCATTCTGTATAATTGCAGCGGCTATAATACTTGTTGTATTATTTCTGGTTTTGTTTGAAAGACGTATTCTTGCCGTATTTACACAACGTAAAGGCCCGAATAGAGTTGGCTTTAACGGAGTATTACAAACAACTGCCGATGCTATAAAATTATTATGCAAGCAAAATATTAATCCTGTTGGTGTTGATAGATTTTTATTTAATGCAGCTCCAATTCTGGTTTTTGTTCCGATTATGGTTTTGTGGGGATTGATACCTTATTCAAGTGAGTTCGTGTTTATGAACTTTTCAACCAGTGCAATTTTGTATACTGCAATTGCAGCATTACCTGTTATTGGTTTAATTTTAGCAGGATATGCAAGTAATAACAAGTATTCTTTAATGGGTGGAATTCGTGCTGCGGCTCAAATAATAAGTTATGAATTGCCTATTATGTTCGTTCTGTTAAGTGTTGCAGCATTAGCATCTTCTGTAAATTTAAAAGATATAATATCTGCTCAAATATCATCTGTATGGTTCATAGTTCCTTGTTTCGCAGGTTTTATAATTATGTTTATATGTTCAATTGCAGAAATGAACAGATGTCCGTTTGATTTGCCTGAAGCGGAGAGTGAACTTGTTGCAGGATATAATGTAGAATATTCAGGAATGAGATTTGCGTTGTTTTTCTTAGGTGAGTATGCATCATTATTTGTTATGTGTGCATTTATGGCAACTATATTTTTAGGAGGGTATTTGCCTATTGGTAACAAATATATTTCTGAATTAATTTTTGGAAGTAATTTCCAATTTTTGCAGTTATTAATTTATTTTGAACAAGTTATATGGCTTTTAGTTAAAACATTTATACTTGTTTATCTTGTAATGCTTGTAAGGGCGACATTACCGAGATTAAATTCACAGGGCTTAATGTTATTATCGTGGAAATTTTTATTCCCACTATCAATAGTAAATTTTGCTTTAATTATGGTTATAAAGTATTTAATGGTGGTGTAATATGATGAGAGATATATTATTTCATATAAAATCATTAATAGCAGGACATTTTACAGTTTTTAAACATTCTTTTAAACCGGCTGTTACTGTTGAATATCCTGATGAAAAACCGATAATACCTGATAGATTTAGAGGTAAACATACTTTTGATGAAAATGCTTGTATAGGTTGTAAAACCTGTATGAGAGTATGTCCTGCAAGTGCAGTTGAAATTTTTAAAGATGGTAATAAAAAAACAATATTATTTGATTATAAAAAATGCATATTTTGCGGTAATTGTAAATATTATTGTCCTAAATCCGCAATAGGTATGAGTAAGCAGTATGAACTTGCAACAGACAAAGTAGAGGATTTAAAAATAGAAATGGGTAAAAAAGATAATGAGTGAAATTGAAATTATAAACAGTATAACATTTTATGGCTTTGCAATCACTTTAGTGGTGTTTGCTTTTTTGACTCTGCTTTCTAATAAAATTATGTATTCTTTGATTTTTGCTGTGATTGTATTTTTTGCATCAGGTGCAATATTTTTTGCATTGGGTGCGGATTATAATGCTATTATACAGATTATGGTATATGGTGTTGCTGTTCCTATTCTTCTTTTATTTTCAATTACGTTTTCTGCAGGTGATAAAGAAAAAATTCCTAATATTGTGTTATCTCCAAGATTTTTAATTGGGTTTGTATCTGCTGCGGTTTTATTTATGATATTGTGGTATACGGTTGAATTTACTATGCATATTAATAAGCTTGCAGATATGATTTTTAATAGGGTTTTACCTGTATTTAACAGTGTTGAAACTTTTTCTGCCATATCGAAAGTTTTATATTGTGATTATGGTATTGTATTTATTTTGTTAGGATTTTTAATCCTTATTACTGTCGTTGGATTGACAACTTTCAATATTGTTAAGGAGAAAAAACATGGTTAATATGATTTTTAATATTGGTTTATATCATTATTTAATTCTAGCATTAGTTCTATTTTTAATAGGAGCATTGGGAGTTATTATTTCTCATAATGTAATAAAAATACTTATTTGTCTTGAATTTATGCTTACAGCTGTAAATATTAATTTTATAGCTTTTGCCTCATATAATGATTTTGTAAATTTGGACGGATATGTTTTTTCAATTTTTTATGTTGTGATTGGTGCAATTGAAATTGCTATTGCACTTTTAATATTTTATCTTATGTACAAAGAAAAGCATTCTGTTGATATTGAAGCTTATAAGGAGTTAAAGGGATAATGGATTTTTTTATAAATAATATAGGTACTGTTATTTTAGTTCCATTATGGGTATTTGTTATAATACTTTTTGGTAAACTTTTTGCAGTAATGCAATCAAAAAGGTTTATGTCAGGATTGACCTATTTGTCAACTTTATACGGACTTATTTTTTCTATATTTGTATTTGCACAAACAACTATAACTAAGGGTTTTACTTTTGAACATATTGTACCTTTTATAACGTTAAGTGATGTTAGATTTAATATTGGTGTTTATGTTGACGGTTTATCAGCTTGGATGTTACTTGTTGTATTCCTTATTTCGCTTCTTGTACAGATATATTCTTATTTCTATATGCAAAATGATAAAAGTTTTATGAGATATTTTGCTTATATGAATTTGTTTACTTTTTCAATGTCAGGGCTTATATTAGCACCTAATATGTTTCAAACTTATGTGTTTTGGGAGCTTGTAGGTATTTCAAGTTATTTATTGATTGGTTTTTGGTATAAAAAAAATTCTGCTCAAATCGCTTCTAAAAAAGCTTTTATTATGAATAGAATTGGTGATTTTTCGTTATTATCAGGTATTATAACTGCGGCTTTTGTTTTATATGAGAATTTAGGAAGAATAGATTTAATTTCAATTCCTTTTTCAAGTATAAATACTATTTCTGCTCAAATATACGGATGTACTTCAGACGGTATATTTATAATAATTTGTATATTTTTAATATTGGGTTCAGTTGCAAAATCTGCTCAATTTCCGCTTCATACGTGGTTAATTGATGCAATGCAAGGTCCTACTCCTGTTAGTGCTTTAATCCATTCTGCTACTATGGTTGCAGCAGGTGTATATTTATTATGCAGGTTATATCCTCTTTATTCTTTAAATGATGCAGTATTACAAATAATTGCGGTTATTGGTATTATTACTTCGTTGATATGTTCTTATGCTGCTATAACACAGGTTGATATAAAGAAAATACTCGCTTATTCTACAAATGCACAATTGGGTTTAATGTTTGTTGCACTCGGTATGTGTTCTGTTACTGTTTCAATGATACATTTAACTGCTCATGCATTTATTAAATCAATGTTATTTTTATCAGCAGGTATCGTTATTAAGGCAATGCACGAAAATCAAGATATCAGACAGATGGGAGCACTTAGAAAATATGTTCCAATTGCGTCTGCTTGCTTTTTGATTGGAGCTTTATCTTTAAGCGGACTTTTGTTTGCAGGATTTTCTTCTAAGGAACTTATTTTAGGAAACTTAATAAATGAAAAACATTATATTTATGCAATTTTATTTTTAATAATATCATTTATGACAGCTTTTTACTTATTTAGGGCATACTTTACAGTATTCGAGGGTAAAGCAAATTTTGAAGATATTAAAGTAGAAAAGCCGGCTATGTTGATGAATTTTTCGCCTGCTGTTCTTGCTGTATTTGTTGTATTATTATGGTTTGTTTTACCTAAATCTAACGAAATTTTATTTGTAATAGTATCTTATCTTATTTCAATTTCCGCAATATTTTTGGCTTATCTAATTTATATAAACAACAAAACTGTAAGACGTATTCCTGTTTTGTATGATATATCTTATAATGCTTTTTATATTGAAGATTTTAACGGTCTAATTGTAAGAAATTATAAAAAACTTGCTAATCTGGTAAATTATATAGATAACTATATATTTGATGGTATAGTGTATATGTCAACATTCTGTACAAGATTTTCTTCTTTAATATTTTCAAAGATGCAGACAGGAAATTTACAGAGTTATCTTGCGTATTCCTTACTTATTATAACGGCAAGCTTTGGCGGCCTTGTTCTTGTTTATAACTTAATAATGTATTTTCTAGAGGTATGATATGGATGTAACAAATATATTATCGTTAAAGCTTTTGGTATTTTCACCGCTTGTAATGGCAGTTATTTTTTTATTGCCTGTTTTTTACGGGCATGAAGTTATGACAAGAAGGATAGCAAAATCTTTTGCAGGCATGCATTTTGTCTATACCTGTTTATTTTACTTATTTTTTAATAATGAATTGATTGTGAATTATCCGACTGAAATAACGTTTTTTGGACAGCACTGGATACCGTCATTAGGGATAAATTTGTCTTTCGGGTTAGATGGCATATCCCTTTTATTTGTTATTCTAACTTCGTTTTTAGTACTTATGAGTTGTATTGCAACTAAGGGAATAATTAAATCTAAACACGGATTATACTTTTCTTTAATATTTTTACTTGAAACCGCAGTATTAGGTGTATTTTCATCAACAGATATGTTTTTGTTTTTCTTATTTTGGGAACTTGAACTTATACCTATGTATTTTTTAATTAGTTTGTGGGGAAGTGGTAAAGCTAAAAAATCTGCAATGAAGTTTTTACTTTATACATTCATCGGAAGCTTATTTATGCTTTTGGGCTTATTAATGGTTTATTCTTTCAATTATATCGCAACGGGCGAATTATCTGCTGATATACAGTATTTAAATCTTGATGTAGAATTAACACCTGTTTATTTGCAATTGATAGCTTCTATTTTAATTTTATTTGGTTTTGCGGTAAAAATACCGTTAGTGCCTTTCCATACTTGGCTTCCTGATGCTCATACAGATGCTCCTGCACCTGTAAGTATGCTTTTAGCAGGTATACTTTTAAAAATGGGTGGTTATGGTATTTTAAGATTTAATATGACGGTTTTATCTGATTCTTTTATGATGATTGTACCTTATATAGTCGCTTTATCTTTCATAAATATTTTATTTGCAGCAATTGCAGCTTACAAACAAACTGATGTAAAGCGTATTGTAGCTTATTCAAGTATATCAAGTATGGGAATTGTTGTTTTAGGGTTGTGTTCTCTTAATGTAATCGGTTTAACAGGAGCAATATTTTTAATGATTGCACATGGTATAACATCTGCAGGGTTATTCTATGTTGTTGGAATAATTTATAAGCGAACTAATACAAGAGAAATAACTCAACTTGGTGGTTTAGTAAAAGTTATTCCAAGAATTTCCGGATTTACACTTGTGCTTATTGCTGCATGTATGGGTGTTCCTTCAACAATTGGATTTGTTGGAGAAGTTTTATCGTTTTTCGGTTCGTTTTGGTCAGGTATATTAAATAATTATTATATACAAGTTATTACATTGTGTTCAATTTTGGTTTTGATACTATCTGCTTGTTATTCCTTAAGGTTTTTACATGGAATATTTTATGGAGAAATTCAAGAACGCTGGAAAAAATTAAAAGATTTGTCTAATCACGAATTTTTTGTACTAACTGTATTTTCTTTTGTTATATTTTTATTCGGATTATTACCTATGGTGCTTATAAATGTATTTATGCCTGTTGTGAGAACTATTGCAGGGATTTATGGGGGATAAATTATGATGAATTTTATATATGATATTTTTAATTCTATGCTGGCTGAAGTTTTTTTGATTTTTACAATTTTAGTTTTAATAATTATTTCAATGTTTTATAATGTTCGGTTTTACAAAGCATCAAAATGGATTGCTCTTTTTGGTGTTGTTATATCAATGTTTTCTTTGCAAAAACTTCAATTAGAACCGATATATTATGCATTTCATGATAATGTTTTATCTGATACTTTTACTGTATTTGCTAAGGCATTGATACTTATTTCCGCATTTATAATTATTTTACTTTCAAAAAATAATGTTTCAAAAAGAAGTCATAAAACATTTCAGTTTTATGCATTACTCTTATCAGGCGTATTTGCTTCAATGTTTGCTATATCGGCAAATGATTTCTTAGCTTTAACTGTTGCATTGGAATTATTAAGCTTTGCAACTTACTTTTTAATTGCATTTAAAAAGGGTTATTTATCTAAGGAAGCATCATTTAAATATTTAATTACAAATTCTTTTTCTACAGCAGTATATCTTTTTGGAGTTTCATATTTGTACGGAACAACGGGAAGTTTTAATTTTAGTGATATAAACAGCTACTTTTTATCTCATGAACCTGATGTAATATATACAATTTCAATTATAATGATAGTATCAGGATTGCTGTTTAAACTTGCCGTATTACCTTTTGCTAATTGGGTTCTTGATGTTTATAGAGGTGCTCCGACATCAGTTACCGCCTTTATTGCTACATTACCTAAAATTGCAATGATTACGGTTATGGCAAGATTATTGGCATTTTCACTGAGTTTTTCATTTGAATTACCGTTTATATTGATTATTTTATCTGTTATAACTGCTGTTTGGGCAAATGTTCTTGCTATAAGGCAAAAAAATATATTAATGCTGCTTGCTTGCAGTTCAAGTGCAAATGCATCTTATATGCTGTTTGTATTGTCTTTGATGTCTGTTTATAATTTATCTACAGTGTTATTTTATTTAATAACCTATGTATTTATGAATTTGGGCGTATTTGCGGCAGTTATTATACTTGAAAATTCAAACTATTCTTCAAAATTGTATGAGTTTAAGGGGTTTGCATTTACAAATCCTATGTTTACTCTTGCATTTGCTATTTGTATATTTGGTCTTGCAGGTTTTCCTGTTACATCCGGCTTTATTGCTAAATTGTATTTGTTTTCAGCAGTTATAAAATCGGGGGTTGTTTTCTTACCTTTTTTAATAATTTTAGTTTCTACAATGGTTGCAGCGGGTTTTTATTATACAAATGTTGTTAAATTAATGTTTGACAAAAATTCGAATGTAAAAAATGAAATTATAATGCATAAAACTTCATCTCCTGTTGTAATTTTATACACATGTGCAGCTATAACTCTGATAATTGGTATATTTCCATCAATTTTAATTGATATATGCAGTTATATCGCTTATAATTTATAGTATTAATTTATCAAATCTTCAAATAAACTTATAACCTGTTTATTTATATTTTCAACTGTATCATTTGCGTTGATAACTTTAACTCTGTTCGGCTCATTTTTTGCTATTTCCAAATAGCCGTTTTGAACTCTTTCAAAAAATTCTTTTCCTGAAGCTTCCATTCTATCTTTTGTTTTTCCGACTCTTTGCATAGATGTTTCAATATCTATATCAAAAACAAATGTTAAATCCGGCTTTAATCCGCTTGTTGCAATATTGTTAAGTTCTTTAATCTGTTCTAAATCTAATTTTCTGCCATAACCTTGATATGCAACTGTAGAATCAATGTGTCTGTCGCTTATGACTATTTTACCTTTTTCAATATTTTTTTTGACAATTATATCAACATTTTGAGCCCTGTCTGCTAAAAATAAAAATGATTCACAAACAGGTGAAACTTCTCCGTCATAGTCAAGTAATATTTTTCTTATATTTTCACCCAAACCCTTTGAACCGGGTTCTCTTGTTAATACAACTTCATAGCCATTTTTTTGTAAATATTCCGTAAAAAGTTTTATTTGAGTTGTTTTTCCGCATCCGTCCGCACCCTCAAATGTTATGAATAAGCCATGTTTCATTTATTCTTGTTCGCTTTCTTGAGCATCTACAGGGTAATGTTTAACAATTAAAATTTTAGTTATTCTTACTCCATCAACTTCTTTAACTTGCAATGTCATATCTTTCCAATCAACAGAGTCATCTGTCTTAGCACTTCTGCCAAGTAATTTTAATATAACTCCGCCAAGTGTATCAACGTCTTCTTCTTCAAATTCTTCTTCATCTTTTTTGAAGAATTCTGCCATTTCATCAAGACGTAACATTCCGTTTGCTTCAAAGCTGTTTTCACCTATCTCTTTTATGTCAACTTCTTCTGCTCCGTCAAATTCGTCTTGTACTTCACCGAATATTTCTTCAAAAACATCTTCTAATGTTATTATACCTGCTGTTCCACCATATTCATCAAATACAATTGCCATTTGACCTTGACATTTTTTAAATTCCATTACTACGTTATCGAGTGTAATAGTTTCAGGTACAAATAATATAGGACGTTTTAATTTTTCTATATCAAATGCTTCACCCTTCAAATATGTTGCATATAAATCTTTTACATGTATAAAGCCGATGATATGGTCAATATCATCTTCATATATAGGATACCTTGTATATTGGTTATCACTTGCAAGTTTATCCATTTCGTCTTTTGTAATATCTTTTGGTACACAAACAACATCTGTTCTTGGTATCATAACTTCTTTTGCAGTTAAATCGGAAAATTTAAAAGTATTATGAAGCATTTCTTTTTCTGTTTCATTGAGAACACCCTCTTTGAAACTTGCATCTACCAACATGTCTAATTCTTCTGTAGAATGAGCTAAAGAACTTTTCGGACGCGGCACATGTAATAACTTTAACAATAAATTTCCAAAACCATTTAATAACCATATAAAAGGTAGAAAAATTGTTGTTATCAACTGCATTGGTCTTGCTATCACTAATGCAGTTTTTTCGGTATATTGTAATGCAATTGATTTTGGTACAAGTTCTCCTATCGTAACGTGTAGAAAGGTAATTAATGCAAAAGCAATAGATATTGATAATGTATGTGTTGCAATATTTTGAGCGAGATTAGGCAGAAATGCAAACAAAGGTTCAATAAGATGAGCCATAGTTGATTCTCCAACCCAACCTAAACCGATACTTGAAATTGTTACACCTAATTGAACAGAGGCAACAAATTTATCTAAATCATCAATTTGATTTAAGGCAACATCTGCTGTTGTATTACCTTGTTTAGATAGTTCTTCCATTCTTGTTTTTCTTGCTCTAACCATCGAAAATTCTGATGCAACAAAAAAAGCATTTGATAAGAGCAAAAATGCTATAATGAACAAATTAAATATAGTGCCTAAATGCATAAAATTTTTAAAACCTCTTGTATTATTTTATTATACATTATAAAAAAAATCAATGTTAATGACAGGAAACATTAAAAATCATTATATGTTAGTGAATACGTTTAGTCAGTTAATAACAAAAACTGAATTTATGGAAAAATTGGAATTTGCAATGAAAGCTTTTAATGATAATCCAAATCGAGATTACACAAAAAAACTTTATGAAGAATGGATTTAATGGCATATAATTATTAAATAATCTTCGATATTTAGAATTAAATATTGTAAAAATCATCTTCAAACCAATCTATCATTGGTTTCGTTTCTCCGAAAGTAAATCCAAACCCCTTTGCCATAGCTTCATCTGTTAAAAAATTATGGCTTACGTTGAATGCAATAGGAGGTTGTTTATAACCTAATTCTTTATATTTTTCGGTTATAACTTTTCCTGTTTCTTTGTTTAATAGAGCTGAATAATTTAAACCGTCAAATATGCAAAATGGAATACCGGGTGTATTGTTTTCACGATTGAACATTAAGCCAAATGAACGGCATATTATACCTCTGAAATCATATACTGAACAAATATTATCTATCAAAAAAGGACAAGTGTATTCAAATTTATCTTCTCTCTTTTTCTGTTCTTCTTTTAAATTTTTTACTCTTTCTCTTATAAGTTGTTGATTATCTTTGGATAATGTTTTAAATCCTTCCATTAATAAATCAAATTCGATTTTTTTATAGGGAAATTCTGCATTTTGACAGCATTTAGCACACCCTTTTTGACATTTAATATACTCTTTTTGTTTTTCAAAAAAATTGTTTATTTTTTGGTTAATAAAAATTAGATATTCAACATATTTTTGTAAGTCAGACATATAAACAGACCTTTTATTAAAGTATATATCTTCAATAAAAGGTCTGTCAAATACATTTAAAATTTGCTATTGCTTATTAGTCTATTTGAATAGTATATTATTTTGCATAGTTGTAGCAAATGATTATTTCGGTTGCTTGTTCATTTACAAATGATTCAGGTATATCAAATCCGTCATTTGTACCTTCAGTTGTAACCCAGCTTGCTACAGAGTTTAATATCATATTAATATTAGTTTCATCTTTGTAGCAAGCTTTTTCTTGTGTATTTTCAAAATTAGCAGAAATAATATTTTCATTTATAAAATTTGTTTCCTCAAAATTATTATTAGCCAAAAATTCTTGTTTGTTATCGTATAAAAAATTATCTAAAAATGGCATTTCTGCTTGATTGAAAATTATATCTCTATTTGTAATGTTATATCCTGTTAAATTTTGTGCTGTAGCCATACATAACCTCAAATTTTTTATTTAACTTATATAGATGTATTTCCACTATGAATGTTATATTTAAACAAAGTTTACAAAACTTAACAATATACCGCTGAAATCCTTTATTTTAGGGGTGGTAAAAATATAGTTTAAAAAAAATAAAAAATTTAAAATTTATTCTAATGTTTTTTTTAATTTTATTGCATTAAGAAGCCGTTGGTTATTTTGTATTTCATAAATTCTTGCAAGAGCCCATTCTGATGTCTCTAGAGATTTAGTTTCGGAAATCATACCTGAATGGAAACTTTGTCTTAAATTTCGGTCTATAGTATTATAAATATTAATCAAAGTATTGTTATCAAAACGGTGTATAGGTCTAAGAAAATAATTTGCAACTCCGCATGAATGGTAATCAAGGGTTTCGTATAGCATTGTTACTATGTTTTTTGTATGAGATAACTCAAAATCGAGAATGTTTATAACCTGTCCTTTTGTTCCATGTCGGTAAACATAGGTTTTAATTTTTTCATAATTATCTTTAGTTATACCAGCTTTATTCAAATCGGATGTTTTATTAATCTCTTGGGTTACATTTTCAATGTAATTATTAACTTCGCTTGGTTTTATACCAAGTGCTATAGCAAGAATTTTTTTATCTCCTGCTTTTGTATATGCATTTTTAATTGGTTTAAAAAGTTTCAAAGGCCTCTTGTCCATTATTGATTTAAAGTCCGAACAAGAAATTTTTTCCTTAGCCAAATTTTTAATTTCATTATGATTTTTTTTGATAAATTGAATTTTTTCAGTTCTGGAAATTTCGCTTGAAGTCATAACCTTTCGAACTTTGTATAAATCAAGGTTTTCTATTGGGTGAAAACTATTTATTCTGTCAATTGAATAACTCATATAAGTATTTTATAATTTTATATTTAATAAATCAACAAACTATTATAAGTAAATAACTTATGTATATATTTCTAATTTTTATTTTTCATTAAAAAAAGATTTCACTTAATAAAGTGAAATCTTTTAAAATGGTTGCGGGAGCTGGATTTGAACCAACGACCTCCGGGTTATGAGCCCGACGAGCTACCAGGCTGCTCTATCCCGCGATAACTCTTTTTGCGTAAAGATTTTTCTCCTTACATCTATTATATTAATCCATAAATTTTAAAAATCAATATTTTTTTTATTTTAAATATATTTGTTAATATTTTGAATAAATTTTAACCTAATATTGAGCATATTAAAATTAATAATGCAAGAAATGAAAATGCAATTGCAAGTATTAGATAAATTATATTCTGCTGTTTTATAATTTTTTTATCTTTGTTAATTATTTTCTCAAAAATATCCGCATTATTTGGAAAATCTGACTTGCAAATTACATATTCAAATTTATCCGTAAAATCAGAAATTTGTGATATTTGTTCTATTAATGACGGAGTTACTATTGAATGATTAATTTTTAAATTCATTCCATTATTTAAATTAAAATTTAGATATATATTACCTCTATAAACATACATTCTACAATCCAAAATATCACTTTTATTAATCTCGTATATTTGAGATTTTAATAATTTTCTGTGTTTAATTATAATCTTGTTGTTTAATAACATAATATATTTTATTTGTTCTCTTAAGCTGTAAAAAAACAAAAATATTCCGTAAATACCAAATATTATTGCTCTTATGTACCAATTTTTTTCTGTAATATTGTTATTATCAGGGTATACAATCATTGTTATACTAAAAAGTAAAATAAATATTATAATAAATATAAATATTATAAATTTATCTTGTACAACAATCTTTTTCATAAATTTATTATATTAAAAATATTGTGTATCTACAATTTAGTTATATATATTGTACAAACAAATAAAAATACCCCTGATAGGATTCGAACCTACCAAACCGAACTTTGTGAGGTTCCGCAGCTTGTCTGCATTCCGTGCGTCGTACGCAAAATAAAAATACCCCTGATAGGATTCGAACCTACGACGCACTGCTTAGGACGCAATCGCTCTATCCAACTGAGCTACAGAGGCATTTCTATTCAATTTTAATTTTTTTATCTGACGCTCAGTTGGTAAATGCGGACAAGCCGCTTGAGTTTCACTTCGTTCACCTCGTGAGCTACAGAGGCATTTCTATTCAATATCTATATATATTTTTTATAACATAAATAAAATTTTTATTAAATAGTTTATATGTGATTGTTTAATAATATTTGCTTTCTTCATTCATAAAACAAGCTGAAAAATGGTTTTCTTGTATTTGTTTTAATTCAGGTTTTTCATCAATACATACATTAATACAATACTTACATCTTGTATGGAATTTACATCCTGAAGGTAAATTAGTTGGTGATGGTAAATCTCCTTTTAAATCAACGGATATTTCTTTTTTCTTTAAACTCGGTACAGAATTAAGCAGTGCCTTTGTATATGGATGGTTAGGATTGTTAAAAATTTGTTCGGTTGTTCCTGATTCTACAATTTCTCCCAAATACATAATGGCTACTCTATCTGCAATATGACGAATAACATTCATATCATGTGATATAAAAAGTATAGTCAAATCAAATTCTTCCTTTAATTTTAGTAATAAATTTATTATTTGTGCTTGTATACTCACATCCAATGCACTAACAGGTTCATCTGCAATTATGAATTCCGGTTTTAATATTAATGCTCTTGCGATTGCTATACGCTGACGCTGACCTCCTGAAAATTCATGTGGGTATCTGTCTAATACATCTGCATCTAAACCAACGGTATCAAGTACCTGTAATAAAATTTTTTTAATTTCTAATTGAGAAAACTCATATAATGGTCTTCCATCTTCAGAATACGTGCATAATTCACTATTAATTTTCAATGGCTCTTGCATAATTTCATTGATTTTCATTTTTGGATTTAAACTTGAATAAGGGTTTTGAAAAACCATTTGTAGAGATTGTCTATATATTTTCATTTGTTTTTGATTTAATTTAAATATATTTATGCCATGAAAAAAAACATCTCCTGATTTAATAGGTATAAGTCGTGTAATTGCACTTGCAAGTGTAGATTTTCCACAGCCGGATTCACCTGCAATTGCTAAAATTTCACCCTTCTTAACTTCCAGCGATAAATTATTAATCGCATTTACAGTTCGAGTTTCGTTAAAAACTGTACCTTTAGTTTTATATTCTACATTCAAATTCTTTATATCTAAAACAATCTCTTCTGTCATAGGATAAGTATAAAATAAATTATAATATCTTACAATAGTTATATGTTTAATGTATTTCAATATTATTTTGTGGCTATTTTTATTTTAAATCCCATAATTTTAATAATTTTATGTTTTTTTCCATTAGTATATTCATTTTGTATAGAAAAAATTTTTGATATAATATTCTCTTTTTGATGTGTATTATTAGTATAAATTAAACGTTTACGAATACTCATGGGGTCTTTGTCAAACGGTTTATTTCCTTTTTTAATAATATTTATTAAAAACTTTTCAAGTTTTTCATCTTGATTTTTTAATCTTGAATTTTCTTTTTCTATTGGTTCTTTTAACATTGCAAGATATGCTTCATCATTATTATCAAGATATTCTATTTTTTCAATAACTTCATCAAAATTTTTATAGTCATTACAATTTATAAATGCTTTTGTGTTAAAATCCTTACTAATGTCTAAAGCACCCCAATAAATTGGTATTGAGTTTGCTTGTATTGGTTGAAAAAATTTTTCGGTCAGATAACCATTAGTTTGAGAATTTTCAAATGCTATTGTAAATTTATATTTTTTTAGAAATTCAGTTTTACTCTTATACCAATCTCCAAATCGTGGTTCTAATTCTTTTGCTATCATGTTGTTACATATTTTGCCGGGAGCATCGATATGCTTGTATTTTGATAATTTTGTAAAAAAATCTTGTCTTAATTTTGCACCTTCACCCATACTTCCATTACTATATATAAAATTACAAAAATTTCTGTTTATCAGTTCTTTCGAAATATTTTTCCTTGTTAAATCCGAATTATAATTACACAAATATCTTATATATCTATCTTCAAATGTTATATCATTAAATCCTATAGCATAATCACATTCATTAAAATCAGGAATTATGTTTTCGCCTGTATAAAAGATTTTTACGCAATTATTATATTTTGTATGTTCTATACCAAAAACCGAATAAAATAAATAATCAGGTTGTTCTGATATTTCAACTATATAAAATTTTTGTAGTATTTTATATAAAAAACTAGATTTTTTATCAAATTTCGAATAAAAATCACAAAAATTTATTTTTATTTTTTTCATATATTACCTCTTTTAATTTTGTACCTATAAGCTAATTGATTTTTTAAGCTTATCATAAAATGAGGAATATGTAAGTATCTTATTAATAAAATGTAACATGTTAGTAGTTATTTAAACAACATCAATATGTTATTTTATAAAAAATGAAATAAGGATGTTACCTGCTATGTTTTTAGACAAAAAATTTATCGGACAAAAATTAAAAGAATATCGTAAAAAAGCAAGTTTGAGTCAAGAGCAGATTGCCGAGAAAACAGGACTTGCGGAAAAACACTATGGAAGATTAGAAAGAGGTGCTTGTATGCCTGCTCTTGAAACTTTTTTTAAGTTAATAGAAGTTCTTAATATTCCTTTGTCAGAGTTCGGTGCAAATTTTGAAGATGTAGAAAACAAAAGCAGGGTTGAACTTATAAAAGAGATTTATTTATCAAGTACAAAAGAAATTGATGCTTATTTAAATATTATAAAAACTGTAAAATCTTTAAAGTAGCTTACTTTACTAATTAACAAATTATTTCATCCTAATGACATTTATCTTTTAAATTATATTGACAAAATAATTTGCGTAATATGTTTGTCGGGCTTATAATATATCTATGAGCAAGTATTATAAAAATTATGCACCGTATATGTTTCTGTTACCTGCAGCAGTTGTGCTTTTGGTGTTCTTTTTTATTCCTTTTGTTCAAACTATATATTTGAGTTTTCAAGATTATAACTCTAATATATATAATCCGACTTGGGTTGGTTTGGCTAATTATCGACAGCTTATTAATTCACCAATATTTTACAAGGTAATGTGGAATACTTTTTTATATTTGATTTTAGCTGTTCCTGTACTTGCAGTCATACCTTTATTTTTAGCGATTTTAATTAATCAAAAATTAAGATGTTTAACACTATATAAAATTCTTATTTATTTACCTGTTATTGTATCAATAGTTGTAGCGGCAATCGCATTTAAATGGCTTTATGCTCAATCCGGAATATTGAATTGTGTAATGCAGTATCTCGGCTTTGAAAAAATTGGCTGGCTTACTGATACAAGATTTTCACTCATATCGGTAATTATTGTTACAATATGGAAGGGGATAGGATATTATATGATGATATACCTTGCGGCCTTGATGAGTGTTCCTAATGAATTGTATGAAGCTTGTGATATTGATGGAGCAAATTTTTTACAAAAACATTTAACTGTTACTGTTCCGCATATTATGCCTACTATTGCACTTGTTACAACTATTAGTGCAATATCTGCAATGAAAGTTTTTGCTGAAATTTATGTAATGACAAAAGGCGGGCCATTAAATTCAAGTAAAACAATTGTTTATTATATTTATGAACGTGCATTTGAAAATCTTGATTTAGGTTATGCTTCAGCACTTGCTGTAGTTCTTCTTCTTGTTATTATGGTATTTTCTTTTATAAATATTATGTTTTTTGAAAAAAATAAGTACCAAATATAACACAAACTTAACAATTTTGAAAAAATCTTAAAAAGGTTTATTATATTGTTGATAATGGGTAAATTGGAGTACTCACAACATGGAAAATAACCATTTAAAATTATTTTTGGATGATATAAAACGTCTTTGGGACGGTTTAGAAATGCCTCAAAAGTTTGGGCTTTTGGCATTATCTATAGTAACTATTTTTGCTGCGGCATATTTTTTAATGAAATCTATGGAACCTGATTGGGCTGTTCTTTATAGTGATTTACCTGAAACAGACGTTGCAAACATTGCTGAATCTTTTAAGAAGAATGGACAAGCTTATAAAGTTTCTGATGACAAGAAAACAATACTTGTTCCTTCAAAAGATAAAGATGAAATGAGAATTTTTGTTGCTGAAAATTCTTTAATTGATAATCAATCTCCCGGATTTGAATTGTTGGATGATATGCAATTAGGTTCAACAGATTTTAAAAACAAATTAACAAAACAACGTATATTTCAAGGAGAGTTAACTCGTTCCATTGAAAAAATTAATGGTATAAAGAGCTGTAGGGTTCAGTTAGCAGATCCTGAACGTTCGATTTTTGAGGATAAAGACGAAGCTCCTACAGCATCAGTTATGCTTATTTTAGAAAATGGTTACAGATTAAAAGCTTCGCAAGTTAAAGCCATTAAAAATTTAGTTGCTTATGCTGTTCCGAGAATGACTCCTGACAGAGTATTTATAACAGACCAAAACGGAGCAAGTTTGTCTGATGAAGCAGGTAAAAACAATAATGATATGGAAACATTCAAGTCTAATACCGAAAAGCAAACTTCTGCAAAAGTTACTCAGGTTTTAGAAAAAATTGTCGGCAAAGGTAATGTTTCTGTCCAAGTTAATACAGAAATAGATTTTAATTCTACAAAGGCAACTATAGAAACGTATGTCCCTGTAGGTGATGATGAAGATAATAAAAAAGGTGTTTTAACAAGTTCACAAACGGAAGTTGAAACTTATGAAAATCCAAATCAGGCACCTGTAAATGCTAATGTTAATGCAAGAAATTTAAATTATGCAAAAGAAAAAAATTCAGTAAATTATAGTGTATCAAAAGAAGTAAAACAAATAGTATATGCTCCGGGTTCAATAAAAAGGATGACAATTGCGGTTGCCGTTAATAAAGTTTTGACAGACAAAGAAAAAGAAGAATTGCAAAACCTTGTATTGTCTGCATCAGGTGCTAATTATGAACGAGGAGATGTAATAACTGTATCAAGTTTACAGTTCGAAGCGTTAGCAGAAGAAAAACAGCAACAAGAAGCATTGGATAAAGAGATTAGGACACAAGCTACAGTTAACTATATAACAAAGGATTTTGGACCGTTAATAGTTGTTCTTATATTGGGCTTGGCTGCATTGTTTATTATAAGAGGTGTAATGGGTAAAATGGGAAGTTTTACAGGAGGTGTTCAATCTGCTACAGGTCAACCGGCACAGCCATCACAACTGCCGCCTCAATTTGAACCGCAGCTTCCACAGTTATCGGAAGATGTACCTGAAACGGCATTGGCTTCTGATACATTACCGAAAATTGAAGCAAATATAGATCCTGAATTAGAAAGGGCAAGAATGGAATTAAATGATACAATAATGGCAGATCCTGCAGAAGCTGCAAGGTTATTAGTATCTTTTATTAAGGAATAAATATGACAAAATCTACATCAATAACAAGTGAAAATATTTCAGCAATGTCCCCAACGCAAAAAGTTGCGGCTTTGCTTATATTATTAGGACCGGCAACGGCATCCGAAGTTTTAAAAAATATTTCTGATAATGATTTATTGGAACAAATTGCTCTTGAAATTGCAAGCTTAAATAAAGTTCCAATGGAAGCGTTGGTTGGTATTCTTGAGGAATTTATAGGATTATTTCAAGCAAGTAGTTATCTTGCTCAAGGTGGTAAATCTTATGCAAAACAATTATTAGAAATGACTTATGGTGCTGAAGAAGCAAAAAAAATTATGGGACGATTAGAAACATTGATGAATGCTAATCCTTTCCAATTTTTCAATGAAGCCGATCCTGTTCAGCTTGCAACCTCTTTTCAAAATGAAAATCCTCAGTTAGTTGCATTGATATTGGCATATTTAAACCCTACTCAATCTGCAAAAGTTTTAAATGTACTTCCGCCTGAAATTCAAGCACAAGTTGCAATGAAAATAGCAGATATGGATACTACAAATCCTGAGATTTTATCTGATATAGAAAAAATTGTTGAATCTAAATTTTCATCAGTTATGGTACAAGACTTTTCTCAAGCGGGTGGTGTTGATACTTTAGCCAATATCTTAAACAGAACTGATCGTGCGACAGAGAGAAATGTTATGGAACTTCTTGAAATTGAAAATCCAAGCATGGCAGATGAAGTTAGAGAGTTGATGTTTGTATTTGAAGATATTGTATCACTTGATGATAAGAGTATTCAACGTGTTTTACGTGAAGTTAACACAAAAGACCTTGCTTTATCATTAAAAGGTACAAAGCCGGAAGTAAGAGAAAAAATATTTAAAAACATGTCAGAGCGTGCTCAACAAATGTTAAGAGATGATATGGAATATTTAGGTCCTGTAAGGGCAAAAGATGTACAAGAAGTTCAAACACAGATTTGTTCTACGATTAAAGCTCTTGAAGCATCCGGAGAAATTGTAATATTACGTGGTGAAAGCGAGCAGGAGGAATATCTTGACTAGGATTAAGGGCAGTAATGTTCAAATAGGGAGTAGTTATGTCCTTTCAACAGAAGATCCCCTGAAAGCTGAAAAAACTAAATTAGAATTGATGATAAAAGAAGCAGAGGATTATCGTCAACGTATTCTAAATGAAACTAAAAAGCAGGCAAGTGATATTTTAAAAGAAGCAAAAGATTTGGCTGAGCAAACACAACAAGAATGTAAAAAACTTATAGAAGATTCTAAACTTCAAGCTGAATCTGAAGCTGAGGCAATAAGGGAAGAAAATTCTAAAATAGGTTATGACGATGGCTACAAAAAAGGTTATGAGGATGGCACAAAATCTTTAGAAGATAAAATGTATGCGATGGAGGTTTTTACTAAAAGTCAGTATGATATAAAGCATAATATAATTAAGTCATCAGAGTTGGATATTTTAGATTTAATTTTGGCAATATCAAGAAAGGTTTGTCAAAAATCATTGGAAAGTGATATTGATGTTCTAAAAAAACTTACCGTAGAGGCGATTAAACAATTAAAAGATAAAGAAAGTATAAAAATTATTGTAAATCCTGAACTTGCAGAAAAAATTTATTCTATATCAGAAGATTTAAAGCAGGAAATACCAAAATTAAGTTCAATAAAAATAATAGAAGATGCAAATGTATCTCCTGATGGTACTGTAGTAGAAACACCTTTAACACGTGTCGACAGTCGGCTTAAAACTCAAATAGATGCTATTGCAGATAATTTAATGTCAGAGTATTATTCAATGGATAAATCAGATGATGAAATGATTGAAACGGAAACTGATGATAAATTATTAAAAGGTAGTATAGATGATGTAACAGAGGAAGAAATTGCGGAAGTTTCTAAAGAGTTAAAATCTCAACATGTAGAAAACCTTAGTGATGAGGAATTAAATGGTAATGGAGATGTTTAACAAAGAGCGTTTTTTATCTTCAATAAAAGATGTAAAAACAATAAAAGAAATAGGTAAAGTAACAGAAATAAAAGGGTTAATAATTGAAACTGACGGCCCTGAATCCAGCATAGGGGATTTGTGTTATATTTACAAAAAGAATGATGATACACCTATTTGGGCAGAAGTTGTCGGTTTTAAAGAAAATAAAATATTATTAATGCCTTTGGGTTCAATGGATGGTGTTCAGCCGGGTGCATTTGTACTTAATACAGGAGAGCCAATGAAAATAAAAACCGGCTTTCAATTATTAGGTCGAGTATTAGATGGACTTGGCAATCCTATTGATTCACTTGGAGAAATAACATCTCAATGTTATTCTTCAACAGCCGCAGAACCAATAAATCCTTTAAAACGTGCAAGAATAGAAGAACCTTTATCTTTGGGTATAAAATCTGTTGATGGATTTATAACTGTTGGTAAAGGTCAAAGAATGGGTATTTTTGCCGGCTCAGGTGTAGGTAAAAGTACAACGATGGCTATGATGGCAAAGAATACTTCAGCAGATATAAATGTAATTGCACTTATCGGCGAGCGTGGACGTGAGGTTAGAGAATTTATAGAAAAAAATCTTGGTACAGAAGGAATGAAACGAACAGTTGTTGTAGCAGCAACATCAGAACAGCCGGATTTGGTAAAAATAAAAGCCGCTTTTGTTGCAACAACCATTGCAGAATATTTTAGAGATATTGGTAAGGATGTTTTATTTATGTTAGATTCTGTTACTCGTATTGCAATGGCACAAAGGGTTGTTGGCTTAAGTACAGGAGAACCGCCTGCATTAAGAGGATATACTCCGAGTGTTTTTGCTATTATGCCTAAGCTGATGGAACGAGCAGGATGTAATGATAAGGGTTCAATTACGGCTCTATACACAGTACTTGTAGAAGGTGATGATTTTAATGAACCAATATCAGATACAGCAAGAAGTATACTAGACGGACATATTATGTTGTCAAGAGATTTAGCTCACCGAAACCATTATCCTGCAGTTGATGTTTTGCAATCTATAAGCAGGGTTATGGGTGATGTTACTACAAAAGAACACCGAGCTGCAGCAGCTAAAATAAGGAATTGGCTTGCTGTCTATGCAAAGAATGAAGATTTAATTAATATAGGGGCTTATGTTAAAGGTTCTGAGCCGGAATGTGATGAAGCTATAAGAAAAATGAACAGTATTAATAAATTTTTGTGTCAAAGTACTGACGATAAATTTAATTATGATGATATTGTAAATGAACTTATTGCATTAGCAAGTTAAATTATAAATAAAATTAAAGGAAATAAAATGAATAAATTAAGAGCTTTTACATTAGCAGAAATGCTTGTCGTTATGGTTATCATTGCAGTTTTATCGATGCTATCAATCCCTGTTTTAATCACAAATACCAGAGATAAAGAAGTATCTGATTTATTGAAATCAACATATAAAAAAATAGAAACAGCACTTATTATTGATAAGATATTTTCATTTAATATAGAAGATTTTGGATATGTATCCGTAGATAATAATATTAGAATAGATGATTTTGCAAAACTATTAAAAGAAAAATTAAATGTAATAAATTCTTGTCCTCCGAATGAGCAGTGCGGCTTTGTTTCAGATACTTTAAACGGATATACTTTGAGATTAATTAACGGAAGCAGCTTACTTATTAATAATGATAATATCGGATTGCGAGATAACGTAGATGAAAATAATCACATTATTGGCTCTTTATATATAGATATTGATGGACCAAAGAGTGTAAACAGAGCAGGACATGATCAATTTGGTTTTTATGTAACAAATAAAGGTTTAATCCCAATGGGTGGACCTAAAGATGAAATTATGCCATTTGCAAATTGCTTAAAAAATCCCGATTTTTCATGTACGGCCTGGATATTAGTAAATGGTAATGAAGATTATAAAAAATGCCCTTCTGTTATTAATTGGGAAACCAATCCAACCTGTAAATAGAAATAAAATATTTTTATGATAATATTTTTATGAGGGATAAAATTGAGATTAGACAAATTTTTAAAAGTTTCAAGGTTAATAAAAAGACGTACTGTTGCGAATGAAGTTTCAGATATGGGACGTGTTTTTGTAAACAATAATCCTGCTAAACCAGCAAAACAGTTAAAAGTCGGTGATATAATAAAAATCGAATATCATAATAAAAATGTTGTAGTAAAGGTTCTTGAAATCCCTCAATATAATGTAAGTATTCAACAAGCACCTTATTTATATGAAGTAATTGGAGAAGATTAAATATGCACGAAATTTTTGCACAGATGAGTGCCTATTTTCAGTCAATGGGAATATGGGGATTAGCTCTTAATTCATTTATAGAAAGTTTCTTTTTAGTTCCGCCGCCTGATTTTTTATTAATAATAATGGATTTGGCTAAACCAAAAGAAGCAATGTTTTATGCTTTGGTTTGTTCTATAGCATCTATTTTAGGAGGTTTAGTAGGTTATTATATTGGATTATTTGGCGGACGTCCTGTTTTCAATTGGTTTTTTAGAAAACACCCTGAGCAGTTTGAAGAAGTTGAAAAGTTATATAATAAATATGGTGCAATAGCGGTATTTTTTGCCGGTTTTACTCCTATACCATATAAAGTTTTTACTATTGCAAGCGGTGTGTTAAAAATGAATGTTTTGCAATTTACATTAGCAAGTTTTTTTGGACGTGCCGGAAGGTTTTTTCTTGTAAGTGTTGTTTTAATGTTATTTGGAGAAATGATAAAACAATATATAGAACTTGTTGTTGCATTAGTATCTGTTGTAATTATACTATTTTTTATAATTCTTTGGTATAAAGGAAAAAGTAAAATAAAAAATGAAAATAAAAAATTGGAAACAGATTCATTATAATAAACGGAAGATAAATTAAAATGAAAGCACTAAAATCATTACGACTTCAAATAGGAATTTTTGGCAGGGTTAATGTCGGAAAGTCTTCTTTTGTTAATAAAATTACCTCACAATCTGTATCAATAGTATCTGATGTTGCAGGAACAACTACTGATGTTGTTGAAAAATCAATGGAATTATTGCCGATAGGTGCGGTTACATTCCTTGATACTGCAGGGCTTGATGATAAATCAGAACTTGGTGAAAAACGTATTGAAAAAACAAAAAAAATATTAAACAGGTGTGATGTTGCTGTTTTAGTAACTGATAAAAATGAATTAGAAGAATTAGAAAATGATTTAATTAAAGAATTTAATAATTTGAAAATACCTTATATTGTTGTTTTAAATAAACAGGATAATAATTTGCTAAAGAAAGAAAATTATCTTGTTACTTCAACTTATACAGATAAAAATATTATAGATAAATTTAAAAAAGAACTTATAAAAATACTTCCTGATGATTTTATTAATACTCCTAAAATAGCAGGAGATTTAGTAAATAAAAAATCTGTAATCGTTCTTGTAGTTCCTGTTGATAAAGAAGCTCCAAAAGGCAGGTTGATATTACCACAAGTTCAGACTATAAGGGATTTATTAGATTCGGAATGTATAACTGTTGTTGTAAAAGAAACAGAATTAAAAGATGCATTAGATAGTTTAAAAAATCCTCCTGCATTAGTTGTTACAGATTCACAAGCATTCAAAATTGTATCGGAAATTGTACCGGAACATGTACCAATGACATCATTCTCAATCCTGTTTGCAAGATTAAAGGGCGACTTAAATGAATTTATAAATGGGGCTAAACAAATTGAAAAATTAAACGATAATTCAAAAATACTTGTTCTTGAAAGTTGTACTCATCATGCTATTGATGATGATATTGCAAGGGTAAAAATTCCAAATCTTTTACGCAAAAAAACAGGTAAAGAATTAAACTTTGAATATTTTACAGGACATGATTTTCCTGAAATATCGGGTTATGATTTGATAATTCATTGCGGGGGCTGTATGACAAATAGAAAAGAAATTATTTCAAGAATAATAATTGCAAAAGAAAAACAAGTTCCTATAACAAATTATGGTATAGTAATATCTTATTGTTTAGGAATTTTACCTCGTGCAACAAAAATATTTTCGTGATATTATAAAATAAAAACGGAGTATAAAATGATAACAGTAAAAGATGTAGAACATGTTGCAAAGTTAGCACGACTTGAGTTGACAGAAGAAGAAAAAGAAAAGTTTACACGTCAATTAGGGGACGTATTAAAATATGTTGATCAGATGAATGAGGTTGATACAGATGATGTTGAACCGTTATCTCATCCTATAGATTTTGTGAATGTAATGCGTGATGATAAAATTCATTATGAGCAAACAAAAGAAGAATTAATGCAAAATGCTCCTGATGAAGAAAATGGATTTTTTAAAGTACCAAAAATAAATTAATGATATAAATTCAGATTAGAGGATATTATGGGAACAAAGTATATATTTATAACAGGCGGAGTTGTTAGTTCACTCGGCAAAGGGATTGTCAGTGCTTCTTTAGGTAAATTGTTAAGAGCAAGGGGCTTTTCTGTTGCCGTTCAAAAATTTGACCCGTATATAAATGTTGATCCCGGAACTATGAGCCCTTTTCAGCACGGAGAAGTTTTTGTAACGGATGATGGTGCAGAAACTGATTTGGATTTAGGGCATTATGAAAGATTTATTGATGCTAATTTATCTCACATAAACAATGTTACATCAGGCAGTGTTTATCAAACAGTTATTGAAAAAGAGCGTAAGGGAGAATATTTGGGAGCAACAGTTCAAACTATTCCTCATATTACAAATGAAATTAAATCAAGGATTTATAAGGCAACAGAGCAATTTAAACCTGATTTCCTAATTATAGAAATAGGCGGAACAATAGGTGATATTGAGGGGTTGCCGTTTATAGAAGCAATAAGACAGTTTAAAGCAGAAGCCGGTGTCGGAAACGCAATATCAATACATTGTACATTAGTACCTTATTTAGAAACATCAGGAGAGTTAAAAACAAAACCTTCGCAACACAGTGTTAATGTTTTAAGAAGTTATGGTATTCAGCCGGAAGTATTAGTTTGCAGAACTTCTCATCCTATACCTTTAGATGAAAAGGAAAAACTTGCTCTTTTCTGTTCAGTACAAAAAGATGCTGTTATAGAATGCCGTGATATGAAAAGTATTTATGAAGTTCCATTAGCATTAGAAGAACAAAATTTAGCTGCGGTTGTATTAAATTTACTTCAAACTCATTACAGGCATGCTGATTTAAAATCTTGGAAAGATTTAGTTGACAGAATACATAATACAAAATACACAATAGATGTTGCAATTGCAGGTAAATATACAAAACTTTCCGATGCATATATTTCTGTTGTAGAGGCATTAAAACATGCCGGTTATGATGATAATGCTAAAGTTAACATACATTGGATAAATTCAGAGGACTGTAAAGATTACGAAAAATGTAAAGAGCTTTTAAAAGATATACAAGCAATAGTAGTTCCGGGTGGTTTTGGAGTAAGAGGTATTGAGGGAAAACTCAATGTTATAAAATATGCAAGAGAAAATAATATTCCGTTTTTGGGCTTATGTTTAGGTATGCAATGTGCTGTTATAGAATATGCAAGAAATGTTCTGAAATTACCTGATGTAAATTCACATGAATTTAGTGAGGAGTGTGAAAATCCTGTTATAGATTTAATGTTGGAACAGAAAAATGTAACAGCGTATGGCGGAACTATGCGTTTGGGGCAGTATGAATGTAAATTAAAAGATGGCTCTGTTGCACAAAAAGCTTATGGTACAGATGTGATATACGAAAGACATAGACATAGATATGAAGTTAATAATGCTTATATTGAGCAATTAGAAAATGCCGGTCTTGTGTTTTCAGGAAAATCACCGGATGGAAAATTAATGGAAATATTAGAATTACCTAACCTTGATTGGTTTGTAGCATCTCAATTTCATCCTGAATTTAAATCCAGACCTGAAAGACCTCATCCATTGTTTAAGGGGTTAATTGATACGGCTGTTAAGAAATTAAAATAATTATTACAAATGTTACAATTTTTGTAAAATCTGAAATTTTAAAAAAATAAAAACGTTTATTTAATTGTAGAGTTTTAATAGAGGGTTAAGATGTCGTTAAGAATTGATGCTAATTTGTATGAAATACAAAATAGACTTAATATAACATCAGAGCGTATGCAGACATATTCTGATAAAAGCGTTGATGACATTATTGATGCTGAAGCTGCTCAGGGTAATACTAAGGCACTTGAATTTGCACGTCAATTAGAATCTGATCCTGCAACACTTATTAAAACTTATGGTATGGATAGTCCTACCGTTAAACATCAGATTTTATCTCAAGTTCCGGAACAGCAATTGCCTGAGTTATTGGAATTACTTAGTGATGAAGATTTGAGAATGGGGCTATACTTTTTCTCTGAAGAAAAATTATTAAATTTAATGCAAAAAGAGGCATCTATTGAAGAAGTTGTGAATGCGGCTGCAATTTGTTTTCCTATCGAGAAAATTATAGAAATGATGCCTGATAAGGAGTTAAATCAATTTGTTATTAATAAAGAAATTGATCCTGAATTTATGAAGAAGAATTTGCAAATGATGCCACCTGAAGTTCTTGCAGCAATGATAGAAACTGCAACAGGTGAACCGGTAATGGAAGAAGATCCTATAAAATTAGTAGACATGTTGTATGGTCTTGATAAAGAAACATATCAAGAAGCAATGATTTCTATGGATCCTGATGCTAAAAAACAAATGGTTTATAACATGCAGAAACAAAATCCTGAAGTTATGTGTTTGTTCTCGGCAGAAGCTTATACTGATATGATGGGTACATTACAAAAGCCGGATATGATGGCAGGTACTATGGCTTTGCAAACGGATACTCTTATTAATATGAATGCTGAACTTCCGCCGGAATTATTGTCTATTGTATTAACACAAATGGATACAAAAGATTTTGCAAAAATGCTTATTGAGAAACATCCTGAATTGTTGAATCAGTTAATTGGCTAATAGAAGTATAATTTTTATTTAAGAAATCAATAAGAAATTTCAATGCTTCTTGTGTAAAGATATACTTTATCATTCTTCTGCTGTGCTGTGGATTCACGTTTATTTCTTTACATTCCAATGAGTATTTGTTTTTTATTGCAACATACATTAATCCGATAGATTTACCTTCTTCATTGCTTGTAGGGCCTGCAATACCTGTTGTAGAAATTGCAATATCACAGCCGGTTTTATTATATAGTCCTTCAGCCATTTCTTTTGCACATTCTTCGCTAACTGCTCCGTATTTTTCAATGGTTTCAGGTTTAACATCTAATATTTCAATTTTTGCTTCGTTAGCATAGGTTATAAAATTTTCTTTTGTATATGCTGAACTGCCTGCAATATCAGTAAGACGAGAACTTAATAAACCTCCTGTGCAGGATTCTGCTGTCGATAATTTTATCGAATAGTTAAATAATATTCTTGCAACTTGTTGTTCGGTTTTAGTACTTAGTAAACTTCTAAAGTAAGATATATTTTCAAAAAATTTGTTCATAAGTATAATTTATAGTGATATATCTACTTTGTCAATAGTTTAATAAATAGAAAGATTGATATAAAAGGAACATATAACATTTTAAAGTTATTAAGTTTATATAAAGGTACTATTTTATTGTGTTACACTATATACAGTTAATAGTAATACAAAAAGGAGAAAAAATGATACCTATATTTAATTCAACAAGACAATATGAACAAATTGGAAAAGAAGTAGAAAAGGAAGTAATTGATGTACTTCGTTCGGGACAATATATTTTGGGAAAGCATAATAAAGCATTAGAAGAAGAACTTGCTCAGTTTATCGGAGTAAAACATGCAGTATGTTTAAATTCAGGAACAGATGCTTTACATTTAGCATTGAGGGCTTTAGATATAGGTGCCGGAGATGAAGTTATATCAACAGCTTTTACATTCGTTGCAACAACTGAAACAATAGAAATGGTTGGTGCAAAACCTGTATTTGTTGATATTAATCCTGATACATTCAATATTGATGCTGCAAAAATAGAAAATGCTATTACACCAAAAACAAAGGCAATTATTCCTGTACATTTATATGGACAACCGGCAGAAATGGATAAAATTCTTGATATAGCAAAACGTCATAACTTATTTGTTATAGAAGATGCATGCCAAGCAATAGGTGCATTATATAATGGTAAAATGGTTGGTTCATTTGGTGATATAGGATGTTTCAGTTTTTATCCTACAAAGAATTTAGGTGCAATGGGTGATGGTGGTTTACTTACTACAAATTCTGAAAATATTAAAAATAGAGTTTTAGCATTAAGAAATCACGGTGGTGCTGTTCGTTATCATCATGATGAAGTTGGTGTTAATTCAAGATTGGATGAAGTTCAAGCAGCTATATTAAGAATAAAATACAAACACATCAATGAATGGAATAAATTAAGACGTCAGCATGCTTATAAATATAATGAATTATTTGCAAAATGTTCTGATATTATTACTCCTCAAGAGATAGATAATTCGTATTGTGTATATCACCAATATACTGTTAAAATTCCTAATAGGGATGAAATTTTTGAAAAAATGCATGAAGCAGGCATAGGAACAATGTTGTATTATCCGATTCCTTTACATTTACAAAAAGTTAATGAGTATCTTGGTCAAGGTAAAGGTTCACTTCCTGAAACAGAAAGATGTACTGAAGTTGTAATGTCATTACCGATGTTCCCTGAATTGACGGATGAAGAAATAAAAACTGTTGCTGAAACTTTAATAGAATGTGTTGAAAATAGTAAGGCATTAGCATAAGTTTAGTAACAAACAGATAAAAAAATGACTGTAAAACTACAGTCATTTTTTTTTGTTTATTTTTGAAACAAATAAGTATTTTTATCGTCATTATTTTTGTAGATAGTTGGGGAGTATAAAAATGATGGAATTTAAAAATTCTTTATTGATTGATGATTACAATTTAGATTTATTTGACGAAAATTTGGAAAAGGAAGATGAGCTTAAAGAACCAAAAACATTTAGTTGTATTGCTAAAGAGGATGATTTATTGCAAATGTATTTGAAAGATATAGGAAAAACAAAACTTTTAAATACAAAGGATGAACAATTTTTAGGTAAAATTATAAAAGAGGGCGATAAATCTTCTGCAGACATTGCTAAGAAAAAACTTATACAGTCAAATTTACGCCTTGTAATTAGTATTGCAAAAAAATATACAGGACGAGGTCTATTATTTATGGATTTGTTGCAAGAGGGTTCTTTGGGGCTTATAAAGGCCGCAGAAAAATTCGATTATTCAAAGTCATTTAAATTCTCTACTTATGCAACTTGGTGGATAAAACAAGCTATAATAAGAGCTATATCTAATTATTCTAAGTCAATACGCATACCTGTTCACATGGCAGATAAAATAAAAAAATATAAAACAGCACTATTGGATTTATCTTTTAAATTAAATCGTGAACCATCTGATAAAGAACTTGCTGATGAAATGAATATAAGTGTAAAAAAATTAATTAGTATAAAACATTCTATGATGCGGGAACCAATAAGTTTAGATACTCCTGTTACAGATGATTTAAATATACAGGATTATATTGCAGATAATACAACATATAAACAACCGGATGCAGAAGCTCAAAAAACGGATTTACGGTGTAGTATGCCTAAATTATTAAAAAACTTAAATGAAAAAGAGCAATTTATATTAATCAATCGATTTGGTCTTTGTGGAGAAAGACCAAAAACTCTTGAAGAAGTCGGTAAACTGTTAGGTTTTTCAAAAGAGCGTATAAGGCAGTTAGAAGACGGTGCTTTAAAAAAATTACGAAAAGATAGAAAAATTGAATGCTTTCATTCATTTTTGGAATAATGGTTTTATAACTTTGTTAACACTTGCTAACGTCGGAACGATTTTTAAATAAAAATTAATTGTCATTCTTGTATGACATTACTTTCAATCTAAATACAACACGGCTTTCTTCTTGTTAAGAAAGCAGAAAAAACACCAACAATTTTTGAGGTGCAAAATTTCAATAAAAATTATGTTTTACTAGGTTAAAGTATATATTTGCTCTTTTACTAATTTTGTTAATTTTAATGAACCTTTATAGTTTAAATGTAAGAAATCACAAAAATCTGATATAGAAAACAAGCTTGAATCATAAAAATCTATGACTTTAATGTGAGATTTGTTATTTATTATATTATACAATTCAGAATATAACTCTTTTTTATTAGGTATATTTTTTCTATATTCTTTCGGCATAGGAGGTATTATTATAAATAATTTTTGTTTTTTAGTTTCTGTATCTTTTACTAATTTTTCCAAGTATTTATTTTGGTTATGAGGATGTTTGTATAATGCGTGGCAAATGCTTGCTCCAATATCTTTAGGATTTTCATCTTTAAATTTTTCTGAGTATGCCGAACGTTTGTAATTACCATTGTAATTTTTTAAAAAGAAAAATCTCAACATATATATCCAAGATTTTTCTCGAACTTTTTTTTCATTATTAATAATATCTTCTGTCATCAATTCTTTATCTTGATAATCTATATCCGATAAAACTTTTATAATTGATGCAATTATGGCATATTCTTTTGATTTTAGTATGTGAGAAAATGAACTAAAATATGAGTAACTTATAACTATATTTTGCATGCTTTTTTGGTTATATTTATTGTATAGATTGTAAGTGTAATATAAGTCTTGAGCAGTTGTAGCCAAGTTATACTCATCTTTTGATGCAATGTATCCGCTTTCAAGTTGAGAAGAACCTAAAATTAATGTTTTGGGATTTTGTATTTTTTTTATTCCAATTACTTTTTTTGTGTAAATATTCATATAAAAAATTTTACCTCGTAGTATATCTAAAATTTTTTGTACTATCTTTATTTCCATTAGATATTCTCCAATATTGTATACTGCACCTAAAAAATACATGTATCATAATATAGTGTAAATTACAATATATTTAAATAGGTAAAAATACGGTGTATTATCTTTGTTATTTATACATAAAATATAAATATGAAAGATTTATTTAGAATACAAAAAATAGAGATGACTAATAAAACATTTAGACTTCCTCTTAATTTAATACAGGAATTACAGACTATAGCACAACAACAAGGCATATCATTAAATAATTTGGTACAACTGTGTTGTGAATATGCAATAAAGCATTTAGATACTAAAAGGTAATGATTTATATATTCTATACTTATTTTTTTAAATACCAATAGTCTGCATTAAAAAGCATTAAGACAGGTACTAATTCTAAACGTCCTACAAGCAT
>CACYOO010000009.1 GCA_902776035.1 uncultured bacterium
AGAAGCAGAAAAAGAAGGTATTAAAGATGCAACTCCTACATTCGGTTTAGCATAATTCTTAAATAAGTTTTAAAATATAAAATCTCTCTCTCTCAATTTTAAAGTTTTATCCTCCATTTTGGAGGATTTTTTTTGCTTAATTTTAATTATTTATTGTTCAGAAGGGAAGCATGAGTTAACACTTGAATTCTTAGGAATTTTATTTTTATGAAGTACATAAAAATATTTTAAATAAGAACAAGCCATAGGATCGAGTGTAGTTTTATCGCTTGCAACAGTTTTTATTCGGCCTGAATTAGAGATTTTAAATATGAATTTGTCCGGAGTTTTGCATGCTGCATCATTTGCTAAAACTTTATACATACAGGATTTGTTTTTAGAATCTTTGCCATTGATATATATAGTTATGTAGGAATCATTTGCCGTATAAAAATTATCTTCTATTTCCCAATAAACACCATCTGAAGTTGTTAATGTTACTTTATTATCTGACAGAGTTAATCCAATTGGATTTACTCTGTCTGCAAAACTGCATGCAAATTTAGATTTAGCATAATCTACATATGAATCTTTAATTTCATCTCCTGCAATTGTTTTTTTAGTCCATTTATTGTCTTTGTAAGGAGTATATGCACTGACTGCTGTTTGAGTACACGCATCACCAAATGTTGCATCAACTTTTGCTCCTGCTGTATTTGTTGCTCCATTTAAATCAATACCGGAATTTTTTAGGGCATCTACATTTATAGATGTATCTCTTAACCCTAAGCCCAATTCAATAATATTATATTGAGATAATTTATCTCCGGAACTTGCTTTTTTTGTTGCAGATTCGTTTGTTACAAAAGGGTATAATTCAGTATCGTTTAATAGTTCTGATACAACTTTTCTTACCTTTGAATATGAATGTCTGTACAATACCATATCAACATCGGGTTTTGAATTTTTTAGTGCTATAACAGACAATGCTGCTAGTACGGCAACAATTCCTAAAACAATCAATGCTTCTGACATTGTAAATGCATTTTTTTTCAAATGGCACCTCTCTTATATATAGTATAATTTTACTACATATATGTAATTTTGTCCAATTAGTATGTTTTGAGAAATTCTATGATATCTGAAGATTCATACATTGTAATATTTTTTTCACTGTCAAATAAAAATGGAACTTGCCTTTTTCCTCCCATTTCCATTAAAACGGTAAGGTTTTTTTCTTCATTTATATCAAAAAGATTATAATTTAAATCAGTCGTTTTTAAAAAATCAATAACTTTTTTACAATATGGGCAAGTTGGTAAAATATATAAATTTATCATTGTTTATTCCTTTCTTACTTATAATTTGATAAATTTATATGTTTGTCAATTAACCGATTATATAGTATTAGTATAATTGTTCAAGTGCAGCAATTTTCATGGTTTGAGTATCGGGCATTTTTCCTGTCCAAATTTCAAGTGCTTTAGCCCCTTGATTAATAAGCATATCAAGTCCAGATACAGTTTCTAAGCCCAATTGTTCAGCGGCTTGTAAAAATAAAGTTTTTACAGGATTATAAATCACATCATATACAATTGTATCTTTTTTAAGTTCACTCATTATATTAAATGGTATAGGGCTCATATCTGCAGAGTGTCCTCTCATACCGATTGGAGTACAATTTACAAGGATATTAATGTTTTGTAAATCGGGTATTCTTTGTAATTGATAATTGTTGAATGTTATCTCAGGAAAAGATTCTCTCATTGAATTAATCATTTGAGCAGAATTAATAATATTTCTTGAATAATAATTTATAATTTTTATTCCTGCCTGTATTAAACCGACAGTGGCAGCTCTTGCTGCTCCTCCCGTACCTATTATACCTGCAGTTTTACCGCTTAGTCGATTAGGATTTTTAATAGCAGATCTAAATCCGTAAATGTCAGTGTTGTATCCGTAAAAACTTTTATCAGGCATAATTTTTACAGTATTTGCACATCCTGCTATATTTGCACTTTCGTCTATTTCATCTAAAAATAATGATATAGGTACTTTTAAAGGAATAGTAACGTTAAACCCATCGTAATTATTAACTTTTAAATATTTTACTCTTTCGACTAAATCATCAGGAGGTGTTTCCAGAATTTCATAAGTACCTGTTTCACCGATACTTTTAAATCCTGCTTGTTGAATTATAGCAGAAAGAGAGTGTCCTAAAGGATAACCTATGAGTGCAAGTTTAACCATTTTCTTCAAGCTCCTTTGAATATTTACAAGTTTTTGATGAACATTCTATGAATGTTCCCTTCTTAAGAATTTTTTTTACTAATAAAGAACCGCAATCAGGACATATATCTCCTGTAGGTTCGTTCCATAATACAAAATCACAGTCAGGATAATTACCGCATCCGTAAAATACTTTTCCGTATTTAGATTTTCTTTGTACAATTTCAGCATTATTACATTTTGGACATTTTACTCCTGTTGAAACTATAACACGCTTACGATTTTTACAGCTTTCGTTTGTGCATTCCATATATTTACCGTAAGGCCCTACTTTATATATCATATCAGAATTGCATTTTTCACATTTTTCTTCACAAATCTCAGGTTCTGATTTAACATCTTCCGGTTTTGTATTTAATGGCATCATTGTTTTACAGTCAGGATAGCCGGAACAGCCCAAAAATTGTGTGCCAAATCTGCTTGTTCTTATAACCATTTTTTTACCGCAATTAGGACATATAACATCACTTTCAAGATTTATTTTTTGCATGTTTTGTTTTGCATCAGTTACGGTTTTTACAAATGGTGTATAAAAATCTTTTAATACGTCATTCCATACAGCTTTTTTTTCAGCTATATCGTCAAGTTTCAATTCCATACCTGCTGTAAAATCATAGTCCATTATAGTTTTGAAATGTTCTACAAGTTGTTTTGACAATGTTCTGCCCAAAAGTGTAGGTGCTAGTGCCTTTTCTATTTTTTCAACATAACCTTTTGTTTGAATTTTTGTAATAATAGGTGCATACGTTGACGGTCTGCCTATTCCGTGTTCTTCTAATGCCTTTACAAGTGATGCCTCACTATATCTTGGTGGTGGTGAGGTGAAATGCTGTTTTGGTTCTACAGCTTTACAATTTAATTCATCTTTTGCTTTCATTTCAGGAATAGAATTTTTAATAGTTTCATCTTCATCTGAATAAAGTTTCAAAAATCCGTCAAATAAAACAGTGCTAGTACCTGCTTTTAATAAGTAATCACCTGCTGTTATATCAATAGAAGTATTAGCAATTATGGCATTACGCATTTGAGATGCCATAAATCTGTTCCAAATAAGATTATATAGTCGATATTGTTCTGATGTTAAATATTCTTTTATACTTTGTGGTGTCTTATCAGGATATGACGGTCTTATAGCTTCATGAGCATCCTGAACGTTTTTTCCATCTGCTTTTGTATATATATTAGGAGTTTCCGGATAATATTTCTCTCCATAATTTTCTGTTATAAAATTTTTTGCTGCTTCTGTTGCATCGTCTGATATACGTACAGAGTCTGTTCTCATATAAGTTATTAGTCCGACTGCACCTGATGAACCAAGTTCTATACCTTCGTAAAGTTTTTGTGCAATCTGCATTGTTTTAGCAACACCATAACCCAACTTTGAAGATGCTTCCCTTTGTAATGTAGAGGTTATAAAAGGTGGTGCCGGCTTACGTGAGGTTTCACGTTTTGCAACTTTTGATACAGTATATTTTGTTGATTTATCTTTTAAATAAGATGTTATTTCATTCGCTTCCTGCTCATTATGTATTTCAATTTTTTTATCTTTATATTTTTGAAGTTCTGCCTCAAATCTTTTGCCCTCTTTTTCAAGATTTGCAGTAATTGTCCAATACTCTACAGGTGTAAATGCTTCAATTTCATCTTCTCGTTCACATATCATTCTGAGTGCTACAGATTGAACTCTACCGGCAGACAGATGATAATTTCTTAATTTTTCCCATAAAATCGGGCTAATTTTATAACCTACCAATCTGTCCAAAATTTGCCTTGTCTGTTGAGCTTTAACTTTGTCAAGGTCTATATCTCTTGGCGTTTCTACAGCGTGTTTTACTGCTTTAGGTGTTATTTCATTAAATTCAATTCTTTGAACTTTATCGTCATCTACATCAAGTACCTGTCTTACATGCCATGCAATAGCTTCTCCTTCTCGGTCAGGATCGGATGCAAGATAAACTTTATCACTTTTTTTTGCAAGCTCGTTTAATTTTGCTACAACTTTTTTCTTTTCAGGTATAACTATAAAACTCGGCTTAAAATCATTAGCAACATCAAAACCTAAAACATTTTTAGGAAAATCTCTTATATGTCCGTAGCTTGCTTCAATGATATATTTATCTCCTAAAATCTTTTTTATCGTTTTGGATTTAGCAGGAGATTCGACTATTACAAGTGCTTTACCATTATTTTTTTCTGTTTTTGACGATGTGCTTTTTTTAGTTTTTTTTACAGTAGAACTTTTTTTCTTTGTAGTTTCTTTTTTAGTTAATGTTTTTGGCATATTATTTTAAGACCTTGTGTACTTATCACTATCAACTTGTTTTATTATGCCCTTAAGCTCTAATGTTGTCAAGTTAGTCAATAAAATTTCCGTAGAAATTTTTGTTTCTAATTGTATTTTATCAAAGTTTTTAGGTTCTATATCAATTGATTTTAATATTAGTAGTTCATCTTCCGTACAATCATCAAAATTTAGTTTTTGCTGTATTGGCTCTTTTATTTCCCAATTTAATGCTTCTAATATATCTTGACCTGATGTTACAAGTGTTGCACCATTTTTTAGTAATTTGTATATTCCCTCTGTGTTTTTATTTGTTATAGCTCCGGGTATGCACATTAATTCTCTGTTTTGTTCTAATGTAAGATTAGCACTGATTATAGCACCACTTTTTAAAGCTGCTTCTGCTACAACAGTACCGTAACTTAATCCCGTTATAATCCTGTTTCTTGCCGGAAAATGGAATTGTAAAGGTTGAATATTAGGGTAATACTCAGTTATAATTGCACCATAGCCGTTTTCAATTTCTTTATAAAGTTGTTTGTTACTTTCCGGATATACAAAATCAAATCCGCTTGCAATCACACCTATTGTTTTTAAATTATTTTCTATTGCCGATTTATGTGATGTTGTATCAATTCCTGCTGCTAAACCTGAAACTATACAGATATCAGTGTTTGCCAATTCTTTTATTATTTTTTGAAGTGATAATTTTCCTGTTGTACTTGCACGTCTTGAACCGACAAAGGCGACTGTTTTTTGTAAATTACATGTATTCAAATCTCCCTTTATATATAATACCGCAGGAGCATCAGGAATGTTTTTTAACATTTCAGGATAATCTGAACTTTCGTATGTAAGTATTTGTATATTTTTATTTAAAACATTATCATAAATTTTGTCTAAATCAAGTTCATTTCGTTTTCTTATGAATGTTTCAAGCGTTTTTGTTCTTATATTTACAATATCTTTAATGTCAGATAAATCAGAATTATATACTTTTTCTATATCGTTATTAAAATGACTGTAAAGGGTTAAAATAAAACTGCTGTTTATTTCTTCAATACTTGATAAACCTGTCCAATACTTTATATTGTCCGTCATAATTATTTTTTAATCCTGTTGAGTAAATTATTAATTGTTTTATTTTCTTCTTCTGTTAAATCAAATTTTAAATATTCTTCAAAATACTCAATAGCATCAGACATATTGCCTCTAGCCATAAATAACATTCCAAGTTTTTTTAAAACAGGGTAAAATTTGTTGTCTAAAGCTTCTGTTTTTAAATAATTTGAAATCGCTTTATCAATTTCATCATTTGCTTCGTAAGCTTGTCCAAGATAATAATATATAAATCCACTATTGTCTTTGTATTCTGCGGCATTTTCAAAGTTGCATATAGCTGCTTCCCAATTGCCAAGTTCAAAATATGCACGTCCTAAATCATAATAAGCATCATAATTTTCCGGCTCTTTATCTAAAATATATTCCAATTCATCAATTGCTAAATCAACTTGAGCATCATCCATAAGCATTCTTGCTAAATAGTGAGGTATTACAGTGTTATCAGGTATTCTCTGTTCACCTGCTCTTAAGCATTCTATTGCCCTTTCAACTTCACCTTTTTTGTAATACGTATCAGACATATTTAAATAAACTTGAGGTAATTCATGATTTAACTCTAATGCTTTGTTAAAATATTTTTCAGCATTTTCATATTGAGCAAGATTTGAATATGATACGGCAATGTTGTTATATATTTCAGCACTTTCTTCTTCGTGTTCTAAAACAATATTAAAAGCATCAATTGCCTCATTATACTTTTTTTCATTAAATAATTTTAAAGCTTTATCTAAATATTCACTCATTATTCTTCTTCATCTTCCTCATTTTGTTTCTTAGAATTGTCCTCTGTTACAGACAACGATTTTATGTTTTTAATAACAGTTCTTGTATTACCTTCTGCTACAAAATCTTTCGGTTTTAAAATCATTTTAATTTTATCAGCATAAATGGTTTTATCATTTTGATTAATCATAGAACGTCCTGAGAAATAAATTTCATTAAATTGGTTTGTTTTTTTATCAGGAAAAACACTTAATTTAGGGCCTTTTGCGTAATAATCGTCAAACCATACCTGTACATTTCCGCCACTTGTAAATACATTATCTTTCTTTGTATATTGTTGAAATCTTGCTTTTATTGTTAGAGGTTTTCCATCTTCCATTTCAGTATGCGACATAGTGTTACCCTCTGCAAATATTTCCTCTTTTACTGTATCGTACATAAAGTGGTCTGCTGTTGCATTATGTACTTTTTCTTTAATTTTTGCATGTCCGTATAAATCAATCTTTTTTAAATCACCTTTATTGTTTGTTTTTATTACCGCTTTATCTGAAAAAGTGTCTAAATCCTGATACTTAATAATAACTCCGCCAAGAGCTGTCATAACATTTGTTTTTGTGTCATAAATTTGTGTGTCAGCAGTTATGACAGCAAGAGGTGTTTTACCGTCTGAAATGATTGTTTGAGCATCACCTTCAGCTTTTATGACTTTTGTTATTAATGACATTTTTAAAATATTGGCTTTTACTTCTTGTTTTTTATTATTTTGAACCTGATAAGCATAGGGTTTGTCGTAAAAAGTTGCAGTATCAAGCTTGTTATCTTTTGTTAAAGTTATATCTGCTTTATCACTGTGTATATTTACATCGTCAAGCGTAACTTTTACATTGTCTTTAAAATTAATTTTATTCTCTTTTTCGTTATAACTTTGTATTTTTGAATCAATAATAAGGTCTGATGCCGTTGCAACAGTTCCTAATATTAAAAATATAGTTAATATTAATATCAAATTACGTTTTACCATTTGAATAAACTCCCCTTTTTTGCTTTACCGTTTTTGTCAAATATTTTTGATACAGAATGTCCTTTTAATGTAAATCTGTCATAATTAGGACTTATTATAACTTTATCCCCAACGGCTAAAAGTTCGTCATCCTTATTAATGCTTACATTACCCTCTGCTATAATAGGTTTATCTGAGCCGGACCAAACAAGTCGGTCGCATTTTAAGTATATTCCGTCTTTTATAACTATAAATGTCTTATTATATAGTATAATCTGTTTTTTATTTTCATTGTATGTAGCTCTCGATGATTCGAAACTCATAGCTACTTCATTGTTTTTATAGAAATTTCCTATAACACTTGTTAAAAGTGCTACTTTTACATCACTGTCGTATGTGCCTGATTCACCATAAATTTCCCAATATTTTTGTTCGTTTCTGGTTTCGGTTAAAATCATACTTGAAACATCAACTTCCTGTTTATTAGCTCCTGTTTTAACTTGAGAACGATTAAAACCGGTTGTTAAAAAATCAGCACTTAAAAATGACCACAAGAATATCCCTAATAATACAAGAAAACTAATGAGATATGCCTTTTTACGAGCATTCATCTCCTTAACTTTCTTCCAATAAACTGCTATTCTTAATAACCTTTGTTTCATATATAAATTTTATCACGAATTATGTTTAATTTAAGTTTTACAAATTCAATGTTAAGTTTTTTTTAAATAAATATTTTGTCAAGTGTGAAGTGAACAATGTCATTCTGCACATGCGTTCAGAATGATTATAAAACTCTTATGATTGCCGCCATTGTCCAGAAGATTACATGTATTTGCGGTCTGAAAAATACGGTATCTACCATTCCATGTGTCATTAATCCGATGATTGATACAAAACAGCAAGATGCAAATATTATATTTTTAGTATCATCAGAGTTTTTAATGTATTCCCAGCCCTTTACAAGTATAAGTAATAAAAAAGCTACAAATGAAATCAATGCAAAAATACCGCTTTCAACAGCCGTTTCAAGATAGATATTGTATGCACTCAAAGCATCAAAACCCGTTTTCATATACAAACCGTATACTTCTCTAAAATTTTGGTTTCCCAAACCAATACCTAAAAGCCAATTGTCTTTAAACATTTCTATGCAGGAATTATATACGTTAAATCTAAATGAATTTGAACTATCTGTTCTCATCATAAAGATTGATAAAACCCTTGCCCTAAGTGCAGATACTGAAAATATAAAAGCTGTACCTAAAACAAATAATCCGGCAACTACTGATTTATATAAGTTTTTATAATTTTCTTTAAAAAATCCGTATCCAAGAATAATCAAGGTAACAAATATTGCAAAAAGAGCTATATATGCTCCTCTGCATCCTGATGCAAAAACTGCATAAATACTCAACAAAAGTAATATCGAAAGCAAGCCGGTATTTATATATCGTTTATAATATGTTTCATGTGCTAATGATGCCATTAATGCTGGAATTGCTGCAATCATATAACCGCCATATAAATTGGGATTAAGTGGTTTTAATGTTCCATAAACTCTTGATATTATTTGTTCAGGGTTAAGATAGCTTGTATCCTGCCAGGTTGAAATTTCTTCTGGTCTTATTATAGATTGCAAAAAACCCTGTAACGCTTCATAAGAAACACAGCCCGTTATGGTTAATATTATCCACCAAATTTTGTCTTTATTATTCTTTAAATATTGAACTAACGATACATAGAAACCCAGATATATAACGTATTTTAAAAATCCGTGAAAACTTTGTGCAAATAAAGACGAACCAAAAAGAGTTATTATAACAATCATAAAATAAACTAACAGCCATAAATCAGTTTTATTATATTCAATAGTTTCATTTGGTTTTACTAATAATTTAACAGCTGTTAAAAAGATTGTAATTGTTGCAAACATTCCGATGAGGTTTGATTGTGCAAAAACGGATACTACAAACACCATAAGTATTGAAAATAAAATTATTTTATCAATACTTTTCATTATAATACTGTTGTTATAAAGATATTCGAATTTATCTTGTGAAAATTTTAAAAACCTGTTTATCATTTTAACCTACATTATCTGTATCTTGTTTGTTAACGTCAGGTTTTACTTCTTGTTGTTTATTATTTTCTGTATCCGGTTGTAAAATTCTTACATCTGATACAGTTCCGTTAAGTTTATAACTTGCACCTTCCAATGTTACAGGTAAACCTATTTTGATTTTATTTCCGCCTGCAACAGCACCATCTTTAGTTATTTTTGCATCATTTACAACGAGAGTAACAATCATATCGTATAAAAATGCTTGAGATGAATCATCTATTACCAAGAAATCATCTTTACCACGTCTTGGATTTGGAACGACAATTTTTTTGGTATCAATTTTAGTATCTAAAACTTTTAAATTGGTATATGGAACATTTCTTATTGTTATAAATGTTTCATCACCTGCTTTTATAGGAACTTCATTGCCTGTAAGAGTTACTCCTCTTATAAATACTTGAAATCCTAAAGTTGCAGTTGCTTCAATTTTTTTATCTGCTGTTCCTCTAAAATGATAAAATGTAAGCATGCCCACAAGCATTGCAATTACAATACCTAAAACTATAATTATATCTGCCGGTTTTATTTCTTTTAATAAATCTTTTAACTTTTCCATGTTCATATATTTTCTCCTTTATAAGTTTAAATATCTATTCTGTTTAATGTTGTTATTATTTCATTAATATTTGTTGTTGCACAGCCGAATTGCTTTATAACAATACTTGCCGCAATGTTTCCTATTACAGCGGAATAAAATGAACCAATACCTGAGGCAAGTCCCATTGCATAAATTGCTGTAACTGTATCTCCTGCTCCTGTTACATCAAATACTTTTGATTTGTTAAAAACAGGTATTTTTTCTGCGGTGTTATCATTGTTTACAACTACCATTCCGTCTGCTCCGCATGTTATAAGTACGGATTGAGCGTTTGTTTCATTTATTATTCTTTGTCCTGCTTGTTGAATTTTTTCAAAAGTATCAAGTTCATAGCCCATAAATTTTTGAGTGTCAGGAAGGTTTGGTGTCATTGATGTTACATTTTTGTATTTTGCCATATCTTTTTGAACATCTGCTATTGTTAATTTATTATATTTTTTAGCCAAATCAACTGTTGTTTTAATAATTTTATCAGTTAAAACTCCGATATGATAATCGGATAAAATTATAGCATCATAATTAGGAACGGCATGTTTAAGATATTCTATAATTTTATTTTCTGTTTCAGGTTTAATCGGAGTGTTAGTTTGTCTGTCAATACGAACTATTTGTTGAGTTACAGATTGAGAGCATGAACCGGAAATTCTTGTTTTGGTAACTGTTTTACGTCCTTTTTCTTCTACAAGGTATTCGGGATTGATATTTGCATCTTTTAATGCGGTCTTTAGTTGTTCTGCTTGATAGTCATCTCCGACAACACCTATTACTGCAACTTTACCGTTATTTATTGTCGAAGCATTATGAGCCGCATTTGATGCCGCACCTAAGATTATATTTGTTCTGGTATGTTGTAGAATTAAAACAGGTGCTTCTCGTGAAATTCTTTCTGTATCTCCGTATATCATTTCGTCTATTGCTAAATCACCTACAACAAGAATACTGATATCTTTTATTTTGTTTATATATTCTATTAGCTTACTCTTATCTATTTTCATAATATTTCATCTATTTCAATTATTGATAATAAAACTTACATAATTTATAATAAATACAGTTTATCATGAACATAAAATAGAGGTAACATTTTGGATATTAATGAAGAACAAAATGAAAATATAACGCAGGAAGCTGTTAATAATATTGATGAAATACAGGAAAGCAGTGTACCTGAAGATAATACAAATAAAAATGATTTAATAGAAAAAGAAGATAAATCTTCTGATGAGGAAGAAATAGAATTTGATGATAATATAGACATAGATGCTCTTCAAATGCAATTAAAGGAACAAATAAATCAAAAAGAAGATAAAATAAATAACGAAAATGCATCTGAAGAAAATAATGAAACCGTAAGTGAAGAAGATAAAAGTAAAAATACTGATAGTGAAGAAGAAATAGAATTTGATGATAATATAGATATAGATGCTCTTCAAAATAAACTACAAGAGCAAATGCAAAATAACGGTATTGTATACAATCCCGCAGAGGGTAAAAAAAATGTTGCAGATGAAGAAAAAACTTCATCTCAAAAAGAAAATAAAAAAGAAGTTAAAAAAGAAATTTCTGCCTTAAAAAAACGACTTCTTGAAAAAAGAGAGAATTATAAAAAATATGTTATATATGTATCAGAAGAAAATGTTGAATATATTGATTCTTTAAGTATTCAGGACAGAAAAAAAATTATAAATGATATTTTACATGACAGAGATGTTATTGCTAAACGAACAAGACGTTTTAAGGAAAATGCAAAATTTACCAATCAAATATTAATAATGATTTTTACGGTTGTATTGGCTTTGCCTGTATTTTTCTTTTTGCTTAATAAATCTATTGAAACAACAATTTTAAACTATCAACAGGCACAGCAAAATTTTGTTAAATTGTATAGAGAACAAGGCAAAATTAAAAATTATAAAAATTTTGGAAGTAAATATTGATTTTATAAAATTATATATTGTTTACTTATGATAAAATTTGTTTATGAAGATACTTTTGGTAACAGATTTATATCCGATTTCAGATGATGAAATAAAAACTCCCGTAGTGCTTTTTGATTTTGTACGGGAATGGAAAAAATCAGGTATAGATGTTGATGTATTAAAACCGAATTTTTTACTAAATTCTTTTATCAGGCATAAAAAATTTTATCGGACAGGAATTTTTAATGACGTTTATAACGTAAATTATTTTACTCCATTTTGGGGAAATGTTAAAAATAAAATTCCTAACTATAATTATGACTATGATGTAATTGTTGCACACATGCCGTCAGGAATTATTTTTGCTAATAAACTACAAGGAAAATTAATTTGTGCAGTTCATAACTCTGATATAGAAGTTTTAACAAATCCGTTATATAGGATTTATTTTAAAAAACAAATGGAAATCGGCTACAAAAAATCAATCGGTATAGCTTGTAGAAGTGAAGTATTGAAAAATAAATTTTTAGAATTGTATCCTCAATATGAAAATAAAGTTTTTTTAATCCCTAGTGGAATAGATTTTAAGCCGTTATTAAGAGAAAAAAATAACAGAACTAAAATTGTAACTTGTGCTAATCTTATAAAACGTAAAAATATTGATAAACTGATTTTTGCTGTGAATGATATGGCTAATATGGAATTAACGGTTATTGGCAGTGGTAAAGAGCTAACATATTTAAAAAAAATATCCAATAAAAATATAAAATTTACGGGATATTTGAATCACGAAAAAGTTATAGATATTTTTAAACAATCAGATATATTTATTTTGCCAAGTGTTCATGAAACATTTGGAATGGTATATTTAGAGGCAATGGCATCAGGTTGTATTACTGTATGTACAAAAAATGACGGAATTGACGGAATAATAAAAGATAATTATAACGGATTTTTAATAGAACCAAATACAATATCAATAAAAAGCTTAATAGATAAAATTAGACATACTGATGATATTGAAATGAAAACATTGTTACAAAACTGTTACAATACTGTTAAGAACTACAGTTTGGCTAATTGTGCCGACAGTTATTTAAAAAATATTTTAGAGTTTATGTAAAGTTATAATAAAGACAATATTTTTTTGCTATAATTATAGCACGGTGATTTTCACCAACAAATTAAGAAACAGTTAGGAAATTTTAATGTATCGATTCTTACTTATATTATCTTCGATATTATTTTTATCACAAACTTGTTATGCATTTAGTATAGACGAAACATTGGAGAAATATGTTGCACCTGTATCAGACAAGATAGCATCATTTATATTTTATCCAATTCCTGTATGTGGAACAGATGTTCCTATAATTATATTTTGGATACTTTTTGCGGGTATATTTTTTACTGTATATCTGCGAGGTATTGCAATTTGGGGTTTTAAACATTCAATAGATATATTAAGAAAACCGGCAGAAAAAGATGATTCCGGAAATGGAGAAGTTTCTTCATTTCAGGCGTTAGCAACAGCATTATCAGGTACAATCGGGTTAGGTAGTATCGCAGGTGTTGCAATTGCAATATCATTGGGTGGTCCTGGAGCTGCTTTTTGGATTTTTGTCGGTGCAATTTTTGGAATGTCGCTAAAATTTGTAGAGGCATCATTGGCTGTAAAATACAGAAGATTTAATTTAGACGGTTCAATATCAGGTGGGCCTATGCATTATATGGCTCATGGTTTGACTCGTAAAAAAATGCGCTGGTTAGGACAGCCATTATCTGTTTTGTTTGCGATTCTCTGTATAGGTGGTGCTATCACAGGCGGAAATATGATACAAATTAATCAAACAACACAGCAGTTTATTAATATAACAGGCGGAGAAAACAGTTTTCTGTATGGTCAAAATTGGCTTGTCGGCTTGTTAGTTGCAGTTGTTGTCGGATTAATCGTTCTTGGCGGAATAAAAAGTATAGCTAAAGTTACCGAAAAAATAGTTCCTTTTATGTGTGCATTGTATATTATATCAGGACTTATTGTTATATTTGCAAATATAACTTTAATACCTCATGCTTTGGCTGTAATTGTAAAACAGGCATTTTTTCCTGAATCTGTTGCAGGAGGTATTTTTGGAACAATTATTATGGGGTTAAGACGTTCTGTTCAATCTAATGAAGCAGGTACAGGTTCTGCTCCGATTGCTTATGCAACCGTAAAAACAAATGAACCTGTTTCACAAGGGTTTGTTTCTTTAATAGAGCCATTCTTGACAGGACTTTTATGTTTGCTTACAGCTTTTGTTATTACAATAACAAACAGTTATAATGTAAAAGCCGGTATCTCAGGTATTCAAATGACATCTGATGCGTTTTCAACAATAATGCCATTCTTCCCGATTATATTAGCCATTATTGTAATACTATTCGCTTTATCAACTTTAATTTCTTGGGCATATTACGGTCAAAAAGCATGGACATTTTTATTTGGTGAAGGTAAAAAAAGAATTATAATATTCCAATTAATATATTGTTCATTTATAGTTATAGGTTCTGTTTTAAATTTAAGTTCAGTAATTAATATAACGGATGCAATGATGATATCTATGTCAGTTCCGAATATTATAACAATGTACATACTTGCACCTGAAATAAAAAAAGATTTATGCGAATATTCAAGACGACATAAATTAGCAATGTTATTTAATAAAAATTGGTATAAGCATTTTGAAGAAAAATATCTTTAAAAATTAAGTGTTAATAAAAGAATATGCCGTGCAGTTTCCTGCACGGCATATCGCCAAAATAAATTCAATCGGTATTTATTTATTGGCACATCCAAAAGCAATAGTGATTTGTTCTTTAGGGTTAACAGAAGATATTTTTGAACCTTTTGGATCAACTACAAATGCAACTTCATCACCTGTAGTTTGTAATAAGCCCTTTGTACCTGATAAAGCGGTTCTTGTTAAATCAATAGGAGCTTTGATTGATTCTTTTATAGCATCCTGTGTGCTTCTGCCTGCTGCTCTGAATTGACCTTGGAATGTTTCACCAACTGCAGTTCCAACACCACCGGAAACACTTTCAACCGCATTACCTAAGTTAGACAACATACCACCTGTAGTTCTTGCTGTTGTTCCGACAATTGAACCTGCCCAGCTGAACGGCATTGTTAATAATCTTGATACAGGGTTAGGCATATTAACTTTGTTAATTTGTGCAGTTAATATTTGTTTTGGTAACTCTGCTTTACAATTTCCGTGTTCAATCTCTGTAAATGCAAGTTTTAAAGCACCTTTTTCATGTCCGTTCGGACGGATAACTTCTATAACTTTACCGTTTACACGAGAACCGCATGGATATAATTGACCGTTGATAGTTACATCTTCTAAAGTTGTAGCTGCGAATTGCTGACCAACATGTGCTGATTTAGCATTAACTTGATCTAAAAATTCTAATTTCAATGTAGGAATTTTTACAACTTCTTCATTTTCTAAGTAAGCTTGAGCTGATTTATCAATTGGACATGCTGCATTTGCAGTTTTAGGATTGTTGTCGTATCCTCCCGCAACACGTACGTTTTGAAGCATAGAAGCTACATCTGCTCTTGAAGCAGCTTTATTAGCCATAATCATATCAGAATTTGGTAAACCTGCTAATGCACCATTATCTAAAGCAGTTGCGATAGGTATTTGCGCCCATTCAGGCAAAGATGCACCATCTCTGTATTTTGATAAAATATCTTGTGCCTTACATTTATCTATACTGCAATTATTTAAACCTTTTGCCATTGCTGTTAATGCTTCACCCCTTGTTACACTGTTTTTAGGCATGAATTTTCCGTTTGGATAACCTTTCATTAATTGTTCATCAACAGCTTTTGCAATCATAGGATTTGCCCAGTTACTTGTTGGTACATCTGAAAAAATATGTTTTGATGGTAAACAACAATTATTCATGTTGAAACCTTTAACAAGCATTGTTGCAAGTTCTGCTCTTGTTACATTTTTGTTTGGCTTAAAATATCTGTCAGGATATCCGACAACAACATCATTCATAGCTAATTTATCAATATCGCATGATGCCCAGTAACCTGAATTTACATCAGGAAAATAGTCTGTTAAGCCAGCTGCCGCACCTGTGATGCCTCTTAAATTAGAATTTAAATCAATTGGTTCATAAGATTTTCTAAGTGCATCAAGTGAGTTTTCAGTATGAATATCTATAGGGCATGCTCCATCCATTGCTTCTGTAGCACTATTTACGGATACACCGTTTATTGTGTCCATATTCGAATTTAAGTATGGTAATTGGGCTGCAGCACCTGTAATTTTTGAATCCCTTGTGATTGCAGAACCTGCAATATTAGGATTTAATTGATTTTCAGAAGAAGTGATTGCACTTGAATATTCTCCTACATAATTATTTGTACCGTATACTGCGTTCGGATAACCGTATATTTGTTTCATATCTTTTGTTGATGCTTGTTGAGCCGATGCACAGCTTGCACATGTCGGTTGTGCTTTTTTAGCACATCTATCTGCACAATTGTCTTCTTTTTTACATTTACATTTAGATTTGTGGCATTTATCACATTTCTTAGATGTTACTTTTTCATGTGGTATTGCAACATTATTTGTATTACATGGACATGATGCCATAACTGATGACAAACCTGCTGTTGCTATTCCTGCTGCTATAATCGCTGCTACTGTAAGTTTTTTTAATTTCATTTTCTTTTAACCTCCTTATACAGTTATTTTTTTGAAATTTCTATTCCTTGTGTCATAATTATGCATTTTAATTAAATTTATAACATTGGAAGAACAGGTTATAAAAAAGGATTATTTTTAAATAACTTTTTGGGTAGCATTTTTTAAAATTCAGTTAATTACATATAATCTCGCATAAACGGCTTTCTTAACAAGAAGAAAGCCGTTTATTATTTATGTAGAAATGTGGATATCGTCATGCTAAGGTAGTGAAACTACCGAAGTATCTCTTGAGTTATCTTGCATAAGATTCTTCGATTTTTACCCTCAAAAAAATGACGAATAATTTTTATTTCAAATTAACACCTGCTTTTGAAGAAGCTGATGCAATAGTCTTTGTAATTGATACTATATTTTTTGATTGTTTTAACATTGCTTTATTTGCTTTTGCAAGATTTTTAAAATCATTAGCCATTAATGCCGCAGCTACAGGATCAGCTTTTACTTGTTTTAAAAGTGTTTTGGAATCTGATGCAAGTTGTGTATAAGTTGAGTTTACTCCTGATAATTTATTTAAGCTATTTTTTATATTGGCTTTTTTAGTTGCTGATAAATTTTTTAATTCTTCTGTTGCATTTTTTGTTTTTAAGTATTTTTTAATTTGAACCACACCGTCTTCTGCAACATCTATTTGAACATCAAAAGCTCCATTTTTAGCTAATTTCGCTCTTTCTTCTTTATATTTTTTAACCTCATCTGACGGTAACATATTAGTTACAATACTGTTTACTGCTGATTCATAATTTTTTGAAGTATTGTTCATTTTATTAATCATTGTATTAATTTGACTTTTCATTGCAGCTTGGCTTTTAGATAAAGATGTATTTGCTTTTGCTGCTTTTGTATTTTTTGCAGTTGAAATATCAGGTGTGTTGACTTTTAAATTAATTCCTCCGAAACTTTTATTTAAAGTATTGGCAAATGCTGTTCCTGAAACTAATACTGCTGATAAACACAATGTAGAAATAATTTCTTTTTTCATAAATCCCCCTTAATTTTTTTACTATATTCAAAGAATACAACAAAAATAACTTTGCTTTTTATTTTATTAATATTTGTAAATCACCTTACCTATATTATAGTTTTTAGCAAGTACACAAAATTAGAAAAGTTTTTCATTAACAAAGAATTGATATAATGTAGGAAATATGCTACACTATTAACATGATAGAAAAAGAAATTGAATTATACACAACCAAAAATGGTGAGTGTCCTTTCATAAAATGGATTCAAGAACTTAGTTCTGATTTTAAAATTAGAATTAATAAACGAATAAATAGAATGAAAGATGGCAATTATGGAAATTGGAAAAAGCTACAAAATAGCCATCTTTCAGAATTAAAATTAGACTTCGGTAAAGGATACCGAATATATTTCAAAGAAATAGATACAATAATAATATTAATACTTGCAGGAAGTGATAAATCCGACCAAAAATCAGTTATTAAACAAGCTGAAAAATATTTAGAAGATTATCTTAATAGGAGTAAAAAATAATGACTATAAAATTTGATGATTATTTAAATGAAGAATTACAAAACCCTCAATTTCAGCAAAAATGGCTTAGGCAAACCATTATTGAATATATTGAAGATGGGGACTATAAAGAGTTTTTTAGAGCATTAGAACAGGTGATAAAAGCACGTACAACAGTTAGTGAATTTGCATTACAAATAGGTATGAACAGAGTACAATTGGTTGACATATTACATGGAAGAACTAAAACACCAAGTCTTGTAACTATTGGTAAAATATTGTCAGGTTTGGGTTTTACTCTAGATGTTAAATCCGCATAATTTTATTTTATCGATTTGAATATTTTGTACATTATACGTGTAAGCTCCTCATCTTCAGACATTGCACTGTTCATCTCTTTTAGCAAATCTTCTTTTGGGGCTAAATATTCATAATTGAACAAATCAAACGGAGTTACTCCAAGTACATCCATTATCTTATTTAAATTTTCAGCAATTGGAAAAACTTTTCCTGTTTCTATATTACTAAAACTCTTAGTTTCAATACCAATTAATTCTGCAACTTTTTCTTGAGTAAGCCCTTTTGCTTTTCTCAAATCTTTAATTCTTTTACCTAAAACTTTTTTAATATCCATGTAGAAACCTTTTTCTCATTATTAATTGTTTTAGTTTAAAAAATAACCGCTCAATAAGATACTATTTTTCTTGAAATAGTATCTTTTGCATGGATAATACCATGTATAAAGTGAAATTTTGATAAAAAATAGTAGTTTGAAAGGGTGAATTATGTGTAAATGCTAATATTTGGAATATGAGTAATGTTATATTTGTAAATTAAACGATAAAATTTATTCAAAAAAATTTTTTACAGGTACATCAAAGTATTCAGCGATTTCAATAAGTTTTTTCAAACTTATAAATCTTTCAAAACGTTCAACATGACCAATAAATTTTGAATTAACATTCAATATTTCAGACAATTTTTCTTGAGAAATATTGGCAGCCAAACGATACTTTTTAACATTTTTACCGATTGTTCTATAAGTTTCTTCTTGAATACTTGACATTCTTATATTTTATAAACTATACTTTATAAGCACCACTGCTATATAAGCACTATTTAGTATTAGTTTAAAAATGAGGTTAGAATGATAGAAAAAGACTGTAAAAAAAGTTTAATAAAAAATTATTTTAGTAAATCTATTGTTTTTATATTAAAATAATTTGCAATTTTATCCAGCTTATCAATTGTAATATTAATTGAACTTTTTTCTAATTTACTTATATAAGAATTATCAAATCCCAATATCAATGAAAGTTCTTCTTTTTTAAGATTATGTGATTTTCGATATTTACATACATTAATGGCAATTTTTTCTCTGCTATATTGATTCATGTTCCAATTTTGATTTATATTACTATTTTATAACAGGAATGACATTCCATTTTTGGGGTATATGTTGGATTAAATATATTAACAGTAATAAAAATAAAGGAGTAAGTAAAAATGAGTGATAACAAAAAAGAATACAAAAAGACAATATTGATTGACTTGGATGGGGTATTAAATACTTATATGGGGAATTTTGACAAGAATGTTATACCTCCGATAAAAAGTGGTGCGAAAGAGTTTTTGGAAAAATTATATCAAAATTATGATTTAAGATTATTTACAACAAGAAACAAATTATTAGCATCAAAATGGCTGATTGAAAATGAAATAGACAAGTATTTTTCGGACATTACCAATGTAAAAGAGTTAAGTTACCTTATAATTGATGACAGATGTATAAAATTTACGGGCGACTATGAAAAATTAACTGATAATATTGAAAAATTCAAACCCTGGTTTAAAGAATAAACATTTTAAATTTTGTTACACTTACAATCGGAATACGGGCATTTGCAGTTTTGATTAATATGTAAAACATTCGGGGTTATGTATTCTGCATCAAAACAGTATTTTTCAGCAAGTCGTTTTACCCTGTTAAAATATACCATTTGTTTTGCCGGATTTTCAAGTATCAAAACTACCATCGCTTTTTTACCTGTCATTTCTTCATAATGTAGTGCCTGTCCTATACTTTCTGCCCATTTATTTGCAAAGTCAAATTCTACCGCATGATATTTAGTAAGACAGTCAACCCTTGTATAATCTTTGTTTTCATATTCTTCAATTCCTGAATGGGCTGAACACCATGCATGTTGATAAGAAGATTCGCTATGTTCATGTGAAACTGCATCTGCATTTTTTATTGCAAATAATAATAAAAATAAAACAGTTAAAATCTTAGTATACTTCATTAGAGTATTCTACACTATTTAAAACCTATTTTCTACTAGTCATCTATCTTAAGGAAGATGTACTAGTGCAAATATTATTTATTATATATCAAAATATGCGATAGTTGGTCGTTTTTAATAAAATATTTACTTTATAAAATTTTATAAGGTTAAAATGGTAGATATAAGTAAGAAATTTGGTAAGAGATTACAAGAAATAAGAAAATTAAGAGGTTTAACTCAAGCACAGTTAGCCGAACTTGTTGATGTAGAAACTGCAACTATTTCAAGAATAGAGCGTGGTGTTCGTTTTCCTCAAAAGGAAAACTTGGAGCTTATTGCAGAAAAACTGGATGTTAAAATAAAAGATTTGTTTGATTTTTCTCACTGTGAAGACAAGAAAAAGTTATTAGCCGATATTCAAAACATGATAAATATGGCTAAAACAAAAGATTTGCAATACATTCATAAAATGATGACTATTTATTTTGAAAATAAATAAGAGTTTATAATTTAAAGAATCTTTTTATGTCATATTGAGGACATAGTCTGAAATATCTCACGTGGTGATGTTATAAAGAAATTCTTCGTGCTTTTTCCTCAAGAATGGCGGAAAACTTCACCCCCTCTGTTTATACTCCATACGGGAAAGAAATTTAATTTTATTTTCTGAAAAAATTTTGTTATATAAAATTATTAAATTTTAAATTATTTTAATGGAATATTGTATATGTTTTTTTGCTATGTTATAAATTTAATGTAAAAAGTTGGAGGAAATTATGAATAAATACGTTGAGCAAGTATTAGAAAATTTAAAAGCAAAGAATATAAATGAACCGGAATATTTACAAGCTGTTGAAGAAGTTTTAACTTCAATAGAATCTGTAGTTGAAAAACATAAAGAATTTGAAGAATTAGGTATTTTAGAAAGAATGGTTGAGCCGGAAAGAATTATTACTTTTAGAGTATCATGGGTTGATGATAAGGGAAAAGTTCAGGTAAACAGGGCTTTTCGTGTTCAATATAGTTCTCTTATAGGTCCATACAAAGGAGGTATTCGGCTTCATCCTTCAGTTAATCAAAGTATAATGAAGTTTTTGGGATTTGAACAAATTTTTAAAAATGCATTAACAGGTTTACCTATAGGTGGAGGTAAAGGTGGTTCTGATTTTAATCCTAAAGGAAAATCAGACAGAGAAATAATGGCATTTTGTCAAAGTTTTATGACAGAACTACAAAGACATATAGGACAGGATGTTGATGTACCTGCAGGAGATATTGGAACAGGTGCAAGAGAAATCGGCTATATGTTTGGTCAATTCAAACGTATAAGAAATGCTTATGAGGGTGGTGTTTTAACAGGAAAAGGTCTTTCATACGGCGGTTCTTTAGCAAGAACTGAGGCAACCGGATTTGGACTTGCATATTTTATGCGAGAAATGCTTAAGGCAAATGAAAATCAATCATTTAAGGGTAAGACTGTTACGATTTCCGGTTCAGGAAATGTTGCAATTTATGCTTGTCAAAAAGTTAAGGAAATGGGCGGTAATGTTGTCGCAATGAGTGATTCTAACGGATGTGTTTATGATGAAAACGGAATTGATTTAGATTTAATAAAAGAAATCAAGGAAGTTAGACGTGGTAGAATTAAAGAATATTTAGATGTTCATAAAAATGCTAAATATATGGAAAGAACATCTGAAGATTCTCCAATTTGGACAATTAAGACAGATATAGCTTTACCTTGTGCTACTCAGAATGAAGTTACATTAAATTCAGCTAAAAAACTTGTAGAAAATGGTGTAATTGCTGTTGGTGAGGGTGCAAATATGCCTTGTACAAAAGATGCAACAGAATATTTCTTGAAAAATTGTGTTCTTGTAGGCCCTGCAAAAGCAGCTAATGCAGGTGGTGTTGCTACTTCTGCAATTGAAATGAGTCAAAACAGTATGAGATATTATTTAACTTTTGAAGAAGTTGATAAAAAGCTTGATGGAATTATGACAAATATTTTCAAGGCATGCCAAGATGCAGCTACAGAATACGGTTTGGGTAATAACTATGTTGCAGGTGCAAACATTGCGGCATTTACAAAACTTGCAGAGGCAATGAAGGCACAAGGTGTTGTATAGAACCTTAAGTCGATTGTAGAATTATGGATAACGAAAACGAGAATTTGTTCAACCCTAAATGGGAAAAACATGGATATATACAGGTTTATACAGGCGACGGTAAAGGTAAAACAACCGCTTCATTAGGGCTTTGTATGCGAGCTTTAGGCAGAAAATGGAAAGTCTTGCTTATTATGTTTACAAAGGGTGGTAATGATTATGGAGAGTTAGTATCATTCAAAAACCTTTCTCCAAAAATCTCAAAACAGCTGACTATTGTACAGGCAGGTTTGGATAGAATTGTATATAAAAATAACAGTAATGAACTTGATAAAAGAGCCATACAAAGTGGTTGGGATATTGTTAAAGAGGCGGTTAAGAATAATTCTTACAATATGATTATCATGGATGAGGCGAATATAGCAATAGACTTAGGGTTGATAGATTTAAATGAAATGCTGGATGTTTTAAAAAGCAAACCTGAAGAAATGGAAATAGTTTTAACCGGCAGAAATGCAAAGCCCGAAATAGTAGAACTTGCACATCTTGTATCAGAGATAAAACCAATAAAACACTATTGGGATACAGGTGTAATGGCAAGAGAGGGTATTGAATTCTAATCTTTTTTAGCAGACGGAAGATTACAAGACATTTCTGCAAGAACTCTTTGTACATCTGCTCCGCCGAATATTACTTCCAATAACATATCTTTTTGAATCATTGTTGTTTCTTGATATTCCATTGTATCAGCATTAATAATATTAAATTCAAAAAAATCTTCACCAACATGCACTAATTTTACATATTCATTTCCGCCAACCCACTTTGCAAACATGTATTGACCTTCAAACATTTTTAATCTATCACTAAATCTCATACGCTATCCTATAATTACCTGACTCACTTACAATAATATATTAGTGATATTTTTATATAAGTCAAAATTTTCGAAAAGTTTTTATGATAATTGGTATAGGAAGCATTGTCCTACAATGTAGTCAATATCCTTTTGTGCAATATCTGTTAAAACAAATGCGTGGTAAAATTCCGGTTTTGCATTTTGAGAAACTGCTCTTGAATAAACATATTCAGCATGAGTATTTATAATATGATTAGGAAAACTGATTTCTACTTCAATATTTTCATAAGGCAGGAAAGGTTTTGTATTGGATATACAAATACCTTTTCCGCAAATATTTACGGTTTCACCTTCAAGAATGTCCGTTTTTGATGTTCTTTTTACGGACATTTTATACGGAATATTCAAATTAGCCCTAAAGTATTCTCTGCGTTGTGTAATTTTGTTTTGAGAAGGATATGCTATAGCATATAAAGTTGTTCCATTCTCCTGTAATACGTCTATAACTTTTGATATAGAATTATATATACCATTTTCCGTAAATACATTAAGATTTAATTGAGTACCGATTTCAGGGATAGCTTCGGGTTCGTTTATAGGATAAATGAACATTTTATCCGGCAGAATATTTCTTATTTTACATATAATCCTGTGAGTATATGTTTGGTCATGAAATTCTACTTCAAAAGACTTAAGATTTTTATATTCTTCAAAAATATTCACTTTTATAAACTCCTGTTCAGTTAATAATATAATTAAACAATAAAAAATAAAATATGTAAACATTGACAATGTTGAGATTTTGCTGTAGATTAAAGATACAAGGGCTTGTGGCGAAATGGTAGACGCGCTAGTCTTAGGAACTAGTGTCATTGGCGTGAGAGTTCGAGTCTCTCCGAGCCCACCATAAAACAGAGAATAACATTTGTTATTCTCTGTTTTATATTGAAGATTATACATACGAGAACTTTTTTAGGTTCGAATATCTAAAAAGTGATGATATTATGCAAAATATGAAACAGAAAAACTTGAAGGGATAAGAAAGGATTGGCAATATTTATACAACAAACATAATTATACATTGACTTTAGAAAATGCTCAAGAAATTGATTTATATGTCAAAGGATTAATTAGATTGTTGAATATGGAAAAAGAAAGGAAAATTTTAGAGCAAGAAGATAACGAATAATTACGCAACCATTAAACTAAAACCTAATTCCTTTAATATTTTCGCAACAGTCTGAATTTTTGGCTCTTTCTTTGATTGAAAAATGTTATACAAGTTTGTTCTTGATAAACCTGTTTTACTTGCAAATTCCGATAATGTTCCTTGTGCTTTTACTACATATTCTAAAGAACGATAAAATGCATTAAAATCACCCTCTTCAATATAGAGTTCTAATGCTGCATTTAAATATGCTTTTATATCTTCAGGGGTTTTTAGGTACTGTTCCATTACTTGTTCGATTGATGTTGAATTTTTATATTTAGCCATTTTGATTTTGCCTCCAATTTTCTAAATATTCTTTAGCTTTTTTAATATCATTTGGTTGCGATTTCTTATCACCTGCATTTATTAAAAGAATTACAATGTTATCAATTTCAGAATAATATATTCTATACCCGCTTCCAAATTTAAAACGAAATTCAGAAATTTCACTATCAAGTTTTTTATAATCTCCTAAATTTCCTTCCTGTATTCTTGCCAATCTTGCATAAATTCTTGCTTTATTTAGAGAATCAAGTGAATTCATCCATTCCAGAACAGGAATTTTACCATTATTGTGAGTATAAAATAAAATTTCTTTCATATTTACATTGTAAACTATAGTGAACAATAAATCAACTGACAAATTTTAAAATAAATTTCAATTTTTTAATATTATCTCTGTTTTATATTGAGGATTATACATACGAGAACTCACCAAACGTAGTTTGGTATTAGTTCGAGCGGATTTTTTGCAGAGTGCGGAGGTTCTTTAACAAGAATTTTTACATAGTTTGCATAATAATTCGAAATTTAATTTAATTTAACTATAATTTCTTTATTTAATTAATATATTTATGATAGAATACTTTTTATGTGTAAATGTAAAAAAAGAATTGAATTTATTGATATTATAAAAGCATTAGCCATAATACTTGTAGTTATAGGTCATACAAGTCCTAATGTAAAAGAACACATGAAATGATTTCTTGTAACACTTGGTTTGATTATTTAGGGCAAAAGGTTTCGTAAAATTAAAAACATTTTTCGGAATATAAACAGATAGAAATTAGACAAAATTTCTTCAATTTAGACAAGTCATTCTTTGTGATAAAATAGCAATATGAGTAGTATTGTTTATGAACCTTTAAAATTAATGAGAAAAGACGGCAAAATGGTTGATGCCGTTTATTACAACAATGCTGATATAGAAAACGTTGAGATTTTAAATATTAAAGAGCTTAAGTTTGAGGGGAAATCAGTAAAGGATATTAAAAAAGCAGATATTCATAATGCGGTTTTTAAAAATGAAGATAAAATCTATGTGCAAAATAACAAAACTAAAATGGTTGCAGGTTTATCAAAAAAGCATTTGAATAAAATCATATCAACAATTTTTACTCGTGATATTGAAAGCAGATACGCTTATATAAAGAAAGAATTAATATCTAATGTTGATACAATATTCTATAAATCAATTCCTATCTTAAGACATAACGAACTTAAAAGACCTTTATTATTTGATACTCAAATCATTCATAGATTTGCAGTACCAATAAAAATTGGTGGTTTATTCTTTTTAGCAATGATTACAGTAAAAGAAAGACTTGATTATAAAGAGGTTATGATTGATGAATTTTCAATCTATGATTTATACTCAAAACATAGCGATATCGAAAATAATTGTGATATAAACTTACTAATCGATTTTGTTAAAGAAAACCTTTTATCAATATACTAATAAAAGAAAAACATCTAGTAGTTCCTCTACGGCTTCTGCAAGAATTAATCTTGTGACCTTCCGTAGCCATACCAGATGTTACTTACATTATTTACGATAAACCCTGTTTTGTCAAGATATAAAGACTAAAATATTGTTCTGTTTTCTATCTTTGGAATGAATAATATTTTTTAAATAGAACCGTCTTCTTCCGAATCAAAACAACAATGAATATTTCCAATACAAGATAATTCTTCAATTCTTTCATTACATTTAATAGAATTATCGCTATATATTTCCTCAATTTCATCTATTAGAGATTGAGGAACCTCTCCTTTTAATATATCAACTAAATAATCTTGTATTAATTCAGGATCTATATTTAAAGGTTTTATACTTTTTAAGTATTTAATAAATGGATTTTTATCATTTGTATTAATTAGATAAATTAAAAGTTCTTTAAATGCAATTTGCTCATCAATGATTTGAGATTGTAATCCACTTCGTTCATTTTCATTAAAAAATATTTTAATACCTTTAGATGAAGAATCTATTTCATAAGTATATAAATTTAATTTAGTTGCTTGTTCATATATAATCTCATAATATTTTTCAGAAATTCCTTTTATTATCCGCCCAAAGAAATCCCTTTCTTTATTAGTTACAAAATCGACAAAAGGTTCGTCAAGCACTATTTTTTTATTTAAATTGCGTTCTATAAATCTAATAAAAAGAGTTCGTTCTTTGTGTAATGTAGTATCAAAATTAAACCTATCGTATCTGCAAGACTTGTAAAATTTTGATAACAAACTTAAAAATGCTATTTGTGGAGCATTTAATTGGATACTTGTTAATTTTGCTAATTCAAATTGTAACTTTACTGTTGAATGAGTAATAATTTCTTCTTCAATTTGTTTATATTCATCTTGATTTGGATTTTTCAATAAAATATATGCTATTTTTTGCAGTCGCTCAATCCCTACAGATGTTTTGTACAAAAAGCCAAAGATATTTTCTATATCATCATATTTATTGATACAGTTTAAATCTCGAAGTCCGTCATACAAAAATTTTGCAGAGATTTGAAGTTCGTAGCCTAAAGCAAAGTTTTTAATAAAATCAGTTCTTTCCATTTCTATCTTAACCAATCTTCAACCATGTAGTACATATCTTTTCCATATACCTCACGATTACTGTGCTCTTGTAAAGGATTTTTCCAACATTGTTGATGCGTTCTTACCCAAGATTTAAAATCAACATAGTTTAATAATTTTTTTTCATTTTTGTATACGCTAAAACTCCTTTCTATAAAATTAAAAAGCATTTCTGTATAAACATCATATTTTAAGAATTTCTCTTTATCACGTTGTTCTAAGCTTCCACTTTTATAATTCACTTTCATTTGATTCCATTGATTAGTAAAATTTTCATCTTCTAAAAATGGGTCGTAAAAAGATATTCTTTGCAATTCGATTAGTTGTTTATCAAGAAACTCCTTCTGATTATTTTGAGTTGTACGTATCTGGATAACAATTGTCACAATAGTTGTAACAGCTAAGCTGGATGCAACTAGCCAATTTTGTATTACATCTGCATTCATATTATAACTCCTTATAATTTATATTTCCTGGTAAAAAATTGCAAATTTTTGGAACTCTATATTCGGGTTCTTGTTCATTATTAGTTTCATTTAGAACAATTTCAGATGCAATATTATGAGCTTCAAACATATCCATCATTTTATTTGCACTTTTTAAAGTTCTTAATAAGGCTTGAGAATAAGAACCACCTGAAGTTGTATCTTGAGCAGTTGTCCCTCTTTTAGCAGCATAAAAATATAATTTTTGATTTATGCAATTATTACATAGTTCTTCAAATTTTCTTTTTGCTAAAATTTTGCCCTCACTTGCTGAAGCTCGTTCTAAAAGAGCTTTAATAGATATTGATTCATTAATCATTTCTGAGTAATATCCAGCACAACTATCAAGAATCAAAACTTGCTTGCTTGCAAAATTTGATAAGTCTGTTTCGTATATAGAATCATTATTTGATATTTCTAATTCACGACAGTATTTGTCTGTATTATAACATCCATGTCCGCTATATATGACGTAAACTACATCATTATGTTGAGCTTTAATTTTTATCATTTCAGTTCTTAATCTAGTTAAATCTTTATCATATAATCTTGTAATTTCGTTATCATCCCAAGCTCCGCCATTTAATGATTGCAAATAGTTGTAATACCCATCTAAATCATGTATAACTCCAGATAGTGGTTTTTTACCTGGTATATCCCACCCCGAGTATCCAATTAATAATGCGTGTCTTTTCATATTATTCTCCTTTTTATTAAATTATACAATAACAACTCCTGGTAAATATTCTAATTCAAAAGAAACAAACGGTGGAAGAACTTTTTCTGGGTGTTGATTATTATTTGTTTCCTTGATTACTTCTTCAGTTGCAATATCATGGGCTTTTACTATATCCATTTCGGTAGTTGCAGCCATTAATATATCAATAAGTTTTTGTGAATAACAAGCTCCAAAATTTGTATCAAAGGCAGAATCACCTTTTTTTGCAGCATAAAATTTTAATCTTTGAGTAATACACTCTTTTATTTTTTTTTCATATCTGAACCTAGTAGAACTAATATTTTCTATATCTTCTTCTGAAGTTACTTCAAAAGGTTGCTGTATAGCTTCATTAACTATTTCTGGTTCTTCTGAGCAAGAATCAAAAATTGAAATTTGATAACTTTCACCTAATCGTGAAAATCTTTTTTCTGAAAGTTTTTCTGTTCGATTGATACCAATATATCTACAATCCTCATCATCGTTATAATATCCGTGACCACTATAAACAAAAAATACAAAGTCATTTTTTTGATTTTTTATTTTTTCTATGGTCTTATTTATGCTACTTATATCAGTATTATAGAGTATTGTAATTTCTTTGTCATACCAAGAGCCTCCTTTGGTAGACATTAGATATTTTTTATATCTTTCTAAATCTTTTGGAACTCCTTGTAATGTACGATGGATATCAGAACCAGAATATCCAATTAATAGAGCATGTCTTTTAAAAACCATCTTTTAACTCCTTTCTAAATTGAACATATAATTTAATATAAAATTTAATATTTTTTTGATAAATTTATCAAAGTTTTTTTTAAGCCTTCTTTAATTCTGTTTTCATCTTCTTTTGTTGCAGTTTCTGGAACATAAATCGGTTCGCCATAAATGTTTACAGTTTTAACAAACCATAAAGGGATTTTCAACTTATCCCACGTTGGTAATGAACTTAAAAATCTGCTCTTTGAATACCAAACAACTGGAATAATTGGTGCTCCTGTGAGTTTTGCAATTTTTATTACTCCATTTTTAACTTGGTGCAACGGACCACTAGGACCGTCAACTGTAACTGCAATGTTCTCACCATTATTTAATCTAGATATCAATTCAAAGGTTGCTTCTTTGCCACCTTTATCTTTTCCTGCACGATTATATGAGCCACGAACGGTTTTAAAGCCCATTCTCTCAACAACTCTTGCAATTATCTCTCCATCAATAGATTTACTGATTAAAATATTTAATTTATCTCTATTGGAAATTCCATCAAGACACAGTTGGTCGTGATGCCAAAGAGCAAAAATAACTCTTTTATCTTTTGCAGGATAGTTTTCACTTTTAAAAGACACAAAAAACTCCCATATTCTAAATAGAAAATATAGCGCGGTTGATATTATTGGTACATATTTTTTTAAATTCTTTTGTTTTTTGATATAATCCATATTTTTCTCTTACTTAATAACGGTCAAACAAAATGTCATCTAGTATTTTGTAAATTATTTGATTTTTACCTTTTACATCTCTCCATTCAGCACCACAAATAGTATGAACCCACGTTTTGTCTACCGAATAGTCAACAAGTTTTTCTTGTATAAAAGAGCCTTGAGCTTCTTCTATCGTAGTTGGCTTATTATCCACAATATTCCAGCCTGCAAAACGTACTCTGTTAACTTTTTGCATATCATATTTTGAATAAAGTGGATACCAATTTGCACTTCCTGTATCAACTCTAGGAACTTTGAATAAATACCATTTTCTGTATCTTCTAAAATTTATTTTTTTATCTTTTAATAAATCATATTTAAAGAACGAAAACCCTGGCCATAAATACCAGATACCAGAAATTTCATCGACACGTCCTGCAAGCTCTGTATCTTCTAGATAACTTTCAATATTAAATTCTTTTATTGGAAACATATCATGGTCAAGTAGAGCAAAATTATTTTTTCTTTTTTGAATAACCTCTTTATATATCCAATTTAATGCAATACCATGTGAATCTGCATATCCATGAGGATTTTTTTTCGGTTGGCAATGAATATATGTAATATTATTTTTTACACAAACATCTTTAATTTGTTTTGCACGTTCTTCCATATTGGAATTATCACAAATGATATGGCAAAAAGATCCTTTTAAAAACTTTTTGAATAATTTAATTTGGTATTCAATAATTATTGGATTATTAAAGGATACAGTTATTAAATCAATATTTGATGGTTTATGAAAATTAGACGAAAAGAAATTATCAATAACAAAATGTTTTTTTGATAATAAATAATGTTCTTTGCGTCTCAAACGTCTATCGACTGTTTCTTGGTCTGGTGTTTTAAACATTTAAAAATCCTTAATTTTCTTTTGTATTTTTCTCTTGTGTTCTAAATTGCATTTCGTATAAGTGTTTGTACTCACCGTTTTCTATTGACATAAGTTCTTCGTGAGTGCCAAGTTCAACTAATTCACCTTCGTTTATAACTGCAATTCTATTTGCGTTTTTGATTGTAGATAATCTGTGTGCAATTACAAATACTGTTTTGTTTTGCATTAAGTTATCCATTGCTTTTTGAACGATTGCTTCTGATTCGTTATCAAGAGCTGAAGTTGCCTCGTCCAAGATAACAATTGGCGCATTTCTGAGCATCGCTCTTGCAATCGCAACACGTTGTCTTTGACCACCGGATAGAGTTAGACCTCTTTCACCGAGTTCTGTTTCTAGTCCTTCCGGCAATTCTTGAATCATATCTTCCAAATGTGCTGATTTTATTGCTGACATTAATTCTTCAGTCGTTGCATCTGGATTACCCATCATAATATTGTCTTTAATTGTTCCTGTGTACAAAAAGTTATCTTGGAACACCATAGAAATATTTTGACGTAAAGATTTGATTGTAAAATCTTTGATATCTTTACCGTCAATAGTGATAGCACCTGATTTAATATCATAAAATCTCGGTAGAAGATTTACTAATGTTGATTTACCACCACCGGAATTACCGACAATGGCAAGTGTTTCGTTTTTAGGAATAGTTAAATTGATATTCTTCAAAACTGGTTGGTTCGGAATGTACTCAAAACATACATCTTCAAACTTAATTTCTTTATCAAAGCCTTTCAATTCAACGGCATTTGCTGAATCTTTTATTTTTGGTTCTAAATCAAACAATTCAAATACACGTCCCATTGCAACGAAGATATTTTGGATACCTGTTAACGTGTTTCCTAGTGTTTTTACAGGTTTGTATAATAACAATAATGAAGTTACAAATGATGCGAAAGAACCTGCTGTCATATGTCCTGTGTTGATAAGATAAGTTCCGTATCCTAACACAATGGCAATACCAATTGACGCAATTAAATACATCATTGGAGACATCCAACCTGCACGTTTATACAATGACATATTGATATTAAAAGAATTCCAAGTTTGTTCTTTAAAATAATTATTCTGTCTATCTTGCAGTCCGTATGCTGCCATAACTTTATTACCAGAATATGTTTCGTTAATATTAGTTGTAATTTTACCACCGATAACCATATTCTTATTAGAGGCATCTTTTATACGTTTTCTGATTAATGCAACAGGTAAGAAAGCAATACATAAAACAACTACGCCTACAAAAGCAAGTTTCCAAGAACTATAAATCATAACGGCAATAAGACCTAATGCCCCAAATAAACTTGTAGTTATTGTTTTTATTTGGTCAACAATACCTGCTGATGCAGTTTTAGGATCGCCCATATATCTCGAAATAACAATACCAGAAGAATTGTCATCAAAGAATTGAGGGTGCATATGAATAAGTCTTTCAAATAAATCAAATTTAACATCATTTGTTATATGAGCACTTGTCCAAGTCGAAAGATACCCATTCAAATATCTTAGTACACCTTGAACAATGGCAAATAGAATTACACCAGCAGGGATAATAAATGCCATTTGTAAGCTTGATATAGATAAATTTAATCCGTGCCAACTATAAGCAAATGCTTTACCACCAACAACATAGTCCATATATGGTTTAAGAGCAAATGCAGTTACACCATCAAGCAACCCTAATGGAATTGCAATGGCAAAACCTAAAAGAATTCTAAACCAATAAGGTTTAATATATGGAAGAATTCTAGATAAAAGCCAAGCATAATCAAACGAATTTTGTGCGGATGTTGCGTTTAGTTTGTATTTATTTAGTTGTCTGAATTCTTTTATTTCTTCATATATAGGTGTTTGTTCTGCATATTTCCACCAAAGGTTAACATAACTATTTTTACAAGGTTCTTTACCTATTGGCTTGGGCCCTATAAAAGTTATAATATTTGGAGTTTCTATATGTGATAAAAATTTATTATACTGATTCTTTGTTTCATCCGAACAACTCAACTTCTTATTTTTTCTATACCATTCCTCTCCATAATTCCATCTATAATCTATTTTTTTTGAGTTTATAAAAAGATTGAAAAGAATCAAATCATTCAATTTAAAATCATTTTTGTATGTCGAAATATAATCTTTAACTTTTTTACTAATATTTTCTTTCCGTAATTTATCGCAATTAATTAACATCATATTATTTTGGTAACCAAATTTAGAAATACTAGGAATTTCTTCTCCATATATATACTCAGTTGCAGCACAAGAATAATTACCTAGATCAATGTTATATAATTCTTTAATATTTGAATCAATAATAGAAAATTCATTCAGATATAATACTTTATTTTCATTGATTAAATCCCCAATTTTAAAGAGATAAAGCCTATTGGTAAAAGTCACTTTATCTTGATTTAAAAAATTATTATCAGAATCAACATTTATAACATTCAAGACTACATTATTAAAACCTTTAATAATAGTTTTGAATAAAGAAATATAAGCTTTTTCAAAACTACTATCAACTAGTAAGTAAATTTTTATTTTACAACTAGGATTATTTATCAATAAACTTTGAATAGAAACAATGTTCATTAAATAAGTTGTATTATTAGGTGTGTATGCAATATTTATATAAGATTCATTCATTTTTACTGTGCCTTATTACTAATTAAATTATCAAAATACGTAATGATAGGATGTTTTAGAATTTCCAAAGTTTTTACATCAGGTACATCTTTATTTGCAACACATCCAATACAAAGTTTATTTTTATTTCCTTTTGCAATGTTATCTAAAAATTTCATCCGTTTTTTCCCGCGAAAAATCTCTTTTAGAGTTTCTGTTTTTAAATTACCAAATGAATATCTTGAATCAAAATCAAAACAACATGGAATTACGTTTAATTCCCAGTCTATTTGTAATATATTTTTTCTTACTCCCCATAATATAGAACAAGGATAGGAAGATTTATGTTGAGGAAAATCTTTCATAGAATTACCGTAATTATGCAAAGTCCAATATATAATTTCATTATCAGAAAAATTAAGAGAATTTAGATAAGAAATAAATTCATTTCTCAAGTTGTTTAGTTCATTTTCTTCAATTTTGAGTGGGTATTTGTCTTTAAAATCGTCAAGTTGTATTAATATAACAGTATTTGGATATTTGTCTTTGATTTTTGATAATAATTTTAAATTTTGTTTAACTAATTCAAATTTATCAACTCCATGGACAGATTTGTAGGTTTCATTATTGTATCCATACAAAGAAACAAATATCTCATGTAATCCATTTTTGAATAAACTTTCAAACCAATCTTCATCAAGTTTATAAGCGAGAGTTGTTGTAATTTGTGGCAAAAAGTGAGGATTTGTATTTTTAATTAAAGATATTCTTTCATCTAAATCCTTGCACAACAAACTTTCCCCATGTCCATGGAGTTGAAATGAAATGTCATAATCTATATAACTCAACTCTTTTAAGATTAGTTTTAAATTTTCTATACTCATAAATCCTTTTGGGCGAGTCATTTGATTAATTGGACACATAAAACAACGACAACCACAATTGTTTGTAGATTCTATTCTAATTTCTTGAAATTTTGGTAATTTATTTAATTGTAATGCTTTTTTTAAAAATAAATTCATTTTTGCTCCTTAAAATTGTTTGCTAGTTCTTCTAATTTAACTAAATCATTAAATTGATTTTTGTCACAAGTTTCACAATTTTCTGCTAGCCAAACTTTAAATCTATTAAATAAATTTTTATAGACATCTTTCATACATCTTAAAATATAATTTTTGTCAGCCATATCTGACTCAATAATTACATACATTGATTGAAAATAGTTAAACATATAAATCAAAGAGGATTTTAGTTTGTAAATTTCTTCTTTATTATTAAATTTATATTTATCCATAAATGCTTCCATTTCATCGTTATTAAGGCGCAGTTCAATAAAATCGGCTAATTTACCCTCTTGTAAATTGTTTTCATCATGTTCTTTTTTGAAGCGTCTTGTAAAATTACGAGCTTCTCTTAAATCTGGATTATCAAAATCATTAACAATTTCTATTGCTTTTTCTAGTTTTTTTCGTTTTGTTTCTGATATTGAGTTTATAATATTTAAAATTACTGTACATATAACAGACCAAACAGTTAGAGCATAATAAAAATTAGTTATGCTAAACTTCTTAAAAATTAAAAGAAGAAAAAGTAAGATAACAATAACAATTAAAAATATAGTTATCCAGAGAGTGCCATTTATGCCAATCTTCATGTTACTTTTGTTTAAATTATTTTTCTTTGAATCCATATTTTTATATTCCTTTTTATAAATTACTCCATCTTTTTTTGTTATACAAATCTGGATTTTCTATTCCAGTTAATATTATTCTTTACAGGACGTAATCCTGCAAAAATTCAATTATCATAAATATATTTGTCTATATCCTTCTTCAGTTAAATAATAACTATTATTTTTTTCACTTAATATGCCTTGATTTATTAATTCATCAATTGCACTTGCAATATTGTTTTTTACTACAGGAGATGCATTCCAAACTAACATACTAAAAGGTTGTTCTGGTAGAGAAGCTCCAACATTTACATTGTATTTTTTTATAAAATTATAAATAAAGTTTTTTGTTTGTTCTATTTCATTGTTCATTACTATATTCTCCTTCTTTTTTATTGAATTCTTTTAGATGTTCAATATTATTTATAAAAACATCAGCGTATTTTCTTACATTTTCAAACGGATGATTATCTTTTATCAATTTAGCACCAATTCCATAGCAAGGAATATCAAACAAATGAGAACAATTAATAGCACCACCAGACATTGACGTTACGATTGCTTTTAAATTTAGGTCTTCTATCATAAGTTCTACTGGGTATTTTATTTTCGCATCGAAAAATTTAAATTTAGGATTGTTTTTATAATATTTTGCTAAATTTTCAGTAATTACATCATTTACTCTAGGGTGAGATTTAAATAAAACAGTATAGTTATTGTTAATTAAAGTATCTATGTGTTTGATATAAAAATTTGTAACCTCTTTATTTGACATAAAATCTTGATATATATATTGCGATAAAAATAATACTAAATTTTCTGATTGAAATTCTTTAAAATTTAAATCATTTTGTAATTTTATTTTGCTAATAATATTTTTTATCGAGTTTTTGTCTAAAGTTCTAACTTTATTTTCTTGACTTTTATCTAAATAAAAGATTTTATTGAAATAATTAGATAAATATATGTTTTTTATGTTTGAATAATTTATATTCTCAAATGAAAAATAGGAAGAAATACCTTCTTCTATCAAGTTAATACAATTATGTTTATTCCAAATATCATATGAATTTTGTGCCGTTGTGTATATTTCATTAAACGTTTTTAAAAATTTTTCATCCTCTATAAACTTGATGTTCTCATCGTAAGATGAATCATCTGCAAAAATTATATTTTTAAAATATCCGTCCAATATAAGTTTTAAATTGTATTCTTTAAATTTGTCCGATACATTACTACTGTACACAATTAAATAGTTATCTGAATTTTGAGTTTCGCTATCAATTATTGACATAGCATTAATAGTAGAAATAAAACCTGTAGTAATAAACAAATTTCGTTTATTATTTGTTGAATTTTCATCACTAAATTGTTTCAAATATTTTTCTTTGAATTCATCATTTAACTTTGTAGGTTCAATATTAGTTTTTGTTTCATTATTACCTAAGTATTTTTCTAATATATTTTTCCAAGAATTATCCCATGATGCTTTAGAAAAAACCTTTGAAACTTCTAATGCATTTGTTTGCAGTTTTAATCTCAATTCTTTATTTAAAACTAATTTTTTAATTGCATTATAAATATCTTCTTCATATGGCTCCGTCAACAAACCATTGTAATTATTGATGATTAAATTTGGCAATCCTCCGACATCAGTTGCAACAACCGCATTTCCACAAGCCATCGCCTCTATACAAGATAAAGATGTTCCTTCTGAATACTCTGTAGGAATTACCGAAATATCTGCATTTTGATATACATTTACCATCTCATTTGCAGACGAAACATAGTGGTGCAGACGTTTTGGAAATATTTCTTTTAATTCTTTTATTTTTTCTTCAATTTCTGAAGTATGAGCATATCCAACCAAGTCAAATTCAATATTTTTAAATTCATTTAACAATCTTGGTATAATATTAACAATTAACCAGAAACCCCTTTCAGCTGAACAACGTCTTGGATATACAATTCGAAGATTTTTATGTGTATTTTTATTTTCTTTTGGTTTATAAATATTTAAATCAGTATAGTTTGGGATATACTTCATTTTTAGGTTTGAATTCGCTATAAAATGAGAAAATGTCGAACGATACCAAGATAAAGTGTTCGTATCAACAGATACGAATGTATCAGCAAAAGTTAATAATTGTTTTAAATATTCTGTATTAGCATTAAATAAAGGATGATCCCAAGTAATACCATGTGATATCAGAATTGATGGATGAAATGCATCTTTACCCCACCCAATCGCACCAGAATAAATTGTTAATGACGGTTGTAGTAGTTTTTTTATTACATAAAAATATTCTTTGTTCACGGCATTTACACCAATAACATCAATGTTGTTAAAATTATTGTGCCAAGGTTTATTTGCAGTTTCATCTCCGGCTTGAATCAATATTGGACGATATCCCTTTTTATATATCAGTTCAGATAAATCGCAAGCATATCTTTCGCCTCCACCAGAAAAATAGTTTTCTCCTTTTGGATCAAAGAAAGAGTATTGCATAATATAAACGAATTTGTCATCTTTTGTTAGTGATTTTATTAACTCGTTAATTTTTTCAGCTTTTTCATTTAATTTATCTTGGTGAGCTTTGATTCTATTTTTTTCTTTATTAGAAAACAAGTAAGCTTTAATCTTATATAGTAAACCTATTTTACGAATAGATCTAATATAAAAACGATCTTGTGTTTCTCTATATCTAGCCTTGCAGATTTTATAAAAAGATTTAGCACTTGATAGTTTAATTATTTTTTTTATTAAACTATAATCTCCATTTTCTATCCATTTGTTTATTAAATTTTCAAGTTCTTTATTTTTCATTGTTTACTCCATTGCATTAAAGAAATTTCTAATAAGTTTTTCTATTATTTGAGATGACTTTCCATTTCCATAAGGATTTTGTACTGTTAATCTAGTTTGTGCTTTATCTTGAGATAAAACTTTTTCACTTAATAAAATAATTTTTTCATAATTTGCACCAACAAGAGTTGAAACACCTGCCTCAACCCCCTCTTGACGTTCGGTTTCATAGCGCATTACAAGAGTTGGACATCCAAATGTAGGTGCTTCTTCTTGAATTCCGCCACTATCGGTCAATATTAACTTTGCATTTTTTTGTAAATAAACCAAGTAAGGATAATCAAGAGGAGTCAATAAATGAACATTTTTAAGTTCTGATAATTTTTCGTGAATTTTATCTTTGACATTTGGATTTGGATGAACCGGAATTATAAATGTGTGGTCATTATACTTTACAGCCAAATCATAAATTGCTTGAATAATTTTATCCAAGCGTTCACCGTGATTTTCTCGTCGATGTGCAGTAATTAGAACTAATTTATCGTCTATATTAATATTTTTTTCTTTGAAGAAATTTGCTGATTGCTCAATAACTTCATTAGATAAGCAGGAAAGTGCATCAATTACAGTGTTCCCTGTTACTGTAATCATACCTTCATCAATACCTTCTTTTAATAAAGCTTGTTTATTTTTTTCGGTTGGAGCGAAGTGTAATTGTGTAACACGAGATGTCATCTGACGCATAACTTCTTCTGGAAACGGTTCATATATATCATAAGAACGCAAACCTGCTTCAACATGGAACACAGGAACTTTATGATAAAAACTTACCAATGCACCTGTTAAAACTGTCATTGTATCACCTTGAACAATTGTCGCATCAATTTTATTTTCAATAAATACTTTTTCTAAACTCAATAAAATTCTTGACTGAATTTCTGCAAGAGGTTGATTAGGACGCATACAATCCAAGTTAATGTCAGCTTTCAATCCAAAATAAGCTAAGGTTTGATTTGAAAGTTCTTTTTGTTGTTCAGTATTGCAAACGATAACGTTATAATCAACATGCTTACGCAACTCAATAATAATAGGTGCTAACTTAATAACTTCAGGTCTTGTACCAAATACTACTAAAATATTTTTCACGATGTTCTACCTCCTTTAAGAAAGAGTTTTATTGCTTTAAATTTATAAAGAAATCCTAAAGAACAGATCATTTTTAATATCGTAGAATCTGGTTCCAAAGTATATAAATGCTTTAATTCTTTGTATATATCATTTACTTTAAATTCTCTTTTTACTTCGTTTAAAGTTTGAAGATCATGGTTAATACCAATTGACCAAATATATATTTTCTTACTTATATACTTTTTATTATTAGAGCATTTAGCCAAAAATAATGGTTGATATTTTATTCCAAGTTTTATACCTAATAATCTAGCTTTATTTTTGTTTAAAGAAGTTAAACTATTGGAATGCAGTCTATATTTATACAAAACTTCATTTATATTCGCAATTTTATATTTCAATCTTATTCTTAGCCAATAATCATGATCTTCAGCTAAAAATGTATTTGTATCATATTCTCCAACTTCTTCTGCAACAGTTTTTCTATATAAAAAACATGCCGCACAAACGCTAAATTCTAATAAATTTTCGACTGTTGCAGGAATTTCTCCCCAAACATTAATTTGGTCTTTGGGACAATTTAATAACTGACAAATAGCATAAACCATGCCATACTCTTGATGTTCATCTAAAAAATTAACCATCTTTGCAATAGCTTCTGGATAATATTCATTGTCGTCAGAAGTCCAAGTATAATACTTACCATTAGCCTCTTTAAACCCCCGATTTAATGATGCTGGCAATTTCATATTTTTATCATTATTTATAATTTTTATTCTTGAATCTTGTTTAGAAAAATTATTGATAATTTCAAGCGTGCCATCAGTAGAACAATCATTTACAACAATCAACTCCCAATTTGTATAAGTCTGGTTTAGAACGCTTTGAATTGAATTAGAAATATATTCTTCGCCGTTATATGTAGGTAAAACAATAGAAACCAATGGATTAAGCATTTTGTTTACCTCTTAGTATAGTCTTTCCAAATAAAATAATTCTTTTTTCGTATTTATTCCATCTAATACTAATTAGATTTTGCTTATTTTTTTTGAATATTAATTTTCTTCGGTATTTAATTGGGGAATTAAATATCAATTCATTTACTTTTTTTATTGATGGTTTTACATTTTCTGTTCTTCTCAATAAATTTTTATCAATTTTATTAAGCAAATCATTAACCAAAACTAAAGCATCATCAATTTCTTTAAAGTTTCTTTTACCCAAAACAATCCAAATATATGCCATTTCTCTAGCATATAAGTTAGAATAAATTTCATCACCTTTAATATTGTTTTCTTCTAACCATTTATGAATTTCATTTGTTCTCTTAAATGGAATTGTATAATCTTTCAAGTCGTCTGATTCGTCTTTGTTTAATCTTCGCCAATAGTAATATGCGTTTGGCGTATAATTAATTCTTTCTGCCAAGCACATTGTTTGAACTTGGAATGGATTATCAGTCCAACCTGCACCTGGAGCCTCGATAAATCTAATATGATGTTTTTCTAAAAATTCTCTTTTATAAATACAACTCCAAATACTTGGGTGATATTGCAAAAATAATCCACATTCATTTACCGTAAAGCTTCTATCTTGTGGAATTTTATCATCTGCCCATTTTGTTTTTAAAATTCTCTGTTCTTCTTTCGCTTGAAGATTATCGTAAAAACAAGATTTAACAATATCAGAATTATATTTAGTCGCAATATTGTACAAGTCTTCATACATTTTGCTATCGATATAATCATCTGGTTCAACAATAGCAACGTATTCACCAGTTGCACGTTCTAAACCGACATTACAAGTTTGTCCATAACCACCATTTGCTTTATGGATAGCAACAATTCTTTCATCTTTTTGTGCGTACTCATCAATGATTTGTGGACAATTATCCTTGCCACCATCATCAATTAAAATAATTTCAATATCTTTTAGTGTTTGGCTCAAAATAGAGTCAACACATTCTCTTAAAAACTTTTCTACCCCATAAATTGGAACGATAACAGATACTTTTGGCATTATCCAACCCTCACAATCTGTTTTCCAAACAACGTAATATCAAATCTTGATTTATTGATATGTATTGAGAATAGTTTCTTGCGCAATTCTCTAAATTGTTCTTTTTTAACAAGTTTATCAATATGTTTTTCAAATTTTGCAGTATCTGAAATCAACATATTAAACTCGTGTCTATTAACCTTTTTGAAAAAGTCAGTCGATATTTCACCACTTTCTTTATAGTTAGAGAAAATATCTGAAATTTTTTCAATAAATTCTTTTCTGAATTGTTTATCAATGCGTTTTAAATTCCACATGTAATTAACATATTCTTTAACCAATTTGTAAGTATTCACATAAGGTTTAAGCTCTTTATGTTCATTCAAGAATTTTGTAATTTCAGCATACTCAGTACAAATCGCATAAACTTTTGATGTAGATTTAACTGAAGAATTTAAGTTGTCTTGTCTATAATAAATGTAGGCTTTATCGGTAAGCACAACATTTTTAGCCAAACACATAACCTTAAATGCAAAACCTGTATCTTGATAGCTTGCACCTGCAGTTTCCGTAAATCTAATATTGTTTTCGGTTAATAGCTCTTTTCTATAAATCGCACTCCATATTGCAGGTTGGATTTTTAAAATCTCTGGATTATCTTTTACGTTTAAATCTTTGTTTTCTGGTAACAATGCCATTCTGCCAGCTTTTCTTACCGCTCCGGTTGATGTTGTATATTCAAGCCAATCAGATTTAACAATGTCTGCATTCTTTTCTTTTGCAAGATTGTATAAATCTTCAAACATCTTAGAGTCAGCAAAATCGTCTGATTCAACAATGCCGATAAATTCACCATTTGCAACATCTAAGCCCATATTCATAGAAATTCCATATCCGGAATTTTCTTTATTTATTACCTTAATTCGTTTATCTTTAAATCTATATTCTTGAAGTATTTGAGCAGAGTTATCAGTTGAACCGTCATTAATGCAGATAATTTCAATATCGTCTAATGTTTGGTTAATAAGACTATCCAAACATTCTCTTAAATATTTTTCTACATTGTATATTGGAACAAGAATTGATACTTTAGACATTAAAAGTATCCTCAATATTTATAAAATTATAGTTTTTTATCAGTTCATTTGCAGGAACAAATTGAAAATCTTTAATGTCCTCATAAGAATATTGTTGTTCATTAAATGAGACATCCATATTAAAAGAAGACCTATTCAAATCAATACCGTTTTCTTTTTTTAAATTAGCTATTAAACTTACCAAGTTCTGTTCTTGCTCTGCCGACATTGCACCAATTACAGTATATTTTTTATCCGTATGATTTACTATCCAAGTAAAAAAAGCATTTTCCATTTATTTTCTCCTATAAATTTTCCCACTTATAAGCGCTTCGTATACTATCTTCTAGAGTTTTGTTAGGCATCCAACCTAAAACTTCTTTTGCTTTCGTGTTATCTGCAACAAGAATAGCAGGATCACCAGCTCTACGAGGCTTTATTTCAACAGGAATCTTTTTACCTGTAACTTTTTCACACATTGAAAATACTTCTTTAACAGTGTTACCTTCGTTTGTTCCTAGATTAAAATAGTTTGTTTCGCCACCATTTTTCAAATAATTCAATGCTAAAATGTGAGCATTCGCTAAATCTTCAACGTTGATATAATCTCTAACACAAGTGCCGTCTTTTGTTTCGTAATCATCACCAAACATTTGGAAAGTCTTTCCACCAGCAAATGTTGATTTTAAAATATTTGGAATAAGATGTGTTTCTGGTTCGTGCCATTCGCCAATTCTTGATTTTGAATCAGCACCGGCAACATTAAAATATCTAAGTCTTACTGATTTCAAGCCATAAGCTCTATTGTAATCGTCCATAATATGTTCAATCATCAATTTAGTTTGACCATAAGGATTGATTGGATTTTGAATATGTTTTTCATCAATTGGTGTATAAACAGGTTCGCCATAAGTAGCGGCAGTTGATGAGAACACAATCTTTTTAATATTATTATTCAACATTGCTTTTAAAAGATTAATAGTTCCAACAACATTGTTTTCATAATATTTGCTTGGATTAACAACGCTTTCGCCAACTTGTGAAAATGCTGCAAAATGAACAACTGCATCAATTTTGTTTTGAGATAATACATCGTTTAGATATGTATAATTATTCAAATCGCCTTGATAAAAAACTAAATCGCCATATTGTTTTAGATTTTCAATCGTTTCAATATGTCCTGTCGAAAGATTATCATATACAAGAACCTTTTCACCTTGTTCAAGTAATGCTAAAACCAAATGACTTCCGATATATCCTGCACCACCTGTTACTAAAATCATTATTTAATCTCCTCAAATAATTCAATAGCACGAGCAATGGCTTTATCCATATCGTAGTATTTGTAATCTCCTAATCGACCTAAAAAGTAAACATTATCTAAATCTTTTGCTTTTTCTAAATACTTATTATAAAGCTCAGTATTTTTATCGTTTGGAATTGGATAATATCTTTCGTTTTTATCTGTTTCAAAAGCTTCTGAATATTCTTTTGCAATAACAGTCTTATCTGATTTTTCATTCAAATAATATTTGTATTCGTGAATACGAGTAAAATCATAATTGCAAGGATAATTTACAACTGAATTTTGTTGATAATACTCTTGCTTATGTGTTTCAAATTTAAAATTAACACTTCTATAAGGCAATTTACCTAATTCGTAGTTAAAATATTGGTCGATTGCACCTGTATAGAAAACTCGTTTGTATTTTTGATAAGCTTTTTTATAATCTTTGAAAGGTTTATTTAAAACAAGCTCAATGTTTTTATGGTCAAGCATTCTTTCAACAACTTTTGTGTAACCTTCTAATGGGATACCTTGATATTTATCTTGGAAATATCTATTGTCTTTGCTGATATATACAGGAACTCTTGCTGTTACAGCACCTGAAACATCGTTTGGAGAGACACCCCATTGTTTTGTTGTGTAGTGCAAGAAAACTTTTTCATAAACATAATCAGCTAAGAATTTTAAATCTTTGTCAGTTTCCTTTGTAAATTCAAGAATAGGAACTTTTTTATTGTATTCATATTTAGCAAGTAATTTTTCTTCTAATCTTGAAGCCAAGCTTTTAGGAAAAACATCATACAAAGTATTAATGTTGAATGGAATAGTTGTTTCTATGCCGTCAATATTTGCGTAAACCTTGTGCATATATGTGTTGAAATCAGTAAATTTTGAAATAAAATCCCAAACTTTTTCATTATTGGTATGAAAAATATGTGAACCATATTTGTGAATAGTTATACCATTTTCGTCTTTGTAGTCATAACAATTACCAGCGATATGGTCCTTTGAATCAATCACTTCAACTTCTTCATTCAATTCAGTTGCTAATAAATTCGCTATTGTTGCACCGCTAAAACCTGCACCTACTACTAAATTTTTCATTATTCTTCACCTCCATTGACATAGACAGGGATGAAACCTAATAAATACCCTATCGATGTTTTTGTTGATTTTTTTAGTGTAAATATTGGTAGTTCAAATAAGTCGATTGATGATTTTGTATCTACATACCAAAAGTCTTTATCTCTAACTTCAGCATTTTGTTTTTTTAGAAAATTAATTACATCTTTACGTGCATTATTTTTATCAATATTAAATTGTTTTTTATGTTGTCTAGAATATGTATTTACGGTTGATTTAGGATTGTCGAAATAATAATAGTAAACATCTGGAACTGTAACGACAGCATTTGCAAAATAAACAGCCTTTATTGTAAATAATTTATCCTCGCAATAAATACCTTCGGGCCATTGAATATTATTCGCATCTAGATAACTTTTTCTATAAATCTTATTTGTAGGACATTCGTTTTTCCATTGTTGACAAATATCTAGCTTATCTTGTAATTCAGTATATTTATCAACAGTTTGAAGATTTAATCTTAGTTTGAATTTATTTTTCCCAATTCTAACATTTGTTGCTAATGCAATATCTGAATCATATTTTTTAGCAGTATTGTATAGTCTTTCAAAATAGTTTAAATCTACCCAATCATCTGAATCTACAAATCCAATATACTCACCAGTTGCAACTTGCATACCTGCGTTTCTAGCAGCACCTTGCTTTTTATTTTCTTGATTGATGATTTTGATTCTATCATCTTTTATTGCGTTATCTTGCAAGATTTTTAATGAATTATCAGTAGAACCGTCATTTACGCATATGATTTCAATATTTTTCAATGTTTGGTTAGTCAAACTATTCAGGCATTTTTGCAGATACTCTTCTGTGTTATATACAGGTACAATTATGGAAACAGCTACCATTATAAACTTCTAACTTCTTCATCTAATAAGTTTCATCACTTCTTAATCTCTACACAATTACACTTGTGTTGGAGTAACTCAAAAACCCTTATAAATAGTGAATTATAGAGGTAGAAAGTTTACAAAAATTAAACAAACTCAACTAAATTTTAAATATTTAATTAGAAAAAATCTCTTTGTGTTATGATAGTTTTACGATTTCAAACAAAAACAATACAACACAAGTGTAACTATATTGCAATATGGCAAGTTTGAAATTCAACAAACAAGAGTCTTTTAGGCTAATTCTAACAAAACTTAACATTAGAAATTTTAATATAAATTTTTAATATCTTTATGTTAGAATAAAAATATTATTTAAGATTTATGCAATACAACACAAGTGTAATTTTGTTGTATTGCTTTTTTGTTGAGTTTGGCTCTATATCTGCATTACAGTATGAAATTATTGTAACTGTTGTCAATCATATCTTGGTCGATACCAATGTATCTGAGAGTTACTTGTGGAGAATAATGATTGAAGATTTTTTGTAATACTGCGACATCTTTAAACTTTTGGTAGTGGTGGTATCCGAAAGTTTTTCTCAATGTATGCGTACCCACTTTGTAATCAACTCCTGCTATTTCACATGCAGAATTAATTATGCGATAACATTGTGTCCTTTCCATTCGATTATGAAATCGAGATAAAAATAACGGCTCACTATCTTCTCTGCCTTGAGTAAATTTATCCAATAGAGGTTTTAGTTTTGTGTTAATTGGGAAACGTTTTGGCTTACCAGTCTTTTTCTCAATCAAATTAATGTAAGATTTGTTTTTTACATCTCCAACATTAAGGTTTAGAATGTCTGAAATTCTAAGTCCACAATTTGTTCCGATGACGAAAAATACTAAATCTCTCAATCCTTGTTGTTTCAAAATCTTTTCAATCTTTTTTAAATCCCTTTTGTTTCTAATAGGTTCAACAATGTTCATAACTTCTCCTTTCTTGATGTTCCTAACTTTTTAAAATTCAACTTTTTTATTTTAAAAAAAACGTAGTTTCATCAATAATCTCGGCAAAATCGTCATCCGTAAGTTGTAAGTAAGGTCTTGCAGGTATCTCTGCTTTGTGTCCTTTGCCTGACTGTCCTCCAAGTTGATGAATTGCTGCATAATCAAGATTTGAACCAATAACAGCAGAATTATCGTCATAATAAGTGTTTACTGACGATGCGAGTTGACCTGTAACTTGCAGGATTAAACCCGGATACGTTCCTTTTTTCTTACGTTGTTTTTTAGTTGATTCTGCTAAATCTTGCCACTTAGGTCTGCCTTCTTCTTTAAAATTTTCTTCAGTAGAATAGGCAAAAATACCTGCGATGTTTTTCATTAACGGTCGCAGGTTTTCGCCCCTCGTTGCTAAATCAAGAAGTTTTTTATTTACTTCTTTGTTATCAATTTTGATTTCAATTGGTTCATCTACCATTATTGAAAATCTCTTTTATTGGATAATTTGCAATTAAAAGCTCTTTGAAGATTTTATTTTCACGATTAGTTCCCTCTCTATTGTTGATACCGTTTAATCGTTCTACTTCAACCATTTCAAAGCCTTTGTATAATTCTCTGATTTTGGGTGAATCATCGTAAGAGAGCAAAAATCTACCCTTGATATTTTTCAAAGTATCTCTTAATCGTTCGTGGTCAAAGTCAGCAGTAGACGTTACAGCATAACCACAGCCTTTAGAATATGGAGGATCACAGTAGAAGAAAGCACCTTCAAAATCGTATTGATTGATTAATTTTTCAAAGTCACGATTTTCAATCATAACCTTATCTAATCGTTGGTGAATTGCATCAATTTTATCTAATACATTTCGTTGTGATTTACTTGCACCACCACAAGATTTTTTAACTGTACCAAAAGTTTCTCCACGACCACCAAAAGAACGTGTAATCAAGAAGTAGAATTGAACAGCTCTTTGAATATCAGTAAAAGGTTTTGCATTCAAATATTGCAAGAACATTTCACGAGAACCCAATAAGTATTTGTATTCCTCTTTAAAGGCATTCGGATGGTATTTAACTATTCGGAATAAATTTACTAATCTTCCATCTAAGTCGTTGTATATCTCTAAGTCTGCCCATCTTTGCTTGTAGAATAAAATCCAACCCCCACCACCAAATGGTTCAATGTAAGATTTAATGTCTGTAGGAATCAACGGTTCGATAGTCTTTCTTAATAGCCTTTTTCCTCCAACCCAATTAATTAAAGATTTTTTATCAATAGTCATATTATCTCCTGTTTAAGTTATGTTCAAATGCTGTTCAATGAGGGTTCAAATTTCGTTCAGACCAGATGCAGGATTGTGAGACCAACCAACATCAGGTGCAATTCTTTTACCTGTTAAGGGATCTGTGTAGACAGTAACAGGTTTATACTCCCCAGATTTTTTAGAAACGAGATGTAGTTCTTGGGATAAATTTCCATCTGAGTTATATGGGGTAATTCTTTTTTGTTTTACGTTTCTTTCAGATAGTGCATTAACTCTACACCTACAACGCCAACCATTTGGTGGGTAAAAACTTCTCCAAAAAGGATCATCATATCTATAAACTAAACCATTTAACATTGCGTGTTCTGGTCTTGTTCTTGAATCCATAACGGCAACGTATTCCCAGTAAGGACGATTGTCGGTGTTATCCATTTGAGTTTTGTATCGTCCTGTCATATATGCAGTTTGCATATTTACTGAATAAATGGTTTTAAGTCGATACATAGAACCAAGTTGAACTTTTTCGGAATTACCTTTTGAATCAACTACAATTTGTTCTCCCCACCAACCTTTTTTCTGAAGAGTAGGTTTAAGCTCTTTTTGAAAAGACTGAAAAGTTTTACCTTCCTCTAGAGCTTTATCTAATGCTGAACGAATATCTTTTAAAATATCCTCTCGCATTACTTTTGCAACAGTAAAGGATTTTTTGTGCGCATCTTGCCAAAGTTCGTACCAATCCCAAGTGAACGTATTACTTTTCTTTTTGAAATATTTAATAGCAAGAGCAGGTGCGAGTTTGAATAAACTTTTAAGCTCTACCATTCTCAACCTCTGCTATTTTTTCAGCAATAGTTTGAGCAACATTTACGGTAATTGCATTTCCCGCCATTTTGTATAATTGCGCATCAGAAATGCCAAGTTCTCTTGCTTGTTGAATCATTCCATCCGGAAAGCCTTGTAGTCTAAAACATTCTGTTGGAGTTAATCGTCTTATCCTGTATCCATCAATCGTTCCCATATTGCAATGAGTGTCCAAAGTTTGCGAACACCCTTTACCAACTCTACCTCTGCGAGTGGTAGAATTTGGGTATGCTAAAGCAATACCATCTCCAACTTTTGCAATATCATAACCTTTTTTCGTACCGTTTCTAATTTTCATCAATGGTGTATCACCACCGACTTTTAATGTTTCAACGATATTTGATTCTTTGTATTTATTGAATCTTGGTTTATTGATACAGTATAATCCTGTTTTACCACTTCCTGCGTTTGCAACTAAGCAAGAACCAACACCATCAGTTGTATAAATTCTTGAACCTTGTGAGTTTCCAACAGTTTCTTGAATTTGGTTTAAGCCGACTTTGACAGTATTCTTTGAATCGCCTCCGATGAAAGGAAATATTTTTCCGATACATTCTCCTCCAAGACATCCGACAATGTACACTCTTTCCCTGTTTTGAGGAACGCCGAAGAACTTAGAATTAAGAACCTGCCATTGCACTTGATACCCAATGTCGGTGAGAACTTTAATGATAGTTGCGAAAGTTCTTCCACGGTCGTGGTTAAGTAAGCCTTTAACGTTTTCGAGAATAATATATTTGCAATACCTATTTGCTTTATATTGGGTTTTTGTTTACCGCATCATAATAATGTATTAACTCAAAACGGAAATTTTTTAAGCTATGACATAGCATTTGTTGCTGCTGGATTTATGCTCATTGGTTCACTTGTAAAACCATATATAAAAAAACTTGTGGATATTAAAAATATTTATTTGATAATGTTAATGATATTTTTAGGTTTACTGTTTATATGCGGTTTTAGTTTTACGGATTATACACATGAGTTTATGCTAATGGCAAATGCCACTTATACAAATATACCTGCGTTCTTGTTCTGTTCACTAACCGGAAGTTTTTGCACCATATTAGCTGGAATATTAATATATAAATTACCTATAAAAAAACGAATACTTAACTTTTTAGGACAAAATACATTAGCCATATTTTTGCTGCATAGACATATTGTTGTTGCGTTTTTAACTTTTTTACAAACAAATACAACTCTAAGCCGTTTATCTATCAATACAATTATAACATTAATTGCATTGATTATTTCTTCTTTACTTGTTGTATTAATAAATAAATATGCTCCTATAATGTTTGGTAAAACAAATACTGCTATAGAAAAAGATTAAAAATCTCGATATAAGGGGTTTAGTAACAGTTTATAAGTTATTTAACCAATTTATAATTTGTTCTTTTACTAGGAAAATTCCGTTTTCAAACATAAATAAATGCTTTTTTATTTCTTTTGCATTTGTTAAATCTTTAAATTCATTCCATACTTTCTTTTTGAAAGCACCTCCGGAGTATGTAAAAATAGGAATTAATACTTTATTTTCAAAATTGTTATTTTTTAAAAAATACTCCATTGGTAGTGATATAGAAGAATTCCAAATAGGCGATGCCGTAAAAATAATGTCATAATCTGATATATCAATTTTCTCTATTTGGGGCAAATAACCTTCTCTTATTTGTTTTCTTACAAGCTTTGACATTTTAAAAATATTTTTTGGATATTTTTCAGTTAATTCAATCTCTTTTAAATCTCCGGATACGATTGAATGAAGCTTTTCTGCAACATTTTTAGTATTACCGCCATTTGAATAATAAACAGTTAATATTTTTTTATTTGAGAAAATTTCTTTGTTTTTGTATTCAATATTTTTTAATTTAATTATTTTTGAAACAATAACTAATATTAACAAAAATAATATAACGCATATAATATAAAATAAAATATTCATATAATTACTCCATTTATATTATTTAGCAACACATTTTTATGGCTTCTTTAGGGCATATATGACTGCATAGTGAACATCCAACGCATTGTTCTTTATTAATGCACAAACTTTCTTTATCAATACTCAATGCGTTATATTCTGATTCGGAGCATATTTTTGCACATTTCCCGCATTTTATACACTTTTCTTTATCAATCAAAGGATAAAGGTGATTTTTCTTATTTAGTTTTTCGTGTGATGTAATTTTTTTAATTGCAATATTTTTTAATTCTGATATATTTTTAAATCCTTTAGTTTCTAAATAATTCAATAAGCCCGACTTTAGATTATTTATTATTCCGTATCCGTTAATCATAACTTCTGTACAAATTTGTACAGCATCAGAACCAAGAGCTATATATTGTGCTGCATCTTCCCAATTGGATATTCCTCCCATACCAAGTATTGGCAAATTGGAATTCTGTCTTATTTGAGCAACACATTTAAATCCTATTGGTTTAACAGCTTCACCCGATAATCCTCCATAGGTAGAATGTCCATCAATGTTAAGAACCGGCTCTAGTGTATCCAAATTAATACCCATAAAACCTTGCACCGTATTGATTGCTGCTAATCCGTCTGCACCTGCTTTTTCAACTGCGTTTGCAATCCATGTTATATTTGTTACATTTGGTGTTAATTTTACAAAAACAGGTTTTTGGGCAACGGCTTTTACCCAAGAGGTAATAAGATTTGATATTTCTGCACTTGTTCCTATTGCCATTCCAATATTCTTTTCAGGCATTCCGTGCGGGCAGGAAAAATTAAGTTCAAATGCATCTATTGGAGTATTGTTAAATGTTTTAACAAGGTTTTGCCATTCTTCACATTCAACAGGTGCCATTATACTTGCAATTATAACTTTTGAAGGATATTTTTCCTTAAGATATTTAATCCCATCTACCCAATATTGAATTGTTTTGTGGCTCAAAAGTTCTATATTTTGAAGGCAGATTATTTTCCCTTTTTCTTTAATTGTTGCATAACGAGGACTTGCTTCAACCATTTCCAAATCATCAGGAGTTATGGTTTTTAGGACAGCACCTCCCCAACCCATTTCAAAGGATTTATCTATACTTTCTATTGATGCTGTAGGTGGTGCGGAAGCCAATAAAAATGGATTTTCAAATTCTATTCCTAATATTGATGTTTTTAATGTAGCCATATATGATTTCCTCATATTTTATACACTTTTAATTTTCATATACTAACATAAAAATTTATAAGTTTTTTATTAAATTTCTAAACTGCCGTTCTTTATTTTGAAAAGAGAAATATCGTTTAAAAATTCTTTGCTAAAAAGTAATGTGTCAACAGACGTTATAATTGTTTGTGTATCTTTATCTATAGAATTAAGTAAGTAATTCTGTCTTAAATCATCTAATTCTGCTAAAACATCATCAAGTAATAATATTGGAGAAATATCTGTCTTTTCTTTAATAATATTTAATTCTGCAGATTTTAATGCTAAAACGACAGTTCTTTGTTGTCCTTGAGATGCAAATTTTGTTGCATCTTTATCGTTTGTTAAGAAAATAACATCATCTCTGTGAGGCCCTATTAGAGATTGCCCTCGTCTTATTTCTTCATCATAGTTATCTTTTAATGCTTGTTTATAATTTTCACAAATTTGTTCAATATTATCATTAATAGGAAATGTAGTTTTATAATAAATATTTAAAGTTTCATCATTAGAAATCTCTAAATGTTTTATCTTTGCTATATTTGATATTTCATTCAAATATTTATTGCGTAAAAATACAATATTTGCTCCTGTTATAGACATTTGTTCATTATAAACATCCATTAAACCGTAATCAAATTTATCACTTTTCAATAAATTATTTTTTTGAATACGTAATTTTTCATATTTATTTAACCTGTCCTCATATAATGGATATATTTGAAATATTGCGTTATCAAGCCAATTTCTTCTATTTTCAGGAGTACCTCTTAATAATAGTAAATCTTCGTTTGAAAATATAACAGTTTTTAATATACCTCTAAAATCTTTTATGGTTGATTTTACTCCGTTAATTTTAAATGTTTTTTTACCTGTTTCATCAATATAATAATTTAATTGTATTTCAGTTGAATTTTTTTCCAACAATGCACAAATATTCATATTGTCTTTGCCAAACTCAATCAAATCAGAAATTTTAGATGTTCTCATAGATTTTAAGCAAGATAAAAAATATATACTTTCTAAAATGTTAGTTTTACCCTGTGCATTTTTGCCTATTATAATGTTTTTGTAATTATTAAAATTTAATTCTATGTTTTCACAATTTCTGTAATTTTTTAATTTTAAATTTGTTATTTTCATAAAAAAATTATACAGTAAAAATCGTGTTTATTAAAAATTAATCTTCGTTTTTTCTTGCTATTAATAAGCCGGCAGGTAAATCTAATATTTCAGATTGGTATTTAGGATTACCAAATATTGCATCAAGAAATGGCTTTACTTTTTGCGAATGAGATGTTACGTTGTCTGCCGTAATAATACCGCCACGCTTTATATGATTATCAAGAATTTTAAAATAATCGAGATATTGTCCTTTATTTGCATCAATAAACGCAAAATCGATTACTTCTTTTTCGGGTATTTCTTCCAAAATTTCTATTGCAGAACCCTGTTTAACGGTTATTATATCTGATAATCCACACATTTTAAAGTTTTCTTTTGCCGGTATAATCCTTTTTTCATAAAACTCAATTGTTGTCAGGTGTCCGCCTGTTTCTACTAAACCCTTTGCAAGCCAAATTCCTGAATATCCGTTTGATGTTCCTACTTCATAAGCATTTTTTATATTGGCTGTCTTTATTATAAGGTTTAGGAAATTCCCTGTTTCTCTGGCGATATTCCAAAAGTCATCCTGCGTTTTTTCAAGATTTTTTAAAACTGTTTCTGTCGTACTGTCAAACATCTATTTATTAATCTTTCTTACTTGTTCTGTAATTGCTATTTTTGTAATTGGAATGTTTATAGGTAATGTTTTTATAACCTGTTTTTTAGCTAAATTTATAACAGAATATTTACCTGCAACCGCTCCTGTTATAACTGCTAAATTTGTTCCGTCAATTCTTGTTATTTTTGTTGCAAATCCGTTCGTATTTAATTTTATTGTATTTGTTAATTTATCTGTTTGAGTGTTTAAAACTTGTACAATGCTTGTTTCTGCACTTAATATAAATAAATTTCCATAATAAACTAACATATCAACAGGTTTTGGAGATACTTCAAACTCTCTAATCAAGGACATTGTTGCATAATCTACTATTGCTAATCTGTTTTTTGTTCTGCTTGAAAGATAAATCTTGTTTTCAGAATATGCTATTGATGATATGTTCGGAAATGTTCCTACTTCCTTTATAGTGTAATCATTGTTCAATTCAACAGACCAAACATCATTTGTTTTTCTGTCTACATAAATCAATTTTGTTCCGTCAGGCGTAAGATAAAGTTTATCACACCAGCCGTTTACTTGTATTTTTTGTTTTAATTGCATTGTTATTAAATCTAAAACATATATTGATGATGCTTCGGGAGCTGATATATAAGCTTTTCTATTAATATTATCTACAAGTATTTGCTCAGGTTGTTCAGGTAGTTCAATACATTTTATTACTGCTTCATCTGCTAAAGAAATAATATTAACCGCATTTATATCAACAGCCGTAACTAACAAAAATCCTTTATATATTTTTATATCTAACGGAATAGAATCTACCGAAAGAGCATAGGAAGGGTTTGTTTTATTTGAAGGTATTACATGTATGTTTTTTGATTTGTAAGTTGTAATATAAAACAATTTGTTTTTTAATTGAGGTACTGTTGTGGCTATATCACTTTTCACTTCAGTTGTTATAGGTTTTTCATCAGAAAAATCTGATTTTATTTTTAAGTCTTTATCTTGCTCTGTAGCAATTTTTAATCCGCCTATTATTGATTTTATGTTATCAGGTATAATTAATCCCTTAGGTACAAGCAAATCTTGTGGTAATAAGCCGGTTTTTACTTCAATAAACGGCTCTTTTTGAAATAAAACTTTCTTTTTGCCGTCAACAGTTTCTATTATTTTTAATAGTACAAAATCATTATTAAATACTAAGATGTCAGGTAAATCTTTTAATGTTTTACCTTCGGGTATTGTTTTTTTTATTTCAAATTTTTGTACATTAATTGATTTTGCAGGATATAATGGTAAATATAAAGTATCATTTATCGTTATTAATCCGTCAAAACGGATTTCTGCTTTTGGAAAGCTGTTTTTTATATAATTTGTAACGTTATCAGGAATTGTTGCTGCTGATACGGATGTTACGGTACAAAATAAAAAAAGTAAAATGATAAAAAATTTACGCACTATCTAAAAACTCCTTTTACTTTGTCTGCAAATTTTTCTTGATGTTTTTTACCTGTATTAATCTCATATAATTGCTTGTATAAATCTTTCTCAATCTGCGACAGTTTTTTAGGAATAACAACATTTATAACGAAAATATGATCACCCCTGTGATTTTTATTTTGAATATGAGGAACTCCTAAGCCATTCAGTTTGACCATATTACCGCTTTGAATACCTGATGGTATATGAACAGTTCTGTTACCGTCTAAAGTTTTTACCTCAATTTCATCTCCTAAAACAGCTTGTGCAGGAGAAATTTCAAGAGGAGTGATAATGTTTATACCATCTCTGTTAAAGTATTCCGACGGTTTAACATGTAGTATAACATATAAATCTCCTGCCGGCCCGCCGTTTATACCGCAATCTCCTTCGCCGGAAAGACGCATTTTAGACAAATTATCAACACCTGCAGGGATTTTTATATCTAAACTTTTTTCAACTTCAACTCTGCCATGTCCTTTACATGTTTCACACGGTGTTTCTATTTTTTTACCGGAACCTTTACATGCAGGACAGGTCGTTACTTGTGTAAAATTCCCAAATGCAGTTTGTGTTGTTTGTTGAACTTTTCCCATACCTCCGCAAGTAGGACAAGTTACAGGTGTAGTTCCGGGTTTTGCACCCGTACCATTACAATCTTTACAAATTTCTAAATGGTCTATCTTTACTTGTTTGGTACAACCAAACACAGCTTCCTCAAATTCAAGCTCTACATCAACTCTCAAATCTTCACCTTGTCTTGGTGCATTTGGATTACTTCTTGCTGAAAATCCACCCATGCCCATTCCGTCAAAGAAAGAAGCTAAAATTTCACTTAAATCTCCAAATCCACCTGCAAATGGACCTGATGTGTCAAAACCGGCATTCTTAAGACCGTCTTCTCCAAATCTATCGTAAGTTTCTCTTTTTTCATCATCCATTAGAGTTTCATAAGCTTTACCTATTTCCTTAAATTTTGCTTCGGCATCAGGTGCTTTGTTTACATCAGGATGATATTTACGTGTCATTTTTCTAAATGCACTTTTTATCTCATCTTTTGAAGCGTTTCTGTCAACTCCTAATATTTCATAATAATCAGCCATGCTTGATATTTAAACCTTTCACAAAAATCTAACCTTTTGTTGCAACATTTACTAATGCTGCTCTTAATACTTTATCTCCTATCTTATATCCTTTTTGTAATACATTAATTACTGTATTTTCAGGATATTCTTCACTAGGTGTTTGCATAACAGCTTCATGCATTGCGGGATTGAATTCTTTACCCTCTGCATCTATTTCTTCTAAACCAATCTTTGACAATGTTTCTCTCATTTGATTGCATACAAGAGAAAAACTTTCCTTAACTTTTTGGCAGTCATCAAGTGTTTCAACAGCTTTTTCTCCTCTGTCAAAATTATCTAAGACTGTTAACAGTTTTTTCAATGTTTCTTCTGCACCATATTTAAGAAGATTTTCTCTTTCTTGTTCTTGACGTTTTCTATAGTTGTCAAAATCAGCTGCAAGTCGAACATATTGACTGTTTAAGACATCTAATTTTTTTTGTAATTCATTATCTTGAGAAACATTTTCTTCTGTCTGTTCTTCAACAGGTTCTTCTTCAACAGTTTCTTCTGTTAATTCTTCTTGTTGTTCATCAAATTCTTCCTTGTTTCTAAAAGGATTATTATTTTTAATTGTTTCTGTTTTTTTCTTATGGGACATTTTTTCACCTACATAAATATTATACTTCTAAAATTATAAGTCATCAATTAACATAAACAACTTATATTTATTATTTTTTAATATTTCAAAAATATATAATTGTTAAATAAATTGTCTTAAATCACTTTTTTGAGTTATTTTTAAATTTTTTTCATCACCCTGTACTAAAAATATTGGGGCGAGATTATATTTTAAAATTAGTCCGCAGTCATCCGTAAAATTTTTATCATTATTTTTTAATGCAATTTCATGGGCTTGTTTTATTAATTTTGCTCTGAATGATTGAGGTGTTTGTATTCTTTTTAGCATATTTCTTTGTGGAATTTTTTTTATAAATCCGTTTTCATCAATTTCAATTATTGTATCAATGGTGTCAATAGCTGTTCCTACAGCTTCATATTTTTTTAGTGCTTCAATATTATCATCTATTATTTTTTGTGTTACAAAAGCTCTGACTGCATCATGAATTAAAACATTGCTGTCATCATCAGCGTAGCTTGTACCAATTCTTGAACTGTCCACTCTTGTTGCTCCGCCATTTACTATTTTTACAACTTTTTTATAATTATTTTTGAAAACAATCTCTCTTGATAAATCATTAAAGTTAGGATTAGTTACAAGTATGATTTCATCAATATTTTTATTTTGTTCAAAGGCATCAAGTGAATATTCCAAAATAGTTTTATTTTTTATTTTGTAAAATTGTTTAGGGATATTTTCTCCAAAGCGTTCACCTGTACCGGATGCTAAAATTATAGAAATATTTTTCATACGTTACCTACTGTATTTATTTACATTAAATGTTCTATTACAATTTTATTATGATATAATAAAATTGTAGTAAAGTATAGGGTAAAATTATGACATATAAAATAGTATCAAAAAAGGAAATTTGTCCTAATCAGTATGAGATAACACTTGAAGCACCATTTGTAGTGAGAAATGCACAAGCAGGACAATTTATAATATTTAGAGCATTCGAAGACAGTGAGAGAGTACCTTTAACAATAGCTGATGTGGATAAAGACAATGGTCTTTTAACATTGGTATTTATGGCAGTCGGATATTCTACAAAACAGCTTGCATCATTAAATGTGGGTGATGAATTATCCGATATCGTAGGGCCTTTAGGAAAACCGACTGAGATAAAAAAATACGGAACAGTTGTTTGTCTTGCCGGAGGTTATGGTGCAGCACCTTGTTATTTGATAGCAAAGGCATTTAAAGAAGCAGGTAATAAAGTTTATATGATTATGGGTGCCAGAAACAAAGATTTAATCTTTTGGCAAGATAAAATGAAAAATGCTTGTGATGAATTATTTATTACAACTGATGATGGAACATTAGGTGAAAAAGGTTTTGTAACACAAGTTTTGGAACGCATAATAGGACAAGAAAAAGTTGATTATGCAATAGCTGTAGGTCCTATGCCAATGATGAGAGCAGTTGCAAATTTAACAAGAGATAAAGGAATATACACTGAAGCAAGTATGAATCCTATAATGGTTGATGGAACAGGCATGTGCGGTGCTTGTAGATTAACTGTTGGTGGAGAAGTTAAATTTGCATGTGTTGACGGGCCTGATTTTGATGCTCACAAAATAGATTTTGATGAGGTTATCAACAGAACTCGTATTTATAAAGAACAAGAACGTAAAAGAGATGAAAATTGTAACTTACTAAAGAAAGGTTAGTGTTATATGTCAGACAACAAAAAAAATATTCCGTTTTGCCCCTTAATGACAGCAGGTAACAGTTTTGAAAAAGTTTGTACACAAGATATGTGTGCTTGGTATTTAAAAGGTTATAAGGTTTGTTCGGTATATATGCTTGCTCATAATGCCGCTATGGAAGTTCAGGCAAAACAGGCGAAAAAACAATAATTATGAAAATTGTAGTTTGTATAAAACAAGTTCCTGATACGGCTGATATTAAGTGGACAGAAAATAATACAATACAAAGAGAAGGTGTTGAAAGTATAATTAATCCTTTCGACATGTATGCTATCGAAACTGCTTTAAAACTAAAGGATGTTTACGAAAATACTACAGTTACAACATTAACAATGGGGCCTAATCAGGCGGAAAATATTATTAGAAAATCGATTTCAATGGGTGTTGACAGCGGTTTTGTTTTATCTGATAAAAAATTTGCCGGTTCTGATACTCTTGCTACTGCAAAAACTATTTCAACAGGTATACAATTTAAAATACCTGATTTTGATTTGGTTATATGCGGACAATTTGCAACAGACGGTGATACTGCTCAAACAGGTTCAGGTGTTGCAACAAATTTGGATGTTCCTGTTATAACTTATGTTAAAGAGGTTAAAGAAATAAAAGACGGATATGTTACAGTGCTTCGAGAAGTAGAAGATGGAAAAGAGGTTTTAAAAGCAAAACTTCCTGCTGTTTTATGCATGCTTAAATGTGATTATGAACCGAGAAGGGCTTATATAAACGGTTATCGTAATGCACAAAAAGCGGAAGTTAAATTTTATTCTCATGAAGATATATCTATTTCACCTGAAGAAACCGGCTTTAAGGGTTCTCCTACTTATGTTAGTAAAGCATTTAGACCGGAAGAAAAGCAGAGTGGAGAATTAATTAAAACAGATGACTTAGAATGTATATCAAATAAAATTTTAGAGGTGTTAAATGGCTAAGGAGATTTTGATATATGCTCAAGCAAACAGAAGCGGAAAAGTAATAGATGTAGTATTAGAGCTTGCAAATGCAGCACATGATTTGTCTGAAAAGTTAGAGAATGCTTGTATTTCTGCTTTGCTTATTACTGATGGAAGAAACCTTGATGAGAATAAGCATGTTTTAAAAAAAGCCGGTTTTAATAAAGTTTATATTGCTAGTAGTGAATACTTGAAAGATTATTCTACAGAATATTATTCACAAATTGCAATTGATTTAATAAAAAAAATTGAACCTGAAATATTTTTAATAGGTGCAACAACGCAAGGTAGAGATTTGGCTCCTGTAATATCCACAAAGTTAAAAACGGGGTTAACGGCTGATTGTACATCTCTTGATATAAATGAAAAAGGACAATTAGCTGCGACACGTCCTACATTTGGCGGAAACTTAATGGCAACAATATTGTGTAAACAATTTCCGCAAATGGCAACAGTAAGACCAAAGGTTTTGAAAAAATCCGATAAAAACTATGAACAAGAACCATTGATAATTGAGTACTCTCCTGATTTATCAAATATCAACAAAAGAGTTGAACTGCTTGATTTTATTGCAAATCCTCAATTAACAGATAAAAGAATTGATGAGGCAGAAATCATTGTTTCAGGCGGTAAGGGAATGAAAAATGAAGCAGGTTTTAAATTGCTTCAAGAACTTGCAGATGTTCTGGGCGGTTCTGTTGGTGCTTCACGTGGTGCAGTTGATATGGGACTTGCAGACAGTTCTATTCAAATTGGACAGACAGGAAAAACTGTTGTACCTAAAATATACATAGCATGCGGAATTTCAGGTGCAGTACAGCATGTTGTAGGTATGAGCGGTTCAGATAAAATTATTGCTATAAATAAAGATGAAAATGCTCCTATTTTTAAACAAGCCGATTTGGGAATAGTTGGTGATGCTTTTGAAATATTACCTAATCTTATCCAAAAAATAAGGGATAAAAATAATGGATAACACTGTTGTTATTGGTGGTCAATGGGGTGATGAAGGAAAGGCAAAAATAACAGACTTGCTTGCACAAAGTGCTGATATTGTTATCCGTTATCAAGGCGGATGTAATGCAGGACATACTGTTGTTTATGATGGTGAAATTTATAAATTGCATCTTGTACCGTCAGGGATTTTATATAAAGACAAAATTTGTTTTATAGGTGCAGGAACAGTTGTTCTACCAGATGTTTTCAAACAGGAAACAGAAGGTTTAAAAAACAGAGGTGTTGACTTATCAGGGTTAAAGCTAAGTCCGCTTGCCGTTATAACTTTACCTTATCATACAGATGTTGATGCTTGGGCAGAGGATACTGCAAAAAAAGGTAAAATCGGTTCTACAAGACGTGGTATCGGACAAACTTATACAGATAAATATGCAAGATGTGCTTTAAAAATAGAGGATTTATTTGATGAAGAAACTCTATCTGAAAAATTAGATATAATACTACCTCTAAAAAATAAAACATTAAAAAGTGTTTACGGTTTAAAAGAATATTCAAAATATGAAATGATAGAATTATGCAAAAAATATAAAGAAATTTTTGAGCCGTATGTTTGTTTTGATTGGCAAAATTTATTAAATGAATATAAAAATAAAACAATTCTTTTTGAAGGTGCTCAAGGGGTAATGCTCGATGTGGATTATGGAACTTACCCTTTTGTAACAAGTTCAAATCCAATAGCAGGCGGTGCTTCTGTTGGAAGTGGTTATGGACCTTGCATGATAAAACGAGTTGTAGGTGTAATGAAAGCGTACACAACAAGAGTTGGTGAAGGTGCTTTTGTAACCGAACTAAACGATGAAACAGGTGATAGAATACGTGATAACGGGCATGAATACGGAACAACAACAGGTCGTCCGAGAAGATGCGGATGGTTTGATTCTGTAATTGCAAGATATGCTGTTTTAACAGGTGGAATTACAACTATTGCACTTACAAAAACAGATGTTTTTGATGATTTTGATGAAATAAAGATTTGTACGGCTTATAAAGATAAAAGAAACGGAAAAATTTATACAGAATACCCTACAAATGTTTTTATGCATAAATATCTTGAACCGGTATATGAAATTTTAGACGGTTGGAAACAAGATATATCAAATGTAAAAACTTATGACGATTTACCTCAAAATACAAAAAAATACTTGAAAAGAATAGAAGAATTATCAGGTTGTAAAATTTCTATAATAAGTGTTGGTGCGGATAGGGAACAAACTATTATTCTTTAGAATAATAATTATTTTAGAATAACAGATTATTTCTTTTTATCTTAATTCTTATGATATAATCCAATTATGGAAAATAAAAGAAAGAAAAAGAAATTTACAATAAGCACTAAAAATATGGGTGTTGATATTGATAAGAATGAATATTATGAAATAATATGTTCAAATTCTGCACATCCTGAAGATTTTTATAAAAAAAAGACAAACCGCAACGGTTTGTCCTAAATATGGATAGTAATAAGATTAATATGTATATGGGATTATGTATTATGATTTGTAACCCATTAAGGGCTTAAAATTTTATTTAAAAAATAACTCTCTCTCTTAACAATATTATTCTTTCACATGACCTTATAAAATACAATCATTTACATGTATGAAAAATTTTTCTCATGTTAATAATTAAGAAATAATTTTTTGTAACAATTTTGTAATAAAGTGCTAAAAAAGGGCAAATAAAAATCTTCAGCGTTATTAAAATACATGTGTGTGCTAACAAAGGTTTTTAAACTCAATGATTAATCCAATCGGAACAACATCTCCAATTCCAAAAACAACAAGAACAAGCATTTTCTATATTAATGATCTTCACGGTCAAACAATGAAAATGGAAAAAATTTATAATGCATCAAAGGATTTTGACAGATTTACTCCATCACAACCTACTGATAAATTAAAATTATGTTCCGGTGATACATTATTAGGCGGAAGTAAAAAACCGAATGCTATAGCAGCTAAATTTTTAGATATTATTGGTATAACAGCTACTGCTGTTGGAAACCATGAATGTGATATGGATTCTGATACTTTAAATAAACTTACATCTAACAGAAAATATAAAATGTTAGGTGCAAATGTTACTATTGATAAGAAAAATCCTTTATCAAGCAGAATAGAAAAATCATATATCGAAGAAAAAGACGGTACAAAATATGGTATTATTGGAACAATGCCGTCAGACTTATTTACAAGAATTGCTAATACAGAGCAATATAAAGATTTTAAAGTTGATGATTATGATCAAACAATAAAAGATGTTCAAGCAGAAGTTGACAAATTAAAAGAACAAGGTGTTGATAAAATCATTGTTATTTCACACACGGGAAATGCAAATGAAAAAAGACTTGCTCAAGAAACAGAAGGTATTGATGTTATTTTAGGCGGTCATTCACATGAATTAATAGAAGGTATAAAAGAAGGAGAAAATCTTTTATACGGTAAAGACGGTAATCCTGTAGTTATTACTCAAGCAGGAAAAGATGCAAATAACTTTGGAGTTTTAAACCTTGAATTTGATGAAAAGGGTGTAATTAAGAAAGTACAAAATAATGTAACACCTATAAAAAATTACAGAAGAAATATGGTAATGACATATTTTTCAGAAATGATTTTAGGTAAACCTGCAGTTGTTGGTACAATTAAATCATCAGTTCCTGAACCTGAAAACAGATTAGGTGTTGAAAACCCTCATGCTGATTTTGTAGCTGATGCTATGAAAGATTTTACAGGTGCTGATATTGCAATATTAGGTTCTGCAAATTTAAGAAATACATTTGATGAAGGTAAAATTAATACAAGAGATATATCAAGTATTGTTCCTTTCAAAAACGGAATGATAACAGCACCTTTAAGCGAAAAAACTCTTGTTGATGCGTTAAAATTCGGTGCTCATTCTCTTGTTAGTGCAGGTACAAAACCTGGTATTCTTCAAGTTTCCGGTTTAAATTACACAATGAATAAACAAGGTGAACTTACTTCAGCTGAATTTGTTGATAAAGAAGGTAATAAAAAAGCTTTGGATATAAATAATCCTAGTGAAGATAAAACTTTCAACGTAGCAATTGATACATATTATGCAAACGGCAGAGATGGTTTTGATATGTTAAAATGTATTGATAATGCAACTCAAACATTTGAAGCAGATAAAGATAAAATGGTTGCAGCTTATATAACAAAATTGACAAATGCTGGTCAAGAAATTCATATAAAAGCTGATAACAGAATTCAAATCACAGATTAATTATTTTGAATAATAAATAATATATAGACAAAAAAGACTGCTTTAGCAGTCTTTTTTTTATTTTAAAAACCGTACCACTGCCTATCGAATAATACAAGCAGCAACTTGCCGAATAATATCTCTTGATTAAAGTTATAATACCCATAAAGATTGTCTTAATGCTGCTGTGTTTCCACCCTGACATGGTTCGACAGATTATGCCATCATAATTTAACCCGTCAACAATACTAAACGGTTCACTGCTGATTGGCTTACCCTCACAGCAGGCTCTGCACCCTGCAATCGCTTCAGGTCAAGAGTTCGCTAAACCCCGTGGAGTACGGCTTATGTATATTTTAATCTAAAATGTTCTTTTTTGCAATCATAAATTATGGTTATTAGAACATTGAGCCGTTCCAGCCCCATAAATCTACAGGATGATATGTTACATAGATTTTTGAGCCGTCAAGTCCAAGTTCTGAGCTTAAAATATCACAAATGTTTTTAGTTGACATCTGACAAGCTGATTTTGTTGCAGAACCCAAAAGGCGTACTGAAATATAAGCTCCTTTTTCCACTTTTTCTCCTGACATGTATAATGATGCGGAATCTTCAATATTTGCCATAATATACGCTTTTGGTTTTGAAAAAGCTGAAGATACGGCATCTGTTAATTTAATCTGTATATCATTTTTCTTATTTTCATCAACTTGTACACTTAATTTTGCATCAATGTATGGCATTATATTTCTCCTTATTTTTATGATTTAGTGAATATGTCCATAGTAAATAAATAACCTAATATTGTCAATATTGGTGTATTAATACTTATGATAAATATTTTAAAAAATATATTAAAAATATAAGGGCAGGTCAATGATTTAATAATTATAGACCTGTTTTCAAAAATTAGTATAATTTTTTATAATCCTTATATCTGTTCTCGTGATTGTAACTTGCTTCTGCAGCTTCGTCTTTAGAGTATTTGTATTTAGAAATGCTAATCATAATTTTTCCTTGCGATTCTTCAGCAAGTCTTTCTTTTATTCTATAGGGATATGTTTCATTTCCCTTTAAACCGCCGGAATGAATAACTTCTATAATATCGTCAATATACTTTTGACAGTATTGTGGAATTTTTGGAAAACGTTTAATATAATTAACAAGATTCATATTTTCTCTGTATCTGTTACCTGATGCACAGGTTAAAAGAAAATTTCCCATGCTGTTTGCCCCGCCTTCACTATATGGAATAATATGTTCAATTGAACCGGTTGAAGCAATAAATAACCTTCTTGTTATTTCTGTTTGATTTCTTTTAGAATATTTTACAACGAATGCATTTTTGCTTGATTCTGATGTCGGTAGAAAAAGGGCTTTATTTTTAATTTGAGCAAAAATTTCTTTTTCATTATTGTTTGGTACAATTTCTTCCAAAGAATTTAAAAATATTTTTCTTTTAAAAGTATCTCTGGAAAAATCTGATAATATAATCTGTCTGCATTTTGTTGTTTTTGCTCTTAGTTTTAAAGCTGTTTGAGCCGATAACTTATGTAATAAAATATCAACATCATCTAATACTTTAAATTCTTCAAGTTTTAATTTTGTAAGGCAATTGTTTTTTATCATTTGCAGACAATTTTGTAAGTTATCATCAGGGTTTAATTGTACAAAATCTTGAAAAATTGCCAAAAGCTCACGTTCTGTTTTCAAAAGATGCTTTTTATATTTTGATAGCAAATTAACTGCTTCAAATGCTGTTTGAACATTCTCAAGTTCTTTTTCAAAATTTTTTGTAGCTTCCTGCGATATAATTTTAATTCCACGATAAGGACAGGTAATATCTTTTAGTTTTTTTAATGGTTTACCTTGAGAAGTCGTACCTTCATACGGAATGTCATAATAATATTTTAAGTAATTATCAGCCGTAATTTTTTTAGGTTTTTTTCTTCTGGTCATATTAACTCCATGTTAGTAATGATTTTTATTATAACACTTTTTTAATAATATTGATTAAATTAAAAATACTGAATTGTATTCCTGAAATTATTGTTATTAAAATTAAATTATTTTAAGATGTTTGATATTAAACAGTTTTAATAAGCTTAGAACAGTATCTTTTATTTTTAAAAAAACTAAAGTGGTCTGCAATTTCTCCTAGAAGTAAATAATTATTTTTGACATTCATTTTTTCAACTAATTCCTGTTGAATTAAATATTCTTCTTCTCCCTGATTAACTATTAACAGTTCTCCATTGGGATTAAGGAGATTATATGCATGAAGAAGCATTTCCTGCGGTTTAAAATATTTTAGAGGTAACCCCCATTTTATCAGTGGGTATTTAGTAATAAACGGCAAAAACCATATAATATAATCATATTTTTGCTGATGTTTTAAGAAATCTCCTGGTATGTAATTCGTATTTGATAAATCTTTTGTATAAAACTTGGCAATTTCATATCTGTTATAAAGATTGCTGTTTAATCTATATGCATCAAGTTCTATACCATTAAGAGTAAAGTTTTTTGCAAATGAATTAAAAAATGCATATTCACTTTTTACGTATTCCCAATTTTTTGAACCAATATCAAGAATTGATAAATTGTCTTTTGTCTTTTTTGTAAGAAATTTATCAAATATATTTAAGTGATACAGGTTTAAAAGAAAATTTCTGCGGGTTGTATTTTGAGATAATAAAGCACCATAATTATTTTTTAAATTATCATATAAATTTTCTTCTTCTTTGTTATTAAAAATATTTGTTAAATCTTGTGGTTTTTCAAAATAATTCTTTCGAGAAACTATTATAACGTTTCGCAAAAAGAAATCAAAACAATTCTTTAAATTATCTATAATATATGGCATACAATTATTATATCAGGAATAATGTTTATATACATGCAGGTTGATATATACAAACAGTTAGTATGACTTTTTTATATTGGGACGAAGGAAACAAACTTGAAAATCTAATTATAGTGGTACTCATAACACAAGGATGTATAAAATTGTACACACCGCCTTTTGAAATCACATCAAAAATAATTGAACTTATCTCCAATATTTCAGAAAAAATTGGAGAGATAAATTCGCTTCAGGATAGTCCGTATCATGTTAAGTTGCGAAAAGAAAACAGAATAAAAACTATTCATTCATCCTTAGCTATTGAAAACAATAGTTTAAGCTTAAAACAAATTACTGCAATAATTGACGGAAAAAGAGTTTTAGGTAATCCGAACGAAATAAAAGAAGTAAAAAATTCAATTCAGGCATATGACTTACTTATATCCCTTAATCCTTATAAAGAAAAAGATTTGTTAAAAGCCCATAAACTTATGATGCAGGATTTGGTTGAAAGAAACGGAAAATACAGAATTGATGGTGTCGGAATATTTGACGGAGAAAAAGTTGTTCATATGTCACCACCGGCAGACAGAGTTCCTGAACTTATGGGCGATTTATTTAAATGGCTAAAAACAAGTGATGTACATCCGCTTATAAAAAGTTGTGTATTTCATTATGAATTTGAGTTTATTCACCCATTCCAAGACGGCAATGGCAGGATTGGTCGTCTTTGGCAAACTTTGATTTTAAAAGAATGGAAAGAGGTTTTTGCTTGGCTTCCTGTTGAAACTTTGGTAAAAGAAAACCAAAAAGAGTATTATTCGGTTCTTGGTGTGAGTGATAGTGCCGCCAATAGCACTAAATTTATAGAATTTATGCTAACATTGATTTTAAATACAATAGAAGAAATTACTAAAGCTGAAGAAAAGGTTACAAAAAAGGTTACTATAAAGGTTACCACAAATCAGCAAAAAATTATTGGTGCAATTAAGAAAAATCCGTATATAACGCAAGAAGAACTTGCTGATATTATTGGAATTACAAAGAAAAGCATAACAGCTAACATGAAAAAACTACAAAATAGCGGATTAATAAAAAGAATTGGTGCTAATAAAAATGGTCATTGGCAAGTAGAAAAATAGTGTATTGTGTTGATATGTAAACCTTTCAATGCTTTTCTTGTGCTTTCATGCTAATGTGTTTCCTGATATAAGGAGGAAATATAAAAGAAGTTAACGGATACAACATTAGCGAGCAGGAGTTTAAGAAAGTTAGCAAGTGGGCAGAAGATGTGTATGATATCGCTGTCATTGTGGATTACTGCTTGGTTGTCGGCGTTAAACGGGCACGCTCACGCTTCAGCCCTCTGCCGACAATCCGCTTTGTCGGTAATCAGCCGAAAATAGAGGAATGTTACAACCTCGCACCGGTAATTAAAAATTTGAGAAATAATGCAGATATATTAAATGCATTTTTTATTGATAATGAAAAACAATAAATTTTAACTTCCGACCAGCAAAACCCCTAAAACGAGCGAGTTTTAAGCCGATTTGTACCAAAATAGTACTTTTAACCGTACAGATACACTGTCCAGAAAAAATACACTAATGTACCAGAAATAATATATATAATTTAACACATAGAACAAGATTAAATTAACTATGAGATTAATATGGTTGTGAAACAACAGTAATTATTAACTTTTCATTAACAACTTTAATTGTATATAAAAAATAAGCTATAATTATGCCATAACTTTATTAGTTATATTGGGGATATCAAATGTCCAAGACAAAAGGTGGTAAGTTCAAGCCAAAACAAATGAGCAATCCATATTCTACCAGTGGAGTAGGATATGACCTTGAACATGCAGTACAAGCATCTTTTGTTGTCTTAATGCTTTCCCAAGGTATCTTTTCTCCTGTAAGTTCAAAACATATCGTAAAAATACAATTACAAAATAGAATTCGAGATATTTATACGGATGATTTAACAGTATACTATGGAGACTCTGATTTAAATATATATAATAAAATGTTTGCACAGATTAAACGTAGTGTACAAATTAGCCGGGGAAATAAAAATTTTCGTGAAACAATAGAAACAACTTGGTTAGATTTTAAAGGAAATTCATTCAATGAATCTATAGATAAATTAGCATTAATTACAACTCCGATGTCTAACTTAGATAATACTTGTATTAAAACATTATTAAACTTTGCAAGTGGAGCAACAGATGAAAATGAATTTATGCTAATGCTTAATCAAAAAGGCCATTGTAATAAAAATACTACTCAAAAATTAAATATTATTAGAAGTATTATTGAACATGCTAATGATGATAAAGCTATTTCTGACAATGAACTATGGCGCTTTTTAAAAGTCTTTAATGTTTTTATATACGATTTGGATATAAAAGGGGTCTCTTTAGCACTTTTGCATAGCATAATCGAACAATATGAATGTAATGATTCTTCAATGATTTGGAGCACTATAAAGGATTTTGTAACAGAGATGAATGCTAAAGTTGGTACCATTACTATAAATAATGTACCTGATAATATAAAAAAATATTTTGTAAGAAAAAAAGAAAATATTATTCCATTAGATTTAGTGCCCCCAAAATACATGAATGAAAATATTTATACAAATGTAAAATATAAAAAAGCTCTTGCTCTTGCGAGTTTAATTGGCTCTTGGTCCGAATATAATATTAACGATAAGGCTGTTGTTTCTTCAGTAATTGACCAAGATTATGAAAGTTGGATTAAAATTTTACAAGAAATTGAACAAATTGAAAATGCGCCTGTCTGTTACAAGAAAAATATATGGACTATTAAGAATCGAAAAGAAGTTTTAAGGAACACCCAAAGTGCTATATATGATAGTGATATTGAACGATTACAAACAGAAGTAATTAAAGTTTTAACTGAATTAGATCCAAAATATGATTTAGAAAAAGACAAAAGATTCTTTGCAAATGTATACGAAAAAATTTATAAATATTCATATAATTTACAAAAAGGATTATCTGAAACAGTTGCATTGTTAGGTTGTAGCGATTATAAATTTGACCACGCAGAAAATAAGGTTAATTATTTTGCTAATAATGTACTGCACGCAATATTTAATAACCCGAGCTGGCAGCATATAGCCACTCTTAATGAGTATATTCCAACTTTGGCTGAAAGTGCACCATCTGAGTTTATTACTATTATTAATTCTCTCTGTAATAACAATAGTATAATAATGAGCCAACTAATTGAACAAGAAGGTGATGGTATTACAGGAGGGTGTTATATCTCCGGATTGTTATGGGCATTAGAACGACTCGCTTGGAATCCTTCTTATTATACTGATGCAATTTTATTATTAGGTAAATTGGCTGAGATAACACCTTCTGGTCGTTGGAATAACAGACCAGAAAATTCAATTACAGAGATTCTTATGCCGTGGCATTATCAAACACTTGCCAGTATAGACATGCAAAAAATAACTGTTGCCAGGTTAATCAGGGAACATTCTAATATTGCAACACAAGTTTTAATAAAGTTATTGCCAGAGGAGCACCAAATTGCATATGAAACAAATAAACCTCAATATATGAATATATTTCCGGATAATTGGGAATATTCTATTAAAGTTATAGATCGAAACGAGCTCGTATCACATTACATAACATTGTTAATAGAACAAACAAAAGGAAATATTAATAATATTATACAAATAATAGACCATTTAAATATTCTTAGCGATAATGATTTTGAAAAAATTGTAAAAATCATGTCCTCGAAAAGAATTATTAATGCTACAGAAGAAAGAAGAGTAAAACTATGGAATTCATTATTGAGTGAGATAAAGAACCATAAAAGATTTAAAAAAGCACCTTGGTCAATGTCTAAAACAAGGATAAATAAATTGGAAAAGGTTTTAGATTTAATAAAACCAAAGGATTTAATTAATGAAATTGCACCATTATTTAATATTCAATTGAATTATAATATCGATGATGAAAAAAAAGATTATAAAAAGGTAGAAGAAAAATTAAATAAACAAAGAGAAAATGCTCTCATTAAATTACTTGAACAAAAACCAAATATAAAAACGATTATAAATTTAATTCAAAAAGTAGAATCACCTTTTATGGTATCAGATGCACTTGTAAATATAAAAAAGTTTAACTTTGATAATGATATTTATCCAAAACTACTAAAAACCAAAGAAATTAAGATTGAGCAATTTTTATCTAATTACACACTTCATAAATATAAAATATCAGGTTTGACTTGGTTAAAACAAATATCTTATAAAAATTGGACAATTAATGAACAAGTTGAATTTTTTAAAAAATTACCATCTTGTTCTGAGATATGGCATTTGTTGAATAACTTGCCGAAGAATATTAGAGATCAATATTGGGAAACTGTTGATATTAATCCATATCAAAGTGATTCTGATATAGATTTAATACATTATTTACTAAAATATAATAGGCCGGTTGCTGCAACAGAATGCATAAGCAAGATGCTCCACAGTGGACAAAAAGTAGAAAGTCCTTTAATAATTGAAATATTAAATAAAATATCTAGTAAAAAAGAAGAGATTAGACATATTGATGCTTATACAATAGGTTTAATGATTAAAAAACTTCAAGATGATAAAAATGTTAATTCTGATGATATAGTTTGGTTTGAATGGCGTTTTTACCATGCACTAAATCATGTTACAAAACCTACATACTTGAAGAAAAAGTTGAAAGAACAACCAGAGTTTTTCTGTGAACTAATTAATATGTTGTATAAACCAAAGGATGAAAAAATTGCTAAAACCGAACCTATATTAGATCAAAAGCTTATTTCGCATGCGTGGACAATCCTAAATGAGATTAAGCCTCTTGCCGGATATGATGATACTTTGGAAACTTTCGATAGTAAGATGTTCTTAAAGTGGTTTAAAAAAGTTATAAAAATCGCAAAAGAAAAAACAAGATTAGAAGTAACTTTAAACGAAATAGGACAAATATTGTTTTATACTCCTGAAGACAAAGACGGATTTTGGATAGATAGAAATATTGCAGAATTATTAAATACTGAGGAATATGAAGCGATGCGAAGAGGATATAGTTCTGAAGTTATAAATTCTAGGGGTGTACATACTGTTGATCCAACAGCGAAGCCTGAATTTGATTTTGCTGCTATGTATCATAAACAAGCAGATGATTGCAGAAGTGCAGGTTTTAACAGACTAGCATCAATACTAGATGATGCAGAGAAATTTTATCAAGAAGAAGCTAAAAGAATTTTAGAATATAATAACATTCAATAAAAACAAAAAAGTATATGATTTAGCAAATAAATAATTTATAGTATACTTATTTTAAAAGGATTGCAATGCTTATCAATATTGAAAATAAACCAAATACGCTAATTCAGGGAATGGCTTTTGAAACATATGTAATAAATGTTCTCAAAGACTATTTATCTGTTCAGAAAAAATCTATTTGTCCTGCGCTTGACAATGAATTATTTGATGCATATTTACCAGATGGTATAAATGATGAAATTACTGAACCTTTACACTTAGAAATCAAATATTTAAATACAAATAAAAGTGGTTATTTTCGAAGTATAGAACATTTTTCAAAAGCAATTAGTGAAACTAGTTCTGGAGCCGTATTAATTATTATTGGGGAATCTTTTACACAACCTTCTATTGAAAGTTTAACTAAACTTGCTCAATGTAAAGCTAAACGTAAAGTATATATATGGGATATTGATACATTTGATAATTATACAAAAGATTTTCAACAAAATCATAAAAAATACATAAATAACCCAACAAAGGCTATTTTAGAGAATGCTATAAAAAATCAAAATAATACAATTAATGTTAGCGAAACCCAAGAAAAATTATTGATATCTTTGAAAAAAAGTATCAAAATGAAGAATTAACTCTTTTTTTAGGAGCCGGAGTATCTATAGATGCAGGAATCCCATTATGGAAAGATTTAATTAACTTAATGTTTTCAGAAATGATTTTAGAAATTGCAAACAAAAATCATAATAGTTTACTTTCACAGAATATGTTAGAGATTATGAACCTTGCTTATAATAATCAAGAAGAATCTCCATTAGCTCAAATGAGATATATACGAGGGGCATTTGAAACAAAAGAATATCATAAGTTATTGCATAAAATTCTTTATAAAAATAAGGTTAATACCAATACAAAATTATTAAAAGCAATTGCGGAAAATTGCATACCAAAGAGGAATCACATCGGTGTACGATCCATTATAACATACAATTTTGACGACTTAATTGAAAAATGTTTAAAAAAATATAAAATAGCAACTAATGTAATAGATAGTGAACTTGGTAGTACTTCTCCCGACAAATTAAGTATTTTTCATGTCCATGGCTACATGCCTTCAAAAATAGAAAATTACGATGATAATAATGAATTAGTTTTTTCTGAAGAAAATTATCATAGAATATATAGAGATGTATATTGTTGGTCTAATATTGTACAACTAAATTATCTTAGGGAAACAACAGGATTATTTATAGGGTGCTCTCTCACAGATCCCAATTTAAGAAGGTTACTTGATATTGCAATACGAAATAATGAGCGTCCAAGACATTATGCATTTTTGAAACGTAATATGTTATCTAATAATGATATAAATCAAAAAGCAATAGATGAATTTAATAAAATTGATTTGAGTTTAAAAGAAAAATATTATGCTTCCCTGGGATTAAATATTATATGGATTAATGAATATGATGAAATTCCACAAATTTTAAACACATTTTTAGAATAAGTTAAAGCAGATTTATCAACTTTTATTCAATACACTTACAACAATCTGCTTCATCACATCCATTTCTTCCGGTTTGCTTTCTGCAATAAGAAGTGTTAAAGCAAAGAGGGTTCCGCTATCAATTATCGGAAGAATATCTCTGTAAAGCATATTATTTTTATCTAAGAAGTACAAAAAGCAACTTGCTGCAATACGTTTATTACCATCCGAAAATGAGTGATTTTTGGTAATCAAATACAAAAGCATTGCAGCTTTTTCTTCCAAAGTCGAATAACAATCTTTACCGCCAAAGGTCTGATAAATCTGATTTATGGAACTTGCAAAGCTTCCGTCTTTTGGATTTGCAAACACATCTGATGCAAATTCTGATTTCATTTTATCTATAATATCCAGATATTCTTTCTCGGAAATCTTTACAGCCGGTTTTTGTGTACAACCCTTATCATCCAATGTTTTGTGGTCAAAATTATCCAATAAATCCAAACCTTTTGCAAAATTGTCAAGAATTTTTGCAATATTTTGAGCATCATCAACAGTTTCAATTTGATTTTGAATACTGCGTGATAACAAGTTTATAGTTTGTTGTAAATTAATTATCTTTGCCTGTTGTGCTTTAAGCATTTTACTATTCAAGGCATAACCTTGAGTTAAATATTTTTTCAAAACATCTGTTGCCCAGATTCTGAATTGAGTTGCTCGTGATGAATTTACCCTATATCCGACAGAAATTATTGCATCAAGATTATAAAATTGCGTTGTGGATTTTTGTGTTTTTCCCTTTATAGCACCGTGTTTCGTGGTTGTTTCCAAAAAGGAAATAACCACTTCTTCTTTCAACTCTCCTTCATTAAAAATATTTTTAAGGTGTTTGCTTATAGCCGGAGTTTTTACCCCGAAAAGTTCTGCCATTTGCTTTTGAGTAAGCCAAATAGTTTCATTTTCAAGTTTTGTATCAAGAGATACTGTTCCATCTTCGCTTGTATAAATTACTATTTCGCCCTTTTGAAAATCATTTTTCATGCTAAAACTCCTGTATTTATTATACCTTAAAAGTTTAAAACTTGCTTTCTTTGTTCTTTCGAGTAATGTTGTGTTGCTGTAAAGAAAGGAAAGAATATGGAAAAAGTTGGATTGAATATTACTCCAAAAGAGTTTAAGCAGTTAAGTAAATGGGCGGAAGAGGTTTATAACATTGCGGTTGTTGTGGATTATTTTTGTGAAACGCAGCCGGAAATTGAAGAGTGCTATAACCTCGCACCGGTAATTAAAAATTTAAGAAATAATGCAGATATATTAAATGCATTTTTTATTGATAATGAAAAACAATAAATTTTAACTTCCGACCAGCAAAACCCCTAAAACGAGCGAGTTTTATCCGACCTGTCGATTAATACGCAAATGGCATGATACATTATAAAAAATACACTAATGTACCAGAAATAATATATTTCAAATAAAAAACAATCAACTCTATTTTAAAGATTCGGAGAAGGCGGGATTCGAACCCGCGGTGGAGTTGCCCCCACACAAACGTTCCAGGTTTGCACCTTAAACCACTCGGACACCTCTCCAAATTTGTTGATAGATTCATTGTTGCACATTTGATACTAATAATCAATATTAATTAAATATATTTTAATAATTAACTATTAGTTTTTCATGCTGTATATATTATGCATATTTTCAATAATAAATTTGCAAAAATTAAAAAAGAGGTTGTCCATGCTTTTTAGACAACCTCTTTCTAATTAACCTAAAAACTATACTACTTTAACATAAGAAATTCGTCTTTGAATGCCTGAGTTATTTGTGCAGCTTTTTCATAAGCTCGTTCCTCATTCTTATCTTTCATTAACAGTTCATAAGCTCTATCAAAAAACAAATTCGCCTGTTCAACTTTTTCCGGCATTTTCATCATAAATTTTATATCACCATCGATGTTGTCAGGTAAATTAACCTGTGAACGCCCCAATGACTCTGCTTGCGGATTTGCAAAATCTACAAATTCTACACCATTTTCATCCGCTCCGGGTTGTTTTTTTATCTTATCTCTCTTTATATCTATTTTTTGAAATCTTACCGCATTCAATTTATCTATATCTGTCATAAATTTCTCCTCTATTGAGTATGTATATTTTTATTTGCGTATGCTTTAAAAACTATAAAAAATTTTTTTGTCAGTTTATTAAATTAAACGTTACAAAACTTAATTTTTTGAGCATGTAAAACCTGGTTTTAAACAAAAAACTATTTCCTAATTTATAATAATTTTCCGTTTTCATCAAAATGGATACGTTTCATAACCTTTGTTATTTCAAATTCTCCATATCCGCTTACATCTATTTTTTCCTTTACAGTTTCTTCGTACAAAACTATAAGTCCGTTACGATATAATGTCGTAGCAACCATATCCCCTACACGTTCCGTCATTACATTATAGTCGTTTGTACAATATTTTTCAGTATTATTGTTTTCTATATTTTTATTCATTTTGTGTACCAAAAACCAATTCTACCTCTTTTATATTACTACACTTATAGTAATAATGCAAGTTTTCTTTTTACATTTATTAACAACCTCTTTTCTTTCATATAAAAAAGGAGTGTCCAAAATGTTTCAGACAATCCTTTTAAATTGATATGTGTTTTTAAAAGCATTAAGTTTATATGCTTTTGATTTATGTCAGGTTCTTTATGTTTTTTAAATTTATTCATAACAACCTCAACCAACAAAAACATGATATCATTATTTTATAAATTATGCAAATTAAATTTACAAAATTAAGGTAACCTTTAAACTCTTTTAATATTTAGATTTTTCGCTTTAAAGATTAATTGCTCAAGAATGACTAAAAATCCAATTTACAAAATATATTATATTTAAATTCGTCTAAAAATTCAGTTTTCTTATGCAGATATACTTAGACTAATTCACCATTTATATACCATGTTTTAGCATTTGTAATTTTTACATTTACAAATTCACCTGTCATATCTTTATCGCATGGAATATGAACAATTTTGTTATTTCTTGTTCTTCCCGTAATTATATTTTTACCTTTATGGTTTTCAAAATTTTCAATTAAAACGCTTAATTCTCGTCCGACATATTTTTGATTAGATTTTAAACAGCATTCTTTATTTTTATCATTCAAACGTTTTAATCTTTCTGTTTTTACATCATCCGGAATATATTTATCTGTCCATTTAGCAGCAACGGTTTTTTCTCTTGGAGAATATGCTGCGGTATTTGAATAATCAAGTTCTAGTTCTTCCATTGCAGAAAGGGTTTCTGCAAATTGTTCTTCTGTTTCTCCCGGAAAACCTGCTATAAAATCAGAAGTAATTGTAACATCAGGAACTTGTGATCTTATTTTTTTTACTATTTGAGAATATTCCTCTCTGTTGTATCGTCTGTTCATTTTCTTTAAAACTTCACTTGAGCCGGATTGCATAGGAATATGGAAATATTCACAAACCTTATCACATTTTACAACGGTTTCAATTAATTTATCAGTTATATCAGACGGATAAGATGTTACAAATCTTATTCGGAACTTTCCCTCTATATTATTTAGTTCTTCTAATAAATCAGCAAGACGGTATTCTCTGTCTTTAAAATCTTTTCCATAGCTGTCTACATTTTGTCCTAACAGAGTTATTTCTTTAAATCCGTTTTGCAATGCGGTTTTTGCTTCCGTAATAATGCTTTGAGGAGAATGAGAACGTTCTCTGCCTCTTGTATAAGGTACTATACAATATGTGCAAAAATTATTACATCCCTCTGTAATAGGAATCCAAGCATTTATACTTTTTACACGTTTTATTTCATCTTCGGGAAGTGTGTCATATATAGCGTTTGTTTCTTCGCATTGACAAACGTGTTTGGCACCGTTTTCAAGTTCTTTTATCAAGTTTGGAAGCATTTTTATATTGTGAGTTCCTAAAACTAAATCAACATAAGGTGCACGTTTAAAAATTTCATCTTGCTTTTGTTGTGCTACACAACCACAAAACGCTATTTTTATCTTTTTCCCGTGTTTCTTCCACTGCCCCCATGTACCTATTTCACTGAATGCTTTATCTTCACTCAATTGTCTGATAGAACAAGTGTTTATCATTAACAAATCTGCATCTTCAGGAATTTCTGTACTATCATAACCGATACAAGACAGCATTCCAAGCATTCTTTCCGTATCAGACTTATTCATTTGGCAGCCCATTGTATCTATAAAAACTTTTTTTCTCATAGACTTATTATATCACAAAACAAAATTTATCCTAATAAAAGAGGTAGTCCAAAAAGCATGGACAACCTCTTTTTATGTAATTTTTTATGTATAACTTATACAGATTAATTGTTGTTTCTAAGTTTAGCAAGCAAATTCAAAACTTCAATATATAACCATACAAACGATACCATTAAACCAAATGCACAGTACCATTCAAAGTTCTTATCCATGCCTGAATTAGCACCATATTCAATACTTGCAAAATCCATAATAAAATTTAATGCTGCTATTACACAAACAAATAAACTAAAGCCAATACCTACAATTCCTGAAGAAAATAATCCGGGAATGCTTAAATGAAAGAATGAACCTATAAATTGTACAAGATAAATTCCGAAAATTGAAAACATAGATATCATCAATACACTTCTGAATTTTTCAGTATACTTGATTACTCCTGTTCTATACAAAACAAGCATTACAAAAAATGCCATAAAAGTTGCACCTACAGCTTGAATAACAATTCCCGGATAAACCTTTTCCATCATACACGAAAATCCACCAAGCAATAAGCCCTCTGAAATTGCATATATTGGTGCCATATATTTAATTGTTTTTCTTGCAAAAATAATAACAAGGAATGATACGATTGAACCGGCAAATCCAGCCATCATAAGACCTGACACTTTGTCTGTAAAACCTTGTAAATACAACATAAAAGTATATGCTGCAGTCATCAATAAGCATATAAACATGAACAGAGATTTATTGATTGCTCCGTTTACAGTCATTGGTTCTCCCTGCAATATTCTTTCTTCTGATTGCATCATTTTTTCTGAAAATATTGGATTAGACATAATTTGTTCTCCTTTTGTTATATTTTATATATTAACATAAATTATTTCATACGTTTATTAAATTAACATTTTTTTAATGTAAAATGTATTTATGCTTAAATTGTTTTTAAAAATTATTAAATACTATGGGCAAGAACGTAAATTAAAAATAACAATGTTTATGTTATTATCAGTTTTTGCCGGCTTATTGGAATTTGTCGGTATAAGTTTGATTTATCCTATACTTTTATTGGTTTTAGAACCTCAGACAATTACTAATAACAGTTATATACAACATATTGTACAAATATTTGATATACAACAAGCCATTATGTTATCGGTTATATTAGGTATTCTTACAGTTTGTCTGTTTATAACAAAAGATATAATAATGATATTGTTTACATATTTACAGAATAGATTTATTGTCAAATGGAAAAATGATATCAATAACAGAATTATGCAAAATTACATTTATGCACCGTATGAAAATATACAGGCAATAAAGAATCATGACAAAATTTATGATGTAACAACATTAACCTCTAATGTATTTGAAATATTTGTTATGAGGTTTTTTATACTAATATCTAATAGTATAATTGTATTTTTGATATTGAGTTTGATAATTATTCAATTCAGATTTGCAGCTATAATAGTTTCCTGCTTAATTGTTTTGGGATTGTTTTTACTGAATAAAATATTTAAAGATAAGACGACAAAATTAGCACCTGAAATGGTAAAATACTCAATACTTAATAATAGTGCTGTTATAGAGAATATAAACAGTTTAAAAGAAATAAGGATTTTTGGAGCAGAACAACATTTTTTGGATAAATTCAAAAAAATACAAAAGCGAAATAACGAAATAATAACAGAAAATTCGTTTTATTCTTCAATTCCGCCTTATGTAATAGAAATATTTATGATTTTGGTGCTTGTAATTTTAGCCATATTTGCAGCATATCAGAATTTAGATAACCATTATGTAATAATCGCGGATTATGGATTACTGGTTACAATTGCAATCCGAATAGCACCTTTATTAAACAGAATACAAACAGCAATGAATAATATTCGTTTTGCTAAAAATTCTGCTAGTTTAATTGTTGTTAAATATGAATCAGGAATATTAGATAATGTTATTAAAATACAAAGAAATACTGATAAAATAAACTTTAGTAATGAAATTGTATTTGAACATGTTTCATTTAATTATAAAAATTGTTCTGAAAAAGTTTTACAAGATGTCAGTTTCAAAATAAAACGAGGTGAATTTGTAGGTATACTCGGCTTATCAGGTGCAGGAAAAAGTACTGTAGCAAATATTATTATGGGATTGCTTAATGTAACTAGTGGTAATTTTAAAATAGATAAAATTAATATAAATGAAGAAAATATTTATGGATTAAGAGATATTGTCGGATATGTTCCTCAGGAAATAAATATTATAAATGCAAATTATAGAGAAAATATTGCATTTGGAGAAGAGAATATAGATGATGAAAAAGTCATAGAAGCATTGAAACAAGCTCAGCTTTATAAAACAGTATTAGAAAAAGGTGGAATTTATACAATAGTATCTGAATTATCTCAAGGTCAAAAACAAAGATTAATGATAGCAAGGGCTTTATATAGAAATCCTGAAATAATAATATTTGATGAAGCAACATCTTCACTTGATGTAGTTACGGAAAATGAAATTGTTGAAATGTTAACAAAACTAAAAAGAGAAAAAACTATTATTGGAATAACGCATAGATTATCTACAGTAAAAAAATGTGATAAACTAATATATTTAAAAGATGGTACAGTAAGTGATTGCGGTACATTTGAGGAATTGGAAAAACGATATTCTGATTTTAAAAAATTAGTAAATTTATCAAAAATTTAAAATTTTCAAAAAAGAACTTTACAATAAAAAATTAGTTTGATATAATAAATATACAAAAAATATAAAAACATTCCTCAGTAGCTCAATGGTGGAGCAACCGGCTGTTAACCGGTAGGTTGTTGGTTCGAGCCCAACCTGGGGAGTTTTTTATTGCAAAGGCCGTTTTTAATGACGGCCTTAAATATTGGATTAGTGTATTTAATCTTTGCTAATTTTTGCTAAATCCAATATAATTATAACTTCTCTGGACAAATTGAAAATATGTAATTGAAAATTTATGCCCCTTTTTGCCCGTTGTTTTTAGGTTTGAGGCACTTCCCACATAATGATAACCAATATGTAATTGAAGTCCGAAATGTCCACTTTCGATTACACGAAAATCCGATTTAAATCACCCTTAAATGCCGTTTAATATAAATTTTATGGGCTCTGCCGGCATTGATCCAAATCGGACATTTCAATTACATATTTTTATTGTTCCCACTGAAAGCCGGAACTGTTTACAAAGCAATAAATACGATAAATTCCCCGATTTTAGTGGGAAGCATCTTCCCTCTCAATTTCAATTACATTTTCATTTGTTGAATTTTTTGTGAGACTTACATCGTATCAAAATAAAACCCTTAACAGGGAAGCATTTACGAGACATTTTTAGCAGATTAACAGATTAACAAAAATTTTTTGTAGATTATCAGAGAGTTTGAGAAAAGTACCCCCGGAAGTTTGAGAGAATTCTCAAACTTTTTAAGTTTCGGGGGAAATATTTCAAAACTTACTGATAAAAACTCTTAAATTCCCTGATAATCCATTCTCAAAGTTACTGATACTTTTTTGATAAGTTATGTGTTGATATGTGTTTAATTATTAAATTCCAAAATCTTATTATCGTCAGGCACGACAACATTATTTAGTTTTAGAGCTTTTATATCTTCTCTCGTAACGGTTAAGTGGCTTACTGTGTCCATGTGGCTTGCAATAATAGTTGAATTTTTAGCATATTTTGATATTGCTTTTGTATCCTCAATATCCATAATCAACCTTTCACCCTTGCCAACCAATACAGTAGCTCCGCAAGCATTTATAATTATTATTTCAGGATTGAATTTATCAATAGCTTGTTTTACTTCTTCACACCAAATTGTATCGCCTGCAACATATAATGTTTTTTCTTTGTTAGATTTAAATGCTATTCCCATAGCGTCATAAGGCATTCCGATTTGCTCACACATCGGTTTTACAACTTCACGTCTGCCGTGCTGACATTGTGTTTTGAATAGTTTTACACCCTCAAAATCTGTCATCATTAAACCCAAAATTTTTAATTATATTCAAATCTGTTTCATTCTGAACAAAGAACGGAATATTTTTATCCAATGCATTTACTGCAAATTCATCAAAATGGTCAGGATGAAAATGGGTTAGAATAACCGCATCCAGGGGTAAATGATTTATATCGAAATCCTTTGGTAAATCAACTCTTGGCTGCCGAACCTCACTGTTCATTGCACCCTCAAACCCCGGCATAAAGTCCTTCGGCATTAACCATGGGTCAATTAAAAATCTTTTATCGTTATAAATTACAATTATTGTTGCGTTTCTGATTTGATGAATTTTCATAATATAACTCCTTAATGGTTGCAATGATGTCCTTCGCCATGGTGGTGGCAGTGCGCGTGATCATGACCTTCGCCGCCGCATGCGTTTACTCCAGTCTCAAGAGAATTTGCCATATATTTTTCTAAAACTTCTTTGATAGGTAACTCCGGACAGCCTGCAATCACTTCAACTCCGTTTTGTGCAAACATCATCATTGGACGTCCGCCCATTCCGCCTGCCAAAACTTTGCTTACTCCCTGTTCTGAAATCCAGGCAGCACTCTGACAAGAAATACCATCTTCCGGTATTTTTTCTTCTATAGTTAAAATTTCTTTTGTTTCAGGATTAATTTCAGCAAATGTAAAA
>CACYOO010000010.1 GCA_902776035.1 uncultured bacterium
AATGCCATTTGCTTCTCTGCTCCTCTCACTTATATAAAGTATTTTTATCTAAAAAAATTGCATGTTTTGACTTATATCGCTTAATATTTTGTTACAATCCCAAAAGCCACATCACACAACTATATACAGGTATTTTATTATAAAATTCAAATAAAAATCTAAAAAATTTTTCAAAAATATTTTAAAAAAACATGAAAAATAACATGAAAAAATATACTTCGTTATCATGTTTCAATTTAGAATTAAAAACATTCAATTAAGAAATGTTACGAATTTCAAAATTTTTTTATGATTTTTGTTATAAAAGTTAAAACTTGTGGAAATAATTTAATGTGGGTAAGTTTATTAATGTGTGTAATTTATCCACATCTCTAATTCCTCTCTTCTAATACGTAATTTTAAATCCGGTTTATTAAACCGGTTTTTTTTTGATTTTTTTATTTGAGATTTATATTTAATTTTGTAAATTTTGTTAAAACAGGATAGCAAAAAAAAATTTTATGTCTTTTATATAATCGGAGAATAAAATATGAATATAAATACTGTAAACAGAAGTTTAGCACCGACATTTAAATGTAATTGTCCTGATTGTGAAAATAAAGTGCAGAGTAACAATGTACCTGCTATGCAGAATAATCATACAGACACTGTAGAATTATCTAAAAAAGATAAAGCTTTAAATTTTGCAAAAAAATCTGTTAAGTATTTAAAAGATAATCGTAAGCAAATTAGTACTGTCGGACTTGCCGTCTTAAATGGAACTTTAAATGCTTGTACTGTTCTTGGAGCAAATGTTTTAATGAATAAGGTTGCAAAAGCAGATACTTCTAAATTAGCATTTAAACTTGCAGCAATTGTTGGTTTAACTACTTGTGGTGCTGATTTAATTAAAAATAGAAAATCCTTAAAAAATAATAATTAATTTTTATTTTAAATATAAAATTATTCTTTTGTTGTATATACTTTTTGTTTATGAATTTATATATCATACAGGGTAGTTTTAATTTTATTATATTTTGTTATAATACATTTATGAAAAGTTTGTATAATTTGAATGATTGGTTAGATACGACTGAACATCTAAAATTAGGTGAAATTTTGCTTGAAGCCGGAAAAATCAATCTTATACAGCTTGGAATGGCTCTTGATATACAGAAATTTCAAAAAGTACAAATTGGAAATATTTTTGTAGATATGAAAATTTTGTCTGAAAAAGATATGCATGCAGCTCTTGAGTTGCAGCAAGAAATAGATGAATATTTGGATAGAAAAGGTAATTATGAGTATTAAGAAAGTATTTACTACTAAAAATATTATATTTTTAATTTTATTGATTATCACATTATGTTGTTTACCAACGATAAGTGATGTAGTAATGTTATTTTTTGTATGTTTTGTTTTATCTTGTTCGTTATTACCTTTAGTAGATAAACTTGAAAGAATTATAAAAAATCGTACATTGTCTGCAATAATAGTAATGACAGCAGCAGCTGTTCTTACTCTTGCATTTATTTTACCTGTTGCTAATATTGCAATTGAGCAAATATCTATATTTATTCAATCTTTGCCTGATAAAATTACGGAATTTCATGCTTACACAAAGAGTTTTAGTATTGCAGGACATCAGCTTTCTTATTATCTTGATTATAACAAAATTTCAGGTGGAGATGTAAATTTTACTCAAAATGTTTTAAATAAGTCTGTAAATATCACATTAAGCTTTTTTCAGGGGCTTTTAATTTTCGTTGCTATAGTAACCATAATGTTTTATATGCTCAAAGATACAGAATATATGAAATCAAAGTTTTTAGAATTTTTCCCTGATAATATGAAAGAAAGAACATCTGATATTGCAGATAAAATTGCTTCTAAAGTCGGTGGTTATGTTATTGCTACAATAATTTCCGGTGGTGCAATATGGTTATGTATGTCAATACTTTTAATGTTGTTAAAAATTGAATACCCTATATCTTTAGGATTAATTTCAGGTATTTTGGATATTATCCCTGTTTTGGGGCCTACGATTGCATTAACACTCATTTTACTTGTTGCTTTTAAACGTGGTTTGCTAATTATTGTATTTGCAATAATTGCTTTTTTAGGTGTTCAACAGTTATCAAATAATGTTATAAGACCTATTGTGTTTGGAAAATTTATGGAACTTCATCCGTTAATGATTATTTTTGCAATATGTATCGGTGGAAAATTCGGAGGTATAGCCGGTGTAATTTTTGCACCTGCTATTGTTGCTATTATTACAGTTCTTATTGATGAATTATATTTAAAGGAAATAAATAAAAAATAAAAATATGGAAAAATTTTTATACAAAAGAAATACAAATAAATCTACAAAATATAATGTATGGTTTACATTTCCCGGATGTTATTCTTTTGCAATGTCATCTTTAGGTTTTTTACATTTATTTAAAACATTAGATATTGTAGACGATATTAATGTTGAAAGAATTTATACAGATACTAATAAAACACTTATAAAATATGGTGATGTAAATGTAATATGTTTTTCCATGTCATTTGATATGGATTTCATTTCTGTATTTCAAATTTTTGAAAAATATTCAATTCCGTTTAAATCAAAAGACAGAGATGATAAAATGCCAATTATTTTTGCAGGAGGCCCTGTTATAACTTCTAACCCTATTCCGTACAGTGAAATATTTGATTTTATGATAATAGGGGATGGAGAAATTGCAAATACAGAGGCAATAAAATTCTTAAAAGATAACAAGGATTTACCTAAAAGAAATTTATTAGAGGAACTTTCTAAAATTGATGGAATTTATGTTCCATCAGTTAATCAAGAAAAAATATTAAAAAATACTTGTCAAATAAATGAATGTATTTATACCCCAATTTTAAGTGATGAGGCATTTTTCAAAAATACTTTTATTGTGGAAACTTCTCGTGGATGTGCAAATTGCTGCAATTTTTGTATGGCATCATATTTAAACTTACCTGTAAGATTTGCACCATACGAAAATATAATAAAAACAATTGATTTTGGCTTACAATATACAAATGACATTGCTCTTTTAGGTGCTCAAGTGTCTATTCATCCAAAATTTAAGCAAATATGTAATTATATATATGAAAGAACAATTAATAATAAAAATATTAAAATGGGTATTTCATCACTTAGAGTTGATGCTGTTGAAGATGACATTGCTAAAACTCTTGCTGCTGCTGGTCAAAAACATGTTACTATTGCAATTGAAACAGGTAGTGAACGTTTAAGGCAGATTATCAAAAAAAATATTACTGAAGAACAAATAATAAATACTGTTGAAACACTTAACAAAAACGGATTAAAGGGTGTAAAAATATATGCTATGATTGGTATTCCGACAGAAACAAATGAAGATATTCAAGATACAATCAATTTAGCTAAAAAACTAAAACATTTGAATAAGGGTTTTGATATATCTTTTGCTTTTTCTTCATTTACACCAAAACCATTTACTCCGTTCCAATGGTATGGAAGATTTGATACAAAAATACTTGAGCATAGACAGAACTACTTGAAAAAAGAGCTGCATAAGCTTGGTATCGGAGCAAATTTTTCAAGTATTAAATGGGATTATTGGCAGGCAGTTTTATCAAGAGGTGATATAAATATGTCTGATTTTATGATTGATGTTTATAAGAACGGTTCAAAACTCGGAGCTTTTAAAAAATCAGCTAAGGGTAAGTTTAATCCTGATGATTATGCATTAAGAATTTATCAAACTGATGAAATATTACCTTGGGATATAATAAATATGCATCCTGGTAAATCTGTTTTAAAAGAACGTTTTTTGCAGAAAAAATGTACTGCTTGTAATGCTTAAATTTATTAAGAAATTACAGAGTTTTTCTCTGAGCATCATCAACTTTCATATCTATAATATATCCTGCAGCAGAGAAGGTAACAGAATAAACCACTCCTTGAAGTGTAATTTTACCTGTAGCTAAGTATTCCATACCACTGTCTATTGCAACATCTGTTGCTGTTGCTAATGCAAAATCCGTTAAGTGTGCTGCTTTACCTGATATTTTTGCGATAGGAGATGTTAATGCTTCAATACCTTTATAACATAGTTGATTAGCTATTGCTGTTGCTCCGTCTACTGCTGTCCATTTTAATATTTCCTTTATGTCTTTTTCCTGCATTCCTTGTTTTGAAGACAATCTGTCAGAACCATATACCGCTAAATCAGCTGCGGAATGCATTGCTGCAATTTTTAATGTCGGTATTATTCCCGTTCCTGCCGTACAAATCCATATAGGAATAGACGCAGATGATAATATTGTATCCTGTACTAATGTTTCAGATAACATTTGAGAGTTTCTGTAATCTTCCACTCTTTTTGCAATATCATTTTTTACACCGAACGCTGCATAGTAAGAATTATCATATTCTTGTTTCATTTCGGTTAAATTCTTTCGACCTAATGCATTTTTTGTATTTTGATTTAATCTTCTAGCATATCTGTTTGCCATTCTTTTTAAAACGGTAAATTTTTCTTCTTGTGTTGACTTATCATTTATTTTGTATGTTTTCATTGTTTTTTCAATTTGCTTTTTACCGTCTTCAATATCACCTTTACCTACAAATTCAGCAAATGCGTTTAGGTTACGTTCATACATTTCTTCTTTTGTTTCTGTTTTTACAGGTAAAGTTCCTGTTACAGCACTTGCAGGCATTATATACTTATCTGCATAAGGTTTATTGGTCAACAAATCTCTTAGATTTGATTTAAAATTATTTTCTACAGCAGAACAAACAGATGCTGCAATATATTTTTCCTCTTTTTGTTTAAATGTGGCTATTAGTTCCGCATCATAGTCTACATCAAATATTTCTTTAAATTTTTTGTTATATTCTTTTGTGCCTGTTAAACTATTTAATTCATTAATTTGGTTGTCAAATTTATCAATATCTTTGTGTACAAGTTCTTTTTGGTTTTCTGAATTCCAAAGTTTTCTTATTTGTTCTCCTAATTTTGCAGACCAACCATCATAATCAGCTTGTTGCTGCATAGAATTTCTGGCTTTTATTACAGATGCTTTAAGCGTTTTTGTTGTATATTCTTGAGTGTCTTTTATGTCAGAACTTTGTATAAGTTTCTTTTCATCTTCCGAAAGTAGGTTTTTGTTTTCTATTGCCTGAACTAAAGCTCCTGATATTTTATCCAAATGGTTAGTCTTTACAGGTAATAAACTGTCAAACTGAGCTTGCAGCTCCTTATCAAAAATATCCTTATAATGATTAGTTTGAACTCCGGCTTTATCTCCTAAATTTATTAATCTGTTTGTGAGGTTTGTTACAGCATCAATTCGTATTTGTTTTGAATTTGTTCTTTCTTTACAAATATCTCCTATTAAACTGCTATCAGATGATATTCTGTTATATGCTTTAATTGTAGGTATAATGTTTTTATCTGTTATATTGTTTAATTCGTTTTTAAATTCTTTAGTAGATATTGCACCAACTTTATCTTTCATTATTTTATTTAAATTAGATGCAATTTCATTTCCTTGCTCAAAACGGTTCTTTTTCTGCTTACCGAAAAATGCAATATCTAAAATGTTTTTATGGATTTTACTCTCTCGATCAAGTTTATTTTGCAGTTAAAAAATATCCTTTTTTATAGGGGCAAAGTTAGGTTTAGATACAAAAAACTCAGGTTTATTACTCTGTAAACCTTTCTTGTAATTCATATTATTATTGTTAGTAATTGAATTAATTTTTAGCATGCAAAAAACAGATATCTTAACCTACAGTGTTTATAAATTCTGTAAAAATATTTTTTGCCCTATATATTAATTTTTTGTTACATTATTTAATAGAATTTATACATTCTTCAAGTGAAGATACTGTAACATCTTCAAAATGTTTACAAGTTTTTTCGTCTTTTGCTTCAAATCTTAGTGTAAATACAGGTTCTGTATTACTTTGTCTAACTAAAGCAAAACCACCGTCAAAAACAATTCTCATACCATCGATTGTAATTATATCTTTGATTTCTGAACCAAACATTTCCGAATTATTTTTAACTTTTTCCTCAAACATTTGTAAAACACTTTTCTTTAATTCATTTGCACAAGGTGTACGAACTTCTTTTGAAGAATATACTGCATTAAATGGTGATAATAAATCTTCTATTTTAAAACTTGGATTTTTAGCTTTATTTCTTGCTACGATTTCAATGACCTTACATCCGGAATATACAGCATCATCATATCCGTAGTATCCGTCTTTAAAGAACATATGACCGCTCATTTCACCTGCAAGCATTGCATTCGTTTCTTTCATTTTTGCTTTTATAAAACCATGTCCTGTTTTACACATTACAGCTTCTCCGCCGATTTTATTTATCGTATCAAAAAGCACTTGTGAACATTTTACCTCAGATACTACAATTGGTTTTACATCTGTATTTTTGTATTTTTCAATTAAATTTTCAGCAAAAATTAATAAAAGCTTATCTCCTGTCATTGAATTACCTTTTGAATCAATGACACCTATTCTATCGCTGTCGCCGTCAAAAGCAATACCAAAATCAGCTTTTTCTTCAACAACTGTTCTTTTTATTTGTTCGAGTGTCTTTTCATCACTTGGGTTAGGATGATGATTTGGGAAGTTTCCATCAGGATTTGAATATAATTCGATTACCTGACATCCCAAAGAACGGTATAAAGCCGGTGCAACAATACCACCCGTACCGTTTGCACTGTCTACAACTATTTTTAATCCCTCTCCAATACGTTTGAAATCAAGCTTTAATTCATTTATATAATCAGGAATTAAATCATATTGCAATGATTTTCCAAACGTATGTGATAACAAAGATTCTTTACTTACTTCGCTTACATATTTTAGTAATTCTTGTATGGCTGTTTCACCTAAAATTTGTCCGTTATAAGTCATTTTTAATCCGTTATATTGGCTAGGGTTATGACTTGCAGTAACTATTAATGCACCATCAATTTTATTTCCGTCCGTAACATCGTCATTTATTTCTGCAGCATTAGAATAATAACCTATAGGAGTAGGTGCAAGTCCTAAATCAATAACGTTTGCACCTGCTGAAGTCAATCCGCTTATAAGAGAAGCAGATAATTTTGGAGAATGATTTCTCGCATCTCTGCATACTGTTAACCACAAATTTGAAGCTGTTTTACCGGATAAAGCCGTTATATATTTTACATAAGCTTTTCCTACAAAAAAATATAATTCTTCCGTTATATCTTGTCCGTATATTCCTCTCAAATCATTTTTTCCGAATGCACTATCCCATTTTGTAATCATTTTTTCTCTCCATACTTTTTACTGTTTAAATAATATCATAAACATTAAATAATTTATATATTTTTTAATAATGATTAGGGGTTGACATTTAAATACTTAAAATACTAACTTTGTACTGATTGTTTTTTTATGTGTAAAAAATTGTTACACTTGTTTACTTTAATTTTTTAATAATTCTTGACGTGTTTATATTATGTAGTACGATAAATATGCATGCATTTATAATACATTAACCTAAATGTAAAGAAATGTTAAGTTAGTATAATAGAACAATATGAAATATAAAGAGGTTATTTAATGTCGACAAAATTTGCTGAAAGAAAGACTCCAATGGGCATTCCTGCCACAAATTTGGATTATTTACCTGACCTTATTGAGGTTCAGAAAAGATCATTTGAATGGTTTTTAAAAGAGGGTTTAAAAGAAGAATTACTTTCTTTTTCACCTGTTAAAGACTATACCGGAAGATTAGAATTACACTTTTTACCTAGCTACACTTTTGATAACGCTAAGTATACTATTGAAGAAGCTCGTATTCACGATGCAACTTATGCAAAACAGCTTAGAGTTATGGTGCGTCTTGTAAACAGGGACAGTGGTGAAATTAAGGAACAAGAGGTTTATATCGGTGATATACCGACAATGACAGATAAGGGTACGTTTATTGTAAACGGTGCTGAACGTGTTATTGTATCGCAAATTGTTCGTTCACCGGGTGTTTATTTTAAACGTGAAGTATCACCTACAGGAAAACGTTTGTATAATGCAACAATGATTCCTAATCGTGGAGCTTGGGTTAAATTTGAAACAGACTCAAACGATTTAATTTACGTTAAGATAGATAAGACCAGAAAAATCTTGGCTACAACATTGTTAAAAGCAATGGGCTTATCTGTTGCAGAAATGGAATCATCATTTACTCACTTTGAATTTTTGAAGAAAACTTTAGAAAAAGACACAACTGAAACAACAGATGATGCATTAATTGATGTATACAAAAAGTTAAGACCAGGTGATCCTGCATCAGCACAAGGTGGTCGTCAAATTATTGAGGCACGTTTCTTTGATGAAAAGAGATATGATATAGGTCGTGTTGGTCGTTATAAATTAAATAAAAAGTTAAATTTAAATGTTCCTGCATCACAAAGAACATTAACAATACAAGATATTGTTGCAACAGTTGAGTATTTGATTAACTTAACTTATGATGAAGGTTCTGTTGATGATATTGACCACTTAGGTAACAGAAGAATTCGTTCAGTTGGAGAATTATTACAAAACCAATTCAGAGTTGGTTTAAGTCGTATTGAACGTATTGTAAAAGAAAGAATGACTTTACAAGACAGTGAAACATTAACTCCATTGAATTTGCTTAATACAAAACCTTTAGTAGCAGCATTAAAAGAATTCTTTGGAAGTTCCCAGTTATCTCAATTTATGGACCAAACAAATCCTTTGGCAGAAATTACACATAAAAGACGTATTTCAGCATTAGGACCTGGTGGTTTACAAAGAGAAAGAGCCGGATTTGCGGTTCGTGATATTCACCCATCTCACTATGGACGTATTTGTCCTATTGAAACACCTGAAGGTCCGAACGCAGGTTTGATTGGTTCATTGGCAACACATGCTCGTGTAAATGACTATGGATTTATCGAATCACCATTCTTTGTAGTAAAAGACAGAAAAGTTACTGATGAAGTTGTATATATGACTGCTGACGAGGATGAAAATTTCCGTTGTGCACCGGCTGATGTACAATTGACTGAGGACAGAATGATAAAAGAGGACAATGTACCTATAAGATATCATTCAGAGTTTACAATGTCTGAAAGTGATAAAGTAGATTATATGGGTGTTTGTCCTATTCAGATTATATCAGTTGCAACATCAGTTATTCCGTTTATTGAACACGATGATGCTAACCGTGCATTGATGGGTTCAAACATGCAACGTCAAGCTGTTCCGTTATTAATTACAGAACGTCCTAGAGTTGCAACAGGACTTGAAGGCAGAGTTGCACGAGATTCAGGTATGGTTATTGTATCTGAATATGATGGTGTTGTAGAAAGAGTTGTAGGTGAAGAAATTACAATTCGTGATACAAACAATATTCCTCACGTATATCAATTAATGAAATATGTAAGAAGTAACCAGGATACTTGTATAAACCAAAAGCCATTAGTAAAAGCCGGTGATAAAGTTAAAGCAGGTGATGTAATTGCTGATGGTGCATCAACAAGTTGCGGAGAGCTTTCTCTTGGTAAGAATGTATTAATTGCTTATATGCCTTGGGAAGGTTATAACTACGAAGATGCTATTTTGATTTCAGAAAGATGTGTACAAGATGATATATTCACATCTGTTCACATTGAAAAACTTGAAATAGATGCTAGACAAACAAAGCTTGGACCTGAAGAAATTACAAGAGAAATTCCTAATGTTTCTGAAGATGCATTAAGACATTTGGATGAAAGAGGAATTGTAAGAATAGGTGCAAGAGTTTATGCAGATGATATTTTAGTAGGTAAAGTTACTCCAAAGGGAGAATCAGAACATCCACCTGAAGAAAAATTATTGAGAGCTATTTTCGCTGAAAAAGCACGTGATGTAAAAGATAACTCATTAAGAGTTCCACACGGCGGTGGAGGTAGAGTTCTTGATGTTAAGGTATTTGACAGAGAAAAGGGTGATGAATTACCACCTGGAGCAAACACTGTTATAAGAGTATATATTGCTCAAAAACGTAAGGTTTGTGTCGGAGATAAATTATCAGGTAGACATGGAAACAAGGGTATTGTATCAAGAATACTTGCAAAAGAGGATATGCCTTTCTTACCTGATGGTACTCCTGTTGATATTGTTTTGAACCCTCTTGGTGTTCCTTCACGTATGAATGTAGGACAAACTTACGAACATTTATTAGGTATGGCATCATATCTAACCGGTGATTACTATGCAGCATCATCATTTGATGAAAGATGCGGAAAAAATACATCTGAAAGAGTTACTCATGAAGAACTTTTAAGAGGTATAAAAATGACTGGTTATGATTGGGTAGGTGAAGACGGTAAAGTTAAGCTTGTAGACGGACGTACAGGTGAACAATTTGATGAGCCGGTAGCTGTTGGTTTAACTTATTTCTTAAAACTTATTCACTTGGTTGACGATAAAATACATGCTCGTTCAACAGGTCCTTACTCACTTGTTACTCAACAGCCATTAGGCGGTAAAGCTCAATTCGGCGGACAAAGATTCGGAGAAATGGAGGTATGGGCATTAGAAGCTTATGGTGCAGCTTATGTACTTCAAGAAATGCTTACTATTAAATCTGATGATGTAAACGGACGTAACAGAGCTTATGAGGCAATTGTAAAAGGTGATAATATACCTAGACCTGGTATACCTGAATCATTCAAGGTTCTTGTTAGAGAGTTACAGTCTATCGGTTTAGATATAACTGTTGCTAAGAAAGACGGTCAAGAAGTTGATTTAATGAGTGATGTAGATGATTTAAGAAAAGCTGCTCCAAAACGTACGCTTTCTGACATCGATTCAGAATTATTAAATATTAATTTCTTTGAAACACCGGCTAATTTTGGTGAATAGTTACAGAACAGAGATTTCAATTAAAGGAGAAAATATAAATGTCAACAAGTATTGATTATTTTGACTACATACGAATAAGCATAGCATCACCTGAAAGGATTTTGGAATGGTCGCATGGTGAAGTTACAAAACCTGAAACCATAAACTATCGTACATTAAAGCCGGAAAGAGATGGTTTGTTTTGTGAAAGAATTTTTGGGCCAACAAAGGACTGGGAATGCTATTGCGGAAAGTATAAAAGAGTAAGACATAAAGGTATTGTTTGTGAACGATGCGGAGTTGAAGTTACGGATTCAAAAGTAAGACGTCATAGAATGGGCCACATTCAACTTGCTGCTCCTGTATCTCACATTTGGTTTTTAAAGGGTATTCCTTCTTATTTAGGTTTGTTATTGGATATGACTTTAAAAGATTTGGAACAGGTTATATACTTTAACAGTTACGTAGTATTAGATCCGGGTGAAAGTGAATTTGCTAAATTACAACTTATCAACGAAGAAGAATACGAAGATTACATTATGGAAAATGAAGAAAGCGGCTTAAAAGTTGGTATTGGTGCAGAAGCCATAAAGAGTTTGCTTGAAGAGCTTGATATTGTAAAAATGGCAGAAGAAATGCGTCAAGAGCTTGCTGACGGTGTAACTTCAGTTCAAAGAAAAGGTAAATTAATTAAAAGATTAAGATTATTCGATTCTTTAATTCAGAGTGAAACAAAACCTACTTGGATGATAATGGATGTTGTACCTGTTACACCTCCTGATTTAAGACCTATGGTTCAATTAGATGGTGGACGTTTTGCAACATCAGACTTAAATGATTTATACAGACGTGTAATAAACAGAAATAATCGTTTAAAAAGATTGTTAGAAATGGGTGCACCTGAAATTATCGTTAGAAACGAAAAACGTATGTTACAGGAAGCCGTTGATGCCTTGATTGATAACGGCAGACGCGGAAGAACTGTTGTTGGTCCAAATAACAGACCATTGAAATCATTATCTAATATTATTGAAGGTAAACAAGGTCGTTTCCGTCAAAACTTATTAGGTAAACGTGTTGACTATTCAGGTCGTTCAGTTATTGTAGTAGGTCCGTCATTAGAATTAAATCAATGCGGATTACCTAAGGAAATGGCTATTGAATTATTTAAACCGTTTGTTGTAAACAAACTTATAGAGCGAGGATATGTTCAAAATATTAAATCGGCTAAAAAGAAAATAGAACGTTCTGAGCCGGTTGTATGGGATATATTGGAAGAAGTAATTGAAGGACATCCTGTAATGTTAAACCGTGCCCCAACGTTACACAGATTAGGTATTCAAGCATTTGAACCTAAATTGGTTGAAGGTCGTGCTATACAATTACATCCGTTGGCTTGTACAGCATTTAATGCCGATTTTGACGGCGACCAAATGGCTGTACATGTACCTTTATCAATTGAGGCACAAACAGAAGCAAGAATGCTTATGTTAGCAACAAATAATATATTGGCTCCTGCAACGGGTAAACCAATAATTACACCTACGCAGGATATGGTTATGGGAATGTATTATTTGACTTTGATAAAAGATGAAAAAATGGTTCCATCTATGTATTTCTATAACTTCCAAGATGCTATTTCTGCTTTGGAAGCAGGTGTTATAAAATTACACGACAAAATATATGTAAGAGATGAACATGGAAAACGTCTTGAAACAACAGCAGGAAGAATTATCTTCAATGAAACAGTTAGAAACGCAGTTTTACAGTAATTAACAGTAAAGGTAAGTATAAAATGACAACTATGTACGCAACACAGAAAAAAACGATTGATTATATTAATAAACAAATGGATAAGGGTGCTTTAAAGAACTTGCTTGCACAAGTTTATCTAGAATTTGGCGGAGCTAAAACAGCAACACTTGCAAATGCTTTAAAGAACTTGGGTTATCATTATGCAACAAAATCTGGTGTAACAATTTCAATTTCAGATTTATCAGTACCTGAAGTTAAATCAAAGCTTTTAAAGGATGCTGATAATGAAATTGAAAAATCTACAAACAGATATTTAAGAGGAGAAATTACCGATGTTGAAAGATATACAAAGGTAATTGACACCTGGTCTGAAACAACCGCAAAATTAACTGAACAGGTTGTAAAAAATTTCGATAGATTAAATCCTGTATATATGATGGCATTCTCAGGTGCCAGAGGTAATTTATCACAGGTATCACAATTGGTAGGTATGCGTGGATTAATGGCTGATGCGCAGGGACAAATTATCGACTTGCCTATTCGTTCAAACTTTAAAGAAGGTTTGTCTGTTACAGAGTACATTATTTCTTCATACGGTGCTCGTAAAGGTCTTGTAGATACAGCGTTAAAAACAGCCGATTCAGGATACTTAACAAGACGTTTGGTTGACGTAGCACAAGATGTAATTATTCGTGATACAGATTGTCATGGAAAAAAACATATTAAATTAAAGGGTATTTATGAAGGTGATACTTGTGTTGTACCACTAATTGACAGATTATTAGGAAGAACTATCGCACAGGATATTCTTGATGATGATGGTAATGTACTTATTCCTGTTAATACTACTTTAGATAGAAAAGATATCAAAAAAATCAGCAGATTATCTAATCCGTTGATGGAAGTAGATGTTCGTTCCGCATTGACTTGTGAGTTAGAATATGGTGTATGCCAAAAATGTTATGGCTGGGCTATGACAACTCAACGTCTTGTTGATGTTGGAGAAGCTATTGGTATTATTGCAGCACAATCAATTGGTGAACCGGGAACACAGCTTACAATGAGAACATTCCACACCGGCGGTGTATTTAAAGGTTCAGGTGCAATGCGTTCCGTAACTGTTGAAGAAGACGGTGAAGTAGTATCTGATGTTAAAACAAGAGAAGTAAGAACTCGTCATGGTGATGTTGTTCAAATTTTAATTATTGAATCAGATGTTGAAGTAAAAAGTGGAAGCAAATCAAAGAAATACCATATACCTGCAGGTGCCAGAATTTTATTTGAAAAAGGTCAAAAGGTTGAAAAAGGTTTCAATTTAGCGATATATGAGCCGGTATCTCAAGGTGATGGTTCTCGTTTAACAGAAAAAGCTACGAAGGATGTTACATCTGATTTGTCAGGTGAAGTTGTTTATGACGGATTTACTGCTGATGAAAAGAAAGACAGACAGGGTAATATTTCAAGAACTGCAAACAAGAGCGGTACTGTTTGGGTATTAGGTGGTGATGTATATAACTTACCAAGCGGTTCAAAAGTTCTTGTAAAAGATGAACAAAAAGTTAAAGAAGGGGAAAAATTAGCTGAAAACTTAACTATTTGTGAACATGGCGGTGAAGTAAGAGTTTCTGACGATTTGGTTATTGAAGATGCTAAATTTGAAGGTAAGAAAATTAAAAAGATTGTTTCAGGTAAAGAATTAACAATTGTAATTGCTTCAATTTTACCATCAAATGCATCATTTGAACAAACCAAGAAAGAACAAATATGGACAGTTGATAAAACAGGTGAAAGATATATTGTAAAATGTCCTGTAGATACAACTGTAGAAAATGGTATGATTGTTGCTGAATTATTAAGTGATGATTGTACGGTTTCTTCATCAGGTGAAATCAAGTATATTGATGTTGAAGTAGATGAAAATCAGATTATAACTAAGCCGGGTACAGTCGTATTTATACCTGAAGAAGTTCATCAATTAAATAAAGAATCAACATTAAAAATGGTTGAATCCGGTACGCATGTTACAGCAGGTACTGAAGTTGTAAAAGACGTATATTGCCATATTGATGGTATTGTTGAAATTAAAGAATACAACGATATTATCCATGAAATAACGGTAAGACCTGGTGAAATTCATCAATTATCAAGTATATCTGAACTTAAGGTTGAAGAAGGTGAAGTTGTTAAAAAAGGTACTGTTATTGCAGATGGTATTAAAGCAAAAGAAACATCAATTGTTACAATAATGGATTCTGAAAATGATGATGTTGATATCGAAGATTTAGATGAAGATATGGAAGCATCATTGTCATTGGATGAAGAAAGTATTGCAAACCAACCTGTACAAATTTTAATCAGACCTGTTCAGGTTATAAAAATTGATCAAAAAGATGTTTCAATCAAGTTTAATTCAACAGATGAGTTAATTGATATTGTTCCTGTAACACAGTTACAATATAAGGATGGAGCAAGAGTAAGAAATCTTGATGGAGCTGCATTAGTAAGAACAAGTCTTGTAATGCAAATGCAAGGTTATTTATCACATCTAAAGGGTATGGTTGAGCTTGATGAAAAAGGCAGTTTAAAAATTGTTGTTCTTGATAAGCTTATTGTCAGACATGAAATGGAAGGCAACAATGCATTAAATAATTCTTTGCAAACAGAATTATTAGTAAAAGATGGTGAAATAATTGCACCTAAAACTCCTGTTGCAAAAACAAGTGTTCTTGCATTGAATGATGCCGTTGCATCAATTAAAAATGATAAAGCAGATGCAAGACGTTTACTTTTAATTTCATCAAATAATGAAACAAAAATGCCTATAAGCGGTAAAGCAACCGTTAAGAAAGGTCAATTAATAAAAGAAGAATCTGTAATATCAGAAAAATCAGATAGAGCATCTGCATCAGGTCTTGTTGTAGATGTTTCAAAAACAGAAGTCGTTGTAAGAACAGGACGTCCTTATTTAATAAGTCCCGGTACTATGTTACTTGTAGCAGAAGGAGCATTGGTATTCAGAGGTGATATGCTTGTATCACTTGTATATGAAAGACAAAAAACAGGTGATATTGTACAAGGTCTTCCAAAAGTAGAAGAATTGCTTGAAGGTCGTAAACCAAAGGATAGTGCTATATTAGCTGAAGAAGACGGTATAGCAATTATTGAAACTGATGATGATATGCCTCGACTTTATCTTCAAACAGAAGATGGTTCAAGAACAGAAATCAAGTTTGCAATTGATGCTAACATAGTTGTCCAAAATAAACAGAAAATTAAAAAAGGACAACCTTTAACATCCGGCTCAATGAATCCACATGATGTAATGCGTTTATGCGGACCTGAAGTTGCACAACAATACCTTGTAGATGAAGTACAAAGAGTATATCGTTCTCAAGGGGTTGAAATTGCCGATAAGCACATTGAAATTATTGTAAGACAAATGACTAAGAAAGTTAAAGTTCTTGATGCAGGTGATACTAATTTATTACCTGGAGAATTAATAGAAATTCAACAATTTGAAAAAGAAAATGAAGCTGTAAATGAACATGGTGGAACACCTGCAACATGTGAATTTATGTTATTAGGTATTACAAAGGCATCATTAAATACGGAATCATTTATTTCAGCTGCTTCATTCCAAGAAACAACAAGAATTTTGACAGAAGCTGCAGTTGACGGCAAAAAAGACTTGTTGAGAGGTTTGAAAGAAAACGTAATTATTGGTCGTTTGATACCTGCAGGTACCGGCTTCTATCATTTGACTCATGCAAGTGAAGAAAAAGAAAAAGAAGCTCAAAGACGTGCGGCTCAGAGAAATCAAGCAAGAAAACCATCCGCAATTTTACAAGAAATTGAGGGCATGTTTGGTGCTCCTGATTTGACTATTGATGATAATCAAATTATTGAATAATAAAATCTATTCATCATAAAATAAAAAAATAAGAGTCGTATATCTGGCTCTTATTTTTTATATTTTATTTTCTTATATTTCTGTTATAATAAATTTAGAATGAGGTTCTTTTTATGAAAGATATGTTTGAACAAATAGAACAAATAGAAAAAAAATACAATGAACTTGGAATAACATTGTCTAAACCTGAAGTTATACAAGATTATAACAAGTTTAAAGAATTGTCCAAACAGCATAAATCAATGGAAGAAACCGTTAATATATATCAAGCATGGAAAAAAGCAACTGATGCAATAAACGATGCAAAGGAAATGCTTCATAGCGAAACTGATGAAGAAATGCGTTCTTTTCTAAAATCTGATATTTCAGATAATGAAAATAAAATATTAGAATACGAAGAACAAATGAAGGTTCTGCTTCTTCCTAGAGATCCAATGGATGATAAAGATATTATGCTTGAAATTCGTGGAGGAGCAGGCGGTGATGAGGCAAATATTTTTGCTGGAGATTTAATGCGAATGTATTTGCGTTATGCTGATAAACAGGGTTGGAAAACACAAATTTTGGGAATGACGGAATGTGAAGCAGGTGGTGTATCAGAAGTTATTATCTCAATAAAAGGTGATGCTGTATATTCAAAATTAAAATACGAATCGGGTGTTCATAGAGTTCAAAGAGTACCTCAGACAGAATCACAAGGCAGAGTTCACACATCAACAGCGACCGTAGCTGTTATGCCGGAAGTTGATGATGTAGAAATAGAAATAAAACCAGAAGATATAGAAATGTCAACAGCACGTTCAGGCGGCGCAGGCGGTCAAAACGTAAATAAAGTTGAGACGGCAGCACGACTTTTCCACAAACCGACAGGTATTATGATATTTTGTACGGAAGAACGTTCTCAACTACAAAATAAAGAACGTGCAATGCAAATTTTGAAAGCTAAATTATATGATTTAGAAGTTCAAAAACAAACAAAAGAAATAACCGACTTAAGACGTTCTCAAGTCGGTACAGGCGATAGAAGTGAAAGAATAAGAACATATAATTTTCCACAAGGACGACTTACTGACCATAGAATAGGTCAAAACTTAAATGTATGGACTGTTATTGATGGAGAATTGGATGAACTTATAAAACTTCTTATGGAGTACGACCAAAAATTAAAATTGGAGAAATTAGCGGAAATAAATGCTTCATAATAGAAAATGCATTGGCTGCGGTACTGTAAAAGACCGTGAAACAATGATAAAAATAACCTATGATAAACAGAATAATAAAGTTATAGTAAATCCATCAAAAAGAGTATTTGGCAGATCAATATATCTTTGTTATAATAAAGAGTGTATATCATTGGCTTTAAGAAAAAACAGAATGGAAAAAATGCTAAAATGCAAATTTCCGGACAATCTGAAAGGACAATTAATTGAGTACGAGCAGTAATATAAGAGTAAGTGAATTAGCAAAAGAACTTGGTTTAACAAGTAAAGATGTTATTGCCAAGTTAGCTGAGATACAAATAATTGTAAAAACACATTCAAGTTCAGTTACACCTGATCAGTGTAAAAGATTGAAGGATTATATTTCAGGCGGAGAAAAAAAAGAAACTAAAAAACCAAAAGCTTTTATTGTTAAAAAATCAAAAGTTGATACTAAACCTGAGGTAACAGTTTTAGAAAAAGAAGAACCTGTAAAAAAATCAGAACCTGCTAAGCCATTAATAGAACGTGTAGAAAGAAAAGTTACTGTTGCACCAAAAAGAATTGAAACTGTAGCAAAAGTTCAAAAGCCAATACAAAATACTGAAAATAATTCAGTAAAAAGTGAATCTGCAAAAGAAGTAAAAAAAGAAGATGCACCTTCTGTCGATACACCTGTAAAACGACCTGCAACACCTGCTGCTACTCCTGTTGTTCCAAGAGTACCTGTTGTTAGACGAGTTATTACACCTGTAAACAGATTAGAAATAGTAAGGCATTCTGCAAATAGAACAGAAAACACAACGGATGCATCAAAAGTATCTACCGGCAGTAAACCTGTAAAGAGCAGACCTGCTAAACCTGTATCAACAGGTATGCCTACTCCTATCGAAAGACACATTATTCCTCAAAATATTTATGAGAATAAAAATCAAAATTCTAAACATAAAGCCGCTGATAGTAGAAGAAAGGATAAAATTTCAAAAGAAGAAGAACAAGAGATGATTTCTCTTGAAAAGGCAGCTGCTCAAAAACATAAAAAACATGTACATAAAGAAGTAGAAGGTGAAGCAATTACATCTATTGTAGTTAATACAGCAATGACAATAGGTGAATTAGCTGATAAAATTAAAAAAACACCTGCTGATATTGTAAAATTTCTTATGTTGAACGGAATAATGGCAACAGTAAATGAACTAATTGATGTTGATGTTATAAAAAAAGTATGTAATGAATATGGGCTGGAAGTATTGGATGAAGACTTAGAAGCTTATGTAAAAGAAGAAATGAAGAAAGAAGAACTAAAAGAACAGCTTAAAGCTGATGAAAAGAATATGGTTAAAAGAGCTCCTGTAATCAGTATCATGGGACACGTTGACCATGGTAAAACAACTTTATTAGATAGTATAAGGGCTTCAAAACATAAAATAGTAAATACTGAGGTAGGCGGTATTACACAGTCAATAGGTGCTTATACAATTTATCTTGATGACGGTAGAAAAGTTGTATTTTTAGATACACCCGGACACGAAGCATTTACTGCAATGCGTGCCAGAGGAGCAAAAGCAACAGATATTGCTATTTTAGTTGTTGCTGCTGATGATGGTATTATGCCGCAGACTGTTGAAGCTATAAATCATGCTAAAGCCGCAGAAATACCTATTATAGTTGCGGTTAACAAGATTGATAAAGCAGGTGCTGATCCTGATAGAGTTCTTACTCAATTAACAGAGCATGGACTTGTGCCTGAAGCATGGGGTGGTGATACTATTACATGTAAGGTTTCAGCTTTACAGCGAACAGGTATTGATGAACTATTAGAATATATATTACTTGTCGCTGATATGGAAGATTTAAAAGCAAATCCTAACGCAAAAGCCACAGGTGTTGTTATAGAAGCTAATTTAGATAAGGGAAAAGGTCCTGTCGCAACTTTGCTTGTACAAAATGGTACATTGAGAACAGGTAATTGTGTTATTGTAGGTACAGCTTGCGGACGTGTAAGGGCATTGTTATCTGATTCCGGTGAAAAGATTAATGAAGCAGAACCATCTACTCCTGTTGAAATTTTGGGCTTGACAGAAGTACCACAAGCAGGAGAAAATTTTGAAGTAGTAGCAAATGAAAAAGAAATGAAAGCAATAATAGCAGAACGTCAAGAAACCGAAAGAACAAAACGTCTTGATGAAATGTTACCTGCTCATATCAGAAAAGATGCTGTTTCCAGTGAAAATGATGTTCCTAATTTGAACTTAATTATAAAAGCAAATACGCATGGTGCTGCAGAAGCTGTATCACAAGCTATAGCACAGATGGATTCTGATGAAATTGATACAAAAATTATCCATGTTGGTGTAGGTGATATATCCGAAGCTGATGTTATGCTTGCATCTGCCTCTAATGCTTTGATTTTGGGCTTTACGGTAAAAGAAGATTCAAATGCTATGGCTGCAGCTGAAAGAGAACATGTTAAAATTAAAAAGTATGATATTATATATCAAATACTTGAAGATATGGAAAAAACAATGTTATCATTACTTGAACCGGAAATCAAGGAAGTTGCTTTGGGTACAGCAGAAGTTCGTCAAATATTTACTATTGGTAAAACAACAAAAATTGCGGGATGTTACGTTACAGATGGTAAAATTCAAAGAGGAAAAACTGCTATTGTTAAGAGAAATGGTGCAGAAGTATTTAAAGGAACTATCGATCAACTTAAAAGATTTAAAGATGATGTTAAAGAAGTTGCACAAGGTTTTGAGTGCGGTATTTCTTTTGCCAAGTTTAATGACCTTCAAGAAGGTGATATAATAGAAGTATCAACTACTGAAGAAGTTGAACGTCAGAAATTATAATCTTTCTGCATTTTATTATTTGGGGGTATTTGTCATGAGTAGTAGTTTACGTAATGAAAGAGTAAGAAAAGAATTAATGCGTGAAATATCAGATATTTTACGTACAGAAATACGTGGTTTAGTGGGAGTTGTTTCTATAACAGATGTTGAAGTAAGTCATGATAATTCTTTTGCAAAAATATTTTATAGTATTTTTGGTTCTGATGAACAAAAAAATAAATCAAAAGAAGTTATTGAACAAAGTGTTTCTAAAATAAGATATGAAGTTGGAAGAAGAATAAGATTAAGATTAACACCTGAATTAAGATTTATACCTGATGATTCAATAGAACGTGGTGCAAGAGTAACTGAATTAATAAATAAAATTTCACGTGGAGAAGTTTAGGTGTTTGGTTTTCTAAATATTTATAAGCCACAGGGAATAACATCTCATGATGTAGTTTCATATTTTAGAAAACTTACAAAAATAAAACAAATTGGACATACAGGTACACTTGACCCTTTTGCGGAAGGTGTATTACCTATTTGTATTGGTAAGGCAACAAGATTAATCGAATATTTATCTGATGATAAGGCATATCTTGCTACTGTACAATTTGGTAAAAATACTGACAGTTACGATTTAACGGGAAATGTAACAGAAACATTTAGTTCAAAAATATCAAAAGCAGATATTCTTACATATCTGCCAAGATTTAATGGAGAAATTGAACAAATACCGCCAATTTATTCAGCAATTAAAGTGAAAGGTAAAAAGCTGTATGAATATGCTAGGCATGGTGAAAATATCGAAATAAAATCAAGAAGAGTAATCATTAGTGAAATAGATTTAAAAACTTTTAATGAAAAAGAACAAACTGCAGAAATATATGTTGCTTGTTCAAAAGGTACTTATATACGTAGTATTGCTTACGATTTAGGAAAGTTATTAAATTGCGGTGGATATTTAAAAAAACTTGTAAGAACTAAAGCCGGAAAATTTGATATTAATTTTTCTGTAAAAATGAATGATTTTCTATCGATAAAAGATGTAGAGGAAAATTTGATAAGCCCTGCTAAAATGCTTGATTATCCAGAGTATGAGTTAAATGAAGAAGAATATAAACGTATTATAACAGGACAATCAATCTGCAACAAAAATATAAATAATGCAGATACGGCTATTTTGTTTTATAATAATGAGGTAAGTGCTGTAGCATGCATAAATGACGGTGTAATAAAAGTTAATAAGGTTTTTGTATGAAAATTGATAAATTTATAATATTTTTGTTTATATTTTTGTTATCGGTAAATAGCGTGAAAGCTAGTGAGAATTGGAGTTCATATTGTGTTCAGCCGTATGATTTATCACTAAAAGGTACTCAAATTCTTACAAATATAACCGGTATGTCTTTTTTATCACGTTCAATTGCAAATTCTGTTATAAAGAATGAATTAAAAAAAGCATCAGGTACTAATGGTTTTAAGGTAAAAATGAAAACTTATAGTGCTAAAGATTTGCTTGACGGACGTTTTAAATCCTTAAATATTACAGGCAAAAATTTAGATATAGATGGATTGCATATTTCAAATTTTTCAGCAGATACTGTTTGTGATTTTAACTATGTAAAAGCAACTACAAAATCAGTTACTTTTAAAGATAATTTTATTATGAAATATAATTTAGATATAACTGAGGATGATTTAAGAAAAACTGTTATTTCAGATGATTATGTAAAAAAATTAAAATCATTAAACTTAAATATACTTGGTTTAAATTTATTTGAATTAAAAAATGTTGATGTTAAACTTGAAAATAACAAGTTTTATTATACGCTTGGAATGAATAATAAAATATTCAATAAAAGCATACCTTTAAATCTTGTTATATCTGCAAATGTAGCGATAGTAAACGGAAAAATAAAAACCAGACATATTACTTTAGAAAATTTTAATACGAAGTTAATAAGTATATCGCAAGCATCAAAACTATTAAACTTGATTAATCCTCTTTCGTTTACTACAAATATTGCAGGAAATAGTAATTCAAAAATTACACTTAGTAATATGATAATTAAAGATAAAAAAATAATATTAGACGGAATTTTGTTTATACCTAAGAATACAGAAGAAAAACGGAGCTGAATGTGATGAGTGGTTTTCAAAAAATAGGATTAATTGTAATATTTATACTTGCTTTAATATATATTAAGCTCGCTTTTTTCGGTGATGTTGAACTTATTCAACCAAACAAAATTGACAAACAACAATCTGAAAATGTGTTAGATAATGATATTGAAAAATCTTCAGATGATGTAGATAAGAATAAAAATAAAAATGTTAAAAATAAAAAAACAGAATTTGTAAACGTATTTTTTATTGCACATAATGCAAAAGGCGAAGAAGTATATAGAGCCGTAAAGCGAGAATATAATTCTTCTTATGGAACAAAAATTTATTTTGCCGTAAAAACACTTATAATTGGTCCAAATAAAAATGAAAAAGAACATGGTGTTTATACGGAAGTACCATCAGGTACCAAACTTATATCTTTAGATGAAACTTCATCTAAAATAACAATAAATTTATCTTCTGATTTTGAAAATGGCGGTGGAACGGATAGCTTATATAAAAGATTGTTCCAGCTGATAAAAACTGCTAAAATGAATACCAATTTACCTATTTATTTGCAAATAAACGGAAAGCAAGTTGATGTAATAGGTGGAGAAGGAATAATGTTAACACAACCTTTGAGTGAGGATTTTGAGAATGACTAAAGATTTAGATTATTATATGAACCTTGAATGGACTCTTATAGAGGGTACTGATTTAGATTTTAACGGTAATCCTTATTGGTATATAGAAATAAAAGAAATACCAAGTTTCGCTTTTTGTGCCAAGACTATTGAAAAAGCACGTGAAAACTATAAAAAGCAATTAAAATTACAGTTAATGCTTATGCTTGAAGATGGAGAAGAAATTCGTGAACCGGGTGATGAGGATGAAGATGATATAGATTGGGAAAGTGCGTGTCCGGGCGGTTAATATGCGTAAATTTTTAGAAAAATTTTCTTCTCATACAATATTGATAATAGTTTCATTGTTATCAATATTTCCTTTTATTTGGCTTATTTCTACATCTTTGAAAGGTGCAGGAGAAAATATTTTTGCATACCCTCCTACATTTATTCCACATGATTTTACGTTTGAAAATTATACAGGGGTTTGGCATAAGATAGATTTTATGCGTTATTTTTGGAACAGTATGTTTGTTGCAGGTGCAACTGTATTACTAAATCTCATATTATCCTCATTAGCTGCATATCCTTTAGCAAGAATGGAATTTAAAGGTAAGAAAATAACTTTTTTTGCAATACTTGCAACAATAATGGTTCCTTTTCAAGCAATTATGCTTCCTGTTTATTTAATTACAATAAAGTTGAACCTTGTGGATTCTGTTAATGATTTTATGGGTTATATAGGTTTGGTAATGCCTTTTGCAGTTAGTGCTTTCGGAATATTTTTGATGCGTCAGGCATTTTTGGCTGTTCCAAGAGAAATGGAAGAAGCTGCAATAGTCGATGGGTGTAATATATTTCAAGTATTTTGGAAAATTATTTTACCGATGGTTAAACCATCTTTGGCTGTGCTTGCGATATTTACTTTTATTGGTTCTTGGGGTGAATTTTTGTGGCCAAGTATTATTTTAACGAAGGAGAGCATGTATACGCTTCCTGTAGGGGTTAATAATTTACAAGGTATGTTTAGTTCAAATTGGAGATATATCGCAGCAGGTTCTATTCTTTCTACTATTCCTATATTAATATTTTTTCTTGCAATGCAGAGATATTTTATTTCCGGTGAAAATGAAGGTGCTGTTAAGGGATAATAAATTAATTAATTTTTACTGTTTAAAAGCTCCCCATGCTCTAATAGAACCCTTTTCGTATTTAATTAAATAATAGCCGCCATCATTTACATATTCCATTTCAGCATTTGAATAAATAAATGCTGGTTTTGATTTTAATCCGAATTCCGCATACTTTGCATCAATTTTTTCACGTTTCTTTTTTTCTTTTTTGGCTTTTTTTTGTTCTTTTTTATCATATATTTTTTGTGCTTCAGACTCATCTTCTTCAAGCTTAAAAACGGGTATTTTAGCTATAATATCATAACTTTGAATTAATAAAATAAATCTTTTGTCCCATGATAAACTAACTATGTAATGTCCGGGATATATAACAGGATTTCCTTCAATATCAGTAATAACATCTATTATACTTAATATTGGATTTTGATTATCCGGTTCAGCATATCTAACATGACTTTTATCTGAATCTTTTAATCCGCCCGGATAAATAGGATAAGGTGCATGAGGCATTACTGTGTCAAGGTCTTGATAATCAGGTGTAATTATTCCGTCAATCATTGATTTGTTCTATCAACCTTTCCATTGTATTTTTAATTTCAACAAATGAATTATCAAGTGCTTTATCGTGTCCTACAAAAATTAAAGACATATAAATTTCTGCATTTTTGAGTTGATTTTCTTTTTGTAATATTCTATAACTCTCTCTCATCAGTCGTTTTAATTTGTTTCTTTTAACAGCTCTTTTGTGTGTTTTTTTACTTACAACAAATCCAACACGAGTTTTTTCATATTCATTTTTTTTCTTTAAACCGACAAAAACAGCTACACCATTAAGGTAAAAAGAATTTTTTACCTTATATGTAGCTGTAAATGCTGAACTTTTTTTTAATCGGTATTCTTTACTAAGCACGTTTAGACGGTTGAATTGCCAATTTATGTCTACCTTTTGCACGACGTCTGTTTAAAACTTCTTGTCCTTCAGGAGTAGCCATTCTTGCTCTGAAACCGCTTACGTGTTGTCTTTTTAATTTAGTACCTTCTAATGTACGTTTCATAATTATATTCCTTTTTATTGTCGTTTATATTATCATTATAGTAAATAAAGGAATGTAGTCAACTATAAATAGTAAAGGAATTTAAAATGAGTAACAAATTAGGTTTCATTGGATGTGGAGAAATGGCAGGTGCTATTATAAAAGGTATATTAAAATCAGGTATGTTTGCATCTTCTGATATTAATGCATCTGTAAGAACAGGTAAATCTGCATCAACAAAAAGTAAACACCTAAAAATAAAAGTTTTAGCAGATAATGATTATGTAAGTAAAAATTCAGAGGTATTGTTTATTGCAACAAAACCAAATCAAGTTGATGAAGTTCTTAATGAAATAGGCAATAATGCAGACAATAAGCTTGTTATATCAATTGCATCAGGAATAAGTACAATGCATATTGAAGAAAAACTGCAAAAATCAAGAGTTATAAGAGTCATGCCTAATACACCATCAATGATTGGAGAGGGTATAAGTGGAATTTGCAGAGGAAAATTGGCAACAGATGAAGATGAAAAATTTGTAGTGGAATTATTTACATCTGTAGGTCATGTTATTATAGTTGATGAAGAAAGAATGGATGTAGTTACTGCCCTATCCGGTTCAGGACCTGCATTTTTCTATCAAATATTTGATGATATGGCAAAAAGCGGAGAAAAATTAGGTCTTGATTATGAAAAATCATTAAAACTTGTATTACAAACTGCAATTGGTGCTGCAAAATTGGCTAATATGTCAGAAGTACCTTTATCGGAACTTATACAAAGTGTTTCAACACCGGGCGGCTGTACTGAAGTTGGAATAAAGGAAATGCATAATTTAAAAAGTATAGATTTATTTTCAAATGTTATTGAAAAAACTGCTTTAAAAACGCATTCTCATGGCTAATTATACTTGTTTTTTATGTAAAAATTATTTACAATTTGCTTAAATTTTGTAAAGTTTTTTAATTTAATGCCGATATAAGACATGTAATTATGTGTGATAAAGTGAGGTTAGTTATGGCAATGGAAATTCAAAATCAAAAGTTATATAGTTTTACAGGTGTTGCAGGTCAGTATACTGAAACAGAAGTTCAACAACTCCATGATGAAGGGAAGATATCTGATAAGGATTGGAATGAATTTCAAAATTCATTAAAAACAGACTCTAGTGATGAAGCTGATGTAAATTATGAATTAACTGATGAAGCAATGGATGTAAATGAAGCTGAACTTCTTGTAAAAGGTATGGAAACCGGTGGTGCTAATTTAAAAACAGTTATTGATACATTAATTGAAAATTGTAAAACTAAAAATGATGAAATGAAAACGCTAAACGAAAAAGTAGAAGCTCAACAACAAACTTTAGATGCATTATGTGATAACGCCTCTGATATTTCAGTTGATAGTACGGCTAAGATAACATATGCAAATGAAAAAGTTGATGCAGCACAAAATAAAGTTGAAGTTTTAAAAGAAGAAATTGCAAAGAAAGAAGCAGAAGCAGAAAAAGCAAAGAATGATTTACAAAAAGCTGTAGATAATGGTGATGAAGAAGGTGCTAAAGAGCCACAAGCTAAGCTTGATGCTTTAAATGTTGAATTAGAATCATTACAGAGTGAATTAAAGTCAGCTACAAATTATGCTAAAGATGCTTCCGTCAAAGCTAAGAATGCAAAAAGTGAAGCAGATAAAAAATATTCACTGACTGAAGCTCAGGTAGAGAATTTATCTTCAATGTTAAAAGATAGTGCAGTGGAAGCTCAAAATGCAAATGAATTTGCTGAAACAACTATATCAAAAGGTGAAGAAGCAAGAAATATAAGCGATAAGGGAAAAGCAAAAGATGCAGGATATATTAAAGGTAGTTTTTTTAAAGGTTTTGCTATAGGTTCATTATTTGCCGGTTTTCTTGGTGGTATAATTGGCGGCTTATTTGGTGGTAAACGAGGTGATATAGATCAAGCTCATAGTCATGGTAATCAAGCAATTGCAGTAGGTAATCAGCTTGGTAATGCAACTGTAAAAGTTGCAACTGCCGCATCACAAATGGCAAATGATGCAGGTATATCAATGGCTAATTCAAGTTTAGAAAATATTACTGCTAAAGAATATGTAGATACATCCTCTCTTGATAAATTAAATACTGATTATGCTAATACAACAGGATTGAAAAAAATTATTGGAGCTATAAAATCTAATAATGCAGCGAATGATATAGCTGATGCATACGAAAATAAGAAAAATGCTAAGGGTACAGAAGTAAGCAGCAGTGATTCTGTATCTTCAAAAAATAATGCAAAGAAAGATATTGAGTTTGCTAAATCATTACCAAATAATTCAAGTGCAACAGAAACAACATTGCAAGTAGGACATGGTTCTCCTAAAATTAAAGGATATTATGCAAAAAATCCTGAAACAGGTAATACAGTTTATGCAGATGAAACAGGTAGACATTATACAGAAGCTGCTTTTAAAAATTGGGAACAGTTTGCAAAAGATGGAACATTTGTTAGCTAAAAATTATATAAATTTTAAATAAAAATAAAAGAGATACTGAAAATTTATTTACGTCATAGTATCTCTTTTATTTTTGTATTTATTTATCCAAAGATAAGTACCAATTATAAAAATCGGTTATACCTTGTTCTAAGCTTATTTTTGGCTCCCAACCAAGCTCTTTAATATGTGTAGCATCCATCATTTTTCTTGGAGTTCCGTTTGGTTTGGATTTATCGTATACAATTTCACCTTCAAAGCCAACAATACGTTTAACAATTTGGAATAAGTCCTTTAATTGTATATCATCACCTTTAGTAATATTTACAAGTTCACCGACTTCATTATAATCTTTATTTAAAAGTAAATATACACAAGCATCTGCTAAATCATCAGAGGACATCATTTCACGGTAAACCGAGCCGTCGCCCCAAAGAACAACTTTATCTCTGTAAGCACCTATTTCATTTAATATTTCTTCTATATTATTATCGTTTAATTTTTCATCTAAACCCCAACCGAGTTTATATCTTTTTAAATCACGTTTAATAGCTTCAAAATCATTATTTCTAAGTAATTTTGCAAGATGAAAACGCCTTAATATCATTGGTAACAAGTGAGCCGTTTCCATATTAAAATTATCACCTATTCCATATTGGTTTGTAGGCATTCCTGAAATATAGTTTGTGCCGTATTGTTCATTATAATATCTGCATAATTTTATAATGGATATTTTAGCCAATGCGTAAGCTTCATTAGTTTTTTCAAGTTCTGATGTGAGTAAACAATCTTCTTTCATTGGTTGAGGAGCCATTCTTGGATAAATACAAGAAGAACCAAGATTTAAAAGTTTTTTAACTCCAAATTTATAACTTGAATTAACAATATTTAAACCAATCATAAGGTTTTGGTATATAAATTCGGCTGGATATTTTGAGTTAGCCATAATACCACCGACTTTAGCCGCTGCAAGTATTACATATTCCGGTTTTTCTGATGCAAAAAATTCTTCTACAGCTTTTTGATTACATAAATCAAGTTCGGAATGTGTTCTTGTTATTATATTTGTAAAACCTTCTTTTTGTAATCTTCTGTATATAGCACTTCCAACAAGTCCTCTATGTCCTGTTAAAAATATTTTTGCATCTTTTTCAATCATTTTTAATGTCCTTTTACTATACTTCTTGCGGAACTAAAACTTCGTATCCGTTTTCTTTCAAAGTTTTTTCCTTCTTTGCAAGTTCTAAATCCGCATCAACCATTTCATTTACAAGTGCCTGTAAATCGTATTTTGGCTCCCAGCCAAGTTCACGTCTTGCTTTAGTGCTATCACCTAAAAGTAAATCAACTTCAGCAGGTCTAAAATATCTAGGATCAACTTCAATTAATACATTACCTGTTTTAGTATCAATACCTTTTTCATCAACACCTTCGCCTCTAAATTCAATATCTATGCCTAATCTTGCAAATGCTAATTTGCAGAAATCTCTGATTGAAGTTGTTACACCTGTTGCAAGTACATAATTATCCGGCTTATCCTGTTGTAAAATTCTCCACATGCCTTCAACGTAATCTTTAGCGTGTCCCCAATCACGTTTTGAACTTAAATTACCAAGATACAATTTGTCTTGCAATCCCATTTTAATTTTTGTTGCAGCCATTGTAATTTTACGTGTAACAAATGTTTCGCCTCTGCGTGGTGATTCGTGGTTAAATAATATACCGTTTGAAGCAAATATATTAAAACTTTCTCTGTAGTTTACACAAATCCAATATGCATAAAGTTTTGCAACTGCATAAGGTGAACGTGGGTAGAATGGTGTGGTTTCTTTTTGTATCGGTTCTTGTATTAAACCGAATAGTTCAGATGTTGATGCTTGATAGAATTTAGTCTTATCTTCAAGGTGATTAATTCTGATTGCCTCCAATAATCTTAAAGTTCCAAGAGCATCACAATCAGCCGTATATTCAGGACAATCCCAAGATACTTTTACATGTGATTGAGCTGCAAGATTATAAATTTCATCCGGTTGAATATCATAAACTAATTTTACAAGGTTTGTTGAATCTGATAAATCTCCGTAATGAAGTATAAATTTAGAATTTTCATTATGTATATCTTGATATAAATGGTCAACTCTTTGTGTATTAAAAGATGAAGAACGTCTTTTTACACCATGAACTTCATATCCCTTTTCAAGTAATAGTTCTGATAAATATGAACCATCTTGACCTGTTACACCTGTTATTAATGCTCTTTTCATTATTCACTCCTTAAAATATCTAACTATAATATAATAGCATGAAAATAATTTTATGTTACTATGTAAAAAAGGATAAAATATGGAACAGAATTTAGTAGATAAAATTGTATACAATAACAAGCTTTTGGCAATAATAATAAGAAATGATTATTCAAAAGAGGGTGTGGAATTTTTTACCCCTAATGATTTTTCACAACAATTGGCATATATGAAACACCCTGAGGGTAAGAAAATAGATGCACATACCCATAATGTTGTTTCTAGAGAAGTTAAATATACCAAGGAAGTTCTTGTTATAAGAAAAGGAAAATTGAGAGTAGATTTTTATGACGATGACAAAAGTTATATAGAAAGTCATATTGTTAGTACAGGAGATATAATACTCTTGGCATTTGGCGGACATGGGTTTGAATGTCTTGAAGATGTGGAAATGATAGAGATAAAACAAGGACCATACTTAGGTGAACAGGATAAAGTTCGCTTTAAAGGTGTGAGTGCTGAGAATGTTAAATTAGTTTAAAAAATAAAATGTCTGCTAACGATAAAAATTTATTTGATATAAATAGATTTAAACAAGATAAGAAAAAAAATAAACTTCTTGAAGAAGCAAGAGAATTTATTGATAATAATGAAATAAGAAAAGCTTTAAAAATATCTCGTAAAGCATATAATTTATTTCCAAAATCAAAAGAAATAATTTTTACTTATGCTCAATCTCTCTTTTTATGTGGATATAAGAACAAAGCCACTAAATTACTTGAACAGATAGAAGATTATAAAGAGCCGTATTATACCGGTTCTTGGGTGTGGTTTTTGTTGTCGGTTTGCTATTGTTATCAAAATAAGAAATTATCAAAAGCATTAGAATACATAAATCGTGCAATAAAATCAGATGAAGAAAATTTTAGTAATGTAGTTTTAGGTAGATTTTATTTAGCAAAAGCTCGAATTTTATATGCATTGGGTAATTATGATATGGCATTATCATTTTTACAAAAAACTAATGATATAGTAGAAACACTTGTATCGAAAATATATATGTCAAAAGTTTGTATAAAATTAGGTGAATATTTAAAAGCGAGGTTATATTTTAACAAAGTTTTAAAAGAACTTTATTTAGAAGGAATAGAAATTTTTGAAAAAGAAAAAAAGGATATTTTTACATACGATGAGATAGATGTTATTTTAGATGTATTATTAAATAAATTAAAATATATAAAAAGAAATTCGAAAATAAAAAAATCTATTATAGAAAACAAAGAGTTTTGTTCATTAAAATCTGCGGATTTTATTGTATATTCTGATAAATTTGCTATTGGTTTAAAATATGATAAAAAAATAAACCCGGCACTGTTTGTTGTTTATAAAAGCAATAAAGTATCAAAAACATTAATATTATCATTTATATTTAAAATAGTAATATTAAAAGATAAAATTACGGGAAGATTATATAGAAATACATTATTGTATGCAATGATTGATAAAAAATTTTTTACTCCTGTTGCGGAAATATACGCTTATGTAGATTACATAAAAAAGAAAAAATAATTTAGAATATAAAACTAAAAACCTTCAACTTGTTTGTTGAAGGTTTCATTCTTTAAAATGGTGGGGGCTAATAGCAAGGGTTTTAGATAAAAAACTGAAAATATTAACTTATGTTTTATGCATATTGATGTAGTTATCAATAAAATTTTTTTGTGATAGAGTGGATTTATTTAAAAAGTAAAAGTAAGTATGTATTTAAAGGATATAACATGGCAAAATCGCGTATTGTGAAATATATTATTGCAGGAAGTCTAGTTATTGTATTAGGTGGAATATTTGGATTTGTCTATGGACACATTAACTCTGCAATCAAAAAGGATAGCAATCAAGAAGTAGTTGACAAAAATCAAAATACAAAAAATGCTATACCACTTGATGTAAAGACAGACTATATAGGTAATTGGGGTGATTTATATAGTCAGCGAGCTAGTTTATCTGTCGAAGATATTGGAAACAATCAATTAAAAGTTGATATTAAATGGTCAAATTCAGCAGTAAGTGGTACTAGTTGGTCTTTTACGTGTAATTATCAAAATAATTCAAATAATTTAGTTTGCAATAATGGTAAACAAATTGATACTTATGAACAGTGTAACGGAAGAAAAATGGATGATGCCGGAGAAGTCGATGAGTGTTCTAACTCTGGTGGAGATGTAAAAGAGGTTGATGAAACAGTCAAAAACAATATGTCTGCTACATTCAGTTTAATAAAAGGCAACCTAAAGCAAGCTATGGATGATGTCGGTTTCTTTGGTGATAGAGATGATGTAATAAAAAATAGTGAAGATATGACTTTATATATAAAGGATGTTTCTGATGAAGATACCAAAGCATGTCTTAAAAAATGTGTATTTTCTAAGTATAAAAATTAGCTTTGAAAATGTCCTTTAGTATATTAGTTATTATAATATAACATACAAATATATTATAAAATAAAAATTCCTGTATCGGTAAAATTATGTAATTCTTTATGTAGTTAAAATTGAAATATTGCCGATAATATATTATAATGAATATATGAAGTATTTATCAGTAAGTGAAATTGCAAAATTATGGAATATATCGGAAAGGTCTGTGAGAAATTATTGTGCATCAGGTAGAATTCCTGAGGTCTTTTTAACGGGGAAAACTTGGAATATTCCTGAAAATGCAGTTAAACCTGATAGAAAAAATATGCATATTGATAAACCAAAAACATTTTTGGATATTTTGAAATATGAAATGAATAATAAAATTAAAGGTGGTATATATCATAAAATTCAAATAGATTTTACGTATAATTCAAATCATATAGAGGGTTCAAGATTAACTCACGAGCAAACAAGATATATTTATGAAACTAATTCAATAGGAATTGAAAAAAATACGATTAGTATAAATGATATTATGGAATCCGTTAATCATTTTAGATGTATAGACCTTGTTATTGATAGGGCAAATTTTCAACTATCCGAAAATTTTATTAAAAAATTGCATTTTATTTTAAAAACAGGTACATCAAGCAGTAATAATGAGAGATTTGTAGTAGGTGATTATAAAAAATATCCTAATATTGTAGGAAATATGGAAACCGTAAAACCAGAAAATGTTGCAAAAGAAATGCAAATGTTACTAAAAAGATATAATGAGTGCAATAAGTGTAAAACTTTAACTGATATTTTAAATTTTCATTATGAATTTGAAAAAATACATCCGTTTCAAGACGGAAACGGTAGAATAGGTCGTTTAATAATGTTTAAAGAATGTCTTAAAAATAATATAGTACCTTTTATAATATATGATGATTTAAAATTATTTTATTATAGAGGGCTGAATGAATGGAACAATGAAAAAGGTTATTTAATCGACACTTGTTTATCAGCACAAGATAGATTTAAGACATATTTAGATTATTTTAAAATAAATTATTAAAAATAAAAAGACCTTCAACCTATTTGTTGAAGGTTCTTATTCTTTTAAATGGTGGGCCATCCAAGACTTGAACTTGGGACCTCACGCTTATCAGGCGTGCGCTCTGACCACCTGAGCTAATAGCCCATTCGTGCTTACCTAAAATTTATCACAAATTTTTTTTAAAATCAAGTATTTATTCTTGAGGGTATTTAAAAAGTCATAAAAACCAGAAAAATATGAGATGCTTCGCTGTCGCTCAACATGACTAAGTCATAATTTTAAAGTTTAAACAAAAGAATTTCAAAAATAACTTTTTAAATTTATTTGATATTACATTATATTATGACAAATTTTATTTGCTATTTTTACCGGATTTTGCGGAATATATTGTACACCGTCATGATTTACCATATTTTCATTTATCTTTTCAAATATATAAGTTATATTTTTTATTGATTTTCCTTCATTCAATATTTCAACCAATATTTTTTTTATATCACCCAATGTTAAATAACGTATTGTATTGCATACAAGTCGTGGGTTTGAATCTTCAATATGGTTTAAATAGTTTTCTACTGTATTATTTGTTAATAGAGTATCAAAATTATTTAAAATTATTTTCTCAAGATTTTTAATTATTTCTTCCGTTGCATCTTTTGCATTTGGTATTACATATCCCTCATAAACTGTCTTACCCATTATTTTTATTACATATTGATTTTCTTGTAAATCCATATTGTGTAAAAAACGAGTTAAAGGAAAAATAAAACCTGTTTCATTCATTATTTGTCTTCTTAAATCCATTAATTTCTCACTTATATCATTGTGAAATAATAATATATCATTTCCAAACTCAAGACATAAAGTTTCTTCGTCTATTTCATCAAAAAGTGTATAATAATTAGGTCTGGGGATAGTTTCTTTTGGTGGTGAAATTCTGTTTTTAATACTCGTATAAATATTTTTTAAATTAATCATAAATACCTCTTTCCCTTACCGAAAATATTTAATGATATTTCAATATAAGTCAAAAATATTAAAAAAATAATTTGCAAATGACTTTTAATTTTAAAAATGATATTATATAAATACTATGAAAAATAAAATCTTAATTATATTGATTATATCTGTATTTTTAGTATTCTTGACAGTAGTTAGTATATATTCAAATATAAATAAAAAAGGAGTTTATAATATGAAGGTTACATCAAATTCATTTCAAAATAATACATTAATTCCAATAGAGCATGCATATACATATTGTGGTGGTAAAAATGTTTCTCCTGATTTAAAATGGGACGACATACCTGCTGATACAAAAAGTTTTGCTATAATAGTACATGATCCTGATGCACCAAGAGCAAATGGCTGGTATCATTGGTTAGTTGTTGATATACCTGCTGATAAAACTTCTATTGAAAAAGGTGAAAAAATATCAGGTGCAAGAGAATTAAAAAATGATTTTCAACAAACAAGTTATGGAGGTCCTTGCCCGCCATCAGGACAACATAGATATAATTTTAGTATTTATGCACTTGATGTTGAAAAATTAGATGTGTCAGAAAACGATTTACCTAAAACAGTAGAACAAATTGTTATAAAACATTCTATTGGAAAAGCTGTATTAACCGGTTTATACAAACACTAAAATACAAAGTTTAAGATAATAAAAGAGGTTGACTTTTTTAGTCAGCCCCTTATTAATGATTTGTTATTACTAATTTTAAATCAGTAATTAAGAGTTTTGCATTCACATGGTTTACATTCTGTTGAATTTTCACAGTACGGTATAAAGAACAATGCAACTATAGCACTTATACCTACTAACGAATAAATTATTCTTGATAATATTGTCATATCACCAAACATTACACTGACAAGATTAATTCCGAATAATCCAACTAAACCCCAGTTAAATGCACCAATAAGAACTAATACATAAGCTGTATATCTTAGTATATTCATTTCACACCTCCTTCTTATTATATTATTACCTGATTGTAGATTTTTTAATCCGAAAAAATGCTTAATTATAAAAGAGGATTTTTATTTTTTATTTTTTATTATTTTATTATTTTGTGATATTATAAAAAAGCTATGACTAATTTAAATACACCTTATTATTGTATAGATGATATGTATGCAGTTGTTATAATGTCCATTTTTATTATTGGGACATTGATTTACAAGGTATACAAATTAAAACAGGAAAATAAAAAGTTACAGAGCTTATGTACAAGTATGAAAAAATATTGTACATTGTCTTCTCCAGATAAGGTTTTTAACTATTTTGGTGTAGACATAATTAAAATTATGTTGTCAAAAAAATTAGCAGAAAATAAAGCTATAGATGGTTTAATTCAAGCAATATTTGAATTAAGAATAAAGCTTGCTGACAGGTTAGGTTATGTTATACCTGATGTTAGAATTTTAGAAAATAAGGATTTAAAAGAAAATAATTATGAAATTTTTGTAAGAGATAAACTTTGTGATAATTATACTGTTGTAAATCATGATAATCCTATAAAAGAAATTGTTGATAATTTGGAAATGATTTCTTTAGAAAAAATTGATAAAATATTTTTGCGTGAAAATGCTGAAAAGTTAATGGAAAATGTTACAGATAAAGATTTACGTCAACGTTTAAAAAATCAATTGAGTATTGATGGGCTAAGACAAATTTTTATTACACTCATAATTTCATCATATTCTATAAAAGATATTAATTATATTGCAGAGTGCCTTGACAGATATATATATCAAACAAAATCTGTTGATGAATTGGTTATGTTATTAAAAAATGATATGCAGTAACTATTTTATATCAATGATTTATAATTTGAATATACCAAGCTTGACCAATTTTCAAAATAACTTATTTGAGTTGCGGATGCGGTTCTGATATAAACTTTGTATTGATTACCTTCTGCGATATTTAATGTTGATTTGATAGCAGATTGGATAATTGAAGGGTGAGTAACAACTATTATTCTGCCTCCGATATTTTCATTTATAATATTTTCTAATATATCTTTTACTCGGTTATTAAAACTTTCTAAAATTTCTCCATTTTCAGGATAAACCGTAAGAGGATTTTTATGATATTTTTCCATTAAATCAGGATATTTTTGTTCAATTTCTTCAAAAGTTAATCCGCTCCAAATCCCGCATTTACGATTATATAGTTCCGGTAAAACATCAAAATCCATCTTTAATTCTTGAGAGATTATTTCAGCACTTTGTACACAGCATAAGGCAGGGCTTGTATATATTTTATCGGTTTTTAATCCTCTGTTTTTTATAAATTCAAGAATTTTATTTATTTCTATATATCCTGTATCATTTATTTGAGGATAATCCTGTCTGTCTGTTATTCTGTTTTCTTCTGAATATACTGTCGAACCATGTGATATAAATGTTACTTTACATTTTCTTTTAAACATAATACCTCGTTTTATTTATTTATTTTTCTTCTATATGTAATTTTTTATCTTCAAGTATTTTATTAATATCAAGTATTAATGTTATATCATTTTTATGTACAATTTCATATTTTATGTACGAATTGTTTGATATATTTTTTGTTGCATCATTTTCATATATACCGGATATATCATGAATATCATCTACCATAAATCCAATCTTAAATACATCGGAATTGATAATTATTACTTTTGATTTGTTTTTGTATGTGCTTGGGTTAACGTTTAAAAATGATTTAAGATTTAAAACTGTTATAAAATCTCCTCTTACTGTAATAAGTCCTGATATATAATCAGGAGTACAAGGAATTGGAATCATATTTGCAGAGGTTGTAATTTCTTTAATATTTTTAATATCTATAGAATATAGTGTTTCATTTAAATAAAATGAAACATACATGTTATTGGAAAAAGTATTTTTTATGGTTAAATCTTTTGTTTTATTATTTAGGTATAATGCCCTTTCTTTTAATATTGTAATAGAATTACTATCATCAGGCATTAAACTTTGAATATCAACATTTGACTTATTTGTATTTTCTCTTAATGCTTGTTCAAGTGCATATAAATTTAAAATAGAAACATTTTCATTGTTAATGTTATATAGAGAATTTACAATTTTATTTTCAGCAGAAAATGGCAGATTTTCTATTTTTGCAGTATCAAAGTCAACAATATTTTCAACATCATCTGCTATTAATCCAAACATTGATTCATCTGTTTTTACTATTACTAACTTATTTAATATTGAGTATTTAGTTACTTTTAAACCTAAATGAAATCTTATATCTATAATATTAATTACAATATTGTTGTATTTTAATACTCCAACAATGTTATTAGGCATATTTTGCGGATAATCAAGATATGGAAGCTTCATAACCTCAATAACATTTTCAATCGGTACAGCATAGTAATTAGATGCTAAAGAAAAGTATAAATTTTTTTGTATATCATATCTAAATTTATCTGCAGTCAGTAATTCGTTCATTGTATTTTATAACCTTATTTCTTCCTGTTTCTTTTGCATTGTATAACGCTAAATCTGCAGTTTTTATTAAATCTGAACTGTCATTATATTCACTTTTCATTTCTGATACACCTATACTTACCGTAAGTGAAATGGATGTACCATTGTAACAAAAGTTGTATTGTGAAATCTTTTCTCTCAATCTTTCCAAAGGAATTATAGCGTTATCCATAGAAGTTTCAGGTAGTATAACAGATAATTCTTCTCCACCATATCTGTATACCATATCTGTTTTTCTAAATGATGATTTCATAAGATTTGACACTTCTTTTAATACATAATCACCATATTGGTGTCCGTATGTATCATTTACAGATTTGAAATGGTCTATGTCCAATATAGCAAGACTTAACATATTTTTATAGCGTTTTGCACGTAAAAATTCTCTCTCTACATTAGTTTCAAAATGACGTCTGTTGTATAATTCTGTTAATCCGTCAGTTATAGATAAAAATTCTACTTTGTTATACAAAGATTTCATATTGAAAATAGTACCAAGTTCTTTTTTTAGTGTTTCATAGAATTTTATTTTTGTATAATCAGTTTCGGTTTTAGAATAAAAACAAACACCGCCAAGTAGATTTTTTTCAAAATAAACCGGTAAGATTAATGAGGATTTAAATTCTGATACAGAACGTATTTTATTAATCTCATCATCTTTATTTTCTCTTACAACTTGATGTAAAAAGTCAATTGTATTGAATTGAGGTAAACTAGGAATAGATGCAAAAAAATCTCGCTTTATTTTTTCTAAAACAAGAGGTGAAGCGGATGTATCTTTTGTATCAATATAGAGTATATTTTTTAAGTTCATATCAGAATATTTGAAATATATTCCTGCAAAATCGTATTCTATAAATGATGATAATAAATCAAACATTTTTTGAACAAGAATATCTTCATGGTTATAATATTCTCCAAGTGTTCTAAATTCATTCAAGAAAATTGATTCCATAAGTAATTCATTCAGAATAGTATTCATTTGTTCATTAACAGATATGTTATCAATTTCATGTTTTATAATATTTTCTTTATCGCTTTGAGTTAAAATACTTTTTTCTAATACTTCATTCATTTTATCTTTAATATTTTCGAAATCGGTATCTTTTGAAATAAATGCATCTGCTCCTGCCTTTTTACCCCAAAATTTGTCAAAGCTTTTGTCTAATACCGTTAAAAGAATAATTGGTATATTTTTTAATAAATTATTGTTTTTTACTAACCTGCAAAATTGGTATCCATCCATTTCCGGCATTACAACATCGGATAAAATTATGTCAGGTGCAATTGAAAAAATTTTTCTATACCCTTCAACAGCACTTGAAGATGTTTCAACATCAAAACCTGATTTAATTAAACGAAGTTTTAATACGTCCAGCTGAGTTTTACTGTCATCTATTAATAACACCTTATAAGTCATGTTTATTATCCTTTTTTGTACTATAATAATTATACTATAAATTATTTATTAAGGAGAAATTTATGTTCAGTCAATTTAAGTTTAACATACCGGAAAAGTTTTTCATCAAGAATGTGATTGATTTATTAATAATTATATGTGATTTTTTAGTTTTTACTTTTATAATTTTATTAAAATTAAACTTAGAGAAAGCACTTATTATTTTAGCGTTATTATTAGGACTTAATTTAATATTTTATTATGTTGTAAGTTTAATATTTTCACTATCCGTAAAACGAGAATATATACAAACTAACGGTAATGTACAAATAGTAAAAAATTCAATTGAAGAATTAATTAAAAAGCATAAAATATCTTTTGATAATTATCTTAAAACGACAAAAGAGTGTATCGCAAATTTTGAAAATATAAAGAAAACAAATGCATTAACAAAACAGTTATCAAAAGAAATAAAAGCTCTTTCTGATAATTCACTCGGATATACACAGCGAGAGAGAGAAGCAATAAAACTCAATTCGGAAAAGTTAAAAGTTTTAAAAAATAGAATACAGGTTATATCAGATTTAATACTTGAATTATCGGAGTATAATAGGCAAATTGGTTCTAATGTAGGTATAGTAGAAGATATAGCTGATCAGACAAATATGCTTGCACTTAATGCGGCTGTAGAAGCTGCAAGAGCCGGAGAACATGGTAAGGGCTTTGCGGTTGTAGCAGGTGAAATAAGAAAATTGGCAGACGGTTCTAAACAGGCAACTTCAAAAATTGCTTCATTAATTAATGATATCCAAAATGTTACAAATTCTACCGTTATGGCAACTGAAGATGGAACAAAAGAAATAGAGGATGCTGTTAAGAACTCTGATTATACAGATGTAAATTTTGAAGAAATTGTTCATACTGTAAAACAAATATCTGATGATGTTAATAAAGTTTCCGGTGATAATTTGGATAATTTTTCTGTTGAATATAATAACAGCATATTAAAGTTAACGGATGAATTATCTTCATTTATACGTACATTAGAAGAAAATTTTGATAAATTAAAAAACAATTCTTATAGTGGTGATTAAAAACGGTATATTTTATGGACTTTCAAGACGAAGAACTTAATGAAATACTTAATATATTCAGGGTAGAATCGGAAGATATTATTAAAAGACTTAATAGTTCACTTCTTAATTTGGAAAAAAATCCTTCCGATATGGATTTAATAGTTCTTTTATTTAGAGATGCACATAGTTTAAAGGGTGCAGCAAGAATGATTGGATTTAATAATGTTCAAAATCTTGCTCATAAAATGGAAGATATTTTTGGTTTGGCAAAAGAGCGTAAAATTTCTTTAACTCCTGATATTGCTGATATTATGTATAAAACGGTTGATATTATAAATAATATTATCACTCAATCTATTGATGATGGTAAAGAATTTATTGATAGAAATGAAGTTAAATCACAATTGGATATAATTGAAGAAATTGTGAATAAAAATAGTAATACAACACAAACAACAGAAACAAAAAATTTTGCTCAAGAAAATAAAAATACAAAAGAATTAAACATTGAACAAGATGCTGTTAGTGAAAATCAAGTAATAGAAAAAAAGAATAATTTAAATGAGTATTTTAATGCTATTACATCTTCAATAGTATGTGGTTTAACGGCTTTGATTAAGTTATCTGACAAAATTGATAATTGTAATATACAGACACTTCTTGAGAATGTATCTTTGTTATCAAAGTATTTTAAATCAATAAATGAATTTGATTTAGAAACATTATCAGAAAATATACGTGTAAAACTTGATGTTATTGAAAAATGCGAAACAGAATTGACTGCAAATGAAGTAGATGAAATTCAACAACAATTTGATATTATTATTAGCCAATTTGAAAATTTATGTTCAAGTAACAATATTGATACAATTGATTTTTACGGATATGCATTTGAAGGTAAAGTATACCAATTTGAAAATATGTTACAATCAGATGGAGAATTAAATATAAAAAATGACTCTTCAAAGCAAGTTAATAAACAAATAAGATTTAATATTGAAGATGTGATAGATAAAATAAATTCATTAAACAGTTCTGCGGATAGTTGTGAAGATTTGTGCAGAATTTTTTCAGAAATTAATTCTGCATATAATAATTCTGAGTTTTACCCATTATCAAATAAAATTTATGAATTAATTTCATTTATAAAAGAAAATAATGTTAACGTTGATGATTCTTCATTAGAGATAATTGGAAACGGTGTAAGATATTGTTATGCTTGTATAAACAATAATAAACCAAAAGATAACATAAAGCTTTTGATTCAACAATTAACTGTTGCAAGACAGCTTTTAGAACTATCTAATCCTCTACAAATCTCTAATGTTCAAGATATTAACAATGAAAATGTTGAAAGTAATGTTTTACCAGATAAAAATAAAAAAGATTATAATAAGTTATTAAGTGTTGATAATGAAATAAAAACGCTCCATGTTGATTCATCACAACTTGATACAATGGTTAATCAAATAGGAGAACTTATTTCTGCGAAAATAAAAACAACAAAACAGCTTTATGAATTATATAATTTAAATATTTCATTAGAGGAATGGCAGAAAAATTTTGTTAAAATTATTAGGAATTTAAAGAATTATACAAAAAAAAGTTATATATTTGATACCGGAAATTCAATATATACGCAGCAAGTTTTAAATGCAATTTCAGAACAAAGTAAAAAGTTAAATACAATTATTTTAAATATCAATCAAGTGCAGCGTTTAAATGTTGAAGATGATATGAAAATGAAAATGCTCATAGATGACTTTGACGGAATGGTGAAAAAAATAAGGGTTTTGCCTTTAGCAACTGTTTTTCACATGTTTGGCAGAATGGTTCGAGATATTGCAAGAGAGAGCGGAAAACAAGTAGAATTAACAATTAATGGTAGTGAAACGAGTGCAGATAAAAAAATTATAGAGGAGATAAAAACACCATTAATTCATATTCTAAGAAATTCTATAGATCATGGAATAGAGCTTCCTGCTGAACGTTTAGAAAATGGAAAATCTGAGATAGGACATATACAAATAAATGCAAAACACGTTGAAAATAAAATAATTATAGAAGTAATAGATGACGGACGTGGATTTGACGTAGAAAAAATAAAAGCAAAAGCACTTGAAAAGGGTTATATAACAGTTGCAGAAGCAAATGAAATGCCTGCTGAAGAAATAATGAGTATTGTTTTTAATCCCGGTTTTTCAACGGATGATGTAGTAACTGATATTTCAGGACGCGGTGTTGGAATGGATGTTGTTAAAGCAAAAATAGCACAGTTAAACGGAACAGTAAAAATTATTTCAGAATTGAACAAGGGTAGTTGTATACGTGTAGAACTGCCTGTTACTATGGCAACGGTAACATCATTTTTAGTTCAGATAGCAAACAGAACTTATGCAATACCGATGAATGCAATTAATAATGTTATTTTAAAAAGTAATGAAGAAATTTTAAAAAAGAACGATTCTTTTGTTATTATTCATAATAATAAAAGTATACCTATATTTTATTTATCTGATTTATTGGAATTAGAAAATATTTCATCTGATAAAGAATTAAAAACAATAATAATTTTAGAATTAAACGGACGAACAATTGGTATAATTGTTGATAAATTACTTGGTGAGCAAGAAATTTTACACAAAAAATTTTCACCACCATTATACAAACTCAAGAATATATCAGGTATAACTACTCTTGCAACCGGAGAAACCTGTTTAATATTAAATGCCTCAGATTTAATAAAAAATGCATTAACATCTTTTCCTGTAATAAGTTCAAAAGCTTCTTCCGTGTCTTTAAAAGAACAAATAAAAAATAAACGTGTTTTAATTATAGATGATTCAATAACTACACGTACTTTAGAGAGCAGTATCTTAAAATCAATAGGAATAAATGTCGATGTTGAGGATAACCCAATAAAGGCATTTGCCAAATTATCTGAAGAAATTTATGATTTAATCATATCAGATTTGGAAATGCCTGATATGTCCGGACTTGAATTTTTGTCAAAAGTAAAAAATAATGAGTTATTTGCAGATATTCCTGTTGTCATAATGAGTTCTATATCGGATGACAATATAATTAAAAAAGCCAAATCATTAGGAGCAGAGGAATATATTATAAAAGGTGATTTTAATCAAAAGAAATTTGTAAAACTTGTTACTGATATGTTATTAAAGAATTAGATTTATTCATTATCAGCTTGATTATTAAATACTTCAATTTCTTCTTTTTTCAAAGGTCTGATTAAAACAACATATCTCATGTTAAGTTGTAAAAAATCGAATTTTTCTGTTTCACCTTGCCTATTGTTATAAGTTATTTCACAATCTTTAACTGCAATAAAGTTTTTATTAGCTTTATTTAATAAATCACTAAGAAATCTTTTCTTTTTCGAAAAACCTATATTAAAAACGGTTCCTCTAACTTCATAGTCTTCAGTTATAATCAATACATATTCTTGTGAAGTAGGTCTAAAGAACATTTTTTCTCCTTTTATTTTCAATTAATATTTTAATGCTGTGTAAAAATATAATCAACCGTATAAAAAGTGTATTTTATTAATTTTTTAATTCAGCATATTGTTTAGCAACTTCTTTACGTTTAACTTTTCTTGTTGCTGTTCTTGGCAGTGGTTCTTTTGAAACATTAACAAACGCAGGACGTTTAAAGTTAGAAAGTCGTTTTGACAGTTCCTTTACTTCTTGCATCATAGCTTGATTTAATTCATTATCGTTTTGATATTGGCTTATAACTTCTTCTTTTGGAACGACGGTTATAACAACATCTTCACTGCCGTCTTTTTGTCCGCCTGATCTTTTCGCTCCAAAAACGCAAACTTCTAAAAATTTATCGCTTAGTTCCATTACGGCTTCAACTTCTTCAGGAAATACCTTTTTACCGCCGGAAAGAACAATCATATTTTTAATTCTACCTGTAATATGAATGAACCCGTCATCGTCAATAAATGCAATATCCCCTGTTTTAAGCCATCCGTCTTCTGTAAATGCTTCTTTAGTTAAATCAGGTCTGTTATGATAACCTTTCATAATATTTGGTCCCATAACTTGTAACTCACCTGTTTCAGCATCAATTCTTGCCTGAACTCCGGGAATAGGTCGACCTACAGAACCGAGTTTATTAGCTCCTTTTTTGTTTAGTGATACAACAGGGCTGGCTTCTGATAATCCATAGCCCTCAAAAACTTCCATACCTATTGTATTAAAGAATTTGGCAGTTTCAACATCAAGCGGAGCTCCTCCTGATAAAAAGCCCTTAAATTTTCCGCCCATACTTCTTTGTAAACCTCTAAACAGCATACGTCTTATGCACATAAACGGAATAAGTTTTGCAAGTCCAAATCTCAAATCGTAGAATGCTTTGTGGAATGGACTATATTTACTTATTTTTGTTTCTAAGCTCATTTTCAGCATTTTCAAAAATGCAGGTACAACAATCATAAATGTAATTTTTTTAGCAAGTATAATTTCAAATAAATCATTTGGCTTTAAGCTTTTTGAATAATATATGGTAGTACCTAAATTTAGGAATGTTAAATATCCGACCGTAAGTTCAAATAAATGATTCATAGGCAAGATAGACAGTAATCTGTCATTACTGTTCAGCGGAAAACATTGAGATATGCTTGCCACTTGTGTCATCATATTTTTATAAGTTACTTCAACACCTTTAGGAGTACCTGTAGTGCCTGAAGTATAAATAATAATTGCGGTTTTGTTAGGGCTTCTATGACGCCATTTAACGTTATTTCCGTCTGAAATTGTATATAAACTGTCAAAATCTTTATTTGCACCTCTATCATCAATCAAAACAATTTTTTGAATTGATGGTATTTGCTCTTTCATTTTAATTGCTGTTTCTAAATATTTGCAGGAAACCATAAGTATTTTTGGCTCACAATCAGATAAAATTGAGCTTAATTCATATTCTGTAAGTTTTATATCAAGCGGAACAACTGTTCCTCCTGCAATAACAATAGAAAAGAAAGCTGCTGTCCATTCAGGCATAGATTGGGATAATATAGAAACTCTATCACCTTTTTCAATCCCTGACTTTATGAGGTATGCCCCCATTCTTCTTGCTAAGAGTCCTACCCCTTTGTATGTAAGTTCTGTCCAACCAACATTTGAACGCATACCAAGTGCAGTATTATTCCCAAGTTCATTAGTTTTTTCTTCAAGAAACATGAGCAAATTTTTCATAAAAATAACCTCTTTCTTTTAACCTAGATAATTATAATATAAAATTGTCTAATTTCAAAATTTTTATAAAATACTTAAATAATCAAATATTTTATGTACGGGCTTTATTAGTTCCTGTACATCTATTGTTTCATCTAATTCAAGCGTTATTGTAGGAATACCCTTTTCCTTACCGGCATAAGTTCCAAAACTACCAGGAGTTGCATACCCTATATCTTCTTCAACGGGATAATTTATAATTTCAGAAATCTTTGTTGAAATTTCTTTTGCTTCTCCATCATAATTGACAACACAATATGGTGCATGTAACGTTAATATGATTTTTGGCTTATAAGTATTAATTACATCAATTACAAATTTAGTTTCAATTTCACTTGCCGGTTCATTTCCACCAAAATAATTTTTATCCTCATTAATTATCCAATTTTTTGTAGGAAAATTTCTGTTCAAGTCAACATTATTAGAATTTTGTCTTGTATTTAATGCCATACCATCAGGATTTAAACAAGGTATAAATAACAAATTGGAATTTCTGTTGAATTTCATATATTCATTTATTAAATAATCACCCTGCGGTTCATCTCCATGAAAAACTCCGATAATAAGATTTTTGTTGTTATTATCATTACCATAAAGTTCTATTTTTTTATTTTGTTTACTTAAAGTTTCTTTTAAGATTTTCATACAAAAAGTGCTTCTATAAAATCATTAGGTATAAATTCTTTTAAATCTTCCATTTTTTCACCTACACCGATTAATTTAACAGGAAGTTTTAATTCTTTAGCTATAGCAAGAACAATTGCTCCTTTAGCAGAACCGTCAAGTTTTGTAAGTGCAACAGATGTGAGATTTACGGCTTCTAAGAATATCTTTGCCTGTTGTAAACCGTTTTGTCCCGTATTTGCATCAAGTACAAGAATACATTCTTTTAAACTTTCAGGAGCTTTTTTGTCAATTACAGATTTTATTTTTGAAAGTTCTTCCATTAAATTAAACTTGTTTTGTAACCTTCCCGCAGTATCAACAAGTAAAATATCATATTTTTCGGCGTTTGCCTTGTCTATTGCTTCATAAACAACTGCCGCAGCATCACCCTTATCTTTTCTAACAATATCTGCTCCTGCACGTTTTGACCATATATCAAGTTGTTCTTCCGCAGCTGCTCTAAATGTGTCTGCTGCTGCTACCAGAACCTTTTTACCGCTTCTTTTAAATTGATATGCTAATTTTCCGATTAATGTCGTCTTACCAACACCATTGACTCCTGTTATAAAAAATATATTTAAACCATCAGATAAATTTAATTTTGTACTTCCTGCATTATTTAATGTTTCAAGAAAAGATTTTTTTAAGTAATCTTTTACATCTTTTGGCTTAATTTTGTTTTGACCTCTTAAATTATCGACAAGTTCAGATGTATATTTTACTCCTAAGTCAGCACTTATCAGCAAATCTTCCATATCATCCAAAACAAAATCAGAAAATTCATCTTCTGATTTGATACTATCTACAACATTACCCACAAGTGTTTGTGCTGTTTTAGAAACTGCATTTTTAAGATTATCAAATGCGTTTGAAAATATGTTAAACATTACTTAATCCCATTTTCAAATATAACTTTTGCTAATATACCATTTATAAATGATGAACTTTCTTCTGTCGAATATTTTTTAGCCAATTCTACTGCCTCATCAACTATAACCTTGTGATTTGTTTCATTATCTTTTAAATATAACAATTCAACAATCGCAATACGTAAAATATCTTTATCAATTCTTACTAATCTGTCAAAATCCCAGCCGATAGCGTGATCTTTTATTTGCTTATCAACAATTTCATGGTTTTCTTTATACAGTTCAGAAATTTTTGTTGTATATGACAATACATCAGATTTATTTTCTAAAGTTGTAAATTCTGCAATTTCAAGTGCAGATAGTGCTTTTTCCGATATATCCAATAATTCATCTATTTTTTCAATCATATCTGATGTTAAAGGAATAGGAACCGGTTTATCTTTTACTCCTATAGGACGTTCTAAATTAGATTTGTCATTTGCTTCATAGTCTGTTATGTAATCTCTCATTTCAATCAAAGGTCTTATAACAAGTTTCAAATCGTTAGATGCGTTGTTTGTTAATATTCGTACAGATTTTAATAATATATCGTTAAAGTCCTTAGTTGAATATTTTGTTATTACTCTATCAAATTGTGAAAATAATATTAATGCCAATTCTCTAGCGGCTCTGCGTGCCTGCATAATTTATACCTCAATTCTTTTGTACCGTTTTGCAAATTACATTGCAATCTTTTTCTTCTTATTAAAATACTATCACAAATTTTTTTTTTATGTTATATTTCAAACAGGAGTTTTAATATATATAAAAGAAAGGTGTTTAGAAAATGAAAAGAGCTATTGTAGTAGTAATTGACTCAATGGGTATTGGTGCAATGCCTGACTGTAAAGACTTTGGAGATGTTCCTGAGTGTAATACATTAAAAAATGTTTGTAAATTTAATCACGGATTAAAAGCTCCAAACCTATCAAAATTGGGCTTAGGAAATATTCAAGACTTTGAAGGAATTGCTCCTGAAGCAAATCCTATAGGTCAATACGGTACAATGAAAGAAAAATCTAACGGTAAAGATACAACAACAGGACACTGGGAAATTGCAGGTATAATTTTACCTGAAGCATTCAAAACATTTACCGCAACAGGTTTTCCGCAAGATATAATTGACGAATTTGTAAAAAGAACAAACTGCGGAGGTATTTTAGCAAACTGCGCAGCAAGTGGTACACAGGTTATTGTAGATTACAACGACGAACATCAAAAAACAAAATACCCTATTATATACACAAGTGCAGACAGCGTATTCCAAATTGCAGTTGATGTTGATGTAATACCTTTAGATACTTTATATGAATGGTGTCAAATAGCAAGAAAAATGTTTGATGATATAGGAGTAAATGTATCTCGTGTTATTGCAAGACCTTATCATTTGGAAAACGGTGTTCCAACACGTATTAGTAAATCAAGACGTGATTACGTTTTAGCTCCTGATAGAGATACTATATTAACTGATGTTGAGGGCTCTAACGGTACAGTTATTGCAATAGGTAAAATTGAAGATATATTCTGCAAGCAAGGTGTTACTCATGCAATTCATACAGGCGGAAATACAGAAGGTTTAGAATTAACCTTAAAAGCAATTAACAACACTCTTGATTTAAAATCAATTGAATATAAAAATGTACCGAATGCCGATAAATCATTAATATTTACAAATTTAGTTGATACAGATATGCTTTACGGACACAGAAATGATGCCGCAGGATACGGAAAAGCAATAGAAGAAATTGATACATATATTCCAAAATTCATCGATGCAATGACAGATGACGATTATCTTGTAATAACTGCAGATCACGGTTGCGATCCAACAACTCCGGGAACAGATCATACAAGAGAATATGTACCAATTCTTATTTATAACAAAAAATTACCGCCAAAAGATTTAGGTATGATTGACGGATTTGATTCTATATCTAAGTTAATTAAACAATGGATTTTTTAATTTGTTTATTTTATAATCAATATGTCAGAAGTCTGTAGGACTTAAAAATATAATAATAAAAGGAGAAAATTATGAACGTAACAGTAGAAGACAGCTGCATTGCATGCGGAGCATGCGAATCAATTTGTGATAAAGTATTCACAGTAGGCGATAAAGCAGAAGTAAATGCAAGTGAAGTTGCAGGAAATGAAGATGCAGTAAAAGAAGCTGCTGAAGCTTGTCCTGTTGGCGCAATTGTTGTTGAATAATTAAAAATTAAAACAAAACAAAACACAAATAAAAACCTATCGAACAAATCCGATAGGTTTTTATTTATTTATTTTTATTAATTTCTATTTCCAAGAGTTTAAATAAAGCTTTTGTTCTTCAGTTAAAGTATCAATTTGAATACCCATAGATTCAAGTTTTAAGCTTGCAATTCTATTATCAACTTCTTCTGGAAGTGTTAATAATTTGTTAGGTAATTTTCCTTGATTTTTAACAAGATATTCAATACCTAAAGCTTGGTTTGCAAAAGACATATCCATAACGCTTGCAGGATGACCTTCCGCAGCTACAAGATTAACTAATCTGCCTTCTGCAATAACATATACAGATTTACCGTTATCTAATTTATATTCTTCTAAACTTGGTCTGATTTGTTTTATTTCAATAGCATGTTCTTTTAAACCTGCAACATTAACTTCACAATCAAAATGTCCGCAATTACCTACAAAAGAACCGTCTTTCATTGATAATAAATGTTCAACATCAATAACATGTTTATCACCTGTTAATGTCATAAACACATCACCGATTTTTGCAGCTTCTGCTATAGGCATAACTCTATAACCATCCATAACTGCCTCTAATGCCTTAAGAGGATCAACTTCACAAACAATAACATTTGCACCCATTCCTCTTGCTCTCATGGCACAACCTCTGCCGCACCAACCATAGCCGGATATTACCATTGTTTTACCTGCAAGTAAAATGTTTGCAGCTCTCATAATACCATCTAATAAACTTTGACCTGTTCCGTATCTGTTATCATACAAATGTTTTGTCATACTTGTATTTACACCAACTGCAGGTGCTTTAAGGATGCCTTCATTTTCAAGTGCTTGTAATCTTATAATACCTGTTGTTGTTTCTTCAGTAGAACCAATAATATGTTCTGCTAATTCAGGTCTTTCTGAATAGATAGTTGACATTATATCGCATCCGTCATCGATAATGATATTAGGATTATGGTCAAGTGCAACTCTTACATGATTTCTGTATGTTTCCGTGCTTTCTCCTGCATAGCCGTAAACAGGAATTTCCCAATATTTTACTAATGCTGCAGCTACGTCATCTTGTGTTGATAATGGATTTGATGCAACCAATATTGCATCTGCTCCGCCGGCCTTCATTACTGTACATAATGCTGCAGTTTCTTTTGTTACATGTACACAAGCTGAAAGTCTTAAACCTTTAAATGGTTGTTCTTTTATAAATCTTTCTCTGATTTTTCTAAGTACAGGCATATCTTTTAATGCCCATTCAATATTATTTTTTCCTTGTTCTGCAAGTGAAATATCTTTAATATCGCTTTTAATTTCCATAGTTGCTGTCATAATGTTCCTTTCTTTTTATTTTATTTTAATTTTTTTCATAAGCTACGCTTACAGTAAGATTCTCATCATTAGCATTAACCAATGACCAACGTATAGGTGAGAATATTTCTCTCTTTTGTAATTCATTTTCTATGTATTCTGTTGATATATCATCAATATTATCAATATAAATCAAATCAGATGTTATCATATAATTTTCCTTTCCTTTCTTTATATTTTACTCAACAGTAACCGATTTTGCAAGATTTCTCGGCTGATCTACATCTTTACCTAAAAATTCTGCAATATAATATGCTAATAATTGCAAAGGTACAATAGCCATTATAGGTGATACTAATTCATCAACATGAGGTACGTTTAGAACAAAATCAAATAATTCTTCTAATCTTTCATCACTATCTACATCAGTTAACGCAATCATTCTCGCATTTCTGGCTTTTGATTCTTGAGCATTTGATAAAACTTTTTCATAAACTTTACCATCCATAAGTATAGATAAAACAGGTAATGTTTCATCTATCATTGCAATTGGGCCATGTTTTAATTCACCTGCAGGGTATCCTGTAGCATTGATGTAACTGATTTCTTTTAATTTTAAGGCACCCTCTAAAGCAGTCGGATAATTCAAGCCCCTTGCAATAAATATAAAATTCTTTGAACTTGAATACATTCTTGAGCATTTTTGTATTTTTTCTTTTTTAGTTAAGAACAATTCTATTTTTTGCGGAAGAATTAATAACTCATTCTTCAAATTAACTAACTTATCATTATCACAAGAATTTTTAATCTCTGCTAAATGTATTGCAAGTAAATAAAATGCAGTTAATTGAGCAATATAGGATTTTGTAGCAGCAACAGACACCTCTATACCTGCATCAACAGGAATTAAACTATCAGCTTCTCTTGCCATTGATGAATCAGGTCTGTTTGTTATAATAAGTATATGAGAGTTCCTTGCTTTAGACTGTCTGACAGCAGTCAATGTATCAGCTGTTTCTCCTGATTGAGAAACTCCTATTACAAGAGTTTTTTCATCTGTTACCGTATGTCTGTAAATATACTCACTTGACGGCTCTATATCAACAGGAATATTACATAATTCTTCTATTATGTATTTTCCAACCATTGCAGCATGGAGTGATGTTCCGCAAGCTACAATTTGAATTCTGTTCATTTGTTTTAATTGTTCAAAATCCAATTTCACTTCATCTAATTTAACTTTTTCTTTTGCAGTATGAATTTTTCCTGTTAAAAAGTTTCTAATTACGTTTGGTTGTTCATGAATTTCTTTAAGCATAAAATGTTTGTATCCCATTTTACTTAAAGATACCGGCTCCCACGGTAATAATTCTATTTTTGGCTGAATTTGTTTATTATTTTCATCAAATAATTCTATTTTATCATTAGTTAAAACTGCAACTTGGTTATCATCAAGATAAATTGCTTGTTTTGTATATTCAATCATTGCAGGAACATCAGAGGCAGCAAACATTTCTCCATCACCTATACCAATAACAAGCGGAGCATTTCTTCTTGTTGCAACAATTTTATTTCCCTCATCCTGATGTACAACACAAAGTGCATAAGCACCTTCGAGTTCTTTAGCTGCAAGCGTAACAGCTTCTTTTAAATCATGTGTTTCTTTGTATTTAAACGCTACTAAATGAGCAACTGTTTCGGTATCTGTTTCTGACTTAAATTCCGCACCCATTTTTGTTAATTTTTCTCTTAATTCTTTGTAATTTTCTATGATACCATTATGAACAACGGCTATTTTTCCGCAATTACTCGTATGAGGGTGAGCATTAATTAAATTTGGAACACCATGTGTTGCCCAGCGAATATGCCCTATTCCAACATGTGAATCTTTTACTTCATCGGCTTTTTCATTTAACAAATTCTTTAAATTTTGTAGCTTTCCTTCGGCTTTATATATTTTTGTTTTATTATCAGAAATAATTGCCGCACCTGACGAGTCATATCCTCTGTATTCCAAAGCACTTAAACCCTTCATTAAAACTTCAATTACATTTCTGTTCCCAACATAACCAATTATTCCACACATTTTATTAATTGCCTTTCAAATATTTAACTGATACATTTTATCATAAACAAAATATCTTGCAAATATTATCAAATCAATACAATTTTTTTGTATGAGGTAAATTTAATGAATTTACATATAAATCATAACTTTTAAAACGAAAAACATGAACAAAATGATGTTTTTTGTAGAATGTATCTGAAATTATACAACTGTATATAAATGGTAAATCATTTATGTTATTGTGTTCTTTTGAAATTACTTTTCTATTTACAGAAATATACATACAGGTACAATCTTCATTATTTTTAGCATTATAAAGTATATCCTGCAATGGATGCTCCAATAATGATTTTGACGTATGATAATTAACTTTATTTATGGAGTAATTTTTTATATAATCGGAAATTTGAGTAGTATAAGGAAAGCTAAACTTATTTCCATTTGCAGTTATTAAAATATTATATTCTTTAAAATTTATGTTATTAATATTTTCGAAACTTCCTACTGTCAGAAAAAATTCTTTATTTAACGATGCAAGTTTCAGTTTTAAAATATCATTTTGAATATTACTTGGAAATATTAGTATTTTATTCTTTTTACTATTAAAATTTTCTTTTAATACGCTGTAAATAGAGCATACCTCATCTGTTAACAAATATGATAAATATTTTCCCTTAGCCAAATAATCAAAACAATAACTTTTTTGTCTTACTAATGTTAAATTATAATTATGTTTTATCATATCAGGTAAAATACTTAAAATGGGTTTATTGGGAAGATGAAGCGGCAGCCATATATAATAAAACATTGCAAACATTATGAATATATATTTGATAGGGTTAAAATTATTTTTTATGTATGAATATACAATAACAGGTACAGATATAATAATCATTGTGTTCAAATATCTTACACCATAAGCCGTATACATAAAAACATACGACATTGAAATTATACTTATTAAAAACATTACACCAAAAGTTAATACAAATAATGTTTTATTATCTTTCTTAAAAATAAATTTAATAAATGAATATATTAAAGACGGAATATACAATAAAAACCCTAAAACACCTGTTCCCATCAAAATACCTATGGTTGATTGATTTATACCCCATTTATTTAATGATTGTGTATATGTGCTTGCAGGTATATCCTGAACATTAAAAGTATTCAGTAAGAAGGATTGTATATTATATATTAAATCATTAATTACTTTTATAAATTTAAAACCTGTAAAATCAAATAATAGAAAAAAGTACTTGATAAAATATGAAATTCCACCCTTTATACCATAATTATTACGTTGTGCGATGGCTTCTCCCTTTGGTGCAAAAAAGTTATTAAAGTCTATAAAATTGAGAATATAATTGTATGAAGAAAATATTAAAAAGTTAATAAAAGAAAACAGTAAGAACTTTAAAAATGGCTTATATTTTTTATTTTTATAAGATAAAAACAAAAAAAACAAACCGATTGCAGGTATATTAAAAAAAGCAGAAGTTTTTGTTCCAAGTGCAATTGCACAGGATAATGCAGACATATAAACAAAGGTGTTTTCTTTATCATTTTTTATACCATTCCAAAACAAATATATAGATGATAATAATAGTCCTGATATAAGGACATCTGTTTCACAAGATGTAATTTCATAAAACATAAATGCAAATGAGCTTAAAATTAGCAGAGTCCAAACGGTTTTTCTTAATGAAAAACCCATAATAGAATGAATTATTTTATATAAACAAGTTAAACATAAAAAATATGAAAAAAATGACAAGTACCCCAAAAATATATTTTTATTAGTAAACATTATTATCCAGGAATAAATAATTTCTGAATTTATTGGAAATATAATGTTTCTTACATCAACTGTATTAAAATGATTTAAGTTACCTGCAAGTACCCATTCTACAGAGCGCAGGACATGATATGACTTGGCATCTGCTTCCATTATGGGTAAAATTGTATTTGAAAATAATGCAATGATTATAAAAAATAACCAGCCAAAAAGTAAAATTATCAAAGTTTTATCGAGTTTTAATGTATTAAACAATCTTGTAAAAAAAAGTTTTAAATCAATATGCCAAAATCCGGCATT
>CACYOO010000011.1 GCA_902776035.1 uncultured bacterium
CCTTTAACCTTTTTAAACCTTACACTATTATAAAAACATTCTTCTTCCAATAATTGCCATGTTTTTCACGTTTTGTTAAGTTATGTTACAATACATGAGTCTTATTTTTAAAAACATGATAAGAGTGTTGCTATTGTTGCATTTTAGCAATAAAAAGGGCTGATATTTTATCAGTCCTTTTTAGTTTATAAAAATATTAATGAAAAAATAAATTAATTAAATTGCATCTTGGCAGTCAGAACAAATACCATCGTCATTTAATTTACGATATTTCCAACATCTTGAGCATTTTTCACCTTCTGCTTTTGTTACCCAAACAGTACAATTTTCTTCCGTATATTCATTTAATACAATTTCAGGTTTTTCAGATGATAAATAAGCTTGTGAAGTAATAAAAATATTGCATAGTTCATCTTCTGCTTTTTTCAAAACTTCATAATTTTCATCGGCTTTTAAATAAACTGCTACTTCCAAAGAACTTCCAACTTTCTTTTCAGCTCTTAATGGCTCAATAGCTCTTGTTACAATTTCACGAGTTTTTAATATTTTGGTAAAATCATCTTCCAATGTTTTATTATTCCATTCATCTTTAACTTCAGGCCATTTTGCAAGCAAAATACTTTCTAAGCCGTTACATTGATTTTCAGGGACATTTTGCCAAATATCTTCTGCTTGATGTGGCATTACAGGTGTAATAATCCTAACCAAAGCTTGTAATATCTCATAAAGAACAGTTTGACAAGCTCGTCTTGAAACTGATTTCTTACCTGATGTATAAAGACGGTCTTTTACAATATCTAGATAGAACGAACTTAAATCAACAGATGCAAAATTTTGTAAACATTGGAAATATTTATAAAATTCATAATCATCAAATGCTTCTTCAACATTTTTTACCAGTTGATAAAGTTTGAACAATGCAAATTTATCTAAATCTTTTAATTCTTCATATTTTACATAATCTTTTTCCGGCTCAAAATCAAATAAGTTACCGATTAAAAATCTTGCAGTATTTCTTGTTTTCTTAAATATTTCTGCCAACTGTTTAATGATATTATCACCAATTTTAATATCATTTCTATAATCAACAGATGCAGCCCACAATCTTAAAATATCTGCACCATAATTTTTAATAATATCATCAGGTCTTATATAATTTCCTAAAGATTTTGACATCTTACGACCATCTTCACCGAATACAAAACCGTGAGTCAATACCTGCTTATAAGGTGCTTTTTTCTGTACCGCCATTGATGTTAAAAGAGAAGATTGGAACCAACCCCTGTGTTGATCGGAACCTTCAAGATACATATCAACAGGAGTGTGTCCAAGTTCTTCTGACCTTTTTTCGACAACAGATGACCAAGATACACCTGAATCAAACCAAACATCCATAATATCTTTTTCTTTTATAAAATGCGTACTACCGCATTTAGGACATTTGATACCTTCCGGCATAAGTTCCTTTTCTGAATATTTAACCCATGCATCAGAACTTTCTTTTTCGAAAATTTTTGCTACATGTTCAATTGTTTCATCATTTACAATAACTTCTCCGCAATCTTTACAATAAAATACAGGAATTGGAACACCCCAAGCTCTTTGACGTGAAATACACCAATCATTTCTTCCTGCAACCATATTTGAAATTCTTGCTTCACCGGATGCCGGTATCCATTTAACATTTTTTATTTCATCAAGAGTTTCTTTTCTAAATTTATCTAGTTTTACAAACCATTGAGGAGTTGCTCTATATATAACAGGATGTTTACATCTCCAGCAATGAGGATAACTATGAGTTATATCAATTGCAGAAATTAAAGCTCCGCAATTTCTTAAATTCTCAATTACCATACCATCACCTTTATAGTATGGAACTCCTTTCAAATCTTCAACTTCATCAGTCCAGCAGCCCTTTGAATCTAATGGTGAGAATACGTCTATTTTATACTTACAACAAACTTCATAGTCCTCAAGACCATGTCCCGGTGCAGTATGTACAGAACCGGTACCTGCATCTAATGTAACATGTTCTCCGCAAATCAATCTTGATTTTCTGTTATATAACGGATGATTTGTATTTAAATTTTCTAAATGTATACCCTCGAAAGTTCCAAGAGTTTTAATATCTTCTTTTTCCCAACCGGCATCATTTAAAAAACTATCCAAAAGACCTGATGCAGCATAGTATACATCATTTTTATATTCAAAGAATACATACTCAAATTTAGGATGAACACTGATTGCTAAATTTGATGGAATTGTCCAAGGAGTTGTTGTCCAAATTACAGAATATATGTTTTTGTCTTTTGGAAGAAAATCAAATTTTTCCTTCAACAATTTTGAACTATCATCATCAAATTGAAATCTTACATACAAAGAAGTTGATGTTATATCTGCATATTCAACTTCTGCTTCTGCTAATGCCGTTTCACAGGAAGCACACCAATATACAGGTTTCAAACCTTTTTCTATATAGCCATTTTTATACATTTCACCAAACACACGCACTTGTTCAGCTTCGTATTCAGGAGCAATTGTTAAATAAGGATGTTCCCAATTGCCTAATACTCCTAATCGTTTAAATTCTTTTTCTTGCCCTTCTAAACTCTTTTTAGCATATTCTCGACACTTTTCACGTAATTCAACTTCTGTGATAGCATCTCTGCCACCTTTTATATTTTTTACAACCTTATTCTCTATTGGTAAACCATGCCCGTCATATCCCGGAACATAAGGTGCATAAAAGCCCCTTAAATTTTTATATTTTATTAAAATATCCTTCAAAATTTTGTTTAAGGCAGTACCTACATGAATTTTTTCTGAACTTAAATATGGAGGTCCATCATGTAAAATAAAACTATTACTTTTATCCTTATTTTCATTCATCTTGTTATAAATGTCATGTTCATTCCAAAATTTTTGAATTTCCGGCTCTTTTTGAGTTGCATTTGCACGCATTGCAAGCGTAGTTTGCGGTAAATTCAATGTGTCTTTGTATTCTTTTTTTTCTTCTTGTGTTTCTACCATTTTATTTATCCCTTATAATTTATTATACTTCTGCCTTTTGTTCTTTAGTTTTTTTACCAAAATATGATATTAGTTGTTTACGTCTTTTTTCTTTAGAAATATACTTATACATTTTTTCATCATCAAACTGATTTTCCCATCTTGCTATAACAACTGTAGCAACACAGTTACCTATTAGATTGATTGTTGTTCTACCCATATCAAGTATATGGTCAATACCAAGTAAAATCGCAACACCAATAATAGGATAATTAAATGATGTCAAAGTTCCTGCAAGTACGATAAGAGAAACTCTTGGTACACCGGCAATACCCTTACTTGCAACCATAAGTGCTAACATCATAACAATTTGTTGTTCTATGGTCAGATGTATACCAACTAACTGAGTTGAAAATAATACTGCCATTGCCAAATGAAGTGTTGAACCATCAAGATTAAACGTATAGCCGGTTGGCATAACAAAACTTACTATATTACGAGGAACTCCAAATTTTTCCATTATTTCCATAGATTTTGGAAGTGCTGCCTCTGAACTTGTAGTTGAAAATGCAAGCAAAATTTGCTCTTTCAAAGCATCCATCAAACGTAAAAATGGTATTTTCACCAATTTACATACTCCGAACAAAACAACAAATACAAACAGAGCAAGAGCAAAATACAAAGAAAAAATTATCTTTGCATAAGTTTTAAGCACACCAATACCATTTGCACCAACAGTTGATGCAATTGCACCAAAAATACCTATGGGGGCAAAATACATGACGTATTCCGTAAACTTAAACATAACTTTTGCAACAGCATTCAATAAATCCAATACCGGCTTTGCAGTTTTACCCACACCACATATAGCAAGTGCAAAGAAAATTGAAAATACTACAATTTGTATTAAATTTCCGTCTGCCATTGATTTTACGACACTTGTCGGAAACATGTGTACAATCATATCGCTCATAGAGCTGGATGATGATGTTGCTGTACCTGACATACTCTCTACAACTTGCAAATCTTTTTCTGAGGCAGAAACATTCAAACCCTCACCGGGTTTTACAATATTTCCCATTGCAAGACCTATAAATAATGCAATGGTTGTAACAATTTCAAAATATATAATAGTTTTTAAACCAATTTTACCTAAACTTTTTATATCACCATGTCCTGCAATACCTACAACAAGGGTAGAAAATAATAATGGTGCTATAATCATTTTAACCATATTTAAAAATATGGTAGCAAGAGGAGATAACTTCATAGAAAATACAGGAAATAACCATCCTACAATGATTCCCAAAAATAATGCACCGAATATAAATGTTGTTAATCTGGAAGTTTTCACAATAATTCCCCGTAAGATAATTATATTACAAAAAGGGGATTTTTGCTTTCATCTTGATATAAATTTAACATTTCTTTTTCATAAAAATAATAGCTTACAACTATTTAAAAAAGTCATTTATGTATTTTATAAATCATTTAGCCATTATTAAGCGAAAATAGATTCGTTAACGTATTTGCTTCTTACTCTGTTTCCTAATTCTGTAGATGTAATTTGACCATCGTGGTTTGCATCCAAACCTCTGTTACAACGATAATAATTTTCGTTACTTGTAGTTAAAACTTCTCTTTGAGCTCTTGCAGGTAAGAAAATTAATGCATATAATTGACCTGCATTAAGTCTTTTACCTTCTAAGCCAGCCATTTTCTTGTTTTGTAAGATACATCTTTTAACTAAATCAAGTTGTTGTACACCTGACATATTTCTTATTGCATCAGTTGTTGTACCCAAAGCTCTTGCAGTTGCAGGCATAAACTGTATTAAACCGGAAGCTCCGCCTTGTTTATTTTGAGCTGCAGGATTTAAGCCGGATTCTGAATTCATAACAGCTAATAAATCTTTGTAATCACAGCCAACTTCTTGAGCAACTTGTTTTGTTTTTTCTAAGAAATCTTTACCTAATTTTGTACTTCTTGGAGAATTGCTGTATGATACAGCTGATTGTTGAGTTGGAGCTACAGGTGTATTAAACATGAAATTAAAATTGAATAAATTTGTGAAATCAAAATTTCCACCAAAGTTAAATAATGATGGAACTGAAGCTCCTGCGAAAGGATTTGATGACATACTTTGTGCAGTTACCATTGTTTCAAACATTGCTTTGTTTATAATAGATTGCATATCGAATTGTGGAACAATTGGTGCCATGTTTAATCCTTTCTCTCTTACTTTTATAAAGTATTTTTATTCAAAAAAATTGCATGTTTTAAGCAAATTTACTTAACATAACTTTACAATACTAAAATTTAAATAATTAAAGAGATATAATGCTAGTTGCCTGCCCATAATAGAGCTTTTTTTATAACATCGTCTCCGTCAATATTATTTCCTGATTGTTTATAGATATTTATATATTCTTTTACTTCTTCTTTTCTGTCAGTTTGAACACATGCTGATATTAAATTATACAACAAGCTCTTATCATTTTTTCTTACTACAAATGCCTGTTTGAAATAATTATATGCACTTTCATAATTATCCATTTTCGCATAGCTTATTCCAATCATATTTGATATATTAACTTTTGCACTTCCTTCTTTTGATAATTGATATGCCTTTTCCAATATGTTAATAGCTGCCTGATATTTTCCTGATGAATAGTAACATTCTCCCATGGATTGATAGATTTCCGAATTATTTGGTTCTATCTGTATTGCTTTTTTATATGCTTCCAAAGCTTCGTCTTTTTGATTTGCATTATAATAAATTCTTGCAAGATTTATCCATGATATGGCATGATTTGGGTTCATTTTTGCGTAGTTTTTCGCTTCTTCTAACTTTGTAAATTGTGCGTTAGCAGTTTCTTTTTTTAATACTTCTTCATTTCCTGAATACATCATTTTTAAAGTAACTCTATCCCTGCTGGTAAATTCACCCTTGTTGTGTCCTGCTACAGCATACATCAAATCTTTACTATTAGGACTATGTCCGATTATTCCCAATGCATGCAGCATCTCATGCATCAATGAGGCATAAAAATCTTGCTCTGAAACTTTTTTATTAGTTTTTGGATATTTAGACAACATCTTTATTTTTGCCATTTTTAGATTTTGACTCTTACTGTCAAAATAAGTGTTAGTTACACCTACCATGTAAAGCTCATTTTGCATATCATTTGTATCAAAATTTTCAACTACATCAATTACAATATCTGCCTGTTGAGGAAAACTAGCACTCGAAAATTGAAAATATCCTTTAAATGTATCATTATACTTACGCAATGCCTGATTAATAAGATTATCATATTCAGAAGAATATATATATACACTTATATCTTTTTTATTCCATTTTACAATTTGTCCGTTAGAATTTGCTGCAAAATCCAAGTAATTATCACCATTAATTATATTATCCTGAGTTTCATCAACTTGCGGCTGAAAATTATCAATATTTTTTACAGCATTTTCGGTATTTATAGTTTCAACATTATTACTCGGTTTTACGTCATCAATAGCGTAACCTAAACGTAACCTCTTTTGTTCGGATGGAGATAAAGACATAAAATCTTTTACCTCTACAGTTGGTTTTGGAGGCCCATAATAATTAATATAATTAGCAAAACCAATTATAACAAGTAAAACAGTTAATATTAATATTTGTATAAATTCGACTTTTAATTTAAAATTTTTCATACTAATCTCTAAAATAAAACCAAACACGGCTATTAACTAAAAACAACCGTGTTTAATATAAAATTTTTATTTATTAGCTTTCAACATATTCTTTAAGTCGTTTACTACGATTTGGATGTCTTAATTTTCTTAAAGCTTTTGCTTCGATTTGTCTTATACGTTCTCGTGTTACACCAAACAATTGACCAACTTCTTCTAATGTTCTTTGTCTACCGTCATCCATACCAAAACGTAGACGTAAAACATCTCTTTCTCTTGGAGAAAGTGTACACAATACTTCAGCCAAATCTTCTCTTAATAAGTCAGAAGCTACTGTTTTTATAGGTGCATCTGCTTCTTTATCTTCAATAAAATCTCCCAATCTGGAATCTTCTTCTTTTCCTATTGGAGTTTCTAAAGATAATGGCTCTTGTGCAATTTTAACAATTTCTCTAAGTTTTGCAACAGAAACATTCATCTCAATAGCCAATTCTTCTTCTGTTGGCTTTCTTGAATATTCTTGTGCTAATCTTCTTGTAACCTTTTTTAATTTGTTAATTGTTTCAACCATGTGAACAGGTATACGAATTGTTCTTGCCTGATCAGCAATTGCACGAGTTATTGCTTGTCTTATCCACCATGTTGCATAAGTAGAAAATTTAAATCCTCTTTCATGGTCAAATTTTTCTGCTGCTCTTATTAAACCCAAATTACCTTCTTGAATTAAATCCAAAAACAGCATTCCTCTACCTACATATTTTTTTGCAATACTTACTACTAAACGTAAATTAGCTTGTATTAACTTTCTTTTAGCAATAGCACCCGGAGTACCACCTTGTATTATGGCTCTTGCAAGTTCTATTTCTTCATTTGCAGACAATAATTTAATTCTACCGATTTCTCGTAAATATAATCTTACAGGATCATCTATGGCTATACCCTTTGGAACTTCTAAGTCAAGTTTACCGTCAGACATATCCATATCCATAGAACCCATATCATCATAAGGAGATTTCATCTCAATCTTATCGCTTGAAACAATATCTTCGATGTTATCCGTACTGATTTCCACGTTCATATAATTGTCTGTTTCATCTTCTGTTTTATCAACATCAAGTATTCCTAAATTATCTTCATCAGTTATATTTACTATTGAACTTGATTGTCTTTTCTTTGCCATTAATTTTCTCCGATTCTTAATTTATTAATCTTATCTCTGAGTTTCATTTGTATCTTTAACGCCTCAGTTTCATCATCATTAACTTCCGTATAAATTTTTTTTAATTGCTGCTGTTCTTCATGCTGCCTGCATTGTTCCAATTTTTTCAAATTTTCGTCAATAACTGCCCTAAATGCTTTTTCATCTTTTAGATGAGAAAATGTTTCTGAAATACAGATTAAATCAGCTATAAGTTGTTGTATATCATTATCTTGGGAAAATTCCAAGCACAATTTATCAGTTAATTCGCTAACATTATTTACGATATTTACTAATTTGTCAATTGTATTTTTTACAATTATTAACGTTTTATTTGTAAATTGTACACTTTTTATTTCGGATGAAATTTGAGTCGCTGATAGCGGACACTCTTTTAATAAATACAAACTCAATATGTTTTTTTGCGCAATTTCTTCAATAGATGAAGATTTTGTTACATTCAGTGTTGAAATTTCAGGTGTTATAAAATCATTATTTCCTGCAACACTTACTTCTTTTTGTAATGCAATTTCGTCTATATCCAATGCAGAAGATACAAGTTTTACATATTCTGATTGCATTACAGGGTTTTGAATTTCATCAAGTATCGGAATAATTTGCTTTACCAGATTAGTTTTTTCCTGCGGTGTTGATAATTCCGTTTTTTGTTTTAACAGCTCATTTAACTCAAAATCTAATAGTAATGGTGCATGTTGTATATACGCTTTAAAAGCTTCCGCTCCTGAACTTCTTATAAACTCATCAGGATCTTTACCTTCCGGTGGTGATATCACACGTATTTCACAAGAATATTTATCATCATTTACAGCCATGTACGAATCGTCAAATTGTTTTACATTACCTAACCCCTGAAAAGCATTCTTTATTAAATCTCCCCCCCGCTTTGTTGCATTTTGACCTGCTAAATCGGTATCAAATGATAAATATATTTTTCTGCTTTTTGAATATTTAGAAAGTAATTTTACATGTTCCGATGTCATTGAAGTTCCGCAAGAGGCAACAGCATTTCTTACTCCATGAACTTGAGATGATATAACATCAAAATAACCTTCCATTATAATAACACTGTCTTCTTGTTTTATTGATTCTTTAGCTTGGTATAGTCCGTATAAAATACGACTTTTATTATATATAGAAGAATCAGATGAATTTAAATATTTAGGATTTTGACCTTCCTCTATCGCCCTTGCACCAAAAGCAACAAAATCTCCCTGTTCATTTTGTATAGGTATCATTATACGATTTCTAAATCGGTCTATATAGCCACCCTTATTAGATTTTAAAATCAAACCGGCATTTTCTAAAATATTATCACTATATTTTAATTTTAATTTTTTGTATAAATCATCCGGTGATTTTGAGGATAAGCCAAGATTATAACTTGAAATTACAGCAGGGGTTATATCTCTTTTAGCAAGATATGACATTGCTATATCATCTTTATCTTCAGATAATAACTTATCTGAATAAAATTTAACTGCAGTTTGAAATGCCTCCAGCATTTCTGCATGTTCTTCCTTATTTTTTTTATAATTACCGTTATATTCAGGAAGTTCGATGTGATAAAGTTCTGCAAGATATTTTATAGTTTGTATATAATCCCAATTATGAATTTTCATTAGAAAGGTAATACTATCCCCACCAACACCGCATCCGAAGCATTTGAAAAAACCTCTCTCCGGATTAACGGAAAAAGATGGAGTTTTTTCACCATGAAAAGGACACAAACCCCAATAGTTTGAGCCCCTTTTTTTTAAAATAACTTCGTTTGATACTATTTCTAAAATATCAACCTGATTTTTTATTTGTAGAACAGCATCCTGAAATGTATTACTCATAACTATACTTTAACATTAGATTAAAAATAAAAACAAATTATTCTTTCATTGCATTAATTTCATCAATTGAAGCATAAACTGTTCTGCATCCGCAATCACAATATAAAATTTCACCTGTAGTTCCGCTTGACAAATGAGATGCTAAAAATAATCCGGCATTTCCAACATCATCTAATGTTGTATTTCTACTCAATGGTGATTTTAATGAAGCTGCTTTAAGCATATAATCAAAGCCGGAAATTCCACGAGCGGCAAGTGTTTTAATAGGGCCTGATGATAAGCAGTTAACTCTTATTCCATCTTTACCCAAATCCATAGCTAAGTATCTTGCAGATGCTTCAAGTGCAGCTTTTGCAACACCCATTATATTATAATTTGCAACAGCAAATTCCGAACCCAAATAAGTTAATGCTAATATTGAACCACCTTCATTCATTACAGGTCGTGCATTTCTGCAAAGAGTTACAAGTGAGTATGAGCTTACACCTAAAGCTAAATCCCATCCGTTTTTAGAAGTATTTATAAATTCACCTTGCAAATCGTCTTTATTTGCAAAAGCAACAGCATGTACAACAAAATCTAATTTACCGTATATTTTTTTACATTCCTCAAATACAGATTTAACTTCATCTTCTTTTGTAACATCGCATGACATGATAAGTTTTGCATTCATATCTTCTGCTATAGGTCTTACACGTTTTTCCATTACTTCTCCGGCGTATGTAAAAGCTATATCTGCACCTTCATCAAACAATTTTTTTGCTACTCCGTAAGCTATACCATGAGTATTTGATACTCCAAATATAACACCCTTTTTTCCTTCCATTATTGACATAATTATTTCTCCTTTATATTAATCTTTCACCTGTTTTTGAATCAAAATATAAAAATTTATCACTATCCAAATTTAACTGAATATTATTTTCATATTTATTTGTACTTGAAATTCTTGCACAACACATGTTTTGACCTATATTAAAATATATTATTTGTTCAGAACCCAAAAGCTCTGTCATTTCAATAACTACACTTAATTTTATTCGACCTGACATAACAATCATATTTTCCGGACGAATACCTATTACAACATTTTTTCTATTACCAAGTTTTTCAATAATACTTTTTGACAATTCAATAACAGGTTCTTTACCCATTATCAATGTATTATTTATAATATCGCAATCAATAAAATTCATTTGCGGAGAACCAATAAAACCTGCAACAAACTTATTGTTTGGATTATTATAAACTTCAAGCGGTGTATCTGCTTGCTGAATTTTACCTTTATCTAATATAACAACTCTATCTCCCATTGTTAATGCTTCAGTTTGATCATGAGTTACATAAATAAATGTCGTTTGTAATTTTTCATGAAGTTTTTTTATTTCCGCTCTCATTTGCACTCTTAACTTTGCATCAAGATTAGACAACGGCTCATCCATTAAAAACACTTTTGGTTTTCTGACTATAGCTCGTCCTAAGGCAACTCTTTGTCTTTGACCGCCTGAGAGTTGTTTTGGTTTTCTATCCAAATATTCAGTCAAATTTAATATTTCAGCAGCTTCCATTACTTTTTCATCAATTTCATCTTTAGAAACATGCCTCATTTTTAAACCAAATGCGATATTTTCATATACCGTCATGTGAGGATAAAGTGCGTAACTTTGAAATACAAAGGCAATATCTCTATCTTTCGGGTGAACATTATTTACCTTTTTATCTCCAATATATATATTTCCGCCGGAAATATTTTCTAACCCTGCAACCATTCGCAAAATTGTTGATTTACCACATCCGGATGAACCAACAAGCACTACAAATTCTTTATCTGCTATAGTTAAATTTATATTATCTATGACACGTTTTGTATCATAAATTTTTACAACATTTTCAAGTTTTACTTCACTCATTGCTAGTCTGCATAACTTTCTCTATAGGAATTATAACTGTATAAGAACTGCCTTGCATTGCTTGAGAATCGACACATACATTACCTTTTAATATTCTTATCAAATTTTTTACCGTTGCAAAAGCAATTGAACGCATTACTACATTTTTGTTAGGGTTATCAAGCTGTGCATACGGCTCAAATAACACATCCAAATCCGTATCATTTATACCTAAACCTGAATCTGTAATTGTAATCATTAAAAATGATTTTTCATTAGCATTCTCAAAAGGAACAAGTCCTTTTTCATTCACTTGTTCTAAATCAGGATGATTTATCGATATATCTATTGTTCCTACATCAGTTGATTTTACTGCGGTTTCAATAATATTTCTTAGTATCAATTTTAATATTGGTTCATCAGAATAAATAGTTCTTTTTACATCCGGTGAAACATCTAAATTTAAACTAATTGATTTTTCTTCTAAATCTTTTTCATAATCTTTTAATATAACTTTTAATGTGCTGACAGCATCAAAATACGACATTTTATGTTCAAATAAATTTGATTCTGACATAGAAAGTTCTAAAATTTTATTAATTAATGATAATACATCTTCAGAATTTTTATTTATAATTTTTATATATTTTTCTAACTTAGGATTTAAATCTCCTCCCAATCCATCTATTATAGCTTCAGAAAAGCCGACAACAGATTGCAGAGGTGTTTTTAAATCTCCTGAAAGTTTTACAAGAAAATTATTTTTATCCCTATTAACCTTTTGCATACTCTCATGTTCAACTACAATGCTTCTAAGTGCCTTATAGCTTTGAGTATTATCTCGTAAACTAACTATATAACCTTCATTAATAGTTCTTGAAGTTACATCAAAAAATCTATCATTTTCAAGAGAATCTTTTGTGCGTAAAACTTTTGATTTTCCTGTATCAGCAATTTTTATAATCAAATCTAATGCATTTTCAAATAAATCATCAATATAACCTTCTGCAAAATCTTCTTTAAGTAAAGATAATGTTTTTACAGACAAATCATTACACCAAATAAAGCTACCGCTTTTATGCAATGTTACTACACAATCAGGTAATTTTGATAATAAATCTTCATCTTCATCTTTTTTATTTATGAAAAAATTTTTAAAAAAATCAAACATAGAATACCTCTATGTTTTTTAGTATAACATAGTCAAGCATTTTCGCAAGAATATATTTTTTATTTATATTATTATTATCCTATGGAAAAAGATAAAACAAATGTAATGCGTATAGCTGACAGCCATAAAATAAAGTATAATCACTATTGTTATAAAAATACTGATGCCATAAGCGGTGTTGATGTTGCAAAAGTATTAAATCAAAAACCGGCTCAAGTTTTTAAAACTTTAGTAACATCTGCCAGAACAAATGAATATTATGTATTCATGATTCCTGTAGCAGAAGAACTTGATTTAAAAAAAGCTGCAAAAAGTGTCAATGTAAAATCTGTTGAAATGATAAAACAAAAAGACCTTTTACCACTTACCGGCTACATTCATGGCGGATGTTCTCCGATTGGAATGAAAAAACAATTTAAGACTGTTATTGATATTACAGCCAAAAACTTTGATACAATAATATTCAGTGCAGGTAAAATAGGTTATCAAATTGAAATGTCATTAGATGACTTATCAAAAATAATAAAGTTTGATTTATATAATATAACAAAAAGCGGTGAATTTTAAAAATTCACCGCTTTTACATTTTTAGTTACATAAAAACTATTGAAGTAATTGACCTACTGATTTGTAAACTTCCATACGTTTTGCAGCATCTTCTTCTGCTTGAGTATAGAGTTTTTCAGCATCATCAGGGTTAGTCTTTAACAGTGATTTGTAACGACCTTCACTTCTGATAAAGTCTTGATAACTTCCTTTTGGATCTTTTGCATCCCAAGTGAATGGAGTTTCTGCTGCAGGATTATATCTGTACAATGGGAAGTAACCTGCTTCAACTGCACGTTTTTGTTCGGTTTGAGTTTTACTCATATCGATACCGTGTGCGATACAAGGAGCATAAGCAAATATGATAGATGGTCCATTATAAGCTTCTGCTTCTTGGAATGCCTTTAATGTTTGGTTTCTGTCAGCACCCAATGCAACTGATGCAACATATACATAGCCGTAAGACATACTCATCAAGCCCATATTTTTCTTGTAAGTTCTCTTACCACCTGTAGCGAATTTTGCAACAGCACCTGTAGGTGTTGATTTAGAAGCTTGTCCGCCTGTATTTGAGTATACTTCGGTATCAAGAACAAGAATATTTACATTCTTATTTTGAGCCAATACATGGTCTATACCACCATATCCGATATCGTTAGCCCAACCATCTCCACCGATAATCCATACTGATTTATCTGTAAAGTAATCTTCAAGTTCTTTTATCTTCTTGATTGTTTCGCATCCGCATTCTTTTGCATATTTATCAATTACAGCTTTTGCTTTATTTTGAGCCAAAACTGCTTCTGCGGTTTTTGAATTATCCCAATGTGCCATAGCTTCTTGTAATGCTTCTTTTAAGTCAGCAGGAGCATCTTCTTTTCCTAAAACTTTTTCAACATAAGTTTTTAAAGTGCTTCTGTTAGCATCAACTGCTAATCTCATACCAAAACCAAATTCAGCATTATCTTCAAACAATGAGTTAGCCCAAGCCGGTCCTCTGCCTTCTTTAGTCTTTGTATATGGAATTGTTGGGAATGTACCTGAATAGATTGATGAACAACCTGTTGCATTGGCAACAATAGCATTTTCACCAAATAATTGAGATACTAATTTAACATAAGGTGTTTCTCCACAACCTGCACAAGCACCTGAAAATTCAAATAACGGTTTCTTTAACATAGCACCCTTTAATGTTTTTTCGTTATTTTTGCCTAAAACATTATCCGGAGCAGCATCAAAGAATTCTTCATTAGCCATTTCACCTGCTTCTGATTCTTTTTCAATTGATGACCAAGAAAGAGCTGGTGCTTCAGGTTTTCTTTGTGTTACAGGACATTGATCTAAGCAAACACCGCAACCTGTACAATCTTTGCAGTATACTTGAACTTTAAAGTGTTCACCGTTAGCATTAGGTTTTGCTTCAACTGTATTAAATGATGCAGGAGCATCTTTTAATGTATCTGTTTCAAATAACTTAGTTCTGATTGCAGCATGAGGACAAGCTGAAGCACAAATACCGCATTGAATACAAGCTTCACTGTTCCAATGTGGTACACGAGGAGCAATACCTCTCTTTTCTAAGCAAGCAGTACCTGTTGGAATTACACCGTCAACTGACATTGCTGAAACAGGGATATCATCACCTTTTTGACGCATAGATGGCTCAATGATTTTCTTTGCAAATTCATCTGCATTGTCAGGAATTAATTTTACATCATCGGCATGAGCTACACCATCTAATGAAGCAGGAATTACTACTTCTTCTGTTGCATTTACGGCTGCATCAATTAATGCGAGGTTCATATTTACAACATCATCGCCTTTTTTCTTGAAAGTCTTTTTAGTCATTTCTTTCATACCTTCAAGAGCTTGTTCAAACGGAATGATACCTGATACTTTGAAGTATGCAACCATCATTACAGTATTTGCACCTTTACCTCTTAAACCAGGTTGTTCTTTTATTAATTTTTCAGCATCTACGTTGTAGAATTTAACTTTTTTATTAACGATAGTTTCTTGCATATCTCTTGTTAAATGAGAGAAAGCTTCTTCTTTAGACCAAGGAGAATTTAGCAAGAATGTACCACCTTCTTTAATACCTTTTAATAAATCATATCTGCCAACATAAGCATGAGCAGAACAAGATACAAAATCAGGTGCTGTAATTAAATATGTTGATTTAATAGGTTTATCACCAAATCTCAAGTGAGATACAGTAACACCAAATGATTTTTTAGAATCGTAAGCAAAGTATGCTTGAGCATCTTTATCTGTATATTGACCAATAATTTTAATTGAGTTCTTGTTAGCACCAACCGTACCATCTGAACCTAAGCCCCAGAACATACAGTTTGTAGTTCCTTCCGGTTCTGTTACAATGTGTTCTTCAACTTTTAAAGATTTGTTTGTAACGTCGTCTTCTATACCAACTGTAAATCCGTGGAAACCATTGTTTTCTGCATGTTTATAAACAGCAAGAACCATTGATGGTGTAAATTCTTTTGAAGATAAACCATAACGTCCGCCAATTACTCTAACATCTTTATTTTCAATTGCAGCAACAACATCCAAGTATAATGGTTCACCTATTGAACCAGGTTCTTTTGTTCTGTCAAGAACTGTAACACGTTTAACTGATGCAGGTAATGCTTCATTGAAACGTTTTACATCGAACGGTCTGTACAATCTAACCTTAACTAAACCGTATTTAGTACCTCTTGTTGCATTTAAATATTCTATTGTTTCTTCGATAGTTTCACATCCGGAACCAATTGCAACAACTACATCTGTCGCATCAGGTGCACCAACATAATCAAACGGATGATATTGTCTGCCTGTTACTTTTGCTACTTTATCCATATATTCTTGAACAATATCAGGAACAGCATCATAGTATTTGTTTACTGTTTCACGTCCTTGGAAGTAAACGTCAGTATTTTGAGCACCAACCTTACAAACAGGTGCTTCAGGTTTTAAAGCTCTATTTCTAAATTCTTCAATGTATTGTGGCTCAACTAAAGATTTAATATCTTCGTAAGAAATTTCTTCAATTTTGTGAACTTCATGAGATGTTCTAAAGCCATCAAAGAATTGTAAGAATGGAACTTTAGCTTTGTATGTTGCTAAGTGTGCAACAAGAGCCATATCCATTTCTTCTTGAACAGAGTTAGCTGCTAACATAGCATAACCTGTATTACGACATCCCATAACGTCAGTGTGGTCGCCAAATATAGCTAATGATTGAGCTGCTAATGCACGAGCCGCAACGTGAATTACTGATGGAAGCATTTCACCTGCAATTTTATGCATAACAGGAATCATTAATAACAAACCTTGTGATGCAGTATATGTAGATGTTAAACTACCTGCTACAAGTGAACCATGTACAGCACCTGCTGCACCTGCTTCTGATTGCATTTCTGCTACACTTACTTCTTTACCCCAAATATTTTGTTTGTGTTGTGATGACCATTCATCAACCCATTCTCCCATAGTAGATGATGGTGTAATAGGGTAAATTGCCGATACTTCACTTAATGCATACGCAACATGTGCTGCAGCATAGTTACCGTCAACTGTAATTGTCTTTCCAGACATAAGTTCCTCCTAACTTTCTTATAGTAATACATGTATTTTATTAAATACTTGCTTCAATTTTATATCAAAAAAATTTTATAGCCAAATTTTATTTTAAATTTTTATTTTTTTAGATTTTCGGTTCTAATTCACAGCACATTTGACAAGCTCCGAAAACACCGGACACTTTCAAGTTTTTTCTAAAACAACAATAATTGGGCTTATTAAAAATTTCTTTTATTGTATTTTCTTTTAAATTCCCTATACGTTCTGACAGACACGGATATACATCTCCAATAGGTGTAATAAATGTATTAGAAAATGGAAATTTACAGGGTTTATATATATCTTTAACAGGTGTATCAGCAGAAATATTAAAGAATTTTTCTATTGATTTCAAAGGTTCTTTACTGTATTCAAATTTTGGAGAAAATCTTATTTTAGTATTTCCATTTTTAGATAAACTTTCCAATTCATTATATACTTCTTTAAAATGTTCCATATCAAAATACTTTTGTATAGGATAATTTTCGTTAAATTGCGGAACAAAACTATCGAATAATACTGAATTTTGTTTAAGATTATTGTTTCTTAAAAACGAAAGAGAAAAAAACTCAAATTTATTATCTAAGCATAATTTATATAATTTTGGTAAATCATCAAGATTATTTTCTAAAATTATAGTTTTTACATCTATCATAGGACGTTTTTTATATTTTTTAAATAATTCCATATTAGAAATGACTTTATCAAAAAGTCCATCTTTACCTCTGTTTAAATCATGATTTTTTTCATAACCATCTATAGAAACCGAAAAAAGCAGCAAACTATTTTTTATAAATAATTTGACTAAATCTTCGTTTAAAAGTGTTCCGTTAGAAACAATATTAACTTTTGAAAGAGTTTTTTTAGAAACCTGTACATAAATTTCAGGAAAATCTTTTCTCAAAAGCGGTTCTCCGCCTACTAGCGTAACTAGAGAATAAAAAGGTATTTGATTAATTATATTTATCCATTCACTTGTTGTAAGTTCTTCTTTATTTCTATCATTACCAACATAACAATAAGGACAGTTTAAATTACATCTGTATGTTAATTCAAAAAAATATCTCAAAGGCATTAATGCTCTGCCGTATTTTGAATTATAAGACGGCATTGCATAAACATCTCTTGCAATATCAAATAACGTTGAGTAATTAAACATAAAATTATTATATCATATATATTTTTAGTAATTTAAATATGCGTAAGCATTAAATTTCATAGAACCATATATTATTTTGAATGTGCCTTCTTTAACCTGTTCAAGTTTTACAAAATTAATTTCTTCACTATTAAAATCATCTTCTGTTTCTATCGCAGGAATTTTACCAATTACGTCATACGCCTGACACAAATTTATATAAACTTTTCCATTCTTTTTTGTACCTATAACTTTGTAATGTCCTACAGGAACAATACCTGACGGAGTTTGTACAGGTACAGACAGATTCAATAACGGATATTGTTCTTGATACTTAGTCAAAAAATCAGCTTCACTACCATCTTCTGATGGCTTCATTAACGGATTACCTGCTTTTTTTTCGGCTCTTATTTTTTTTGCATTCTTTCGCTTTTCCAAAGCATCAATTACTTTCTTATATTCTTTTTCAGTAATCATTTTTTGACCGTCCCAAGCATTTTCAACATTAGAAAGCTCGCTCCAGCTTTTCGTAACATCTAAGTCATCTGAAAATACTGCAGGTGAAAAAATCATTGATATGAATAGTAGACATATAATTTTATTTCGCATATACTAACAATATAATGTTTTTTTATAAAAAGTAAACAAAATTTTTATAATTTACATTAAAAATATGACTAATCGGAAGGATACGAATGTCTACAAACTTTTTAGTTTTTATTATAGCTATTTCATCTGCATTGGCTCTAATATATCTTATTTACACCATATTAGTTTCTCTGGATAGTTCTGCAGGTAAAAAAAAGAAAGAACTGCAAATTTCAGAAAGCGGTATTTTAGAGCAAGCAAAAATGCTATATAATCAGCAAAAATACGGTGTTGTTGAAAAATTAGCTAAAAAATATTTGGATGTTAAACCGGAACATATTGATTTAAGAATCGTTCTTGCAAAAGCACTATACAAAAATGACAGTATATATGAAGCTATTAAAGAATGTAGTTTTATTCTTTCAAAACATGAAAATAATAATGATATAAGACTCATTCTTGCTAAATGCTATAAAAAAATTGAACAATATTCAAAAGCTATACAAGAATTAAAAAAAATATTAGAAGATGAACCTGAAAACATAAATATATTAAAAGAATTAAGTGATATCTATTTAGAAACCAAACAAAAAGCTTATGCAATAGAAGTCTTACGTAAGCTTGAACCATTAACCGATAACAGCCATGATTTAGTTGAAATAAAAACCAAGCTTGCAGATTTACTTATTGAATTAGAGAATTATCCTGAGGCCTTTGATGAATTAAATGGTATTCTTGAAATATATCCTGAAGATGTTGATACAAATAAAAAATTGATTGAATTGTACTCTAAAGTACAAAACTATGATGCTGCAATTGAAAATTGTGAAAAAATGCTGGAAACAAATGATAATACAAGTCTTGGTTTATGGTTATTAAATAATCTTACTAATTTTTATTATCTTAATAAAAATATAGATAAAGCAATGGAATATGCTCAAAAAATATTAAAACATCCTTTTGCAGATAAACTAAAAACAAAAAAATATATTGCAAAAATCATGTTTGAAAATGGAAAAGAACAAGAAGCAATGGAAATGTTAATGCAGCTTCAAGACCAAAATAATGAAGATATAGAAATTAAAAAATTAATGATTGACAATTACGTAAAAAATAACAATTACGTATCTGCATTAGAATTGTATAAACAGATTATGGATTTAGCAAGTGTTAACGATATGAACAAAGTTCATTTAGCAATAAGTAACTTATGTGTTCAATGGGCTAAATATCTGTTTGATAACCAAAAATATGATGAAGGTTTCAAAATTTTTAAGCTTGCAATACAGTATGATAGTGAAAATCCTTTTATATATTACGAACTTGGAATGGTAAATATTGAAATAAAGAATTACACTGAAGCTATTATGCAGTTAAAAAAAGCTATTCAACTTGCACCGAATAATTCTGAATTTCATATATCGTTAGCTTCTTGTTATGAAGCAATCGGAGATGTATTTTCACAAAAAGATACTCTTATACAAGCTACAAAAATTGATAAAACAAATACTGACGCATATTATAAATTGGCTATGCTATATAACAACCAACATGATAATGTAAATGAAATAAAAACTCTTGAGCATATAATAGAACTAGAACCAAATCATATTGATGCAAAATATCAATTGGCACTTATTAAAGAAACTCAAGGGGACAAAGAAAATGCTCTCGAATTATATAAAGAAATCGAAAGCATTAATCCTGATTATAAAAATATTAAAGAAAACATTGAAATGTTATCTTCATCTATTAAAGCGGATGAATCTCAGGCGCTTTAATATGTTCTAATATTGCACCTCCAATTGATTCATTAGGATCAAACGGTGCATCCTTTTGTGGAACAAGAATATTTGTAACAAGCATTTTTACCAATGGTCCGAACGCATCAGGTACTAGAATTCTTCTGTAAACTCCTGATAAAAATGATTGAACATTTGGCGAACGGTCTTCATTAAATTTTGAAAATGTTCCATAATACATTTTATCCATTCCCTTTGTTCCAGATGCAATCATTCTATCTGCTATATAAAGACCTTCACACTTTTCTTCTTCAGTTTTTGCATTTTGAAGCATTTCTGTAACTGCCGGTATTGCCTTTTCCTTTGCATTAACAAATAATTCAACCTTTTTATTATCAAATGTACAATACGGTCTTTCCTTTGTCGCCATTACAGGTTTTTCAAATTCAACATCTTTTGGTAATTCAAACGGCTTATCTTCTTTTATAAATTCGTCTTTTGTTGGTTGATTTAAACCATTTCCGATTTTTATTTCTTTAACAGGTTCAGTTTTTTTAATCTTAACATCATCAGCTCTAAACATTAATTTTGTAATAGGGTTTGTAATTGCTTGAATTTTCATTTTATTATTCCTTTTCCTTTATATAATTATACTTCTACATTAAATATGATTTTTATTAGTTGTTTTTACTTTTTGAAACTTTAACAGCATCTCTTATATACTGTATAATTGCACCTCCTACTTCTTCATTAGGATCAAAATTAGACTTTGGAGGACTTATTATATTATTTACAAATGTTTTTACAAGAGGTCCAAATGCATCCGGATTTTGGGTTTTTCTGTAAACTCCTGATAAAAAGGTTTGTACGTTTGGTGAGCGGCTTTCATTAAATCTTGAAAATGTACCATAATACATCTTATCAATTCCTTTTACACCGGCATCTGCCATTTGATCTGCTATAAAAAGACCTTCACATATTTCATCTTCTGATTTGGCATTTTTTAACATATCGTTTAATTTTGGTAAAGCTTTTTCTTTATTTTTAACAAATACATCAACTTTATTGTTATCAAATATACAGTATGGGCGTTTTTCTGTAGGCATTTGCGGCTTTTTATAGCCCATATAATCCATTAAATATAATTTAGCTAAATTATTCGTTATTTTACTTACTTCCATTTTTTTCCTCATCCTGTGTATTTTTCTTATTCGGTCTGAATATTCCGGATATTTTTCCGTACAAATCATTTATAAATGTTTTTACTTCATAAGTTCTTTTATCTTCCTCAACTTTTTTCTCCTCATTTTCAGTTTCGGTTGTTTCATCAACTTGAAATAATAGCTTAAACTTTTTCTTTATGTTGTTTAAAACATCAGATATTTTCTTTTCTACAGAATTTTTTAATTCTCCAAACATAGCATTAAGCTTATCCTGAATATCAACAATTTTTTGTTTTATATTATCTAAAGTTTTCATAAAGTTTGCTGGTATATTTTTTAATGTATTTAATATTGGATTAGCTAAATTATTAATAATAAAATTAACAGGTTTTGAAATAAAACTTGGTGTATTTTTTGCTATAACGACAGCCAATTCTGCAAGTTTTTGAGAAATATTCATCATCTGATGTTCAAATTTTGCAAGATTAATCATTCGATTTTCATGGGCTTGAATATTTTTTTCACGAGCAAGCTTTTGGGCTCTTAACATAGCTCCTATAGCAGCACACTCATTCCAAGACATTTCTCCCGGTTTAGCACTAAAATCCGCCTTTTTCATTCCGCCGCCCCCCATACCTGAGCATATAGGACAAGCTCCGGGTGCCATTCCATGCGGACAAAGTCCACCACCTACATGTATATGATTTTGTACTGCTTCTACAGGCATAGTATATTTCTCTTTTAATACAGCTAGGATACAATCAACTGCACATCAACCTTGTTACGAAGTTTTGTGCTAAGTTAAAATGAAAGAACTTTCAATCTTTCCGGAGCGTTCCGACTTTTACGGCTGCGACACAGTCGAAGATATTCACTTCGTTTCCTCTAAAATCATGCTATTGTAAAAAAAATACCTCGTCAATTATATGTTAAGATGTTTTAAAAAACTTTGTAAATTTGTTTTCAATATTAAATTGATATTATAAAATGGATATACTATGGAACATTTATATTCTAAAATACCTCCTACTAAATTGAGAAATCAGAATGAACGTTTCAGACCTGCTAATACATCTTCAAAGTTTTGGCTTTGGGTTGCAGATAGATTTTTTTACGGAATGTTGGAAAACAGATTTTTCGCACTAAGATACAAAGGTGCAGAAAAAGTATTTCAGCGTGATACATCGGCTCCTACAATACTTTTTGCACCTCACTCTAATTGGTGGGACGGAATAGTCGGATACAATATTTGCAATAGAATTTTTCACCATGAAATAAGATTAATGGTAGAAGAATTAAACAGATTTCCATTGCTTAGAAGAGCAGGAGCATTTTCAGTGAACAAAAAATCTCCATATGCTTCAATGGAAGCTTTAAAATATTCTATTGAAACATTAGGTAATTTAAATAACTTCTTATACATTTTTCCTCAAGGTATAATAATGCCCCCTAACTATAGACCTATAAGGTTTCAAACGGGCTTAGCATATATTGCGGAAAAAGCTGCTGAAAAATATGGAAAAGTTAATTTAGTTCCTATTGCGGTAAACTATGCATTTTTAAGAGCTGACAGACCTGAAGTGTTAGTCGAATTTGCTGATATAATCGAATTAACAAAAAGCGAATCAAAATTGGATAGAAAAGAATACACTCATCACCTTGAAAATGCTATGACACATATTTGCGATAATCAATTCAGAGATATAGCTGAAGGAAATCTTGACGATTACGAAACATTATTTCAACAAAAATTAAAATGGTATAGAAAAATAGAACAACGCCTAAAAAAGATTGAAATAAAAGGTTCAGGTGTTTAAATATCAACATTTTGCATCATTTGAATTAATGTATTAATTGTCGAATCCATACTAACGGCATCTGACGTTCTTTGTTGTAAAAAACCGTTTATTTGAGGCATCATTTCAATTGCGATATCAAGTGTAGGATTTGAACCGGCTTGATACATACCTACATCAATTAAGTCTTTATTTTCTCTATATATTGAAAGTAATTTTCTCATTTTAGATGCCGCAGCTTTATGTTCGGGAGATGCAATAGCACTCATAAGTCTTGATATACTTCCTAAAACATCAATCGCCGGATAATGATTTGATTCAGCAACCTTTCTTGATAAGAAAATGTGTCCGTCCGTAATACCTCTAACCGTATCAACAATAGGATCATTAATATCATCACCTTCCATTAATACAGTATAAAACGCAGTAATAGAACCTTTTGGACTGTTACCTGCTCTTTCCAATACTTTCTGCAGCCATGAAAAAATAGATGGCGGATAACCTTTCATTGTAGGCGGTTCTCCTAAAGACAAACCAACTTCACGACCTGCCATTGCACAACGGGTAATTGTATCAGTCATTAAAAATACCTTTTTACCTTTATCTCTAAAATATTCACAAACAGCAGTTGCTGCTAATAAACATTTTTGACGAATTAAAGGAGGTCTGTCGCCTGTTGCACACACAAGAACAGATTTTTTCATACCTTCAGGACCTAAAGCATCTTCAACAAATTCCTTAACCTCACGACCACGTTCTCCGATTAATGCAACTACGTTTACATCAGCATCAGAATTTCTGGCAATCATACCTAAAAGAGTTGACTTTCCTACTCCGGAGCCGGCAAATAAGCCCATACGCTGTCCGCAGCCAAAAGTTAAACAGGAATCAATTGCTCTTACTCCTGTAGAAAACATTTCTGTAATAATCGGTCTTTCATACGGCTCAGGAGGAGGACCGTCTATGTTACGCCATTCACAATTTTCAGGATTTAAAGGCAAACTGTCCATAGGTTGTCCCATAGGATCAATTAATCTGCCAAGTAAAAAATCCCCAACCGGTATTCTTATCGGCATACCGGTTGATGTAACCAAACATCCCTGTCCTATTCCGTTTCCGTCAAGTAATAAAAGCAACTGTGCAACTTCTCCCTTAAAAGCTGCAACTTCTGCAGGTTTTCTATCTCCATCAGCAGTTTCTATATAACATAAATCCCCTATTTTTAAACCCGGTAACTTTACTTCTACTGTCAAACCAAGTAACTTTGAAACTGTACCTTTATATTGGTATAAATCAGTTTTTGACAAAATTTCTTTTGTCCTATGTTTTATATTATCTATTCTTTCGTCATCTATTTCTTCAAACATACAAATAATATTTTAGCACAATTTTTATTTTTAATAGAATTTTTAACATATATATTTTAAAACTTTACAATTTCATTAATCTTTTGTAAAATATAAACTGAAATATTAAATTTAAAGGGTATACAATGAAACAAAAAAAATATTCGGCAAATGCACTTGTAGGTTTTATAGTATTTATTGCTGTAGGTGTATTATTATACAATTTCTTTATTAACAGTCAAACAGGTCCTGTTACTGATGAGCAAACAACAGTAAAAAGAGTTAATGAAACATATAAAATGTTAAACGATGCATTGGCTCAAGCTATATTAGGACATGGTGTAAGAATTGAACAATGGTATACCGATAATACTGATGAAAATGCTGCAAATACAAATCTTGATAGAAAAACATTAAGAATTGCTCAAAATTTATTTGAGGGTTTACAAATATCAAAAACATGCGGTATAGGCGGAAATTGTTTCAGTATGGCACAGCCATCATCAATATTAGGACTAAAATTAAAACCGTTCCGTAACAAATCATATAATGCAATAATGTCAAACGGAGTATCTGTCGGTGTAATATGTAATGAAGTATATTGCACAATATATTTTGATATAGACGGTCCTAAAAATGGTAAAAATATATATGGTGTTGATATTTTCAGTGTAATGCTAAATCCGGGAGTATCAATAAAAAAACTTGTAACAGGAACAACTGAGATAAATGATGCAGATGAAAATGAATCAACAGAAGTAACTGAAACAAATAAGCCAAATGAAATAAGCGATACCGAATTGGAAAATGCTTGTAAAGGTGTAGGAAAAGCTCCTGATAGTAACAGCTGTACGGCTTATGTATTAAAAAATCAAAATTTATCCTATGCTAGAAATATTCTAAAATAAATTAGCATTAAAATAAATTCCGGTATTTAGAATTTCATCACAAAATTCTTTATCATGTTGTAATTCTGATATTGTTAATGGATGCAGGTCTATATATATATCAAACATTTCTTCTGTTTCACCAACTAAACGCCATATTAATTCACGTTCTGACTTAGAAGGTGAAGTGTCAAATATCGCAGCAAGCTCCAGGTCTTCATCTTCATGTATTTTACCGTCAGAAAAAAGACCAAATAAGTAAATACCTTTAAAGTCGCTAAATTCTTCTTTTATTTTGTGTAAAATATCAATAACAATATCATCTACTGAATCAGAAGCGTTCAATTATGTTCCCCAATTCATCTCTATTAACTAAAACCTGAACAGAATTAATCAAGTTCTTAACTGATACTTTTCCTTGTTTTATTTCATCTTCACCTAGTATAACTGCATAATTTGCAACTTTAGATGCCTTTTCAAGTTGTTTTGTAAATTTTTTACAAGTCATATCATAATCTGTAGATATTCCAACATTTCTTAAATAATTCACTAATTTTATTGCTTCATTTACATTATCAGATACAACATAGGCATCCGTTTTTTTGTGCTTTTGCTCAGGCAACAATGAAATAAGCCGTTCCATTCCCATAGCAAAACCCACAGCAGGTGTATCCTCTCCACCCAAATTTTTAACTAAACTATCGTATCTTCCACCACCGCATACGGCATTTTGTGAACCAAGATTATTTGATTTTATTTCAAATACAGTACGGTTATAATAATCTAAACCACGTACCAATAGCTTATTTACGGTATATTTTATATCTAATAAATTTAAATATTCCTTTACTTTTTCAAAATGTTCATGACATTCAGGACATACAAAATCTGATGTTATAACCTCTTTTACTTCCGGCTTTTCATAAATTGATTTACAATCTTCTACTTTGCAATCCAAAAGCCGCAAAGGATTTTTTTCATATCTTCTTTGACAATCTTCACACAAATCATTTAAATAAGGTTTTAAAACTTCTTTAAGTTTTGTTTTATATTCTTCTCTACATTTAGGACACCCTAAGGTGTTTATTTCAACATCTAAATCTTTTAGACCAATAGCTTTTAAATAATTTACGGCAAGTGAAATAATTTCTACATCTCCTTGAGGTTGAGAAATACCAAACATTTCAACACCAACTTGATGGAATTGTCTTTGTCTGCCTGCTTGTGGTCTTTCATACCTAAACATAGGACCTTTATACCATAATTTAACAGGTGCAGGCAATCTGTGCATTCCGTTTTCTATATAAGAACGAACAACACCTGCAGTATTTTCAGGACGCAATGTTAAAGAACGCTCTGACTTTTCAAAAGTATACATTTCCTTATTTACAATATCGGTAGTATCACCTACACCTCGTGCAAAAAGCTCTGTAGCTTCAAAAATAGGTGTTCTTATCTCGGAAAAAGCTGAAGCTGTAAATACTCTGTTTGCAGTTTCTTCCAAAAAATGCCAACTATCAATATCGGCAGGTAATATATCTTTTGTACCTTTTTGAACTGTAATTTTATTTGCCATAAAATGATATTAATACAAATAAATCCTGCAAGCAAGAAGTAATATACTATAAATTTAATATATCATATACATTTTTTAAATGTCCGTAATAACCATTTTCTAACAGTTCAAAAAATCTATAATATGATTTTGGAGCAAGTTCTCTAACTTTTAACTTATCTATATACAATCCTTCTACAAAACGTGCGAATAATTCTGTAGGTCGTTTATAATACTTTTTTAAAGCATTTATTCTTCTTGTTATTTTTTTTTGTTTTCTTTCTAACGACAACAATTTTAAATACGAACAAAATGCCGGCTTTAAATTAGGAAAATCTTTTTCCAGATTTTCTACAGATATAATTTTGTCCTTACCAAATATAAATTTTGGCTTTATACATACAATGTCGTATTTTTTCAAATATTTAATATCAGAATGTTTAATTGCTTTTTCAAATTCATTAAATCTTTTTGAGCGTTGAAAATTAGGATAATCCTTTTTTATAATACTGTCTAAATTTTTAATTTCATATTTTAATTTTCTTTTACCATTTAACAATATATCACAAGTCGAATGTTTATCAACATAGTTAGTAACTTTCAATAATTCGTCTGTATAATCTTCACCTGAACAAAATAAAACATCTAAATTACCACCGGTTTTAGCAATATTTTTTTCTAATGTTGAATGAATATAATGAGCAAACTCATGTAAAAGTATAGGAATACATTTATCAGTTTCACATAATTCTTCTGATATATCTATCCTGCCATTCATAAAAAATCCCTGATGACCTCTTGCTTTTGTATGTGTATTTACAACAAGCCCCAAAGATTTTATATATAAAATTAATTGTTCTGATATTGACATCTCACTATTCAGTTTCGTGTTCTAACCAACCGGTATAATCATTTGAACCCTTTATAACAGGCAACGCAATTATTTCAGGTATATTATAAGAATGTAATGCTTTTATTACTGCTTCTATCTTATCAAAATTATCTTTTCTTGTTTTTATGATAAGCAATAACTCATTTTCCTTTGAAATTTTTCCATTCCACAAAAACATTGAAGAAACCTTATCAACAGTACTTACGCAAGCTGCTAATTTCTCTTTTAACAGTGCTGTAGATATATCTTTTGCTTCATCTTTTGAAGAAACGGTACAAAAAATTATTATAAATTCCATTATTACTCCTCATCAACATAGGATGTAAGCTTTTCAATATTATTATTTAATTTTGTTAATTGTTTATCAATATCTGTAAATTTCTTTGAAATATTGGATGAATCTTTATCCTTTGATAACAACTCATCAAGTTTTTCTTCAAGCATATCCATTCTCTGTTGCTGTTTAGCAAACTTCACTTCTAAATCATCAAGTATTGCTTCATTAGACGGCATTGACTTTTTAAGCTTATTTATTGTTTCTGAAATTTCATCAGTTTTTTCTTCAAAAACGTTGGTCCATTCAGTTATTTTATTTATAGCATTTAAAGTATTGTGTTCTTTTTGTTCATTATTTGCAATCTTTTCTTCAATTATACTAAGCTTTTCAATCATTGTAGAATAATCAAGTTTTTTTAAGCCGGTATATAATTCGGATATTGTATCTCTAAAAGACACTAATGAAGCATTCAATGCCTGTGCAGATTCATCAGAAGCCAATAATAACTTGTTCATTCTTGAACTAATACTTAAAATATCACCGGTTATTTTTTCAACATCTACCTTAATCTTGAAAATATCATCCTGGCTGATATTAAACTTCATACTATCAACCTGCATAACTATTTCATTTACATAATCTGCAATTTGCTTTAAAGAATTTGATTTTACACAATTTATAACATCATCCATTGCAAGACGTAAATGTGCAATATCAGTTTCAATATCTTGCATAGCATAAGTATAATCGCCGACATCTTCAGTCGAACCAACCCTTAATATATTGAATTGTTCCTTTACTGAATTAAATTGTTCATTTACACCATTAAATTTTTCATTAACTTCATTGATTTGTTCATTTACTTCACTGAATTGCTCACTTACATGCTCTTTAACCTCATTAAGCTTTGAAGCTAACTCAGGTTGAATATTTTGTTTTAATTCTTCTCCTATATTTTTTAAATATTCATCTTTAGTTTCTTCAAGTTTTTGACTTATTTCTTCAGCAATATTTTTACTAAATTCTTTTTCAAATCTTTGTTGGAAACTATCTAATTGTATCGATATATTTTGTAACCTGAGTAAATCTTCTTCTAGATCCTTATATTCTAAAGGATTTAAACTTTCAATAGAATTTTCTATAGTTTCATTTTGACTTTTTAAATCACATTGAAGTTGTTTTAAATCTTCAATATCCTGCCTATCTTTTAAAAGTTCTTTTATTTCTGAAATTGAAAATTTTATACTGTTTTCAGAATCAGAAATTGTATTTTCTATAAATTGCTTGGTTTCTAAAATAGCATTTTGAGATTTTTCATCAACAAAATCCTTAATTTCTTCACCTTCAACAACAAATGACAATTGTTCAAATACATTTATAACATGCTTCATTATTGCAGTTTTTACAACATTCAATTCATTTTTAAAATCTTCTTCTACTAAATTGAAATTTGCATAATTTTTTGAAATTGTATCTATTCTTTTATCAAGTTCAACAATTGTATTTTTTATTTTATCCTGAACTTCTAACATGCCGGATATTTTAGGTATTTTTTCTAATTCATCAAGACAATCAAGATTTTTCAATTTGTCTAAAAGAGTAAGTTTATTTAATGCATTTAATTTATCAACACTAATTATATTACTCAATTGTTCTAATTGTTCGATACCTTTTAATTTACTAATATCTTCAAGAGTTGATAAAGTTTCAAGAATATTTACAGTATCTAAGAATTTTTTTTGGTCTTGTACAGTTGCTCTAATTTCATCAAGAGCCCTGTCAATATCAAGTTTAAAATCATCACTTAATGTAAGCAAGTCCATTTTTTGATTTAACACTTTTATATCATTTGCTAAATCCATACTCCATTCAGCAGATGTTATCTCATTTTTTACAGACTCAATTTTGTTAAAAATATCTATTTTATATTTTTCAAGTAATCCGCCTGCATTTAAAGTTTCAATATCTTGACTCGTTACATTACTGCTTTTATTTACATCATATGCAGGTAAATTTAAATTACCCTGAATAGAAGAAAGCATTGATGCAATATCCGCTTTTAATGCTTCAAAATCAGTTTTTTGTACACCACTATTTATACTATCCGAAATTTTACAATCTATATTTTCATTTAATTTTTTTACTAAACTTGCAATATTTTGCAGATTACCGGTAAATTGTTCTAAAACATTTTTTTCATTTTCGTCTAAATTCTTTATTGATGATACATCTATAGTATTTGTGTTCAAATTTGAATGTAGAATTTCATCTTGTACAGTATTAACCTTTTCAAACAGTTCATTCAATTGATTTTTTATATAATCTAAACTTTTATCATCAATGTTATAACTTACAGGTGTATTTAATTTTGATAATATATCATTCTGTTTTTTATCAATTGCATCAAAATGCGGAACCAATTGATTAACAACATTGTCAGAAATAGTATTAAAATTAGATTTTAATATCTCAACTTTATTATTTAGTATTTCTTCCAATTTTACTATTTCAAGAGATTGCTCCTCAATTTGTATAGGAGCTGATTTTCTCATACTATTTAATAAATTTTTTACATCCTCAAATTTATTAATCAATGCTTCATTTACAGATGTTTCAAAATCACTGAATTTATTTTCTAAAGTACCTAAGCCGGTAAATAAATTATTCAATATAGCACGGGAATCAGCAGCATCTATACCTTGCATAAACTGTTCCATACCAATTTTATATGCATCCATTTGCTCTTTTAAAGCAACGGCAATATTTTGGAAATCAACACCTACAAAAGACATTACAGCTTTTTTTATCGGCTCAATTTCATTTACTATAAAATCAGCTCTATTATACAAGTTTTCCATTATATCGGTAGATATGAAATTTAATTGGTCTTTTACCTTATTGATTCGGTTTCCGATTTTATCCAAGAATTCATTATCTACACCTAATGATTTTTTTATATCATTTTGTGCTGCAGAATTTGCTTTCATTTCTGCAGCAATCACAATTAAATTTTTCATATCCTGCTGCAAATTATCCATATTTTCTTTTAATATAGCTATAGCTGCAGGTTGAGAAGTGATTGATGAAATCATCTCAGAAACAGCATCAAATCGTAATGAAATACCGTTACTAACACTATTAAAACTTGTAGTTGCACCTTTTACAAAATTATTAAAGTCAGATACTATCTTATCTAATTCACTTTTCATAGAATTAAATTCGAATGCAAAATTGTTCATCTTTATATCCGCAGATTCACAATTTTCTTTTATACCTGACATATAATCTAAAATACGACCGGTTACTTCTTTTAATGAAGCATCCAATTTACCCGCATTATTTATTAATTTTAAATCCAGATTATTTAATTTTTCAAATAATTCTCCATCAGTAGCAATAATACCTACAATTGCATCTGTTGTATTTTTTAACTGATTTATGTCATCAGCCAAAGCATCCTTAATAGGAGATGAAATATTATTTAAACTGTTCTGTACAACATGAATCTCATTTGTAATAGAACTAAGCGTTTTTAAAACATCCTCAATAAGAATTTTCTTATCAGACTCAAAAGGTACATATACCTGACGCATAGTTTCAGGTAAGTTTGTAATTATATCGTTTGTATCATTAATTATGTTAAACGTATTTTCAATTTTTTCTAAAATTTGAAAAGAATTTTTATTTGAATCTTCATTAATCGATTTCTTTGCCTTATCAAGATTTTCCGATAAAGTTACAAGAGAACTTTTTATTTCCTCAATTCCAACATTAGATATAGTTTCTACAATTTTTGATTTAATATCATTTGTTCTGTTTTCAATTACAACTTTAAGATGTTCATGTTCGTTTCTTAAACTGCCTATATCAATAGATGCAACAGTTTCATATACTTTATCTTTTATATCATTAGATTTTTCTTCTATAAGTCCTTTTAATGAACTATCGAGATTATTTACCTGTTCCATAGATGATTTTTTTGACTCGTCAAGTGCATCTTTTAAGTTTCTATCAGAATCCTCAAGCATAAATCTCAAATTTTCAATAGCAGATCTTACATCTAAACTTGATATAACTTTATTTAGCTCTTTTAAATCAGAATTTGTATTTAGTAAATCACCCCTAAGAACATTTGACGATTCAATAACATCATTAACAAGATTAGATAAATCCGTTTTAAAAAGTTGAAAGTCTTCTTCAGTTAAAATTTTAGAAACAACACTTGAAAGTTTGTCTAATTGAACTAACAAAGATTTCTGACTTTGCTCGCTTGAATCAGTTAATGCACTTTTTAAAACCGTTATTAATTCAACAGCATTCTCAATTTTTTTTACTAATCCGTCAAAATCACTCTGCCCTGCTAATGCTTTAATATTTGCATTAATATTAGTATTTTGAGAAATTATTTCGTTCAAAGAATCTGACATCGTATTCTGTTTTTGGTCTACAACCTGAACCGCAGAAATTATTGTATCTGTCGTAGATTTGATACCGGAAACAGTATTTGTCATGTTCTTTACTTCTGTTGTAGGGTCAAGTCGTGATATAAGAGCATTTATATTTTCAAAATTATTATTAATATTTAATATAATACTTTCAAAACCGTTATTGAATTTATCAAGTTCACCCTTAATTGAATTTATATTCTTGATAATTTCTCTTTTATCCGTATCATCAGAACGCAATGCCTCTATTCGAAGTGTAATCTCATTTAGAATATCTCCCTGAGACATTATTTGCTTTGAAAAAACTGTCAAATTGGTTGATAATACATCAAACAATTCCTTCATTTGAGGCACTGTAATTAAATCATCATTTTTACTCAATGCATCTTTAAATGAAGTTTCCCATTCGGTAAACCTTACATTAAGATAAGAACCTCTGTCCTCTAAATCTTTTTTTAAATTAAGTAAGATTTCTTTGGCTTCGGATATATTTTCTTGATTTAGAATATTATCAAGTTTCACACCAATATTATTTAATACCCTTCCGGTATCACCAATATTTATAGCATTTTGTGTTTTGATAGAATCTAACGTATCTGTAATTTCATCAAATTTTCTTTTTACATCTTCTATACTAAATTCTTCTGACATCCGAACTCTTCCTCGTTTATTTAATATAATTATAGCAAGGTTAATAAATTATGAAAAGAATATTAACAAAGCATGTTATAATTATTAAGTTTTTTACCTAATATACCATAAAAATATTTTTTTGACATATTAATCAAATTAAAATAGAATGTTACAACAGAGAAATAAAATCACCTAAAAGATTGATTGCAAAAAATACTGCAAGTTATATTCTTTATATATAGATTTGCAATAATAAAGGAAGAAACTTTGAAGAAAAAAGAATTACAACAAGCAATAAAAGAAAAAGAAAAACAACTTTCAAAATTAGAACAGCATATTTACAAATCAAAAACATGTGCTGAAGTATACGATAAACTTGTTTTAGAAAAAGCCATACAAAAAAAAGAACTTGACGATCTATATAAAAACAAATTTGTAGAACGAGTAAAAAAACTTATTCCACATAAAAAAACATTAATTTGTGATTACTTTACAAAATAACCCCAAAAATAAAGCCCCGCATGCTTTTTGCGAGGCCGACGAATTAGTGTACATGCATGTTATTACATGAATTTTCATCTTGCAAACATGTTAAGAGAACTTAACATGTTTGTGAATAAAATTCATAATATCAATGCATAGTAATTAAATTTTAAAAAAGTCCGCTAAAAATATCTTTAGTACCAACAGGTACAACTTTTGTTCTGCCAATAAAGTTATTTTTTACTTCATACCCTTCAGGCAATATTCTTGTACCTTTTGTTAAATCACAAAAATCAGGAACTATGTTGTAATCACCATCTTCATTTTTTTGGAAAACAGCACCTTTTGCTAATTTCTTATTCTTGTTAATATCTTCTACCTGTTCATTACTTAACATCCCTGCTAATAATGAAAACGCATCTATTTTTGTTCCTTCATACTCTTTCTTTTCGAAAGTATCTTGCTTTAAAGGATTAGTAATATTTGCATTATTTAAGTTTTGTTTTTGTAAATTATTAGTATTTGTATTTTTAACAACATTAACATTAGTATTATTACCAACATTTACAGGTGAAACTAGCATATATAAAACTCCTTTTCAATTTAATAACATTCGTACAACTCTTATAAATAAATTTTTTGTTATTAAAGAACAAAAACATTTACAATTTTTAACATGTACAAAAATATTTGTAATAAAACTTCACAAAACGAAAAAATCAAGCAACTTTTTTTTTTATGTTACTTATAAAATTGTCAGGTTAATTTTAGGAGTTTATAATGAACGTAAGTGCAATCAATTCAGTTAAGAACAATGTTTACATGCAAAGCATGCCTTTAAAGGTATCAAATCATGCACAAAACACAGTGAAGTCAGATTACCATTACAGTGCATTGGACAAAATGGGTGCATTGGGAATGAGCCAAGTAACACCTCACAAAACACTTGCAGTTTCATTTACGGGCTGGAAACCTGAAGCAAAAAATAAAGACACCATTGAAAAAATGGTTAAAATAATGAAAGATCCCAATGTAAAGAAAATAGCTGTATCAGGTCATACATCTCCTGATGGGGACAGTTTTGGAACATCTTTTGCAATGGCAAACTTGATTAACCAAGCAACAGGAAAAGAAGTTGATGTTTTTGTATTCGGTAAAGATTTTCCTAAACACTACGATTACTTAAATACAAATCCTAATGTACATGTAATAGTACATAAACCCGGTAAACCTGAACAAGCTGCAGAAGCAGAAGCAAAATACGGAAAATATGATTTAGCAATAGCATGTGATTGTGCAGAAACGAAATTAATGGCACCTGATTACAGAAAAGGTGTATATCATAAAGCAAAATACAGCTTGAAAATTGATCATCATCCATACAAAGAAGAATACAACGAAAAATACGGTAAAATGATGGATAATAAATATGCAAGAACTGCAAATTTAATTGATTCAGAATTACCTGCAGCAGCAGAATTGGCAATGCAATTTGTTGAACCATTGGGCTTAAAACCGGAAGAACTCAGAAAAGAAACAAAAGATGCAATGTATACAGGCATGTTAACAGATACAGGATGTTTTAAGTATGCTCAAGCTCCTATAACATTTGAAGATGCAGCATTGCTTATGAAAGCAGGAGTAAATAACAGAGAAGTTAATTTAAATGCACTTGGTAACACTCCACAAGTAGTTTTAGATGCAGAAAAAACTACATTAAACAAAATTCAATATTCAGATAACGGAAAAATTGCATACTTTATCGAAGATGAAGATATAAAAGCAGCAAAGAAAGCATGTAAAGATGCCGGCTACCAACAAGAAGGTAAAGATGCAGTAAAAGATGTATGTGGAAGATTACCTGAACTTGAAGGTGTTGAAGTTGGCTTTAAAGTAGCAGAATTTGGCGGAGCAGCAGCATTTTCTATCAGAAGCAGAAGCTATGATGTATCAGAAATTGCAAGAAAATACAATGGCGGCGGACATAAAAATGCAGCAGCATTCCAAGTTCCAAAAGAAGGAAGAACAACAGAAGAAGTTGTAGCAGCTGTAATAAAAGAACTTAATGAAGGAATGGAAGCAAAAGCTGCAAAATAAATAATTATACAAAACATAAACAAACAGACCGGCTGAATAGCCGGTCTGTTTATATTTAATCCCATAATCAATTACTAAAATTATTATATTAAGCTTGAAGCAATTGATGGTGCTTGGTTAGCTGTTGCTAACAAACTTGCTGATGTTTGTTGAAGAATTTGTTGTTTAATGTAGTTTGATGATTCTTCTGCTACGTCTGCATCTTGGATTAATGAAGCTGCTGATGTTAAGTTTGTCTGCATTACATTTGCTGTATCCATTGCTGATGATATTCTTGCCTGCAAACCACCTATTGTTGTCTTTCTTGATGTTATTTTATCAATTGCACTATCAACATTTTCTAAGAATGTTCTTGCAGCAGCATCACCTGTAAATGGTGTGAATGAACCACCTAATATTGTTGAAGATTTAGCATCTGCAAATAAGTCTTTACTTACTTCAATTGTAGAATTTGAACCGGTTGTTCCAATACCTACTTGAAGTTGAATATTATTTGTAATACTACCATCAAGAAGTGTTTTACCGTTAAAGTCTGCTGATTGTGCTACCCTGTCAATTTCACCGAGTCTTGCTGAAATTTCTGAATTGATTGCTGTTAATGCATCTGTACCATAAGTTCCGTTTGCTGCTTGCTCTGTCAAATCTCTTACACGAGTAAGGTTGTCTTTAATTACGTCTAATACACCCTCTGTTGTATCTAACATTGATTGTCCCATTTGAGCGTTATCTTGTGCTACTTTGAATGAACTTGCTTTGTATGCTAAGTTTGTTGCTACGGCTAAGCCGGCTGCATCATCTTTTGATGAATTGATTTTGTAACCGGTTGACATACGCTCCATTGCTGTGTTCATTGCATTGGTTGCTTTGTTTAATGATTTTTGTGCTGTTAGTGATGGGATGTTTGTGTTTACTGTAATTGCCATAATTGAGCTCCTTTCAATTTGTACTTCTAACTTTTTACGATTGTCCGTTTCGTATTCTTATAATATGACGTTTCGATGTCTTTTTGAATTATAATAAAGTTAGAATTGTTTCATACTTTAGTTTGATTTTTTAAATCATTAATTCAACATTTATATTTCTGTATCTGCTCGTATTGCCATAACAGACTCCTTTCTCCATTTTACATGCTATATCCGTTTAACATGCGTTACGTGAGTAACTTAATATGGACAACATATCTCTCTTATATTTCTCTTATTCCACTTCATGTTTTTTTTATAACTCTTTTTTATTCGTTCTTTACAGAAGTTTACATTATAAGACAAAATTTTTGATTTTTGCGGCAATCCATTATTAGAGTGGAATGTGGAATGTTTCTGTCATACTGAGGGTTTACCCGAAGTATCACATTGTAATGCCATAAGGAGATTCTTCACCCCCAAAAATCGTTGGTTCAAAATGACGGCATTATTGATGGTAATGACAAAATTATTTCTTCCGACGATAGCAAGCTTTGCCGATAATCTCCTTTAAATTAAGTTTGTGATATAATATAGAGTATGGATAAACTTAAAGAACATTACACAAACCTAGTCAAAAAATACAGAGAAATTTTTGTTTCTGTATTATCTGCAATGCAAGGAGAAATTAACAAATTATCTCACGATGAAATTAAAAATTATCTTGAAAATGAAGTTGTAAAACACATTCAATTTCAAAGAAATCTGGTTTTGGAAAAAAGAAAACAGTTTAATTGTAAAAAATGCGGTGCTTGCTGCCGTTTAGCCATAAGTGAATTTTCACCTGCAGCATTATTAGAAAAGGCATCAAAAGGTGATAAATTTGCAAAAGAATTTATTTCTACATTTTCACCTGTTTCAGAAGATGATGCAAAGAGTCAATTCGGATTATACGTTGATTTAATAAACGAATCAGGAGAAAAAGTATTTTATTATAATTGTAAAAAAGTAACAGAAGATAATTTATGTTCTGATTATGAAAACAGACCGAGTATATGCAGAGATTATCCTGACAACCCTGTACAAATGTTACACCCTACCTGTGCATACATTGGATGGCACGAAAGTATTCAAACAATTGTACTTACAATAAAAGCAATGTCTGAAATAAGAGAACATTTTATGAAAGAATGGAAAGCAGGAAAAATTTAAAATGACAAAAACTATTCTTTCCGGCTTAAACATAAATGAAATTGAAACACTTATACAACCTTTAAAAGCATCTCCATATAGAGCAAAACAAATACACAATTGGATTTATTTCAAATCTGTATCTAATATTGATGAAATGACGGATTTATCTTTAAAATTCAGAGAACAATTGAAAGATATTGCACAAGTTACCAATTGCATAATAAAGAAAAAACAGACAAGCAAAGACGGAACTATTAAATATTTGGTTGAATATCCTGATGGAGAGTGTGTTGAAACTGTTTTAATGAGATTTGACAATCGTGCCAACTTGACGGCTTGTGTAAGTTGTCAAGTCGGATGTGCAGTAAACTGTTCATTTTGTGCAACAGGAAAACGTGGTTTTATAAGAAACCTAAACTATAAAGAAATTATAGAACAAGTATTAATGATACAGAGAGATACTAATTTAAAAGTTACGAACATTGTCTTTATGGGACAGGGTGAACCAATGTTAAATTTAGACAATATAATAAAAGCAATAGAAATATTTAATACATCTTTTCAAATCAGTGCAAGAAGAATGACTGTTTCAACAAGCGGAATTGCAAATAAAATAGAAGATTTTGCAAAACTAAATTCACAATCAACACTTGCATGGTCTTTACATGCTCCATTTGACAATATTAGAAATGAAATTATGGCTATAAACAAAAAATATCCTATAAATGACGTTAAAAAAGCAATAAAAAAATATATTGATATTACAGGAAACAGAGTTACAATAGAATATCTTTTGATAAAAGACTTAACTGATACTTATGAATGTGCAAAAGGGCTTGTAGAACTTTTAAAAGATATAAAATGCAATATTAATCTTATACCGTACAATCCTGTTACTGAAAACGATTATAAAAAGCCATCGGGAACATCTGTTATGAAATTTAAATGTATACTTGAACATTCGGGGAAAAAAGTTACGGTAAGATTAGAACGTGGTGCAGATATTGATGCAGCTTGCGGACAATTAAGAGGAAAGGTTGTTCAACAATGAAATGTCTTGTACAAAGAGTAAAAAGCAGCTCAGTAGATATAGAAAATAATGAATATTCACATATTAATCAGGGTTTACTTCTGTTTTTAGGTGTTGAAAAGGGTGATGACTCGGAAATTTGCAAAAAAATGTCTGATAAAATTTTAAAATTAAGAATTTTTGCAGATGAAGAAGACAAGATGAACTTATCCGTATGCGATATAAAAGGAGAAATCCTTGCTGTTTCTCAATTTACATTATGTGCAGACTGTAAAAAAGGTAATCGCCCCAGATTTGATACGGCAGAAAAGCCCGATATTGCAAATAAACTGTATGAAGAATTTGTTCAAAACTTAAAATTATCCGGCTTAAATGTGCAAACAGGAGTTTTTGGAGCTATGATGCAGGTTAAAATTCAAAATGACGGACCTGTAACATTTATGCTTCAAATGTAAATTTATTTATGGTATTCTTATATTATGAAAAGTGGTTTTGTTACGATTATAGGCAGACCGAATGTCGGTAAATCTACTCTTTTAAATAAAGTATTAGGACAGAAAATTGTTATTACAACTAATAAAGCACAAACAACAAGAAAAAGAATAAAGGGAATATTAACTGATAGCAGAGGTCAAATAGTATTTGTAGATACTCCGGGAGTTCATAAACCCTTGAACAAGCTTGGAGAATTCCTTTTAGACGAGGCAAAAATCTCTGTCCCTGACAGTGATTTGATATTGTTTGTAACTGATTCCTCAACACAGGCAGGCAAGGGTGATAAATGGATTATTCAAAATATGCTTGAAAAAACAAATACACCAATAATACTTGTATTAAATAAATCTGATATTGCAAGTAAAAATGAAATTTCAGATAACATCATTTCTTACAAAAATTTATTAACAAATGAAACTCCTTTTGTATGTATTTCTGCAAAGAACGGTAAGGGAATAGAAGATTTAATCAATACGATATATAAAAACCTTCCTGACGGGGATTTATTGTATCCTGAAGATACATTAACCGAAGAAACAATGAGAGATATTGCATCAGAAGTTGTACGTGAAAAAATTTTAATAAACACACAGGATGAGATACCACATTCTATTGCAGTTATGATAGATAATTACAAGGAAGAAGAAAACATTGATAAAATATATGCAACAATATACTGTGAGCATAAAAGCCAAAAAGGGATTTTAATAGGTAAAGGCGGAAACCTGCTAAAAAAAATCGGAACACAGGCAAGAGAAGAATTAGAAAATATTGTTGAAAAAAAAGTTTACCTTGATTTAACAGTTAAAATAGAAAAAGATTGGCGTAAAAAAGATAACATTCTAAAAAAACTAGGATATTTTGAAGAAAAAAATTAACTCTTTACTTAAACTTATGTGCTTATTAATATATAAGTATAAATTGATACTATTTTGTAAATATATATAAGGAGAAAAAAATGAAAAAATCAATTAAGGATTTAGGAGACGTTAGAGGAAAAAGAGCATTAGTAAGAGTAGATATTAATGTACCATTGGATGCAGACAAAAATGTAACAGATGATACAAGAATACAGGCAATTCTTCCTACAGTAAACTTTTTAAAAGAAAAGGGTGTAAAAATTATATTAATGGCACACTTAGGTCGTCCTCAAAAATTAAAAGAAGGTCAAAAATTAGAAGATTTATCATTAGCACCTGTTGCAAAATATATGTCAAAAGTATTAGGAGAAGAAGTAAAATTTGTAAAATCACCTGTAGGTGAAGGTGCAGATAAAGAATTGGCAGATTTAAAAGACGGACAAGTAGCTTTATTGGAAAATATCCGTTATTACAAGGCAGAAGAAGCAAAAGATGATGATATGACATTTGCTGAAGAACTTGCAAAACTTGGTGATTTTTATGTAAATGATGCTTTTGGTGCTGCTCACAGAAACCATACATCAACAGCAAAACTTGCAAAACTTTTAAAACCGGCTGTTTCCGGCTTATTAATGGAAAAAGAAATCAGATGCTTATCTCAAGCATTGGATAATCCGGAAAGACCTTTTACTGCAGTTGTAGGCGGAGCAAAGGTTTCATCAAAAATCGGTGTATTAGAAAACTTGCTTGATAAAGTAGACAATATGATTATCGGTGGTGGTATGGCTTATACATTTGTAAAAGCAAATGGCGGACATATCGGTAATTCAATATGTGAAGATGATCAGCTTGAAGTTGCAAAAGCTATTGAAAAGAAAGCTCAAGAAAAAGGTGTAAAATTAGTTATGGCAACTGATGTATTAGTAACAGATGATTTTTCAGGCAACGGAACAAACAAAGTTGTAGACGTAAAAAATATTCCTGACGGCTTTGAAGGTGTTGATGCAGGTCCTGAAACTCAAAAAGCATTCGAAGATGTTGTTAAAAATTCAAAGACAATATTAATGAACGGCCCTGTAGGAGCTTTTGAAACACCTGCATTTGCAGAAGGAACAAAAGCAATATTACAAGCAATTGTTGATGCAACAAAAAATGGTGCAACTTCTGTAATAGGCGGTGGTGATTCTGTATCAGCAGCTAAAAAATATTTCAAAACAGAAGATTTTACTCACGTTTCAACAGGCGGTGGAGCTTCTCTTGAATTTATCGAAGGAAAAGTGCTTCCGGGTGTTGCTGCATTAGATGAACAATAAATAATTATTTTGAACAACTAAAAAAGGTTGGCTAAGATTTTTATATTTTAGTCAACCTTTTTTGTATGATGTAAAATAAAAAATATTACAAACTTGTTGCCAAGCAATTTTTTTTTGGTACTATAATATTATAAAATGGTTTCTGTTCAAAAAAAGTTATCTATAGCTTTCTATTGGCACATGCATCAACCTGATTATCAACTTAGTGATAAAGGTGATTTTTTAATGCCTTGGGTTAGAATGCATGCGGTAAAAGATTATTTGGATATGCTTCTTATAATGAATGATTATCCTCATTTAAAATTGAATTTTAACCTTGTACCTTTACTTGTAAAATCACTAAAAAAATATGCAGAAGAAGAAGTTCACGATTTTCATTCAAGATTAACTGTTTCTAATGTAGAAGAACTCTCCGCAGATGATAAAATGTTCATTTTGAACAATTTTTTTGATGCAAATTATAAATCAATGATTTTACATCACGAAGGTTACAGGAATTTATATACGAAACGTTTTGAACAAAATATTTCTGATATAGATGCATATACAAACCAAGAATATTCTGATATTATGGCGTGGTTCAATCTTTCGTGGTTTGATCCTGTATATGCTGATATGTATCCGGAATTAAAAGAATTAGCCAATAAGGGATACGGATTTACAAAAGAAGATAGAATAAAAATTATTGAATATCAAAGAGAAATTATAAAACAAATTATTCCAACATATAAAAAATTTCAAGATGAGGGCAGAATTGAAATAACAACAAGTCCATATTATCACCCGATTTTACCTATCTTATTGGATATAAAGAGTGCTTACAGAAATATTCCAAATCCTGAAGTTTTACCGTCTAATTTAAAAATGGCAAAAGATGCTATTGCTCAAACGGAAATGGCACTTGATACAATGGAAGAAATTTTCGGTAAACGACCTAGAGGAATATGGCCTCCTGAACAGTGCATAAGTTCTAAAATGCTTGATATGCTTTCCGATTTAGGCGTAAAATGGACAATTACTGATGAGGGTATACTTGCAAATTCAATCAATTTAGATTTTGTAAGAGATTTTAAGGGGAATTTATCAGACCCTTACCATTTATTAAAGCCATACGAGTATAAAACGAAAAATTCTAAAATTAATGTTATTTTTAGAGATTCACTTATTCCTAACTTAATAAGCTATGAATATCCTAATACAGAGCCGGAAAAAGCAGCAAATGATTTATATGACAGAATAAAAGTCATACAAAGTAAAATTTTTGCTTCCCCAGATGAAGAACATTTGCTTACTATTGCCCTAGATGGAGAAAATTCTTGGGAAAATTATATTGATGACGGAGCAGGATTTTTAAGAAAAATTTATCAACTGATAGAAGAAGATGAAACGCTTGAAACTACGTTAATAAGTGATTATATTGAAAAAGACAAGAATATAAAACCTTTACCTAAAATCTATTCCGGCTCCTGGATAAACAGAAACTTCCAACTTTGGATAGGAGAGCCGACAAAAAATCAAGCTTGGAATTATTTGAAAAAAGTCAGAGATGATTTTATAAAGTTTTCTGAGCAATACCCTGATAATCCTAATATAGAACTTGCCCGACAAGAAGTTTACATGTCTGAAAGCAGTGATTGGTTCTGGTGGTATGGAGAACCGAATAACTCAGGACAAGACCATATTTTTGATTACTTGTTCAGAGAACATTTGAAAAATGTTTACAGATATTTCAATCAAGAACCGCCTAAATATTTAGATTTGCCTTTAAGCATTTCCGATTTAGACCGCTCCAGCTTGCCAAAATCAACTATAACACCGGTTATGGACGGACAAGACAAAATAGATGACGAATGGCTTAATGCAGGTGTTATAAATTTACCTGATATTCCTTATGCAGAAACTCCAAGATTATTTGAAAAAATTAAATTTGGATTTGACAAAGATAACTTGTATCTAAGATTTTATATTGATAACGAAGTTAAACAAAATAATACTAATATCGTTCATCAACTATATATTTATGCAAGGAACAGTGAATCTAAACAAAAATTATCTCATATCAGATTAATCAATAAAACTGAAGATGTTTATCCTATAATGTATGAACAATTTGGAACAGAAATAACATTATCTTTAGTAAATGGTATGCTGCGTCCAATACAATATTCAAAGTCAATAGCAGGCGGCTTGTGGTGTTCTCAAAATACTGATGCAATAAAAATCGCTTATGACAATGTTTTAGATATGAGTATTCCTTTTGATTTACTTGGTATATCATCAGGTGAAATGCTTGAATTTTTCTTTGCAACAGCAGATTTTGGAATTTTAGAAACCTTTATTCCGCAAGAAATTCTGTTAACTATCCAAAGACCTTTGATAAGTGAAACAGCAGTTTCAATGTAATTATTCTTGACTTGTTCCTATAATTAATGATAAGTCTTCTTTTGGAGTTTTTATCATATTAACATCAAAAATATCCTTCATTGAATCAATTATTATTGGATTTACAACCATAAGTGAACAATGACTTAAAAATATATTTTTAACACCAAGATGTTTTAAATTGAGCATATTCGAAACTGAATATCTGTCGCATTTTGTCAAGAAAACTGAAATATCAAAAGTTTTGTCTTCAAACTTTTTAGACAAATTTTCAAGAATTTTATAAATTATGGATAAATCATAACCTGAATTTATTTGAAAAGTATTGTTTGAAGGTACATAAGTTGAAAGCGTTATTGCGTATGTATCATTATTTTTATACTTTAGTAACCTCTCAAAATATCTTTTTTGAGAAGAACTATCATTCAATATACCAATTATAATAAGGTGTTTTATATTTCTTCCACGAATTTTTATTATAATATCATCAATTTTCTTATTAAGAATGTCTTCTTGAAACCCGAGTATTAAATCATCTCTCTTTTGCCCTTTAGCAAACCCTTTTGCTTCAAGAGCAGATTTAATTAAAGGTTGAAAATTACCATCTGTAATTTTAGTTACACCCTTAGGTGCATTTGTATCTGTTGTAAATAATCTTCCCCTATATAAATATTCAACATTCTGTAAGGAATTTTTAGTCATTAGTATTGCACCCGGAAATGTTGCAAAATCTAATAGACAATTTTCTACTCCTAATCCGAATTGACCTTGTAATTGCGGATAAGAATTAAGTTTTGGATAAGTATGCCCCATTATCATAGAACCATGAGTATACACATCGATATTTAAACCCTTTGTCGCCTTTAAAACTTCTTCAAGTTCTTTTAAATTTGAACCTGAAACCAAAATTGCCTTTCCAGGTCTGGTTGAAAATGATACGCTAACTGTTTCCGATTTACCAAATGACTCTCTTTCACATGATAACAATAGTTTTACAAGTTTATAATTAACTTCAACAAATCGTTCTGTTACAAGCTTTAACTTATCCGTTGATACAACCTTGTAATTTATCATATTTAAAACTTGAAGCATTGAATAATATGCTTCATCACAGTCTTTTCCATAAGATTTTAATTGTATAAGATTTATACAAACATTTTTTATTAGTAAAAACATTATTTCAAATATATGTCTTTGTTTTGGAACTAATAATTTATTCTTTTTTATAAATTCTTTTTCGCCCTGCTTTATTGCTTCAACTAAATCCGGTTTTTTATTTAAATGAAGCTGAGAACTTAATTTATCCGTACTAAGATTGTTATTCTTACAAATACGCTCGTAAAGAATTTTAGACTGCCTTAAATTTTCATAAAGTATCATTATAATAGACTTAAATTGTTCTTTCGAATAATCAGTAGTAGATACAAGACCGGATAAAGTATTTATAATATTATACTTTATTATACTGTTTGATACTCCCTTTTTTCTCAATCTCAATGTATAAAAAGCAAGCTGCTTTAAATACATTATTATAACTTCTTGCAAAGCTGTAATTGTTGGATCGATAGAACAAATACCTTTCGTTGTACAACTGTCAAAATTATAATCATCATATTGGTAATAATTGTAAAACATAATACTATTCCGCCTTATTAAAATATGATAAATAATACTGTATCTATTTTAATTCGACATTCGGGCTATTTTTAGCAAAAAAAAAGACCGCTAAACAGCTGGTCTTAAAAATTGTGTAGTAAGGAAATAAGTATTTTTTTGAAAACTTTTTTACGCTGCTACAATGAACTAATGCCATTATATGCAACTATTACCACAAGAGTATTATTATATTATATCCCCATATTTATGCATACATATATTATATAAATATAATATATCGACACATCCTTTGTCTTATACACATACCCTAAAATCCGTTTCTTTGGACATTTATGTTATCGGCAATCCGATTTCAAAACTTTAGTATTTTAAATTACCTTGTTACAATTCTTAACATCCTAAAATATTGTAAATGTAAAAAATTTGATTAATTATGGACTATATATTTTTTTATTTTATAATATTAAAATTAGACAATGTGTAAATCAAAAAAATCGTACATTAATATACTATATGTTATATCTTCCATTGCAGTTGTTTTACTTCACACAAATGGAGTTCTTGGAAATTTCAAATCATACAATAATTATATATTTGCCAACATTATAGAATGTATTTTTTATTTTGCTGCACCTATCTTTTTCATGTTATCAGGTGCAAATTTAATAAACTACAGAGAACGTTATACTACTTTTGTATTTTATAAAAAAAGAATATTTAAAAGTTTTATACCTTTCGTATTTTGGACTTTTATATCTATATTGTGCTGTATATATATTTACAAATATATAAATATTGACTCAATAAATATAAATCTTATTTTAAATGGAATACTAAATCATGAATTTAATTTTAGTTTTTGGTTTTTTATTCCTTTGTTTATTTTATATCTATTTTTACCAATATTAAGTTATATAAGAAAATTTAAAAAACTTTTAGTTTTACTAGTCATTATATTGTTAGTTTTATTGAGATATCCTTTTGATTATTTCATATTATCTTACCTGTCTGCAATTATGTATGCTTTAATAGGTTATATATTAGACAATATCTTTTTACCTAAAAAATTATGTTTAATTATATATACAGCCGCAATAATAGGTGTTGGACATCATTTTTTTATTAACATGACAACATCTCCATACAGTGTGTTCGGATATAAAAACTTAGACTGTATTTTGTATTCTATTGGTATATTCACTTTTATAAAAAATTATGCAGATAAACTATATAGCAATAAAATTTTAGAAAAAATTTTTGAATTTTTAAAACAATATACATTCGCTATTTATTTATTACACTATAATATTTTAAAAATCATTCCCATATATTTTGATTTAAGCATTGATTCTATATATTACAGGTACGTCGTACCTTTTGAAACTATTCTCATTTGCATTACTATTACTTATATAATAAGAAAAATTCCTTTGGGAAAATATATCCTAACCAATTAGTATAAAATCAAGCTATAAACCTTGTATATTATTATAAAACTTAAATTATAATTTTTTTACAAACTTATGTATTATTCTTTGTAAGATGCTTTCTTTATGTGGCTTTTCATTTAATTGTAAATTATCTTGAAATTGAATTTTATTATTTTTCTTTTGGCTTATATTTTTAATAAATGCAGTTAAAGCTCCAATTCCAACAGCTAATGATGCAGCATATCCAACAGTTTCAATTGCTTTATCGTTATTGGATATTTTCTTTGACTTATTACCGAATAATCTTTCAGCATTTTTAAAGAATACTTTATCTTCTATCTCTTGTGCATTTTCAGGAAAAGCTTCTTTAATTGCGGCTTTATATTTATCTACATTTGCAAAATAATTTTCTTTTGTTGCATTTTCTCCACTATCGCCTATCGGAGCATCAGTTCCCCAAAGAACTCTGTCTGCACCTACACGTTTTATTGCCTCAATCATTGTTTCAGGTTTTGTCCAAGATGTTTCAAGATATAAATTGGCATCTTTATTTTTGATAGCTTGTTCTACAACGTCAATACCTTCTCTATTCCAAGATTCACGAACATCCCAGCACCATTTATCTCTGTCATTTTGCAACCCCCTTGCCTGAATTTCTTCTTCAGGTAAATCTTTTACACTTTTTGCAGGAACAAGGCACATGTGATAAAGCACAACAGGAACTTCAGGTGTTCTTTTTGCAAGTTCATATATTCGCTTTGGTGCTGCATATCCATCAGTTGTTTCAGTATGAAAAACACAAGGTAAATGTCTTTTTTGAGCAATCTTCATATAAGGATTATATCTCTCATCATCAGCGTTAATTTGTGTTTCCATAGGATGAAATTTTAATCCGTAAAACTTATCACCTTCATCAAAAAGTTTTTCTATATTTTTTGCATTACCGCTATCTACCTGACATACCGCAAGCGGTTTAATTATATTTTGAGCATTTGCCGATTTGATTGTATTTATTAAATTCTTGTTAGCTTCAATTTCATTACTCACATATTTACCGTCAGACTTTCGGCACATTCCGTCTAATGCTGATGTTACAAATGTATCTACATAATCTTCATCAGGATTATCAGTTTGTTTTTTATGAAATTTGGTCAATGAATCCGGCTCATACGAACGGTTGTCCATTTTACCCAAATGTGTATGCGAATCTATAATTCTTCCGTTAAACGCTATATTATAATTGTAAGGTCTTATACTTGTAACATTAACCATGTATATCTCCAAATATACAAGTATATAAACTCATAATATATTTTTTTGCTATATAAATTTATTGATATTTACATAAATTTATATTTTTCTATTTTGTTCTTATTACAAGAAACAACCATCATCTGAATTTAATTTTTCGTGTAAGTAAGCTATTGTTTCAGGAAAATGTTGCTGCAAATATTGCGAACGCATTGCAAGCACTTCATGAGATTTTGCTGTTGTTAAAAGAGCATTAGCTTCAGCAATAGTTTCCCTTTTTCCGCCTACCACACCACCATAATGAGTTTCATGATCTATAAAGTACGCTATATGGTTTCTTTGTGCATCAGGGAATGCTTTATTAAAAGCTTCCTTTTCCTTATCATAAATTTCATTAAATTTTTTATCTTGAAATATCGCCTTATCTATAGTAGCTTCTTCATTTTCCATATCAACATATTTTAAATCAACAGCATGACCTAATTCATGGAGAATAACAAATAAATCATCACCTGTGTGTATCAAACGGTCATATTCATCTGTTTGAGAATATGATTCTAATACATTAGTTGTACCGTCAAGAGTTTTAACACTTTCGCTAAGTTTAAGTAATTCTTCACCGGGCATTTTCTTTAAGACTTTTATAATTTCTTCCTGATCTCCAATAATACCGCTAGTTTCTCCTTTTTCAAATTTTGCAGTATTTTCCGGATTATTCATATCTGTTACTGTAACACTGTCATCATCCGCAGTAATTTCATACTTTTCATTATTTTTAGATGATATAAATTTATTTGGTGAAATAACTTCAAAAGATTCGCTGTTTTGAAGAAGCACCTTTCCGTTTTTATCAGTAATTTTATAATCTGAAATTCTGTTACCTTGCGGATCATCTTCAAATAAATATTCAGTTCTTGTTCCGTTTGAAGAAACCATATCTTTTTTTATTGACATAATTCCTGTTTTAGGATCAATTTTGCCTGAAGAAACTTGCTTTACTTCACCATTCGGATACATATATTTTATATCCATAACACCTTTTATTTGAGATGGCTCAGTATATTCAGTTCTTTGAACTTTTCCGTTTTTATCTTTTATTATTCGGATTTCATGAGTTACCTGATAATCTCCGTCAACTTTTTCATAACGGGTTTTTGCTGTTGTATGATTTCTGTAATCTGTTACTTTTTTTATTTTGTATGATTTTTTATCTAAATCAACTTCCTTACAAGATTCAAGAGCATACCTGTTCAAATTTTTATCAAGGATTTCCGTAAAAGATTCTCTGTTATAGCTTTCTGCTTTGCAAGTATAATCACCTTTCGAAAACTTATCACGTGCAAAAGTAACACCTATAAGTTCATCTTCCGAAAACATTCCAGCCATTTCATTTGCTTTTTGTGCAACCTTTTTAATATCTAAATCTTTTTCTTTTGCAACTTTCAAAATATTGTCGCCTTCTAATGCACAAGTTGATAATTCTTTTATCTTTCCTCGTTCTTCAACTGTACAATTTTTAAATATCTCAGCAACATCTGTTTCCGAAAATTTATATCCACCCCTATTATTTTTAGTGGATACTATTTCAGTTATTTGTTTTAGTTCCTCAATTGGTTTTTTAAGAATATTTTTGAAACCCAATTGAGTAATATTATCTTGAGGAGCTAATTTTAAGGCATACTCACATTTTTTAGGTTCAGCCGTTAAAATTTCTTTTACTTCATTAACAATTTTTTCATAACGAAATTTTTTATCACCATTTTTATACTTTATCCCATCTATACTTTTCATTACAGTATCTACATCATAAGTTTTTTGAAAAGTATCCTCCTTCTTATCAAACGGCCAAAAACCCATTTTTTCAGGTTGCTTGTTTGATTTTGGTTTTATTACTTTTTGAGCTGATATATTATTATTTATTTCCATTCTGTTTAACCTTTTTCTATTTTAATTTTATTATAAACTATCATAAAAACATATTCATTCTAAAAATTCTAAATATATTTTTTGTTAATATGTTAATAAGTTCAATACTTTGTAATATATATTTACATAAATATATTACTTAAAAATATAGATTACAGTATATAGATTTTTTACTTGCAAGTTAAGTGTCCACTTTCTAGGATACAGTTTATGGATTGCCAGAAAAACCTGCGGTTTTCTCACAGCAATGACAAACAAAAAACAATGTCATTCCAAACTTGTTTCGGAATCCAGAACGAAAGAGATGCTGAAACGAATTCAGCATGACAAAAATGCTGTCATTACGAGGAGTGAAACGACGAAGTAATCCACACTTTAAATTTCTACATTTAATTTTCCGCTCAGTATTACAGAATATTCTCATTTTAGCGTGAACAAGCTCTAAATACTATTTCATATCCCATTTCATCCAAAATAATATTTAGCTCATTAAAATTTGCAGTTCCTTTTTTTAGTTTTGTTGATAAATTTTGAACAGAAAAATTTTTACCTTTTTTTTCAGAAATAACCTTTGCCAAATGAGTTAATGTCATTCCATTATCAACTGCTAATTTTTTTATTTCATTACCTATATTCATAATTCATCTTTAAAATCTAATAACTTACTTTCAGGTACATCTAAAGCTTCCGAAAATTTAAATAGTAACCTAATGCTAATACCTCTTTTAGCTGTTTCTATTTTTGCGAGATGCTCTCTTGATATATCAACTATTTCAGCAAGATCATTTTGAGATAATTTTTTATTTTTTCTCGCCTGCTGAATATTTTTACCTAATTTTTTAAATTTTGTAACCTCATTTGCCACATATCAATTTTTAACTATAATTTAATAAAAGTATGTAGTCTATAAGAGAACAAAGTAATAAAACTATACGAATAAGTAGAAAATCAAAGGTTAATGATGATAACAAAAAAATTTATCTTATTTTTAATGATATATTATATAACAATTCAAAATACTTGTTCTTTAGCTTTTGAGTATGACTATACACCTAATATTTTTAGAAATAAAAAACATCCTCATAGCGAAAGCTCATACCAACATGTTTGGTGTTCTGCTCATAACGGTATTGAAGAATTTGAAAACAATGATAAAACAAGAATTGACTGCCTAACCCAAACTCACGCAATAGAGTTTGATTTTGCGGATAAATGGGCTGAAAGTATCGGTCAAGCTCTACATTATTCTTTTATGACCGGTAAAAGAGCTAAAATCATCCTAATTCTAGATAATCCTAAAAAACAAATTTACTATTTTGAAAGAATACAAAATTTAAGTAAAATTCATAATTTTGATGTAGAATATGTTACACCTGAAATCCTAAATATTATTGATAACAAATGTCGATATAAAGATTGCAAATGTCATAAACATTAAATTCAAATAAATTATTCATTTATTTTTTATTTAAATCTTGTAGAATAGCTTTTTTTTGTGATAAAATAAAAGAAAACTTTTCAGGAGATGTAATAATGGAAGATTTAAGAGAAAAATATGAAGTTGTAATCGGTTTAGAAGTACATGCAGACGGATGTGAATTCGGTAACGAACAAAATACAGAGATAAGTGCTATTACATTAGGAATGCCGGGTGTATTGCCTGTATTAAACAAAGCAGTAGTAGATATGGGTATATTAACAGGTCTTGCCCTAAACTGTGAAATTGCACACAAATGTAAATTTGACAGAAAACAATATTTTTATCCAGACTTACCTAAAGGATACCAAATATCACAATATGACGAGCCGATTTGCGGAAAAGGACATATAAATATAAACGGTAAAACAATTGGTATTACAAGAGCACACTTGGAAGAAGATGCAGGAAAACTTGTACACGTAGGTTCTGACGGTATTGCCGGTTCAAACTATTCCCTTGTAGACTTAAACAGAGCAGGAACACCTCTATTAGAAATCGTTTCAGAGCCAGATATGCGTTCTCCGCAAGAAGCAAGAGAATATATGGAAGAATTAAGAAATATTGTAAGATACGTTGGTGTTTGCGATGGAAACCTTGAAGAGGGTTCTATGAGATGTGATGCAAACATATCCATTATGCCAAAGGGTTCAAAAGAATTTGGTACTCGTGCAGAAATAAAGAATGTAAACAGCTTTAAAGCATTAGAAAGGGCATTGGAATACGAAATTTACAGACAAATTGAAATTGTAGAAGAAGGCGGAGAAGTTGTTCAAGAAACAAGATTATGGGACGATAATGCAGGTGTTACACGCTCAATGAGAGGAAAAGAAGATGCTCACGATTACAGATATTTTCCTGAGCCGGATTTAATGCCGTTAGAAATTTCTCAAGAATGGATTGACAGAATAAAAGCATCCATGCCTGAACTTCCTGAACAAAAACGTCAAAGATATATGGGCTTGGGTTTAAGCGAATATGATGCAAGTGTAATCGTTGCACAATATGAACTTGCAATGTTCTTTGATAAAGTTCTTGAATTGGGAGCTAACCCTAAAATGGCTGTAAACTTTATGATGGGTGAAATTGCAGCATACTTAAAAGAACAAAAACTTTCCATTAACGATTCAAAACTTACACCTGAAAATCTGGTAGAATTAATAAGCTTAATCGAAAAAGCAACTATATCAAATAATATAGGTAAACAAATTATTGCAGATATGCTTGCAAATGGAGAAAAGGCATCTGATATAGTTGAAAAGAAAGGTCTTTCTCAAATATCAGATGAGGGTGCAATAAAAGAAATCGTACAAAAAGTTATTGACGCAAATCCATCTCAAGTTGAAGCTTATAGAGGTGGTAAAGACAAACTGTTCGGTTTCTTTGTAGGTCAAGTTATGAAAGAAACCAAAGGCAGAGCCAACCCTCAATCAGTAAACAAATTATTAAAAGATATGTTAGGTTAGCAAAAAGAGAGATATATTGAATGGTAAGTTTTATTCTTCATAAACAATCCTGTATGGATTTAGAAATACACGAACAACCGACTATTTTATCAAAAATATTATCCGAATACTTAACGTTTGATGGTAATTTAAAAATAGATATACCTGAAAATACAAAAAGAATAGTGCTTGTTGCATCAGGTTCTTCATATCATTGTGCAAGATTTGGAGCGGATTTATTTGGAAAAGTTGCAAATATGTCAGCAAGGGCTATCTACTCAAGTGAATTTCTATTAAAGCCAAAAGTTCCTGATGATGAAGGCACTGTATATATATTTATAACCCAATCAGGTGAAACATCAGATACATTAAGGGCTGCAAAAAGAGCTAAACAACTTGGAATGACAATTATATGTATTACAAACAGTAATAAGTCATCTATTTGGAATTTAGCCGATTATAAAATAAATTGTTTTGCAGGAGTTGAAAAAAGTATAGCAGCAACAAAATCTTTTACGGCACAAATGTTATGTCTGTATTTGTTAACTCTTAAGTATGCACAAAAAGCAAACATAGATATCAAAAGCTATATTGAAGATATAAAAACACTTCCTAGAATTGTAAATGAAACATTCGATATGTCAAAAAAAATTCAACAACTTGCTAAGATGTTGAAAAAAGAAAAGAACTTTATAATAACTGCTGATGGCATATCCTATGCTATGGCAAAAGAAGCCGCATTAAAAATACAAGAAACGTCTTATTTGAATGTTACTGCAATAATTCTTGGAGAATTTATGCATGGACATGTTGCTATACTAAGCAACAAAATACCTCTGATTTACATATCAGCTTCAGGCGTATCATATTCTGCAGCTAAAAATCTTGCAAAAATAAAACAGGATTACAATCCGCCTATTTATATAATTGGTCGTTCTCACGAAAGAATTACTCCAAACTTTAATATAACAATAGATAATGAAAGCCCTGTTTTAAGAATGTTTTCAAATGCGGTTGTAATTCAGTTACTTGCTCTATTTATAGCTAATAAATTAGGAAGAAATGTAGATAAGCCAAAAGGACTTGTAAAAGTCGTAAAAGAAACATAATAATTTTATTACGGAGAATAAATGTATACTTTTAAAGAAGGTTTGATTAACTTATGTACGCTATTTATGCCTAAAAAAGAATGGAGGCATGCATTTAGGAACAAATTTATAATATCTGCAAGATATAAAAAAAAGAAATATGGAAATAAGGATATTTATACAGGACAAACAGGAAACGACATAATAAAAGAGCAGATTTCTAAAGATGAACCATGTATGATATGCAGATATGGTTCTACCGAATTAGAAGCGGTTTACACTTATTTTAAAAATCCTAAAACACATTTTTATAAAGGTATTAAAAATAAGATATCCGAGTTATCAGGTTTCTTCCCTGCTACATCTGAAAATTTAGCTAAGTTTTCGCAAGAATTTTTGGATTTGCAAAAAGATATTGATATTTTAGCAATATGGTATAATCCGGGAGAAGAAGCCATTTGTAATAAATGTCTTAGACCAGATGCAAAACTAATTACCTTATATTCTTTAGAATCATTTCAATATAATAATCCTTGGACAGAAGCTTTAAGAGGGAAAAAAGTTTTAATTATACATCCGTTTGCAGAAACAATAGAAAAACAATATAAAAAAAGAGAAAATTTATTTGCAAACAAAGATGTATTACCTGAATTTGAGCTTTTAACATTAAAACCGCCTCAGGGCTTAGCTGACAGTAAATTGGACTTACCTTATGACAATTGGTTTGAAGCACTTGAGGATACTAATCGCAAAATAGATGAGATTGATTTTGATATTGCAATCATAGGTGCAGGAGCTTACGGAATTTTTCTTGCACATCATTGCAAAGCGTTGGGTAAAAAAGCCGTTCACATGGGTGGTGCAACTCAGCTTCTTTTCGGTATAATCGGAAAAAGATGGGAAGAAGAATACAAAGGGTTTAAAGAAAAATATATGAATGAATTTTGGGTAAGACCGTCTGAAAATGAAAAACCAAAGGGCTTAAATAAAGTTGAAAAAGGATGCTATTGGTAAATAATAATAAATTTTTAAGTTTATTACTTATTGTTTAAATAATGGTAGTAATATTTCTACTTTAAAACCAATCTCATCAGTTGATGTAATTTTAATATTTCCATTCATCGCTTCAGTTAAGCCCTTTACGATAAATAACCCTAAACCTGTTCCTTTAACTATTTTTTCCTGATTATCCTCAAGACGAATAAACTTTTCGAACAACTGTTCAATTTTATCTTCAGGAATTTTATCGCATTGGTTAGATATTGTTATAACAGCATTATCACCATTATAACTACCGTCAATAATTACTTTCGTATTCTCATAAGAGTATTTTACAGCATTTTCTATAAGATTAACAATAATCTGCTCAACTCTATCCTTATCAGCATAAATAAGAGGATAGTTTTCACTTAAATTATTAACAATTTCTTTTTCTTCATTATTTTTAACAAGAGTTAGTGCAGAAACTACAACTTCATATATACTAACCGGTTCTAAAGTTACTCTTATTCTTTGACGTTCTATATCAGGAATAACAAGCAAATCTTCTATCAAACGTTTTAATCTCTCCGATTGGCGTTTTATTACCATTAAAGATTTTTGTTTCATTTCATCATCTATATGGATATCAGTTCTTAATAACCTTGAAGTATACCCCTGTATACTTGTTAAAGGAGTTCTTAATTCGTGGCTTATTGTATCAATTAAGTTTGAGCGAAACTCATTTAACTGTTCTAATTTAACATTTTGTTCTTTTAAAATTAAATAAGCTTTATGAACTTCAGATGCCATTTTGTTAAATTCAGCAGCCAAAAATACTATTTCATAAGGTGTAAATATACTTTTTAAAAGACGTATACGTCTTTCATAACTACCCTTTGAAATTGCAATAATCCCCTTAAACAACTGTCTAATATTTATGTACATGTAATAAACATACAAGCCAACAACTATTAATATACTTAAGCCGGAAATCAATACTGCCAATAAAAGTTTAAATCTATTATCGTTTATAGTGTTTTTAGTAACATTTTCTGTAGTATTCACTATAATCAATAAATCAGGAGATGTTTTGTGTAAGTATGCTATAGGTTGATTTTTTACATCTCCATAAATTACAACATGGTTATCTGTAATTTTATCAGGTAAAAGAGATAAAGATTGGTTATAAATTTCATCAGTATAATTGTGTGAAGTTAATAATTTTCCCGATTTATCTATTACATAAATTTGTCTTTCATCATTTTTTAAAGACATGAACAAATAGTTTTTGATGTAATCTTCATAAAATGTTGCAACAATATATTCATTATTGTCTGTTTTTAAAGTTTTAGTAAGTTTATTTTGCGAACTGTTTTCTTCTTCTATTTTTTTTGCTTCATCTTCTGAGAAAACAAGATTTAGATTAGAATATGAACCAAAATCCGCTTTTATATCTTCAATATACTTTAATTTTTTTTCTTTTGTATTGAAATACTTAAGCGAAGAATTTATTTGCTTAAGCTCAACATCAGTTGTCTTAAAAAAAGCATCAATTTCATCCGAAACCATATTTGCCATCATTGAAACTGATTGTCTCAATTGTGCACGCATAGCATGTTGATTAATATTATTAATAACAATACCACTTATTACCATCGGTATAAGTACAGCAAAAAATGAAACAATAAGTATTTGTTCAGCAATCTTGAGCCGATGCGGTATAACTTTTTTTTGGAATTTTCTAAGTCTTCTATAGTTTCTAATAATTTTTCTTGTCATTATATTTCTTCATCAAATGGTGTTAGTTTATATCCGACATTTGTTACTGTATGGAGATATTTAGGTATTTTAACATTTTCTTCGATTTTATTTCTCAATCCGCCAACATGAACTCTCAGCATTCTAACATCTTCATTGCTGTCATATCCCCAAACTTCATCAAGCAATGTAGCTAATGAAACAGGACTGTTAAAATGCTGCATTAGACAATATAATATTTCAAATTCAGTAGGAGTAAGTTTCACTTTTTTATTTATAATTGTACACTCTAAAGTATCAGGAAAAATTTCAATATCCCCAGCCGATAAAACTTCATTTTGCAAAGAGTTATCCTCTACAGGCGGCTCATTTCTACGTAAAAGTACTCTGATACGAAGTAAAACTTCTTGTATGTCAAAAGGTTTCACTATATAATCATCCGCACCACAGTCAAATCCATCTGTTTTATCTTCTATTGTACCTTTAGCCGTAAGCATAATTACAGGTATTTTTATTTTTGCCTGTCTTATATTTTTGCATACATCAAAACCGTTCATTTTAGGCATCATAACGTCTAACAAAACTAAATCGTAAGAATTGTTTAAAACTTTATTTAAACCCTCTAAACCGTTTTTTGCAGTATCAGTGATGTATCCGCTTTGTGCTATATCAAAATCAAGCAAATCTCTTATTTCATCATCATCATCTACTATTAATATTCTTTTTTTATTATAGCCGTACATAAAAAACCTTCTCTAAAGAGTTTACATAAAAAAAAACATAAATTCAAGAAACCTATTAAACATATTTAAACGCTTATATTTTTCATCTTTTTATATGATGGTCTACACCTGTTTTATTCATCTTTTGGTTGATGTTTTATTTCAAATAATCTGCAAGAATATAACCACAAGAGAGGAAAATATGAAGAATTTAAACGAAGAATGTCTTATTAATTATTTGCAAAAACCCGATGAACTATCACACACAACAGATATATTAAATTTAAACAATGCATTAATTTTAAAAAATAAATTATTCCTTGCAAAAAAATATCAAGTAAACTATACTAATAAGGTATTATTAGTATAATTTGTGAGGTATTATGAATTTTATAAAGAATTTGAAGCCGGTACATTTGGCATTAGGCATTATATGTTTGCTTTTTATGCTCTTAGTAGTTAGCTTAATTATAAAAACAATAAAAGTTTCAGATTTTATTATAAAAACAGAAAATAAAACCTTTGATATAAGACAGACATTATTAGTAAATAACAAAGCTAAAAAACCTAATAAGGACATTGTTATAGTAACCGTAGATGATGCAAGTTACGAATACTTGACAACAAAGTATGGAGAATGGCCTTTACCAAGAAATATATATGCAGATTTAATACATTTTATGGAAAAGCAAAGTCCAAATGCTATCGCATTTGATTTAATGTTTGTATCCTCATTAAAATCAGGCGTTGACGCAGATAATAAACTTGCTACAGCAATGAGTACATACGACAATGTATATACAGGAATGAATTTTGACAACATGTCTTATGATGTCAGAGAACCAATGGTTTTACCGGGAAGACTTCAAATTACGGTAAATAACAAATCAAAAGTAGATTTTCAAGATTTAACATTTACCAATTGCAGACCTATACTTTCACAAATTATAAACAGTAATACAAAGATAGGTATGCTTAATATTTTACGCTCATCTGATGGTGTAATCAGAGAATTTCCTGCAGTTGTAAAATATCAGAATAGCTTTTACCCTAACTTAGCATTTTTATTAGCACTTGAGCATCAGGCAGAAATAGATAACCGCTCATACAATGCAATAGATATGGATAAAGATGCAAATATTGTACTAAAAGATAAAAAAATACCCGTAAATATCGATGGTGGTCTTATACTTAATTGGTACGGACACTCACATGGAGAAACTTATGAGCATATTCCGCTATATAAACTCATAAAATTAATGAATGGAGAAAAAATAAAAGAAAAATATGATTTAAGTAATAAAATCATATTAATAGGTACAACAGCAACAGGTCTTGCAGATATAAAAAGTATTCCTATAGGAAGCTTTGGTGAAACATATCCGGGAGTTGAAATGTATGCAACATTTATCAACAACTTCCTTGATAATAACTTTATTAAAAAAGCAGAACCATTCACAAATATTTTAATTACATTATTTTTAGCAGGTATAATTAGTGTTGTTGTATTGTTAGTAAATTCAACAATTATTTCGGTAACAGCTGCAATATTTATAGCATTAGGTTATATAATATTAACATACTTTGTAATGTGGTTTGGTAACTTATGGATAGATATAGTAATACCTGTAGCAGCAATTGTATTTTCATTCCTTGTAGCGTATATTGTGAAATACATAATAAAATCAAGAGATTTTGAACATCAATATAAACTTGCAACAACAGATGGTTTAACACAGCTTTATAATCACAGATATTTCCAAGAACAGATGCAAATGCAAATTGCAAATGCATCCAGATACGGTAACGAATTTTCATTAATAATTGTTGATATTGACCATTTCAAAAAATTTAATGATACATACGGACACCAAGCAGGAGATGCGGTATTAAGACAAGTAGCACAAACATTGAAAATGAATACTCGTATGACAGATATTGTTTGCAGATATGGCGGAGAAGAAATGAGCATTATTCTAACAAATACTGACAGACAAGAAGCCATAATGAATGCTAAAAGAATGTGTAACGAAGTTGCTAAGAAAATGTTTAAACTTAATGCAACCGATACAACACATGTTACTATAAGTTTGGGTGTATCAACATTCCCTCAAGATGGAGAAACTTCTCAACAATTAGTTGAAGTTGCCGATCAGGGCTTATATTATGCTAAAGAACATGGAAGAAATCAAGTTGGTTTAGCAGAATTTAATGATAATCCACCGGATGGAACGTTATAATTTTTGTATATGTCTAAATTATCAGTAATAATACCGGTATATAATGTAGAAGATTATTTAAGACAATGTCTGGATAGCATTATTAATCAATCGTTGGAAGATATTCAAATAATTTGCGTTAATGATGGTTCTAAAGACAATTCATTAAATATTCTAAATGAATATGCTCAAAAAGATAATCGAATTGTTGTTATATCACAAGAAAATCAAGGTCAAGGTATAGCAAGAAATAAAGGTTTAGAAATCGCAAACGGAGAAATAATCGTCTTTTTAGATCCTGATGATTGGTTTGAGTTAAATTCATTTAAAATTTTATACAACAAATATAAATCTACAAATGCTGATATTATACAATTCAATTATCAAAAATATATTGAAACAAATAATAAATATAAACAAATAAACACGATAAAAAAAGAAATACATCTTAGTAATATTGGGCAAAATAAAAATATTGCATTCAATAAATTTTTTGTAAGTCGTTTAATGGTTTGGGATAAATGCTATAAAACAGAATTTATAAAAAGCCATAGCTTAAAATTTTCTCCAAACAAAATAATGGAAGACCATATTTTTGCAATTGGTTCAATGCTAATGGGTAACGATATTTGTTGTATTCCCAATGTTCTATATAATTACAGATGCAGAATAGGTTCATCAACAAATAAAACCAATAATGATGCATTTTGTATTTTTGATAACCTGTTATCAATTAAGGATTTTTTGGAAAAACAAGGTTTATATGATAATTTAAAAGACAAATTTGAAAACTATGCCAAAACAGTTTTAAAATGGCACTATGTACTCATAAGTCAGGACAGAATACCTGAATATGAAGATAAATGCATTGAATTAATAAAACCGAAAAATAAAAAAAGGTTTTTAAAATTTGTGAGAAATGAAAAGTTTATCGAAAGCATTTTTTCTATAAAAAATGTTCGTCATAACGAACAAAAATCAAAAGTTATCACTATTTTGGGAATAAGTATAAAATTGGGTAAAGAGGTTAAATAATGACATATAAGCTGAGTATTATAACCGTTTGCTATAACGAGCCGAATTTAGAAAAAACCTGTAAGAGTATTGTAGAACAAACATATCAGGATTTTGAGTGGGTTGTAGTTGACGGTGGTTCAAATGAACAAACTCAAAAAGTATGGAATAAATATAAAAATCGTATTAATACTTTTGTTTCAGAAAAAGATAACGGCGTTTACAATGCGATGAATAAAGGGATTAGAATGGCAAATGGAGAACATTTGTTATTCCTTAATGCAGGGGATTACTTTTTTGATAATGATGTTTTACAAAAAGTTATTGATAAAAAATTAGATAAAGATATTTGTTATGGAAATATTATTGTTTATGAGGATGAAAAACGCTCATATTTAAAACGTTACCCTAATGTTTTGGATTACTCATTTTGGATAAAAAACAATTTATGTCATCAGGCAATATTTATAAAAAAAGAATTATTTGAAAAGTACGGATTTTATAATGAAAACTATAAGATTGTTTCTGATTTGGAACTATGGATAATATTTATTCATATTAATATGGCTAGTTATAAAAACTTAGACGTTACTTGTTCTGTATTTATAAATGGGGGATTATCTTCAAACAAAAACTATGAAGATCTTGCAAATAAAGAACGCAAAGAAGTTATTGACAAATATTTCACAAAAGAAGAAATTGAAAATGCACAAAAAGAGCATTATTCATTGTTAGAGAATATTTTTTCAATAAAAAATCATTGGGATTGCAAGCATAAAGTTCTTACTATTTTAGGCATTCATATCAAGTTAAAACATTTTTAGGTTAAAAGAAATTTAATTACATCAGTTTTTTTTCATCAATGTCCATTGCTTGTTTCAATGTCATTTTTATGTATGTTTGGTAAGGTAATCCAAGCTTTTCCGCAGCTTTTCCGCAGATTTTTGCAAGCGCGTATCCTTCGTTTGTTTTTTCCAGATAATCAGAAAGCAGATATTCTTCTTTCATGGGCTGTGGAGTATTTTTGGGGTAAATACAGCTTGAACCCAAGAAAAGGAGTTTTTTGACATTATGCTTGTAACAATTTTCGATAATGTTGTTTTGGATTTTGAGGTTTTCGAGCATGAATTCTACGGGATAAGTGTTGTTACCCAGAATTCCGCCGACTTTAGCGGCAGCTTGAACTACCCAATCTGGTTTTTCTTGCTCGAAGAATTCAGCAACAGCTTTTGAATCAGTTAAATCCAATTCACTGTGGGTTTTGAACACAATATTTGTATAACCTTTTCTTTCGAATTCTCTTTTAATTGCGCTTCCAACCAGCCCCCTATGCCCGGCGATGTAGATTTTAAGATTTTTGTTCATCATTTGTTCTTCCTTTTTTTTATTCATATTAGAATATACTATTCAGAATTTAATCATTTTGAATTTTTGCATTTATTGGTAAATGTGCATTTGCTTTGTTTTGTAGCTTTTTGTAATTGTTATAAATTCTTTTTTTAAGGTTAGATGAGCTTATACCTTCTCCATATGGGAAATAAATTACATCAATATTATATTTTTTTAAATAATCATATTTTCCAGCCCAATCATCACCGACAACAAAAATATCAAACTGAAGTTTGTTAACTTTATCAGTATGATCCAATGATCTTTGAGGTATAACAATATCCGGTCCTTTTATAGCTTTCATTAAAGCTATTCTTTCTTCAAAAGGAATAATAGGAGTAGATTTATAACTCGCAACGAGTTCATCCGTATTAACTCCAACTATCAAAATATCTCCTAATGCTCTTGCATATTCAATCATTTTTAAATGATTTATATGGAGCATATCAAATGTCCCTGAGGTATATACTACTGTTTTATTTCCTATCATTTATTTCTCCTTTTGTAAAAACCAATATTGAGCATTAGTTTCTTCTCTTGCACCGGTATCTTTATCGAGTAATAAATCTGTACTTTGGATTTTATAATCTGTTAAAATATTTTTAAAATAGCACTCATATTCAGATTTTATTCTGTATATTGCGTTATATTGAGTATCTAATTCTTTTGAATAAAAATCTTTTAGAGTTAGTCTGTCATTTAATATACTGGTGCTCTCTTGTATATAAATATATTTAGGACTTAATATTTTCAGATTATTAAAAATACCATTTAATTTGTCATCATTAATATACATAAGAACTCCATTAATGATAATCAAATCGTAAGTACTGTTTAATTTGGATAAATCCATATCGGTAGCTGACATAACCATAAATGTCAAGTTCTTATAGTCCTTAAATCGTTCTTTGTTACCTTTTATAAAATTTTCAGAAAAATCTATACCATGGTATAACTTTATTTCATCTTTTAAATTATTTGCCCATCTACCTATTCCACAACCTATATCTAGTACTGTTAAATCTTTTAAGTTAGTTAAAAAACTTTTCAAAAGAATAAATTCTTTTTCATTTCTCAAATCACTATGTTTACTATCTTTTTGACTTCCCAACAATACAGAATTTAAATCTTTTACACTTGCTCGTTTTTCCCAAAAAGACTTAACATCTACATTATTTATATCTACTTTTTCATCATAAATTCTTGTTTTATTTAACATTTGTTAGCTCCTTATTTTTTACTTCATAAATACATAGCACCAATTTATCCAAAAGATCATCAATATCATCTATTGTTGTATTTCCTATGTGTGTTACTCTTAATAAATTATTTGCCAAATCTCCTCCGCATGGATTTACAAAAATTCTGTATTTATTTTTTAATAATTGGATAACTTCGTAGGCATTTACATCATCAAAATATAATGGAGTTAAAGCATAAGATAGAGGATAATTTGGGATTGTTAATCCTAACTCTTTTGCTCTTTTTCTAAAATATTCTGCTTTTTCTTTTACAAAATCCAAACGTGCATTTAAGCCACCTTCTTTTTCAATAAGTTTGAGCATATCTTTTAATTCATACATAACTAAAACAGGTGGAGTATAAGGGGTTTGCCCTCTTGTTATATTTTTTAAATAATCTTTGAAATCAAAATACTTTGATGCCGGAAGTGGCATATTTTCTATTTTTTCAAGCATTCTTTTGCTAAATGAGACAAATGACATTCCCGGAGACAGACATAAACCTTTTTGAGAACTTATGATAGTTAAATCAATTCCCCATTTCTTCATATCGTATTCATCTGCAAGAAATGTTGATATCGCATCGACAACAAGCATCATATTATTTCGTTTGCAAAAATCAGAAAGCATTTTTATATCATATAATTGCCCTGTTTGTGTTTCGTGCAAATTAACAAAAAGCATTGTATATCCTTTATTTTCAAAAGGTTCTAAATGCTTTTGAGTTAATGTTTCGTTCCATTTTAAATCTATTGAACTATAATTTTTGTTATGATATTCAAGTAGTTCACAAAATCTGTGTCCGAAAGTTCCGCCATTTATAACAAGAACTTTATCACTATCGCTTACGCAATTTTCAACGGTTGCTTCCATAACAGCGGTTCCTGATGCTGCAAAATAAATCAATGAATTTGGCTCATTATTTCCTAATAAATTTGATAATTTTGATAAGCAATCTTTTACTATTTCTGAAAATTCATCAGTTCTGAAATAAACAAAATCGTGCATTCTGACTTCTTTTGTACTTTGATATAACTCAACAGGTCCTATTGTAAATAATTTCATACTTCTCCCTTGTTATAATTGTTTAATTCTTTTTTGTACTTTAATATAATATTATCTAAATTTTTAATTTCTTTATTTAAATCTATATTTCGAGCACGTTCTGCAATATCTTTATGCGTGTATATGCATTTAGGGAAGTTCTTCCAATTGCCATATAAACAACATAAATATTGATCAGGGTTATTAGGGCTTAGATACATAGAATCTTCAAATTCAATCTCTTTTAAAGGATATACTGTATCATAGTTTGCAAATTTGCCTTCATTATCTAAAAATCTAAATTCAATACCTCTAATTAGAGCTCCATTTTGAATTGGTAAATTGCCCTCTAAAATTTGATTATTAATAAGATTTTTAAGTTCTTTTCTTGGATAACTTGTTTTCCCATCTCTATACTTCGGATAATATTTTTTATAAAACTCATTGTTTGCAATATAGAATCTTTTAGTTAAATCTTCTTGTTCTTTTATATTTAAATTTGATTTATAATATCTATCGTATGGAAATATGTCTATTTGTATGCTGGATTTCTTATATATTATTCTTAAAATAGATGACCACTCATAATTCGCACCCTCATCAATTGCAAAACCATATTGTTCCAATTCTTCTTTTAGTATAGGAATAATTTTGTTATAATCATCTCTCAAAATTCCTAAATCAATATCATCATCCCATGGTATAAAACCTTTATGCCTAACAGCTCCCAAAAAAGTACCACAATCAAGCCAATATTGTATATTATATTTTTTACAAATTAAATCGAAAATTTTTAAAGCTTTTGCATTTGCAATTTGATTTAAACGCAATTGCCCTTCTGCCTTTGCAAAAGATGAAATATCGATAGTATTGTTAATAATATATTGCATTGTATCAAGTCTATCTGATAGATATTGTATTTGGTTTTGCATTAATTGGTGTTTTCTTTTTCTATTTCTAAATTTTATTTTAATACCTAAAATACAAATTACTTTGTTTGCATCTACATTTTTTATAGAGAATATGTTTTGTATAAAATTATTTCTATTTTGCATATAAGCCTCTCTTTAAACAATTATTAATAAATTACTATGTATACATCTTCTAATATATAATGTGTTTCTTATTAAATAATTGATACTTATTATCATATTTTAGACCATAAGGAAATAATTTATGGTGATGAAAAATTTGTCCATAAGGCGAATTTTTCAGTGTGTTTGAATACGGTCTATGGTCTTTTGGTTCTCCAAATATTCTTAACCAAAGCGATTTTCTGTAATTGCCATGTTGAGAAGGACATCTGAAAAACTCAAGTTTATGCTTTTGAGCTAAAATGGATAGTATTGATTGATCGTGACGATGTTCGATAAAACTATCATAATTTCCAGACGGACTTGGTTCATCTGTTATCAGCATAGGATTTGTACCATATTCTAACCATTCTTTAATGAATTTTACTGTGAAATTATTTTTTTGTACAACCAAAAATGCAGCATCTGCTTGTGTATGCTTCCAATATTCTTCAGTATTAGCATTCATAATTTCAAAAGCTGCTTTTTTAGTCCAGTGTATATTGATGTATTGGTGTTCATTTTCAAAAACAAGAATTCCATTTTTTTTCTTACACAAGTTAATTAGCGGCTTTACGTCATCAATTATAAAACTGCCTGAATCTGCATAAATCAGAAAATCTCCTTCATTTATTTTTTTTAAAGATTCCAATATAACCCAAGGTTTCCAAAGCCAGTATCCATGCCCTCGTTTCTGGTTTAAAATATCAGAATTTCTTCTATAAAATTCGGTATCTTTATAACTATCAGGTGAATATGAAAAGATATTATATATATGGTGTTTTTCGGCTGTATAATTTAAAATCCTTTGTGCAAACATAAATTTTTCATCTGCAAAAGAACACAAATAAATATTTTTTAAGCCGAGCTTTATATTTTTTTTATAACTGATTTTAATAAATCCAAAGAGTGTTATTTTTCGTTTATTGCCACTCCTTTCTTTTTTTATGATATTTTTTAGTATTTTTTTCATATTTTAATTTTAGCCCTTCATATTTTTGTATTTATGCATTTTAAAAACTTTGTTGTTCAATATGTCTTATAAATCTTTCAATAGAATCGAGTTCATTATTCTCTTCATTCGGTTTTGGTTTTATTTTTTTATTGAATAAAATGAAATATTCCAATCCTTTATCTTTTGAAAATTTAAATTGAATAATATTTTTTTTTATTTGTTTACGCAATTTAAGAAAATTAATTATATAAAAAAGCGGATTTGTTATTCCAAGAGCCAATAAAAGCTTAGTTGGTATAGTACTACATATAATTATATTGTTATATTCTTTATCTGTTAAGTTTGCAAATTGGCTATATATTTTTTTAAAAATGGCAAGTTGTTCTAGTATTGATGTTCGAACATTAATACCACTTTCTCCAAAAGTTCTAAAAGAAACAATGTTTTGTTTTACTTCACAATATTTATATCTTTTTATCATCAATCTAATTATCAAATCGTAGTCAGACGCGCTTTTAAAATTTAAATCAAACATGCCCTCTTTTTTTAAAACATCAGTTCTCGTAAACATCGTTTGATGGCAGAATGGCATACGAGAAAAAACACCATATATATTTGTAGTATATTTACGAACGAAATTATCATTATCATCTACAAATATAGCCTTTGCAAACGAAAAATCAGCGCGGTGTTTCTCTAGCTCTTTTACTGATAAAGTAACAGCTGACAGATTATTGAAATAATCATCAGAATTCATAAAGTTTATGTATTTACCGTTTGCCTTTTGAATTCCTTTATTAAAAGCATCATAAATGCCATTATCTGGCTCTGAATAGTATTTGAGCCCTAACGTTTCAAATAATTCAATAGAACCGTCATCAGAGCCACCGTCAATAATAACATGTTCAATATTAGGATAATCTTGATTTTTAACACTTTCCACCATTTTTATAAAGTGTTCTTTTCGATTATTTTTTATCAAATTATACGTCGCTGTTATTATTGTTACTAGTGGGTTCTCATTTACAATTTTAGATTCCATTTGTTATACCTCTTGCAGAATCGTTCTTTCCTCTAATCTTATTAATAAAATTTTGTAAAATTTGTATAAGCACTTATACATATTGTAGAATTAAAACTTTGTATCCGTTTGCACAGAGTTTATTTTCTTCCCTCTTATCTTGTCAATAATATCCTGTACAAATTGTATTCTCATAATTTCTCCTAACCTGTGTAACTTTTTATACAAAATGTTACACAGTATATTAATACAAAAACAAATATATTACAATATTAAATGTTTGTAGAACTAATATGTGTTGAACTTGCACAAACACTTGAAATTTATTAAAAAAGAGTTATAATATAAACAGAACAAGTGGCAATCAGCGTACGCTGAAATTTTACATCACTTTTCGTTTTAAATTATAAAACTAGCGTTATGAGTGCAATCAGGAACGCTGGTTTTTGTTTATTAAATAATATTGCTATTATAAAAAATAAAATCAGCATTATTGATTTCGTCATAGGTGTATATGTTACATAATTCGGTGACAAAAATTGTTACAAATATCAGAATAATGAATATATTAAGT
>CACYOO010000012.1 GCA_902776035.1 uncultured bacterium
CATTATACCAGTTGTTGAACTGCCTGTAAACGGATCAAGAATCAAATCGCCTTTATTTGTTGAGGCAAGGATTATTCGCCTTAACAATTCTAAAGGTTTTTGAGTTGGGTGTTTGCCGAAAGTTTTTTCGTAAGATTTAGGAGTATCAATCTGCCAAACCGAACGCATTTGCTTGTTTGGTTTCTTAATCGCATCATCTCCCCAATCTCCATTTTTCATAGCATCATAATTAAATGTATGTTTGCCTTTTGGGTCTTTTCTTGCCCAAAGTAATGTTTCATGACTTGCTGTAAAATATCTGCAACTCATATTTGGTGAAGCATTTGGCTTAAACCAACAAATATCGTTTAGTATTTTAAATCCTGCTTTTTGCAAAGCAAAACCACAAGCATAAATTGAATGATAAGTCCCTGAAATCCAAATTGTTCCGTTTGGCTTTAAGACTCTGCGACAGGCATTAATCCATTTTAGATGAAAGGCAAAATCTTCGTCTAAACCCTTGCTTTCATCCCATTTGCCTTTATTGACACAGACAACTTTTCCGGCTTGACAAGATATTCCACCATTTGATAACATATAAGGTGGATCTGCAAAAATCATATCAACAGATTCCGGTGCAGCTTTCTCCAAAATCTCAATACAATCACCTAAATATAACTGTATGTCACCTTTGTCATAATACTGTTGCATGAGTTGATTATACTATAAACATACTTACTTAATTTGTAACATTTCTTCGTAATAATTATGCAAATTTTGAACGAAAAATCAATAGTTTTCAGCTCTCAAAATTTGCAAAAATCAGCCTTAAATGTAGTGTGTGTATGGCAAACTGAGTTTTGCATAATTATTATTAAAAGATATTAAGAAGATGTTCAGAGACTTGAAATGTCATTAAAACAGAGTTATTGTGTTAATGTAAAAAACATTAATTGAAAAACTTTGTTTTTCAATTAATCATAATCCACATTAACGGGTTCGTTTTCCTCCACCCACTATATAAAAGAATCAAACCAACCGTTATAATACATCAAACTGCATGTTCTTTTACAATAATATGAAGGAATTTTTAAATCTAAATACTTGGTCGTGGGTTTCGTTATTCGGATATTTAGAAGTCATTACGCTTTTTATTGTAATCTTTTTAATGATAAAAGGAGAACCTAGCGGAGCTTTGGGCTATGCATTACTTTGCATATTATTAGGTATGTTTTATTTAATTCTTCCTATTATACTCTTTATTTGTGAATTTTGTGGGGTTACAATTAGGAATATTGTTAAAAATAAAATAGTATTTACTATTGGTCTTACAATACATATTCTATTGGTGTCATATTGTCTATTATGTTATATAATTCTTAATATTCAAGAACATAGACCTTTTATATTTTTGTTTTAGTAATTTTACCCCTAAGCTGATTTCAACTGTATTTTTATTTCATATCCAAGTCCGTCAAATTATTGTTGCTGCCACTTTCTTGAAGTATGGAGTACTCTTAATACATATATATATAGTATTTTCTCTTACTTGGTATGGAACTATATACGGATATTTTGATATAACTAATTCTCTGGTCCGCAGAACTCTGCCGGCTCTGCCAATTGAGGGATTGTCTTTTAATTTCTCAACACTATCAATTATGTATTCAACGACCTGTTGCGCTGTTTCAAAATTATCACAACAAATGAACTGTTTTATAGCTCGCAAATCCTCTTGCGCAGGAATAGTAAATATTATTTCTTTCAACATTTTATTTTAATTTCCATTCCTCTTTAATATTTTCAAGAGAGACAATTTTGCCTTCATCTACCGCTTTTAAGCCCTCTTGAATAGCTTTTATTTGCCATGATTCAAGTTCTAAGTATCTTTCAATAGCATCTTGAGCCAAAAATGCTTTAGTTCTACCTGTTGCATCAGCAAGCTCTTGAAGTCTTTCTTTGGTTCCTTTAGGTAGTCTTAGGGAAAATTGTTCTGCCATAAATTGCTCCTTGTATTACACTTTACTACATTGTAATACATTGTAATACATTTTTCAAGTTCTGCTATTATTATTTAATTTATTAACGCTTTTATTTTGTTTATAGTACACTCATCATGTAGCAGTTGATGTGCTAACTTCACACAATAGGGTTCGAAGTTCAACCCATTACTACATTATTAAAAAACTAATTTAAAAGCCAATCAATAACATTTAGGATTTTGATACCATTCTCATCTGTATTCACAAATATATTATCTTTTGTTAAAACTATTTTTTCATAATTGTCTTTTATATTTTGCAGTGGTTTTAGCTCTTTTGTTCTTGTTTCTTCTGAATACAATGTTTCACAAACTTGAATATAGATTTTTTCATTATATGTTGTTGCGATAAAATCAACTTCAGTATTACCAATTTTACCTATTGATATATTATACCCTCTGCTCAATAGTTCCAAAAATACAATATTTTCTAATATATGACCTCTGTCTATATCTTTAAATCCAAGGAAGAAATTTCTTAATCCTGTATCAACCATATAATATTTGCCTTGTGTTTTAAGAAACGCCTTACCTTTAATATCATAACGGTTTATTCTGTAAAAAACAAAAGCATTTTCAAGCAAAGTAATAAAATTATCTATTATAGATTGATGCAAACCTTTTGATATCGCTTGATTAGAAACTAAGGTATTTTTTATTTTACTTACAGAAATAGGATTACCTATGTTATCCGATAAAAAACTTGTTATTTTATTTAATAAAGAAACATCTTTAATATCTGAATGTGTTGCAATATCCTTAACTAAAACTGTTGAAAAAATACCGTCAAGTGTTTGTCTTATCGCTTTTTCATCAAAATTAAAATCCTTTAAACCAGGCATCCCGCCATATTTCATATATAAATCAAATTTTCTGTCAATATTTATATCCCCTAAATCATAAAATGTTAAAAACTCTTTGAATGTTAAAGGTTGCATTTTTATCTCAACATATCTTCCTGATAAGTATGTTGATAATTGTGATGAAAGTAAATAGGCATTTGAACCCGTTATATAAATATCTATATTCTTTTTCAGTCTTAAAGAATTTACTGTCAATTCCCATTTATCAACTTTCTGAACTTCATCTAGAAAAAGATACAAATTTCCTTTAATTTTTTCTGCCTGTTTTTCAACAAGTTCATTTAGTTCTAAATAAGTCATATTATTGTATTTTAAATCTTCAAAATTGACTTGTAAAATATTATCTTCACAAATTCCTTGTTCTTTTAAATATTCAGCAAACAACTCTAACAATGAAGATTTACCACAACGTCTTATACCTGTTATAACTTTGATTTGCTCTTTATCCTTGAATTTTATAAGTTGATTTAAATAAACAGGTCTATTAAACATATTAACTCCTTTGTTAATATTATAGTAAAAAACTTGTAAATTTTCAATAGTTTTTTACAAATTTTGTAAAAAACTTAGACTTTATATCGTCATGTGTTTTTTTATTTAATTTCTTTTAGTAGCAAATCAACCTTATTATTGTTAACATCTCCTTTTAAGTGCATTCTATAATATGATGTATTTTTTTCATTAGCATTAATATCAGGTACTTTCAAGAACTTTGATTTATATAATTCTTTGGAATTTTCAGGTTTGAATGCAAATTTCAAAATTAAACTTAGAGGAACGAAAAATATTCTAATACCTTTTGGAGCATCTTTACTGTATTTCCAAAATAATTGTATATCAGCAATTTGTTTTTCCATTTCATAATTGCCTTCTAAATACATTGCAGACAATTCATGCCATGTTGTAATGTTAATATTGTTTAATTCTGTATTATGAACATCAAATGTACCTTTTATATCATCTTTCATAAGATCTTTTTTCTTTAAATCAACATTTGTTATTTCAGAAAATCTATATTTATTATTTTTAAAAGTAAATTCTTTATCAGCAAGTCCCGGCATAAATCCTTCTTTTACTTCAAAATCACAATGAGCATCTAAAAATTTGAACATATTTTTTCCGTCAAGTTCAACTTTAACATTTGCTATGCCTTCTATTTGGTCTTTAAGATTAACTGTCATTTCTGCAGCTTTATTGGAATTGATATTTTTTGCCTCAAATGTAATTTCAGATGTATCTTTGTTAAAATTATAAAGCCCTTTTGCATGTACTGTTCCGTCTGCAAAATTTAAGTCTTTCATATTAAAATCGAAAATACCATTTTTTAGACTGCCGATAAGTTTTACATTATCAAGAACAAATTTATCTCTTATAATTTTGTTAATGGCTATTTCCCAATTATTAATTGTAATATCGGAATTTTTTACTTTCCTTGAAAATTCCTTTGAATCTATTTTTTTATTATGTTTATGTGTATCAGGAGTTGTTTCAAAAACAAGTTTGTCTAAAAACAATTTCATATTATAGATTAGTGTTTCACCATAAATATTGTTTTTAGCACTTAATTCCGCTGAATATTTTTCACCTTTATACAATCCGTTTGATATTATATTAAATACACCATTTTTAGTAATTATATGTGCTTTTTCAATTTTAAATGCTTGATGTCTTGCTTTTATTATATCAAAAGTCCCCAAAACTTGATTATTGACAAAATCGTATTTTAAATCACCCTTAAATTCACCACCTCTTACCTTTTCTCCAAAAGAGCCGGTAACTGAAATTGGTGCATATCCGTTTGTATGACATGTTATATATTGAGGAATAAATTTATCGAGATCTGATTTATCTATATTTTTAACGAATAAACCGTTACCTGAAATAATAGTATTTTCTCTACCGGAATCTATATAAGAATACTTATATTCTTTTAAATATAAATCATGGTTATCTTTAAAAGTATTTGCATATATTTTTCTTTTAGAATTTCTTAAGCCCAAATAAAAAGAATTATAAATTAAATCGCTTTTTTCAGGAATATCTATATTGTAATATACATCAGGTTTTCTTTCTTTTATCTTATAAACTAAATTAATATTAACAGTATTTAGTACAGTAAGGTTAGGAACAAAATTGAAATTTTTAGTAAGTTTAGTGTTCACTTTTCCTACAACAGCTTTTTCAGGAGTTCCTAATTTTGTAACATTTAAAGTATGAATAACTTTTTCATTTCCTAAAATACCTTCTGCTACAGAATCTATTGTTTTACCCCTGAAATTAAAAATTGCTTCTTTAAAAAATACAGGAATATCAAACCACACGGCTTTTGCACCAAGATTATCCGCAACACATTTACCCCAAATACCGTCTTTATTAACTTTCAAATTTACGCTGATAGTACCTTTAAAATTTTTGAAATTTTCAATAAACTTTTTAGTAGGGTCTTGTGTTTTTTGTAAATGTAATATTATTGGCACAAGTTCATATACAGGTAAATTTTTGCCCTTTAAATCAAAGTCAAAAACCTTATCCTTATTAACCAAATATCCATCTACATATAAATTTGAATTACCTAATTTTATTTCTAATTTATTTGCCTTGAGTTTATTTTCTATAACTTGTAATGAACCGGAATAACCCAATTTTAGCGTTTCTTTTAAATATGGAGTTTTTACATCTATATTTAAATGTATGGTATCCTTTTCAGTATTAATATTTTTTGTATAAATACTTATTTCATCTGATTTGTATACTAAATTCTTTATGTTAATTTCAGGAAGATTTTTAAGTTCAAATTTATTGCTCTTTTTATTCTTTTGCGTTTTTTTAAATTGTTTTAAACTATTTCCATCTATATATATATTACTTGCACTTATTGATGTCAGATTTTTTTGTAATAACATATAATTTATTGAAAATTTTTTAATATCAACAACAGTAACATGCTTGTTTTTTGCATCAATACTATCAACATTTAGAACAGCAATAAGTTTGGGAGATATTTTTAAATTTAACCCGATAATATTTGTTTCAATTCCTGTTTTGTCATGAATAATTGATTGTAACTTATTTATTATGATTTTACTGTTTATAATTTGCGGTAATAAAAATACTATCCCAAGATAAAAAGTAATTACGGATAGCAATAAAAATCCAAAAGTTATTTTAAAAATATTTTTCATACTAATAATTATTACATAAATATAACTACAGAAAAATATTTATCGCATACAATAATTTCATGTTATTATATAACATAAGAACTAATAATAAAGGAGAAAATTATATGGATAACATGATTCAAAAAATTGTAAATACACAGAACATAATATTTCTGCTTGGTGTTATTGTATATACTATTTGTCTTTTTACAATAACAGATATAGCTTTAATGTTATTTGTAACTTATGTTATAGCTTGTGCATTAAACCCTTTGGTAGATAAATTAGAGAAAAAAATGAGCAGAAACCTTGCTGCAGCAATTGTATTTGGCGGATTTGTAAGCGGAATATTATTAATGTTTCTGCCGATTGTAATTATTGGCGGCAAGGAAATAGCACATTTAGCAGCTCAATATCCTCAATATGTTGACCAAATAAAAGACTATGTAATGACATCACCTGTTGTTCAAGAGTTTGCAAATTCCGGTGGTTTAATTGAATCATTGACATCTATTTCAAAAGGTGGATTATATTTATTTGTTGCAATGGTTTTTACATATTTCTTAATTGTTGATAGAGATAAAATTTTAAATGCTATAGTAAGATTTTTCCCTAATAGTTCAAGAAGCAGAATGGTAGAAATATGGAATATTTCAGAACAAAAACTAAGCAGATTTGTATCAGGTCAATTTATTGCATCTGCAAGTGTTGGATTGATAGTGCTTATCGGTCTTTTAATATTAAGAGTTGATTCAGCGGTTATATTAGGATGTATTTCTGCAGTATTAGATATTGTTCCGATAGTCGGCCCTGCAATAGCTTTGGTTATTTGTTTAGCAGTAGTATATAAACTCGGTTGGACAATTGTTATTTTAACAGCAATAATATTCTTGTTTGCTCAATTTGCAGAAAATAACTTTGTTAAACCTTATGTATTTGGTAAATTTATGGATCTTCATCCAATAGTTATTTATATATTCTTATTTGTTTGTGCAAAATATTTTGGTGCTATCGGTGCAATTTTTGCTCCCGCAATAGCTGCGGATGCCTGCGTGCTTATTGAAGAATTGTATTTAAAAAATATGGATATGAAAAATACGGATGAACAGTCCGAATAATAAAAAAGAAAGGTAAAATATGAAAAAAATTTTAAAATTATTCGTTTTGGTATTGCTAATTACGTTCGCAAACTCCAACATCGCTTCAGCTGAAATCACAAAGAATTTTTATGCTTATCAGGTAAAAAATGTTAACATCAGGGAACTTACATCAGAAATAAATAATACTCTTGAAGCATATAAAGGTGAGGACAAACTTAAACCGCTTGAAAATGTTAATAATGCTTATATATATTCTGATGAAAATAGCAGTTATTTTGTAAAATTATATCCGTCTAATGAAAATACAAATATATATGTTGTTTCAAATGAAAAATATGATGTTGAGCAAAATGAATTGACAGATTTCTTAACAAAAGGCGGATATGATTTTGATAAATTGGAAGACAAAGATGCTTTAAAAGAATATAAATTTGATTTTTTTACTTTAGCAAGAAAGCAAGAATTAGGTAACTTTTATATATCTCCTGATTTAGTTAAGCCACTAAAAACGGGTATGAAAAAATTAAATAATAATATGGCTAAAGATAATAAAAAGACATCTGTATTCCCATATACTCCTGATACTGAACCAATAAATTTAGACTGTGTTGATACAATAAGTTTTTATGATGAAGATGCAAAAATCTCTATTTTACAAAAAGAATATAGATTAAAACAAAAAGAAAACAAGTATGTACATGCTTACGAATATATTTTAACTAACAAAAATAATTCAAGTGCAACAATCACAGTTACAAGCGAAAGAGTTGCAGCTCTTAAAGATGTAACTACTGAATCATTTGTAGATTTAGATAGACTTGACTTAATTGACACAGTTGGTTCATTCCCACCTGTTGTTGTATTAACAGCAGGCACTTCATTATTATGCAGTGTTCCAAACTGGGTAAGATTAGCTAGAATTACAGCAGAATCAAAAAGATTTTCTAACTCATTACCTGAAAATTATGAACTTAAACAACAAGCAGATATGAGAATTTTAGTATTAAAATATAAAGATGATCCAAAACCTCTTAAATTTAATATAAAATTTGCAGATGGAAAAGTTCACAACATTACATTCTAAAATATGTTATTTATAACAGAATCTAAGATAATTATAAAAATTAAAAAACACCGGTTGGGTATCCCGACCGGTGTTTTAAACAAATTGTATTTGTCGCTACGATTAACCAAACAATTTGAAGTCTGATTGAACGTTGCTGTTTCTTTCTTGTTTCAAAGAATCGATTTCTGTCTTTAATGCAGTTACCTCAGCTTGCAACTTTTGAATTTGCTGGTCTAACATAGACTCTTGTACTGATAAATCATGTTGAGATTGGTCAAATGCTAGTTGCTGTTCATCTTCTGCTTTCTGTTTTGCTCTTGTAAATGCTTTTGTATCTCCATCTGCTTTAGCACATGCTGCATCATATAAAAGACCTGCATTTGTTCTGTCAGCCTGCCACTGAGCATCAGCTTTTTGAAATGCTTCATTTATTTCATTGTTTTTAGCTTTGATTAATTGGTCTTGCATCGTTTTAGCCAACTCGTTTGTTTTTGCTTGTACATCAGCTTGCCATTTTGCCATAGCTTTGTTATAAGCATCTGTATCGTCAACTGTTTTTGTTATTGGATTACCATTCTCATCTTTTTCTCCCGTTTCTACTTCTTTAGTATAATCACCTTGACTCGGTTCTGCACCTACAGCTGCTTTTGCATCACTATTCAGTTTTGTACTATAAGTAGACTTGATTTCTGAAAGAGTAAAGCCCTGACTTGATGTATTTACCGGTTTAAATTCACCTTTACCATTTTGAGGTTTCGGATGAACACCACCCCCTTCACAACCCCACTGGTTAAGAAAATTCTCTCTAGATGGTCTATCTGTTTTGTCCATACTTTCTATTGTAACACCATCAACATTAACATTTGTTTTACCGGCATCTAGTGAATCTTCTAATGCATTAAACTTGTCTCTAAGAGCCATTGTCTGCTTTTGATTGTCAATTGTTGCTTGAGATGAACCCTGAGTAAGTTGTAATTTTGATTCAGTCTTGGTTTCTAATTCATACTCTGCTGTGTAATAAGCGTTGATTAAGACGTTCAACCTTGCGGTGTTTTGTGCTACATCTAACATAATTAACCTCCTTTTTTTTGCTAAAACTAGCTGCTACTACTATCTACATCATGTATATCGGCATTTTTGCATGAAAACTTTAATCTCCATGCTATTCTACTTTACATTTTGTTACACAAATTTAGGATGCTATCTTTCATAAACACATGAATGCTCTACACGTGTAAGATAACACAAAAACATTGGTTTGTCAAGTGTTTTTGCTAATTTATTCCTGTAATTAAAGATTATAAGTAGTAAAAAAGCAAAAATTATACTTATTTAGCCCAATAAACAAGCTATATTAACAAAATAGTTTTCTCATGCAACATAAAAAATTAATAACAATAAATAAAAAATATGAAAAATTTTATGCGTAATGAAAAAGAAACCACGCAAAATAACAAAAGATTTTTTGATAAAAAAAGGGGACATATAGATTGTCATTATTTGCCAAAAGGCATATTAATGAATAGTGATAAACGAATGTATGTAGTTGGTGTAATAGATGATTGTATTAGATTTGCTTGGTGTGAATTAACAGATGATATACAAGGTTTAACCGTAATGTTTGCAATAATGCGTTGTTTAAAAGCATTAAAAGCAAATTATGGAATAGAATTTAGAGAAGTTTTAACTGATAATGATCCTGAGTTTGGTGGAGGAAGTCAGACAAACAACAATCAAATGACATAACCTGTAAAGAGATTATTTTATGAAATGGGAATAAAACACCGAATAAAGCCATATAGACCACAAACGAATGGTAAAATAGAGCGTTTTGAGCGAGCATTGGAAGAAGATTTTGTAGAAGAAACAGTATTTGAAACTAGAGAAGAATTAGAAGAAGAACTTCTCAAATACATAGTTTATTACAATGAATACAGACCGCATCAAGGAATTGATGGAATGAAACCTGCAGAACTCTGCAAAAAAAGATTAGGTAATAATGAATAGAATTTGTAACAATTTTTGTCATCGAATTATGTAACATATACAAGGACGACTTTTTCTGTCTGTCATACTTGTATATGTTACATAATTCGTCATTTTCATAAATTCATACTTCATATATATGATATAATACAGTATATGTTGACATTTAACCTTATTATATTATAATTTGAAGTATAGATAATTAAAGAGGGAGATAACATGATTTATTTCTTACATGATGCAATGAAAATGGTCTTGAGAAAAAAAGTTAAACCAATGACACCTAAAGAAATCTCTGACATCATAAGTACAACTAAAATTTTTGTAAATGTAGACGGAACATCTGTATCTGAAACAGACGTACTCATGAGAGCACTTTTACATCCTGAGATATTTAAAGTGGATTATGAAAATAAAAATATGATTTCATTTAATCCGTCTTATAAAGAAGCTAAACCAGAATCAGAATCAGGAAATAAATTCAAATTATAAAATGATTTCATAATTATACAGTATAACAACTATATTAACATATTACAAAAAGAGGTTGTCCATGTTTTTTGGACATCCTCTTTTTTATTTGTATTCTCCCTAATTATTACAATAAAAAACAATGGATTGCAATGCTCTTTACAGTCGCTTGCAACAACGACAGCATGACAATTGTCTAAACTAATTTTCTAAAAAAAATTTTTATTTACATATTGTTTAGTACAACTTTGTCGAATTTATTTTTATAAAAATCTATGTTTATATTCAGTTTTTTACCTATTTCCAATAACATTGATACTAACTTTTTATCAGCATTACTTTTTGATTCTGAATAGTTATCAATTAATATACCTAATGTATGGAAAACTTTTGTAAAAAATAAATTTTGTGCTTCGGATATTTCAACTTTCAAATCTAATTTTTCAATAAAATCAAAAATTTCCAATGTTGCGGCTGCCTGATGTATTTCAATCGAATTAGCTATTCTTATTATATTTTGAAGTAATTTTTTACTAAACATTTTACTTGTTTGTGTTTTATCAATTTCAATTCCCAATTGTTTTGCTTCAAAATTTATATCAGCCGCATGTTGAATTATTTCTTCATCAACAAAACCTTTAGAACCATTCATTAAGTTGTTAAATTCTCTGGCTAAAGTATAACCTGCCGCAAGTTTAAATTCATCAGGAACGCTCAAGCCCAATGATTGCATGTGGTAAATAGGTGCTTTACCTTCATTATAAATTTCTTCATAAGTTGCAGCTAATTTATCCATTTTGTCTTTTAACATTATTTCTAGTATTTTACGACGTTCTTCTATAAATATATCTTTTAATGTAAAATATTCCTTACCAAAGTTGTCATCTATGGCTCTTATTGTTTCTGTTAAAGGATTTAACATAAAGTTTCTTACAAGTTCTTTTTGAAGCTTTATAAAATCTTCTTCGTTAGTAAAGTTTTTAATTGCACAATGGAAATCACCTTCTTGGTATTGTAAAAGAACAAAAGCCAAATCAGATTTTTCTAATGTTACTTTTGATAAAACTTCGATATGTCCTATAACAAAATTTGTATTACTTTGTTGAACTTTTTTATAAGATAATTTTTTAATTTTATAACAGTAAATATCTTCTTCGTCATCAAAATCTTGATATAACGAACTAATTGCCCATAAAGAAGCGATTTGCCTTGTCGTTACAATAGATGGTTTAACAAATCTGTTATATATATCTTTACTATTACCATATTCTTTTATATTACTTTGAGCATTACTTAAAATATCAAGAAATTTTGTTTCAAAATCCTTATCCGTAAAATCTGAAGCAAGCTGAATGGCACGAGCGGCATATTTCATTATTTGAATTGTTTCAATACCTGATATTTCAGAGAAAAACCAACCGCAGCTTGTATACATTAACATTGTTTGACGTACTATTTCTAACAACTTCATACCATTTACCTTATCTTCATAAGATAAATCAGGTAAAAAGTTTTCTTTTTGGAAATTTTTAATTACTCTTTCCGACCTGTCAAGAATAACTGATATATATTTATTTCTAACATCCCAAGGATTATATGCAAAATATTTTTTACCCTCTGTTTCAAAAAGAACAGACATTTCATCTCTTATATAATCTAATGCCTCTCTTAAAGGTTTTCTCCATTTTTGATTCCATCCAGGTTGAGCACCTGTAGAGCATCCGCAATCTTCCATCCAACGTCCAACACCATGGCTACAGCTCCAAGAAGATGCAGGTTTAATCTCAACTTCCCAATCAGGTTGATTTTTAGCCAAATATTCCGAATAATTGGTAAGTATAAATCCGTCATCTTTTGCTTTAACCTTTACAGCATACGCTAATGCCATATCACCAAATTTTGTATGGTGTCCGTAAGATTCACCATCAGTCGCAATATTTACAAGTTGGTTATAATTTCTCGAATAAGATATACCCTCTTTTAACCTTTTTACAAATTTATTACCATCGGTTAAAAGTTCATCAAATGCAACAGATTGAGATATAGCACCGTCATAGAAAAATAAATCAATATATTTTCCAGGTGCAGATTTTATATAATATCTGTAAGAACGAGCAGGATCAATATTACCCCAGCTTACATCCTGCCAATTATCTTCTTTTATCGGTTTTACTCTTGCTGCCTGAAAAGGTGAAAGGATAGTAAATTTTATATTATTTTCTGCTAAAACTCGCAACGTATCATCATCAACTGCTGCTTCTGCTAACCACATACCCTCAGGATGCCTTCCAAAACGGTATATAAAGTCTTGTATTCCCCATTTTACCTGAGTTTGTTTATCATTTTCATTTGCTAAAGGCATAATCATGTGATTATAAACTTGAGCAATAGCATTTCCATGCCCGTCATGTTCTAATACACTTTTAATATCAGCTTTTATTATTCTATCGTATGTATGAGGAGCAAATTTTTCCATCCAAGATAAGAGCGTAGGACCAAAATTAAAATTTATATACTCATAATTATTTACAACATCAAGTATTTTATTTCTATTATCTACAATTTTTGATACAGAGTTAGGATTATAACACTCTTTACAGACTCTTTCATTCCAATCGTGCATTGGTTTTGCACTATCTTGTAATTCTATTGCTTCCAGCCATGGATTTTCTCTAGGCGGTTGATAAAAGTGTCCATGTATTGTTAGGTATGTCTTATTTCCCATAATAATTAAACTCCGATTTTTAATATTTATATAATACCACATACATAATGCAAAAATCTAATTTGTTTAAAAAAAATATATCAAACAGACTATTATTATTTACACTCAAAAAATAAACCATGTTATAATATTTTATGTATTATAGAATTTAAACAATTTTAATATAAAATGAGTATTTTATTATTTAATCCTGTCATTATATCAGTAGTTTTATTATGTATATTTTGTCTTTTGGGCATAAATGTATTACTTGCAATTATGTTATCTGCTATTATTGCAGGTTTGATAAGCGGTATGCCTATCAGTAAAACTATGGAAATATTTATATCAGGTATGGGCGGAAACTCTGAAACCGCTTTAAGCTACATTCTATTGGGAACATTTGCAGCAGCCATGACACATACCGGTTTAACTACTATTTTGGCTAAAAAAATTGCTTCAATAATAAGAGAAAAAAAGATAATACTTATATCTATAATTACACTTATAGCTGTATTTTCTCAAAACTTAATTCCTGTTCATATTGCATTTATTCCAATATTAATACCACCCCTATTAGGAATTATGAATAAATTAAAAATTGATAGACGTTCTGTTGCATGTGCTTTGGCATTTGGTTTAAAGGCACCATATATAGCAATTCCTGCCGGATTTGGTCTTATATTTCAGGGTTTAATAGCAGAAAATATGACACTCAACGGAATGAATGTTTTACGAAGCGATATTTGGAAATCCACCTGGTTTTTGGGATTAGCCATGTTTGTAGGACTTTTGATTGCAATTTTTATATCCTATAAAAAACCAAGAATATATAATAACTGTTCTATTAAAGAAAATTCTTTAGAAACAGCAGATAACAATGCACTAAAATTAAATAAAAACCATTATATTATTTTATTTGGTGCTTTAGCTACTTTTATTGTTCAATTATTAACAAAATCCTTACCGCTTGGAGCTCTTATCGGATTAGGCATTATATTCGGAGGAAAAGCTGTAAGTCATAAAAATATGGATAAACTAATTAATGAAGGTATTGGTTTAATGGGATATGTTGCATTTGTAATGCTTGTTGCAGCCGGCTATGCCCTTGTATTACAAAAAACAAATGGTATAGATACATTAATTAATTCACTTTTACCTTTTATGCAGAACAGTAAATTAATAGCGGTATCTTTAATGTTATTAACCGGATTATTCATATCAATCGGTATAGGTACTTCTTTTGGAACTATACCTATATTAGCAGTTTTATTTGTACCTTTATTTATAAAACTCGGATTTTCGCCTACAGTTTCAATAGTAATTCTGGCAGCAGCAGCAGCTTTAGGTGATGCCGGTTCTCCTGTTTCCGATACTACTTTAGGCCCTACATCCGGACTTAATGCGGACGGACAGCATAACCATATAAAAGATACTTGTTTACCGACATTTTTACACTTTAATATACCTTTGATTTTATTTGCCATTCTAGCCATATACATTTTTTAGAGGTACTTGTGTTAATAAATATAAAACAAATGTAAACAAATTGGATATGTCATTTTTAGTATGTATAATAATAAAAAAAGAGGTATAAATTTTAATGGAAAAAGTATTAGAAAAGAGATATGCAGTAAAAGGAATAGATTTTAACTGCGATTTAGCACAAAGTTTTGGTATATATAAAAATGACTCGGAATTTGAACTTTTGGATTATGTAAGTTCAGCAAATATTTCTTGCGGTTTTCATGCAGGTGATCCTGTCATAATTAAAAATGCAATATTAAAAGCAAAAGAGAAAAATATTGTAATAGGAGCTCATATAGGTTATGACGATATACAGGGTTTTGGTTACAGAAAAATGCAATTATCAGAAGATGAATTAAACGCACTTGTTATATATCAGGTAGGTGCATTAATGTCATTTGCAAAATCATTCGGGCTTGAAATAGAATATGTAAGACCTCACGGTGCAATGTATAAACAAGCGGCAACAGATTTTACATTTGCATGTAACATTATTAAGGCAATGAAACAATGTTCAAAATGGCTTACATACTATGGAGCTGCAGGTGATACTACCGTAAAAGCCGCAGAATTTTGTGAAGTAAATTATGCACAAGAAATATTTTTAAATAAAACTTATAATATAGACGGAACTGTTGATTTTGATATTGACGATAATTCTAATTATGATTTTAATATAAATAGGTTAAAAAACTACTTATATACTAGCGAAATTGATAATAAAGAAAAAGGTAAAACAAAAATCACAGCTGATACAATTCATTTTTCAAATACATTTGAAAATTCTGCTGATATTATAAAAGATGCAAATTTGTTGATAAAACCTGAACCTGTTAATTACTTAAAAGTAAAATCATCAGGTTGGGCTGAATAGTGAAAGAAAGTAAAAAAGATGAATAAGATAAAAAACACTTTTAAAGATAAAATGAAAGAAGCAATTTGGCTGCTTCCAGGATTAGAAGTAAAACGCTGGTTTGCGTTAATTTTTATAGGTTCTTTATTTATAACTATAGGATTAATGATATTTTTTGATTTACGTCCTGTATATTTTATCATGGAATTTATACGAAAAATAGCAATGACATTCCCTACAGACATTTTAGCTATTTTTATGACTGTATTTGGTGTATATTTATTTTTTAAGGGCTGGCAAAAAACTAATGTATCTATGTTAGATATACATAATGGTAAAGCTGAAGAAACTATTTTAGAAACATTATACCGAAGAAGAAAATTAAACAGAGGTCCAAAGATTGTTGCAATTGGTGGTGGTACAGGACTATCAATGTTATTAAGAGGTATAAAAAGAATTACCAATAATATAACTGCCGTTGTAACCGTTGGTGATGATGGCGGAAGTTCCGGAAGATTAAGAGAAGAAATGGGCGTATTACCTCCCGGAGATATAAGAAACTGTATAGCAGCATTAGCTGATGATGAAGATTTGATTACAAAACTTTTTCAATACCGTTTTAATTCAGGTGAAGGTTTAAAAGGACATAGTTTTGGTAATCTGTTTTTAACTGCATTGTGTTCTATAACCGGTGATATGTATCGTGCAGTAAAAGAATCTTCAAATGTACTTTCAATCAGAGGAAGGGTACTACCGTCAACATTGGATAATATGCGTTTAGCCGCAGAATTTGAAGATGGTCGTATTATTCATGGTGAATCCGCTATTCCTGAAGCACATGGTAAAATCAAAAGGTTATTTACCGAACCATCCGATTGTAAACCATTAGAAGATGTACTAACCGCAATAAAACATGCCGATTTAATTATATTAGGGCCGGGCAGTCTTTATACAAGTGTTATACCTAACTTACTTGTAAAAGAAATTGCTAATGCCGTAATTAAATCTAATGCAAAAAGAATTTATGTATGCAATGTCATGACACAACCGGGAGAAACTGATGAATATAAAGTTTCTGACCACTTAGAGGCATTATATAAACATGCCGGTAGTGATAAATTAGTTGATGCAGTATTAGTTAATAAGTCATTACCTAAAAATATGTCCGATAATTATGAAAAATGCGGTCAATTACCTGTTATTTTAGACAAACAAAATATTAATGTAGATATTGTTCAAAAAAATCTTATTGAAGAAAACAAAGAGGGATTAGTAAGACACAGTTCACACAGAGTAGCAAGAGCAATTTATTATTGGTATAGAAAATCCCAAAGAGGTAATAAGTAAATTATGAAATTAATAAAATATATTATAAAGGGAACATTTTCACTTTTAAAATTAGTACAATTTTTATTGTTTATGCTTGCCGGTTTGACAACAATATATTTTATTCTTTCAACATTACAATATAACTTGCCTGCAACAGCAAATGATTTTTTTAGAACAATTTATGAAATACAAAAGTCTATTTTCGCTCCAAGTTGGATACATATTGCTAATGTTGATTTTACTTTAATTTTATTTGCATTAGAAGTAATTGTATTTTCATTTCTTTTGTTCTTTGCAGAAGATTTTGTTTTGAGTTTAGAAAAATCTTTTGATAGAGTACAATTGTATAACCATAAGGAAAGTGAAAAAAGATTTAATAAAAAATTAAGTAAGAATGTTAAAAAAAATTTAAAACAAAAAGATATAAAATTAGTAGGTGCATTTAATATTATTTTAAAAAATGCCGGACTAGTACGCATTGAAAATGAAGTATTAGAAGATGCTACTCTAAAATACAACTTAAAATTAGGTAAATTATTAAAGCAGAGCTTTAATATTGATCTTCGTAAAGATAATAACATGTTTATCATATCTACGGAAGATTTTAAAAATGTTGATGAAATCCTTGATACAATTTATAAATATGGGATAAATGCAAAAGCAGATGCTAAAAAGAATAATTATTATTTAGAAATTTATTCTGCAATAAGCATTACATATAAAAAAGATACTTTTGCAGATTTTATACCTGTACTCAAAAAACTTATGGAATTATCAAGTGCAAATAAAACAACTACAAAAGCAGATTTTAAATTAGAATATGAAGCTTTAAGCAAACAATCATTTGACTTTTCATCTATGGGAAATTATTTTATTGCTGATAAAATGGAAGAAATATTTTATACAGAGAGAAAACAATAATTTATAAAATACATACAAAAACTGTCCGAATTAATTCAGACAGTTTTTGTTTAATTATATTTTAAAATTTAATTTTTATTTTTTAAATCCAAATATAGCTGCACCCAAAGCTAATAATGGAGTTGCTACCGCTACAACATTTCCTAATATTTTGCTTGCTTTAGAACCGGTAGTTTGTCTTGTGCCTTCTATCATTGCGATATTTTCATCAGCTGTTGTTCTGTTTGAAAGTCCGAATGATAAAACTTGTTTGATACCTGATACAAATGAGCTTGAAGAATTTGCTCTTATATCATCAGTGATATAAGTACCTGTAACTTGAGTGTACATTTGTTCTGCATAAGCTTTCAATTTTGCTTGTTTTTGTTCATCAGACATACCTTGAAGTTGAGAACCATATTGTGCTTCTACTGAACGTAAAAGTTTTTTGTATTCTGTTTTGATATTATCTTGATTATTAGCTTTTATTTGACTGTTTAATACTTGTATTTGTCTTTGTATATCAGAGTTTTGAGATGCAATTTGGAATTGAGCATTGTTCTGGTTTTGGAACATTTGAACTTGTCTGTTTATTCCAAAATTATCCCATCTCTGCATATTTTGCATTTGAGCTTGCTGCATTTGCTGCCATTGTTCAGTATTACCATTCAACAGACCAAATGTTCCAAGTCCCATATATCCATTCATTGGAGTCATGTACGGAGAACTAATAAATGATGAATTCATTAATGATGATACATCTAAACCCATACCGTAATTTAATGACATTTTTGTTACCTCTTATCTCTCGTTTATCTCTTACATTTATATAAAGTATTTCTTTCTTCAATAATTGCCATGTTTTTCAGAGTTTGTTAAGTTTTGTAAACAAACAGACAGAAATTCTAATTGAACTTCTGCCTGAAAGTAAATGTTTTATATACTTTTAGCTAAATTATAGCTTTTAATTTCTAGTGTTTTTTAAAACCGAATATTGCTGCACCTAAAGCTAATAATGGAGTTGCAACTGCTACAACATTTCCTAATATTTTGCTTGCTTTAGAGCCGGTAGTTTGTCTTGTTCCTTCTATCATTGCGATATTTTCATCAGCTGTTGTTCTGTTTGAAAGCCCAAATGATAAAACTTGTTTGATACCTGATACAAATGAACTTGAAGAATTTGCTCTTATATCATCTGTTATGTAAGTTCCTGTTGTTTGTGTATAAACTTGCTCTGCAAATGCTCTTAATTTTGCTTGTTTTTGTTCTTCAGGCATGCCTTGAAGTTGAGAACCGTATTGTGCTTCTACTGAACTTAATAATTTTCTGTATTCAGCTTTTACATTATCTTGGTTATTTTCTTTTATTTGACTATGCAAAATTTGAGCTTGTCTTTGAATGTCATTCATTTGAGAAGACATTTGGAATTGAGCATTGTTTTGGTTTTGGAACATTTGAACTTGTCTGTTTATTCCAAAATTATCCCATTGTTGAATGTTATTCATTTGCGCTTGAGGATTGTAAGTTGGCATTACAACTCCAGGCATCATCATTCCCATACCCATATTTGGCATCATACCCATTCCCATGTAAGGACCCATTAAAGGTGCATCCATAAGATTACTCAAACCAAGTGTCATATTAATTTAACCTCCGATAACTTTCGTTATTCAATAAACCATAAACCGTTACATTATAATAAAGTATTCCTATCATCAATAATTGCCATGTTTTTCACGATTTATTAAGTTTTGTAAATAATACATGCTTGTTTTTTGAGATTAAAATAAAAGAAAAACTCTGTTTAGTAGCAAAACAGAGTTATATAATCAGTAAAAGAGACATTAATAATATATTGACACATGCATTTAAAAATTTCCAATATTGGACGAAGATATTATTTAACGTATAATTTTGTTATGAAAAGATTTTTATTATTACTTACGATATTTTGTTTAGGAATTAATGTAGAAGCTTTAGAAAATAATATAACTGAACAAGTTATTGCATTATACAACAGCAATAATTTAGATGAAGCAATGAAAGTTATAAAAAATATACCTGAAAATGATAGAACAGCTGAAATATGGTTATTAACAGGAAACATTTTACAGGATCAGGATAAAATATCTGATGCAGTGTTTATGTATAAACGTGCCATATTAGTAAACCCTGATTATTATAAACCATATTACAATCTTGCTAATATTTATTTATACGAAGAACGACCAAATTTAGCCATAGATAATTATAAAAAAGTAATTAAATTAAAACCTGATTTTGCTTATGGATATTACAATACCGGTTGTGCATACTTAAGGTTAGGAGATTATAAGCATGCTAAAAAGTATTTTTCTAAGGCAGTTGAATTAAAAAATACCGAGCCGGATTTTCAATACAATTTAGCATACACATATAAAATGTTAAACAACTCTAAAAAAGCAAATATTCATTTGGATTTTTATAATAAATTAATTAACGGACAATAAAATATTATATAATATTTATTAGCTTTATACTATAAATTAAAAAGCAATTGCCGGTGGCCACTCTGCCGAGCAAAAGTTGACTTAATGTCAAGTTTTGCGAGAGGTAAGAACCGGAGGTTCGACTCCGTTTCATGCTTTAATATTATAACACCAGATTTTGAGTCTGGCACGTCTACCAATTTCATCACACCGGCAAACTGCAAAGCATGACTAAAATTATAATAACAAAAACAAAATAAATTACAAACCATATTTTTCAAAAAAGAATAATAATACTTTTTTTAATTATATCTTCGCATGTTTTGTTTTCCTTAAAGCTGTAAATTATTTTATGTTAGGGAGATAGGGCATAATGAAAAAAATATTACTATTTATTTTATCGATTTGTTTATTAACAACAACAGCTGAATGTTCCGTTTATAACGGAAATGTATCAAAAGAAGGCAGTATTGACGGAACACACCGAATTGTAGATGCAGACACTAATCAGCCGATAGGTGGTGCAGAAATCAATATTCCACAAAAAAAGTTTTCAACAAAAACAAATCAAAACGGCATGTTTAATCTAAAAGCAGATATATCCGGAGATACAATCATGTCAGTAAAAAAAGACGGATATAAACCGTTTTCATTAACAATAAATGAACAAATTGCATCACGACCAATAACTGTTGGCATAGAAAAATCTTCACCAAGAGATATACAGATTGAAAGTTCATTATATCATTTAGGGGATAACAGTTTTTCGGAATTATCTGCAAATGCAGGTGAATTTAAAGTTCAATCCGCAGGGCCGTCATATACAAAGCAGTTTTTAATAAAGAGCACAAACGGTAATTCTAACCTTGTAATCGGCTCAATAATCGGAATAGATACAAAAATGGCACGTTCTATGGGACAAAATAAAATTGTCTATGCATACTCAAGTCCTCCTGAAGTATTTTTTAACGGAACAAAAATTGCAGAAATCCAATTAAACGGAGATGGGCAAAGAATAAAAATACCTAATAATCTGATAAAACAAAACAAATTAAATGAAGTTACCATAAAAACAGGACGTAACATGGCTCAAACTTCATATATAGACTATGACGATATAGAATTTATAAATTTATACATAGAATCAAATTAATTTTGCATAAAAAAGATGAAACCAATTTACGTGTTTTCATCTTTTTATGTATTTATAAAATATAAAAAATATCTATTTTTTATTAACTTGCACTTTCTTTAGATTTTATTGCACTTCTTAAATTTTCAAAAATTTCTTCTAATGTATCAAAGCTTACATACATATATGAATTTTTAACTTCCGCATTGAATTTTGCGATAAAAGAATTTGCATCAACACCTTTTTCTTTTGCATGTGCAACTAAAACATCAAACATTTGTTGAGCATATTTTAATGCTCCATCAATATCATCATCCGTATCATCACAAACGGCTTTAAAGAAGGAACCTTTTTCTGAATATTCAGAATCCCATTTATCTAATACTGCCATAATATTATCTTTATTTAATTTTCCATTAACTGCCGCTTTATTTGACGAGAATGGATATGCCGGAGAACTTACTTCATGATACCCTACAGTTTGTTTCAATTTATCATTCTTTGTTCCCCAACCGTCTATTGAATCAAATACATCTAAACAAATATCACTTGCTGCTTTTGAGTTATCTTTATTATTAGAAGATGAATCCTCAGAAACTTTTTTAAAACTAGCAGATGTTACATTGCCAGATTTGCTTATTTTTAATTCATAAGTATCACCATTTGCTGTTTGATATTTACCGGAGGAAATTCTTGTATATTCTATAAAATCATGAGATTCTTCATCCCAAACATAACATTTTCCATCAGCGTGGCTATCATTTTGGTTTAATACACCGTTACCATCAGTATCTTTATAATATACACCTTTAAAATTCCACGCACCGGATCCGTTACCCGCAATTAAACCTTTTTCCTTAGCCAATTGTTCTTTTGTTTTTGTTTCATTTCCAGCACCACCAGTACTTCCGGCATCACCGGCATTTCCGGCACTTCCAACACCACTTCCAGAACCGCTGCCATCAACAACAACTGGTGGTATTACCGGTTGAATTGTTGGCATTGTAGGCATTTGAATTTTAATAGCATTCATTAAATTTTGTATAATTTGGAATAACCCGCCTGAATTATCAGTCGCACCAGGCATACCTGACATTAAACCGCCGTTCATGAACAAGTCTGCTTGCAAATTGCTCGTTAATGCAGACATGTTTTGTGCCCAAATACTCTGATCTACAGTTATACTTCCGCCTGAGCTGCTTGAAGCTGCAGGAGTACCTGAACCTGATGTTTGTGCAGTTTGTTCTGTAAAGACAGAATTTTCTCCATCTCCGCTTGCTTTATATGTTTTTGTAACACCATTTGCCGTTATTGTATATGTACTACCATCAGCACTTGCCGTAATTTTACTCGTATCAACTCCTAATTGTTTTGCCGCTGCATTTACATTAAAACTCATGTAGACCTCTTTTCGCTATATATAATCAGTATTTATACACTTATAACTTTAGCATATAACACACCACAAATATACAAAAACATTCAAAAAGGTGAAATTGCATGTTTTTTGGGCTAATGTTAATAAAATTTTACATATTTAATATTTAACAATTTACTTATGGTTTTATATATCCGCTATTCTCAACAGTTTTATAATCCACTATTTCACCCCAATTTTTATCATCAAAAATATCATCTTTAACTGTTCTGAATGTTGCATGTTTTATATAAAATTTTGGATTAGTTCTGAACTGTTCTTTTTGCCAATATCCGTTAATATGCATTAATATAGTCGTTTCTTTAGGGGTTGGTGCAATTAATGATTTATTTGTATATGGATTTACAGGATTTTTGATTATATTTTTGAGTGTAAATTGTGGAATGTCCGCAAGTGTATGAAAATCGTTTTTAACAGAGAATTTACCATTTGAATTAAAATCTTTTATCATTAAAACAGGATTATAATTTACAATGTTTTTTGTTGTTTGTTCCGAATAAGGTGTATTTATATAATACGGACATCCATGGTCAGATGCGATAATTATTCTTGTATTGTCATACACCCCATTTTTTTTCAGATAATCAAGATATTTTCCTGTTAATATTAATGCTGCAGCATTAACATCATATTCTTGCTGAGTTACATTTTTAGTTTTTTTATACGTCTTTTTATTTTTAATATCATTGTTAAAAAAAGTATAATCCGGTTTTGTTAATAATGCATGGTCATGAGTAAGTTCATTTACAATTAAATTGAATGTAGGTTTTTTAGATGAAAAATCTGTAAGTTCAGGTAAAAAATATAATTCTGCATAATTATTAAAAGTGTAATCAAAATATTTATATTTATGTGCTTTTTTACTGTTTAAATATTGACCATTATTATAAACGGCTAATCTCATACTTGGTGGGGAAACTTTTAAAAAGCTGTAATATAACAAATTTCTGTTTAATAAATTTATATACAGTGTATATTTATTGTTATTAAAGAAATTTTTAATATATAAATCGCCATATTTTTCTTTTAATTTTAGATGTTTAAAATTTCTTTTTTTAAAGTCTTCTTTTGATATTATGCTGTAGTAATATTCAGAAAACGGAATATCTGCAAGTGTTATATCATAACCTTGTCGGGAGAATAATTCAGGTAAAACAAATTGAGATTCTTTATATTTTTCATCAAGTTTACCATGAGTATAATAATAGAACCACTTATCAGGAGTATATTCATATCCGCCAAACATAGAAGGAAATGAATATATTGTAGAGCCGGCATAGGATATTGTATTAGGATAAAATGTAAAACCCTGATAACTCTTTTTTAAATCAGGTATTTCCTTAAATATAACAGGAATATAAGAACTTATTGCTCTGTCTAAAACTATAATTATTATATTTTTTTTATCCTTACTTAAATTTAATTCTTTTGTTAGATATTGAGCTTTATCTGCAATATTTTTGTTATTTATGGCAAAAGTTTTTATAATATTAAATACATTTAATGTTGAACAGCATATTAAAATTAATCCGATAAGACATGTAAATTGTATAAATATTTTTTTTGATTTACATATAAAAAATACAATAATACAGGATATAATAAGGAATAGAATTAAATTAAAAATTTGATGAAATAAGTTTAAAGCACTTGTACCAGATGTAATTATAAAAGTACAATCAGGATTAAGTACACTATTAGGGTAATCAACCGTAATAAAATTCAAAATACTCCATGCAAATAAAAATATTAGAGTAAAAGAAAATAATTTTTGAATATTTTTACTTGCAAAAGAATATAAAATTCCACCCCAAAATATAAATATTCCAATACTTTGCATAAAACTGTTTAATAAAAACGGAATAGTATTATTAAACGGTTTTACAGACGGTAAATCCAAAGGTGAACCTGATAATGTGCAGGACGGAATGTATAAGCCGATAAATATTGCTAAACAAAAAGAAAATAATAAAAATACAGGTGTTGTTTTATCATCAAAAATATTATTTAAAAAGTTTAATATTTTACGTTTTGCCAAAATTAACACAAGTAATAAAAGAAGAATACTTATAAATACTAATAATGATGCGGAACTGATAAATAAAAAATAAATTATACAAATTGAAATTAAACTGAAATAGATTTTTTTATTTAAATTTTCATTAAAATAGCACAGAAAGATATTTTTTAGCATTGATATGAAGTTATTAAATGTCCAATAAATTAATAAAATGGCAGGTTGATTATATAAAAGTGCCAAAAATAAAATAGGAATAATCCACATTTCTAATTTATTTGCATATTTGTGTTTACTGCTATAAATTAAAGCTGCAATACAGTTAAAAATAGTCATAACTATAGGTAAAATATTAATAGTTATTGAGCCGATTTTTAATAGTGCATCGGGTTTGGTAAAATCAAAGTTTACTGTATTTGCAGGAAAAAATTTTAAAATATCTAATTGTGAAAAAAATAAAAAAGCTGCAATAAAAATCGGGATTTGTAAAAGCAAACTGTAATAGTTTCTAAGTGCCATAATCGGATTATAATTATTTTCCCGATAATATGCAGAGAGTAATAAATATTTTTCATCACCTTTAAAATTTTTTTTAATTGAATCTACTCTCCATTTCATTTTTTTCTGAAGTTCATCTTCTTCATTTTGTAAAATATCGGCTCTTATATATAGAGGTGCACAAAGAATATTAACAACCAAGCTTATGAAAAATATAATCCCTATTAATCCAAGTGTGCTGTGAGTAACCAAAAAATTAAATATTAGTTCAAAAAAAGCGTATAACGGAAATATTATAATGTAATATAATGTACTTAACATTGTGATATATCCTTTTGTTTTTGTATTAAATAATTAACAACATTTTTTGCACCAATACCCTGTTCTGCCCAAAATAAGTTTTTTGCATTGTTTATTTGTTGGAAAATTTTTTCATTATTTCTAAGTTCCTCAACCATTTTATCTATATTACCGATATTGCTTTCAGTAAGTTCAATACCTATATCATTTAAAACACTGTATCTTAAAGGTTTTATTCCTAATTCTGAATAATCATATATTTCATCATTCATTTTACTGTTTTGATACAAAATTGGTTTATTAAAAAGAAACGCATATTCAAACATTATTCCTGAAAAATCACTTATCATAATATCGGCCTTAGCCATTGAAATCAGATTATTGTTATCATAATCAAAAGTAATGTTTTTATTTGAGGAATACTGATTTTCAAGTTTTTTTATAATATTTTTTTCTACAATTAAAGATTGTGGATGAGGTCTTATTATTATATTGTAATTATCTTTTACTAATTTATCTATAAGTTTACTTCCATATTTGTATAACAAACCGTCTTGTCCCCATGTTGGCGCAATAAGTATCGTAAAATTATTATTTTTTTGTATATCTGATTTATTTAAACATTCTTCTAAATAATCCATATAAGGAGAGCCGACTATTTTTAAATCTTTAGCAGGCAATTGTCTTTTTTTCTCTATTGCTCTAATATCATTTATTTGAAATTCTGCATCACATAGAACTGTGTCATAAAAATCAAGTGCAAATAATCTGTAATCGTTTGAACTGCTTATAGAATGAAAAATATGTACATAATTTTTGCAGAATTTAGAGCGTTTTAACTGTAATACGTCAAGTTGAGGTGTTGTCATAAGGCAAATATCAGCTTTTAAAAAAGCCATTTTTGACATTGCACTATAACCTGTTCCTATATATTTTGCATTTATGTACTTGTAATTTTCATCAAACACATAATCATCTTCATTACAAGTCAGAAAAGTAACAGTTTTTTCTCTCTTTTCAAATTCATCAAGAATTGGCTTAAATATTTTCCAATACATTTTTCCTTCTGAAAAAATAACGATAGGAAATTTGTTTTCTATTTTATTTTTTATGAAAAACAATCTTTTTAATTTGATAATTAATAAATTAAAAATAAAAAATAATGTTCCAACAATAGATAATACTAATGATAAAAGCATACTACCCGTACCGGGATCAATATATGCATAAACAGGATTAAATACTTGAATAAGAAAAATATAAAAAATAACATTTACAACTAATATTTGTTTCATTTCAATTAAAATCCCTAAATTTATAATATCACAAATTTGATTATAAATTTAGGGATTAATATTATTAAATAACTAATTATTCATATTATTTAGTGAATAAAATGTGTATAAGTTATTTCTTCTTTATCAGGTAAGCCAAATTCTTTTTTACCAAGTTCTATGGATTTCATCATAAAAGTCATATTACGAGCAAGAGTTCTCATTGTTTGTAAACCTTCTAAGTCTTGTTCTGCTTCACCTGTTTCTCTGCCGTGAACACTATTCCAATACTGACTTGGAGCAATAGGCATACCTACAATCGGAAAGAATTTATTTAATTCATCAAATGTTGAAGATGCTCCGCCTCTACGGCATACGGCAACACTTGCTCCAACTTTCATAGTTTTGTCTACATTAAATGTTGAATAGAATAATCTTTGCATGAATGCAACAAGAGTTGCATTAGCACTTGCATAATAAACAGGACTTGCAATAATTATTCCGTCAGCATCTTTTAATTTTACGGCTGTTTCATTTACAACATCATCAAATACGCATTTACCTTTTTCAAAGCATTTGTTGCAAGCAATACAACCCCTTATATCTTTATTACCGATTTTTATAACTTCTGTTTCAACATTATTTTCATCAAATATTTTAACAAGTTCATTTATAGCTCTTGTTGTATTTCCGTTTAATCTCGGACTACCGTTAATAATTAATACTTTCATTATAAAATCCTTTCTTTTTAAATATGGCATAAAAGTAATTGTATATAAACTGAGCTGAAACAGTCAATGTCGAACTGTTTAAATTTAAAAAAATTTAATCAATAGTTAAATCTTTTAAAAATAAAGGTTACATTTTGTTAATATTATGCGCAAATTATTTTTTTAGGAGTTTTAAAATGACTGTATAGGAGTAAATTTTTCATGAACATTCAGCCGATATCTGCTGTAAAACCTATCAGAAAACAGGTGCTAAAAGGTGTTGTTACAATGCCTTCAAGCCATGTTAGAGATAGTTTTGAAACTGAAAAATTTAATCTTAATAACAGTATAGAAATTTTATCTAAAATAAAAGAGAGTAACGGTAAAAGTAAATTTCATAAAGGGCAATTGGCATCTTTTGAGCAATATTTATCAGAAGAACCTAAAAAGTGGAATTCAGTTTTATCTCTTGCTAAAAATCCTAACATTAAAGGTGAATTTGTATCTTTGATGTCTGCAAAACCTGCAGAACAACTTGATATGCTTTCAAAAACAGCAGAGTTGAAAAACTCTGACGGTAAATACAAATATTCCGGTAAAGATATGATGAATTATGCGGATAATTTAACTGTTGATAGTATGAAGCGAGCTTTACCACTAACCAAAACAGGTTTATCCACTAAAAATATTATAACTATCGCTTCAGATAAAAATATGGCTGATACAAATAATATTGCCAAAAAGGTATCAGAATTAGAAAGTGTTTTTGAAAATTTAACAGAAATACAATTTGAAAAAGATAAATATGAAAATAATACCTATACATTAACAGCAAAAGGTAATAATGATAATGCCCAATCATTATTACTTGATAAAAATTTAAAAACATTAGCTATTGAAAATGAACGAAAATATGTTTCAAAAACAAACGGTAATAAATATATTCAGAAAAAAACATCTGACTTAAGAAATAATACAACATCTATGGTTCGTTTAAAAGAAGATAGTATTGTTGGTAGACCTGTATTTGACAGTGAAGTTAAAATAGTAAAAGATAAAAATCAAAAAACAAAGTATTATGAATATACATCTTTATCAGACGTAAACGGCGTATTAAATGTAGTCAGAAAAACACCTGACGGAAAACAAACAACATTATCATCAGGTACAATTGATAAAAAAACAGGTATAATATCTGTTAAAAAGTCTATGCAATCACCTGAAGGTGTACAAACAGATTACCTTTATGAAAATGATCCGCAAGGTAACAGAATAACAGAATACAAAATTACTGATAAGAATGGAAATGTGTTGTTAAATAAAAAATCAACTTTTGAAGTTATTAATGATAACAAATGTATTTCTTCTAACGGTGATGAAAAGTACGAAATAGTAACAGATGATAAAAAATTAAAAGTTAAATCATTATCTGATGAAACAAAAAATGCTGAATTTGATTTTGATACCGATATAGTTGGTGATAAACAAAATTTAATTAAAATATTAAAAAAACTTCCGGGCGAAGAATTGTTAAAATTAAAAGATAGTGTGCTTCTGTTAAACGGTATTAATGATCCATTAGATTCATATTACAACGGTTCAGAATTAACGATAGAAACAGCAGATAGTGATTTCTTATTGCTTCACGAACTTGGACATGCAATTGATTATAAAAATGTAAGTTCGAAAAGTGTAGAAGATTATCATAACTCAATGATAAAAAACTCTATAACAATGCAAAAAGATGTAAACAAAGTATTTAATGAAGAAAAAGAAGCATTCTTAAAACAGTATCCTGAATCACAAAGAGAACATATAGATTATTTTATAAATACATTAACCCATCAAAACGGTGAAACAGGCGGCTTAAGCGAAACTATTGCAGAAACAAATGCAGTTTTAACAACAGCAAAAGCTTATCCTGCAATGGCAGTAAGAACACAATATCTTCAGCAAAATTTTCCTAGAACTATTGCTCTTATTGCAAATAAATTAAATTAATATATTTTTAGTTCATGTTTAGAAAAGTAACTATTATTTTTGAAGTAACTATGCAAAACTTATAAATATGTTATAATAATAGTAAGGAGTAAACATGATTCAATCCAATGATAAAATAAAATGTCCGATTGAATATGGTTTAGAAGCTTTTGGCGGAAAATGGAAACCCAGAATATTGTGTCTTTTAGCAGAAATGGACAAATTGCGTTATTGTGAAATACGTTCGGAAATGGTCAATGTTACGGATGCAGTATTGGCTTCTGCATTAAAAGAACTTATCAACGATAATTTAATAAACAGAAAACAGTATGGTGAAATTCCGCCAAAAGTAGAATACAGTTTAACTGAAAAAGGGAAATCGGTTTTGCCGATATTGCAAAGTATTTGTGAATGGTCAAAAGCATTTTCCAAAGATTCGGATATTAATTTAAAAAGATGTCAAAAATGTGATTACAAAGTAGAAGCATAAATTTCTTAAAAAATTACCCGATTGGGGTTTGTAAATAAACTTTCAACAGTAAATTAATATTGTAGAGAAAAGGAGTTTAACAATGAAAAAAAATTTTATTATTATCGGCTTAATTTTTATTTTACCAATGGTAGCTTATGCTTTATTGTCAGATAGCAAATCAGTATCTGCCGCAAAACATGTTGAAGGTAAACCGCAAGTTATAAAATTTTCATCAAAACTATGTATAGATTGTAAAAAGATGAAAACTGTTTTTGAACAAGCTATTCCTGAATATTATAGTAAAATAGAATTTATTGAATATGATGTTCAAAGCAATGATAAAAAAGTACAGGAAGAAATTAATAATTATAACATAACCCTTGTTCCTACAGTTATTTATATCAATAATGCAGGTAAGGAAGTTCGCAGAACAGAAGGGTATGTTGAAAAGAAGAAATTTGATAAGTATTTAAATGAGCTTTTGAGGTAATATGACCGATTTATTTACATCGTTTTTGCAAAATAGTAATAGCGGACAATTTGAAATGATGATGCTGTTAGCATCATTTTTGGGTGGTGTTGTTGCCTCAATCAGCCCATGTTCGCTTGCTATGCTTCCTATAATAATCGGTTATATAGGCGGTTATTCCAAAGAAACACCTGCAAAAACACTATTGCAGATGATTATATTTATCTTTGGAACATCAGTTGTATTTAGTATTATAGGAATTATTTGTGCAGTTACGGGTAAAGTCTTTGTTTCATTTTTAGGAAGCTATTTTGGACTTTTTATCGGTTCATTCTTAATTGTAATGGGTTTAAAACTTGCAGAAATATTAGATTTTGAATTTCCTGTATTTATAAAATCATTTCCTAAAAACGAAGGCGGTTATACATTTTTGTATCCGTTTATAATAGGTATGGTTTTTGCTCTTGCAGGAACACCTTGTTCTACGCCTATATTAGCAGGTATTATGGCATTTGCAGCAGTTGTAGATAATATTTCTATTGCAATTCTTATGTTATTTTTGTTCTCTATAGGTCAGGGTATCATACTTGTCATTGCAGGAGTTTGTACATCAGGAATAAAAAATATGGGTGCATTTGCTAAGATTTCTGACGTTTTAATGAAAATTTGCGGTTATTTATTGATTATATCGGGCTTATATATCTTCTATAAGATATTTTCGCCATTATTTTAACTTTTATAACACGATTATAGTTCATTTTTCAGCTAAATATTGACAAAATAATAATATTAGCATTACTATACCAATAGGGAGATGTGGTATAATGATAAACATGTCAGAAGCAGCTGTAATAGCACTTCATTCAATGGTATATATTGCAAACAGAAAAAATGAAATACATTCACTAAAAAGTGTATCTGCTTTCTTTGATATATCACCTAATCATTTATCAAAAGTATTACAAAGGTTAGTAAAAGCCGGATATTTAATCTCTGTTAAAGGTCCTCAAGGCGGATTTAAGTTGCATGAAGGCAAAGAAAATTCAACGTTATTAGAGATTTATGAGGTTATAGAGGGAAAATATACTCCTGCAAAATGTTTATTTATATGTCCTACATTGCCTGAACATCAATGTATGATGGAACCTCTTGTTAAAGATATGGATGAAATTTTTAGAAAATTTATGACAGGTAATACAATAAGTACTTTAAAAATACAAAATATAACGTAAAAGACTTTACATTTATATAATTTTATAGTATTATACAGATAAGGTTTCTTTAAAAAAGAGAACGGGTTTCCCGTTCTCTTTTTATCATAAGGGATAAGGTTCGTATGAAAGAAGAAATTAACAGACATGAGATATTAGAAAAAATAACACCTCTTATTGAAAATACGGCAATGAGATATAACTTAGTGCCTGTTGAAATAGAGTTTGTAAAGGAAAATCATCGTTGGTTTTTACGAGTTTATTTGTATTCCTTTGAACATCCTGTAACACTTGATGACTGTGAAAATGTTACAAGAAGTATGGAAGACTTTTTAGATGAACTTATACCTTGTAAATACTATTTGGAAGTATCATCTCCCGGATTAGAAAGAAAATTTAAATCAAATAAGGAATATTTAATTTTTAGAGGAAAAAATATAAGCATAAAATTAAAAGAGCCGCCTGAAGATGGTACAGAACAGATTTTTAAAGCAAATCTTGTAGATTATGACGAAAAAGAGGGTATAACTATTGTTCGGCTTTCAGATAATAAACAGATGATTATACCGTTAGAAAAAATAAAATCTTCAAAATTGTATATGGAACAATAGAAAGGAATAAAAATGATTAAAATTGGAACAGCATTGTTTGAAGCGTGTGAAGAACTTGAAAAAAACAGAGGAATTCCAAAAGATGTAACTATAGCATCATTATGTGATGCAATGGTAGCTGCATATAAAAAATCAATGAGATGTAAAGATGCAGCTAATATCGAAGCTATTCTTGACGAACAAACAGGAGAAATCGGTGTATTTTGTACAAAACTTGTAGTTGAGTCTGTTGAAGACGGAAAGGAAGATGAACAAATATCACTTGCTGTTGCAAAAGATATAGATGAAGATGTAGAAATAGATGATGAAGTAAAAATAGAAGTTACACCTGAGCCGGAACATTTTGGACGTATTGCAGCACAAGCCGCAAAACAGGTTATTACACAAAGAATAAGAGAAGCCGAAAGAAATATGGTATTGAATGAATTTATGGATAAAAAAGGAACTCTTATTACAGGTATAATCCAAAGAGTAGAAGGACGTAATGTTATCGTAAATATAGGAAAAGCAGATGCGGTAATGCCATCACGTGAACAAATACCGGGAGAATACTATAAACCGGGTAACAGAATAAGAGTTTATGTTGTAAATGTTAAAGAAACAACGAGATTACCTCAAGTTATAGTTTCTCATGCACATGCAGAAATTGTAAAAGAATTATTTGAACTTGAAGTTCCTGAAATTGAAGATAATATAGTTGAAATAAAATCAATTGCTCGTGAAGCAGGTTATAGAACAAAATTAGCCGTATGGTCAAACGATCCTGAAGTTGATTGCGTAGGAGCTTGTATAGGTCCAAGAGGTTCAAGAATACAAACTATTGTAAACGAACTTAAAAATGAAAAAATTGATATTGTAAGATATTCTGAAGATCCTGTTGAATATATTGTTAATGCATTATCTCCTGCAAGAATTGTTTCAGTTGATATTTTAGTAAATAATGAGGACGATAAAGAAGCTATGGTTGTTGTACCTGATGACCAATTATCTCTTGCTATCGGTCGTGAAGGTCAAAATGTAAGACTTGCTCATAAATTAACTAATTGGAAAATTGATATAAAATCAGTTTCTCAAATGGAACAAGCAGAACGTGAAGCACAAATGCAGCAAGAACAAGATTATAATGAAAATTATGAAGCACAACAAAATGCTCAATATGAAAATGAAGAAGTAATTGAAGAAGATGTTTTTGATAATGCAGAAATTAATGAAGAAATTCAAGAAGAAATGAATCAAACAGGAGTTGATGAAGAAGACTTTGTTAATGAATCTGAAGAAAGTGCCGAATAAATAGATTATTTGAAAATTAAAAGGAGAAAATATGAAAAAGATTTTAAGTATTGTCATTGCATTTTTTGCTTTTATGACAATTAATATATCGTATGCAGTTACGACAACAACAACTACCACAACAACTGTAGATGTTACATCTATTCAAAAAAGATTAAATAATATTGCATATGTACTTGTAAAAAATAATGGTTTACCGAGTGGTATTTCTATAAAAGTTATAGATAACAAAGAAGCGAATGCTTATTCTACAATAAATAAAGAGATATATGTTTATACGGGCTTATTACAATATGCAACAACGGATGAGGAATTGGCTGCTGTAATTGCTCATGAAATGGGACATATTATAAATGGGCATTGTGCAAAACAAACAATAGTAAATTCTGTTATATCTTCAGTTCTCGGCAGTGTAACAGCAGATACTACCGCAAAAGCAGTGGGAGTTGCCGCAACAGAACAATTGTCAGAATCAAAAATGAGCAGAAAAGATGAATTTGAAGCAGATTTAACAGCTGTTGATTTATTGGTAGCCGCAAAATATAATCCGCTTTCACTTATATCTGTTTTGAATAAAATTACAGGTAATTATATTGATTTAGTTTCATCTCATCCGTCTGGTGAAAAAAGATTGATGAATGCTTACGATTATATGGCTTACAATTATCCGTCTGCAATTAAGAATGGATATTCAACAGAATCATATAATAATGCAATGAAAATTATTAACCTAAATTTAGAAGAAAGAAAATTAAGCACACGTTTAACTAAAAAGTATCAAAAAACGCAGGAAAAATTGAAGAAAGAAAAAATTAAACGTGCTAAAAAGATGCTTAAATCAAGTAATGGTTGGGATAATTCTTTCATGGTTTTACAAATGTTGAGTTCAGATAATACAAGTTCAAAATAAAATTTTTATTTCATAAATTGTTTCGACAATAGTAAATTATATCTCGGCTTTCTTCTTGCTAAGAAAGCCGAGATATAATTATATTAAAATATATTCATATTAAATATCTTCGCTAAATTGACCTAAAGTTGTGAGTGTATCTATTTCTATTGTATGTCTGATTATTGCATGGCATATTAAAAGTAAATACGGGTTAACTTCGTTAACATTTGACAAATTTACCTTTGCTTTTGGTTTTTCTACATTTTGTTCTAATTGGGGTTTTTGAGCTTGTATATCAATATTTGCCTGCATTGAATGTTGTCTGCTATCAAGATTTAGTTTTTTTAACAGATGTTTTTTGGGAAATTTCTCGGAACATACTATTTGTACATCAACCGAATTCGTTGACATCAAAGTAACAGATGCCTGCAAATTGCCATAATTTACTGTTGTTATCTTTATTTTTATAGTTGAATCAGAATCAATATGCTCTTTGTTTTTTTCAATCTCTAAATCAAAGCCGACACCCTCTTGCAATGGAAGCCATGGCAAATATAATAACATTAAGTTTTTTAATGTTTGAACAGAATCATTTTGTGATGTAGCCGCAATACTTGAATTAATAGCTGCCATTGTTTCTTTTAATGGCGTAATATCTCCTATACCTTGTGAGGCAACCATTGTCATCATTGTCATCATTTTGTTCATTGCTAATTTACCGTTTTTTTGTAAAAGAGCAGATACATTTGAAAGTGATACATTTTGATTGAGTTGCGAGGCAAGCTGCTGTTTGAAATTGGCAAGCTCCTCAGCCGTCATTCCCTGTTGGTCGTTTGCAGCTATTTGATTTGCAACATTTTCATTTTGAACTGATGTTGGAGTATTATTAATTATGGAATTTCTTAATGAGTTACGCATTATATTACTTCTTGCCATATTATGCAACTGATTTAACGGTGTATTGATTGCATTTTGACGTACTTGCTGCTGCGTATTTTCAATAAAAGTATTGCGAACATCTCCTGTAGATGATTGAGGATTTTGTCTTATATTCTGCATTTGTTGATTTTGCGGCTTAATATCCGTATTTCTGACATGGTTTTGGTTATGGTGTAAATTTTTTATATTTTTTTGTGCTTTTACATTCTCTTGATTATTTGAATGTATATTATGTTGATTATTAGGACGAATATTTTGTGAATTATTTGATGTTTGTAAATTATTTGGTTGTTGAAATTGTTGATTATCCGAACGAACATTTTGCAAATTATTTGATGAATTTTGATTTGCAGGTTGAACATTTCCTCGTTGTACGTTTTGAGGTATATTATTCTGCTTTATATTTTGTCTAACATTATTTTCATTATTAAAAACTTTTTTAAAATCGCCTGTATTATTTTGATTATTTTTTACGTTAGAATTATTTCCCGTATCTAAATTTTTATTACTATTTTGTTTTGAATTTTCTTCGTTATTTTGTAATTGTTGATTTGAATTTGCTTGTTTATTATAAAAAGTTTGTTCTGCTTTATTTTGATTTTGAACCATAACAAGTAATTCCACCATATTCTGCGGAAGATTTAACAAGTTTTTTACATATACAGACCTGTCAATACTTGCAAGGTTATTCATACTCAACTGTTGAGGATTTATAAGATTACTTTTTACATTATTTATTATATTATTAGTTGTTTGATTTACTAATCCCCTTGTAATATCGGCACCTTTAGAAACATCAACCTTAGCAGCATTAACCTGATTTGAAAGGATATTTGCTGCTTTTTGATTTAGTTTCAACTTTAGCCAATTTACGTTTTCCATATTTACTATTATTCCATAGAATTTAAACTTTTAAACTCTATTTTTGAATAGGTAAATAAGCTTGAGGATAACTGTAATCTTCCTTAAATCCAACATGTCTGTACATTTTTAATGCAGGAATATTATTTGTTTCTGCAGATACATTTAATTCTTTATAACGTTGTCTGCCGGATTTTACACTGTATAAAATAATACCAAGTGAACGACTTATTAAATGTTTTGCCAAACCCTTGCCTTGATGTTCTTTTTCTATGGAAACAAGCGGAATATTGGTAATTTCATTACCTGTATCTATAACGAAACAAAAACCGCAAGGTCTGCCGTTATAAAGTAAAACACTTGTTGCTTCAGGTAAAAATCTACCATAAACGTTATTTACAATTTTATCCAAAACATCATTTGTTCCGTCTAATGTTAAGTATCTGGTGTCAAATAATGCATCAGAAGCTTTCTTAAATCCTTCATGAATAATATTTAAAGCATTGTCATAATACATATCCTCCCATGAAGATAGTGTATAAAGCTCATTTTGAGGATTTGGTGTTACACTCTTAAATACTTCTTCACAATTTTTGTCATCCATTTTAAAACGTAATACGGCAATTCCCACAAATTTAAATCCGTAATGAGATATATCACTTGTGAATGAAGATTGTGTACCAAGCAGCGGATAACAAACAACTTTTTCTTGTCTTTCCTGTTCTGTTTCTTTTAAAAATCGCTCCATAAGGGCTTTTCTTTTATTTAATAAATCCTCATTACCTAAACAATGGATAACATTTAATTCGATTGATTCTGATATTGCAAGAGTATAAATTAAAAATGCGGTTGGAATATGATTTTCTAACAAAACTATGCATTTTATATAATTTTTGTCTATAGAATCTATAAATTCTTCATATTCAACAGGCGGTAGCTCAAACATATAATCTTCTGCTGCAACAGAACGAAAATTGTTATAAATACCCGCAAATATTTTATACATATCGGGTGTTAAAAGTTCTGTTTCATAATTAGTGTTTTCCATAGTCTATCCTTTATAAAGTATGATGCATTTTTTCTCTTTTAGTATTCAGATATTTTTTATTATACTCCGTAACTTCTGATTTTATATGCACTATATCGTGTATTTTTAATCCGTAACCTTCTAAACCAATAATTTTTTTAGGATTGTTTGTAATTAAGTCAAATGTTGTAAAGCCAATATCTCTTATTATTTGAGCACCTACACCATAATCTCTTAAATCTTCTTTAAATCCTAAAGAAATATTTGCTTCAATAGTATCTTGTCCGTGTTCTTGAAGATTATAAGCTTTTATTTTATTTACAAGCCCTATTCCTCTGCCTTCGTGATCATGCATATATACTAATGCACCTTTACCATATTCATTAATCATACTTAAAGCCGAATGTAATTGAGAATTACAATCACATTTTAAACTGTGAAATACATCACCTGTTAAACATTCAGAATGAACTCGTATAAGAGGTATACGCTCCGTACCGTCATCTTTCACAAGTGCTACATGTTCATGTCCGTTTATATGATTAATATATCCGTAAATTTCAAAATTTCCAAACTTTGTAGGTAAAAAAGCTTGAGCTTCACGAGTTACTAATTTTTCAGATTTTAAGCGATATGCAACAAGTTCTGATACGGATATGAATTTAAAACCATGTTCGTCAGCAAATTTTCTTAAATCATCACGTCTTGCCATAGAACCGTCTTCATTCATTATTTCACACATAATACCGGCCGGTCTGTGCTTAGATAAAATTGCCATATCTACACATGCTTCCGTATGACCTACACGTGTTAAAACACCGCCTTTTCTGGCAACACATGGAAATAGGTGTCCCGGTCGTCTTAAATCATGCGGTCGTGCATCAGGAGCTATAGCTATTTCTACTGTTTTTGCTCTGTCAAAAGCTGATATACCGGTTGTTACTCCAAATTTTTCTGCGCCATCAATACTTTGTGTAAAGGCAGTATGCATTTTTTCGGTATTATTTTCTACCATTTGTGTTAAATCCAAATTTTCTGCAATTTCTTTTGAAATTGCAAGACAAATCAACCCTCTACATTCCTTTGTCATAAAATTTATTATTTCCGGTGTAACACACTGTGCAGAACATAACAAATCACCTTCATTTTCTCTGTCTTCATTATCTGCAACAACAATAGGACGTCCTTGCTGATAATCTTTTATTGCTTCTTCTATTTTATCAAATTCAAATTCACCCATTACATAAACCCGTTTACTTTTAAAAAATCTTCTGTGATAACTGATTGTACCGTTTTATTTAACAAAAATTTCTCTATATATTTTGCGAAAATATCTGTTTCTAAATTTACTCTATCGCCTGATTTCAATTCTGACAAATTTGTATTTTCATAAGTATGAGGAATAACAGCAGTCATAATAACATTTTCAGTCATATCTGCAACTGTTAAGCTGACTCCGTTCAAAGTTATTGAACCCTTTTTGATAACATATTTTGAAAAATTTTCATCAATTTCAAAATACATATTATAAAATTCACTTTGTTTTTCAGAATTTAAAAACTTTACCGTACTTTCTACATGTCCTGATACAATATGTCCGCCAATACGTGAATTTAAAGATAAAGCCCTTTCTAAATTTACTTTGTCCCCTTGTTTTATATCCGAAAAATTTGTAACTGAAAGTGTTTCGTCTGAAACATCTGCTTGAAATGAATTTTCGCTCATTTCTACAACAGTTTGACACACTCCATTTATGGATATAGAATCACCTATTTTCATATCTTCTGTAATTTTATTACAAGAAACCGTTATAAAAGCACCATTATTTTGTTTTTTAAAACTTTTAATTAAGCCAACTTCTTCTATTATCCCTGTAAACATATAAATATTTTATCACAATTATTTTCCAATGCAAAAATTATCAAAAATATTATTTAATATTTCATCTGTTATAACTTCACCTGTTATTTCATCAAGGCATAATAAAGCTTGTTTTACATCTATTGATATTAAATCTTGAAGTTCATGACGCATTGCTGCTTCATTTGAGCGTATCAAACATTCTCTTGCTTTTTTTAAGCATTCCTGCTGGCGTTCATTAGTTATAAATTCTGTATCTTCAGGAGATATTTCAAAAATTATATCTTTTATTTTTTGTTTTAATTCGTCTATACCAACATTATTTTTTGTTGAAATACATATAGCATTTTGTAATTTACCATTTTTCAAATCACATTTATTTGCAATTGCTATATATTTTTTATTTTTTATAAAATTTAAAATTTCCAAATCCGCATTCTGAAATCCCTGATTAATATCAAAAACAAAAAGAACTAAATCCGCATCCTGAGCTGCTTGTTTTGAATATTGTATACCGATTTCTTCTACTTTATCAACATTTTCATCATTTCTTATTCCCGCAGTATCAACAAGTGTAACAGGTATTCCCAAATCAAGAGTTTCGGTTAAAATATCTCTTGTTGTACCTGCAATATCCGTAACTATCGCTCTGTCTAAATTTAGCAATGCGTTAAATAAAGATGATTTTCCAACATTCGGCTTTCCGCAAATTGCAATCTTTATTCCCTGACGCATTATATTACTTGATGATGCATCTGATAAAATACCATCTATCATTTCTATTTGTACTTCGAAATCATTTATAAGAGAGTCATAAGCTGGTTCTGAAACATCCTCAGGAAAATCAATACATGCTATTATTTTTGATAATGTTTTAAAAATATCTCGTTTTATTTCAGCAAGCCGTTGTGTAAGCATTCCTGATAAATTTTTTGCAGATTGTTTTGCAAATCGTTTAGTTTTTGAATGAATTAAATCTGCAACGGCTTCGGCTTGAGATAAATCCAATTTTTTATTTAAAAAGGCCCTTTTTGTAAATTCTCCTCTTTCTGCCATTCTTGCACCGTTTTTTAATACAGCATCAAGAATATTTCTTACAACATTTATACCGCCATGACATTGAATTTCTACTACATCTTCTCCTGTATAGCTTTTAGGAGCTTTAAACGGTAAAACAACAACTTCATCAAGTCGTACACCATCATCTATTATCCAACCATGACAAATCTTTCCGGCTTCAACTTCATCATTAAAAATCTTTCTAGTAATATTAAAACTATTATCACCTGATATTCTAATAACTCCTAAACCACCTGTTCCAAGAGGAGTAGATATTGCAGCTATTGTATCAAATTCGTCATTTATATTCATACTAGGATTATAATATTAAAGCTTTAAACATGCAATATGAATATACTGTTATCATTCAACTTATATAAACAATTTTAAAATGACTTTTAAAACTTTTTAATATTATTGATCAGTTTCTTTATGGTCTTTTAACAATTTTTCAAAATCTGAAGGTTTTAAATCTTGAACAAATCTTTTAAATTCTTGTGCATCTTCCTCATCTTTTGCAGGATCAGTAGAAACAGCACCTGTTGCAAGAACATTAGATGATACATAAATTGGCGCATCAACTCTTATTGCTATAGCTATAGCATCCGACGGACGTGCATCTATTTCTATTGTATCATCATCCTTAGTTAATATTATCGTAGCAAAATATGTATCTTTCTCAACATCATCTATTTCCACTTTTTCAAGTGTATACCCTGTTTGTTTAACAAAACTTATAAATAAATCATGAGTCATTGGACGAGCCACTGATAAATGCTCTATTCTTCTTACTATAGCACTTGCCTCTGCTGAGCCAATCCATATAGGTAATGCCCTTCTATTATCTTTATCATTTAAAACGACTATTGGAGAACCTGTTCTCGTGTCAAGTGCTATTCCCATTACATGCATTTCTATCATTAGTTTATCCTCGTTTTTTTATTCTCATTAGTTATGTTCCAAAATAATTTTTTAAACCTATAGTAAGATTTTCATTCTTACATAGTTTTTTCAACTTTGAAATAGCTCTATTTTCAATTTGTCTTATACGTTCTCTTGAAACTCCATAATGAGAGCCGATTTCATCCAAAGTTTTCTTTTCTCCGTTATTATCAAGTCCGTATCGCATTATCAACACATCTCGTTCTTTAGGCATAAGTTGTTTTAGCATACTCTGTATATCATGAAGCATGTTTTCTCTTGTTACCATTGTATCAGGAGTAACTGTAGATGTATCAACAATATAATCTGCAATTTTTGTAGAATCATCTTTTTGATTTGCAGGTGTTTCTATACTTATTGTTGATTGTGCTGATTTAACTATTTGATTTAATTTTTTAACTGTTATACCTAATCTGTATGCAATCTCTTGTTTTGTTGGTGTTCTACCAAGTTCTGTTGTTAAATCTATAGTAACCTTCTTAATTTTGTTTAATGATTCTATCATGTGTATTGGTAATCTTATGGCACGTGCTTTATCAGCAATTGCTCTTGTTATAGATTGCTGTATCCACCATGTTGCATAAGTAGAAAATTTATAACCTTTTGAATAATCAAATCGCTCTGCCGCTTTCATTAAGCCAATATTACCTTCTTGAATTAAATCTAAAAAGGAAAGCCCTCTACCAATATATTTTTTTGCAATACTTACAACAAGACGTAAATTTGCGTTAACAAGAATATTTTTTGCTAATTCGCTATGTTCTTCTTTTATACGTTTTGCAACATCTGTTTCTTCTTCAGACGATAACATTGGTATTTTACCGATTTGTTGTAAATATATTCTTACAGAGTCATCTGCATTTACAGAATTTAAATTCTCTTGAATTTTAGGATCAGATACTGAATTTAATATATCATCACCGTCTTCAACTTCACTTTCAAGCTGCAAATTGTTAAAGTCTACATCTTTATCTGATATTTCATCGATATTTTCAATTTGTTCGTTTTTTTTCTTACTCATGATTACTCTTCACTATAATAATATAATATATTAAAAAACAAACTTTTTATTTTTTTGTCTTACCGTTTCAAAAATAATTATACTCAAAGCGTTAGAAACATTCAAGGAATTAAAATCTGTCGCCATAGGTATTTTTATTTTAAAGTCTGACAAATTCATTATTGACTTGGATACTCCGGCATGTTCTGCTCCTAAAACAAGAACAAAATTCATATCGGTATAATCAATGTCATAATAATTATCTTTTGCACTTGCATCTGTTGCAATTACCCACCAGTCGTTTTCTTTTAGTTTTTGTAATGCATTAACAGGGCTATTGACTTTTATTATGGAAATACGATTTATTGCTCCTGCTGATGTTTTTTCTACAACAGAATTAACTTGTACACTGCGTCTTGATGGAATGATGATTGCTTCAACTCCTGCACATACACATGCTCTTACACTTGCACCTAAATTATGAACATCTTCTATTCCATCTAAAAAAACTACAGATGAATTTTTATGTGGCTTAGATAAGAAATCTTCTAAATTTGCATATTCAATAGGTGATGCAAAAGCCAAAACTCCTTGATGATTATATTCTTTATATTTTACAAATTCCTCTTTTGCAACAAATCTGAAAATAATATTTTTATTATGAGCAAGCTCTTTTATTCTATCTATTTTTGTATCATTATGAACACTGTTCATAATCAAAACTTTATTAATTGTTCTATTATTTTCCAGTGCTTCTATAACAGCATTTTTACCGTAAATAATATCTTCCATTACTTAGAAACCTCAAGCATTTTGTTTATACAACATACGGCTTTTTCCGCTATTTCTTTATCTATAGTTATTTCATTTGTTTCATTTAAAAGTACATGATATATATCTTCTAATGAATTTCTTTTCATATTCGGACAAACTACATTATCTTTTATCAATATAAACTCTTTTTCCGGACAATCACGTTTTAGTCTTTCAACAACACCTTTTTCCGTTGCAATAACAAAAGTTTTATCAGAACTTTCTTTTGCATAATTCATTATACCTGTTGTACTTCCGACATAATCTGCCAATTCGCAAACTTCTTTATGACACTCAGGATGTGCTAAAACTTTTGCACCATTATATTTTTTTCTTGCCTCAACAACATCTTTTGCTTCAATTCGTAAATGTGTAGGACAAAATCCCGGATATGTTATTACTTTAACGTTATTTAACTTGGTTTGAACCCATGTTCCTAAGTATGTGTCAGGTAAAAATAGAATTTCGTCAGAATTTAAACTTTCAACTATTTTTACTGCATTTGAACTTGTACAACAAATATCACATTCTGATTTAACTTCTGCTGTAGAATTTATATAGCATACTACAGGAACTTTTTTATTTTTACTTTTAAATTCTCTTAACTGTTCTAAATCAACCATATCTGCCATTAAACATCCCGATTGCATATTAGGAAGCAAAACTTTTTTATCAGGTGATATAAGTTTTGCGGTCTGAGCCATAAAATAAACTCCCGCAAAAACAATTATTTCTGCATCTGTTTTAGCTGCCATTTGACTTAAATAAAGAGAATCTCCCACATAATCAGCTACTTCATCAATTTCAAGATTTTGGTAACAGTGTCCTAAAATTACCGCATTTTTTTGTTTTTTTAATTCTAAAATTTTATCCTTTAACATAGTTTTTAAACCTTATATTAGATTATTTGACGTGGATTTTTGTTTAAATTATAATATTTCCAAAGATATTATATAACAAAAGCAAATAAAATCAGATAAAATATATGTTAGATCAATTACTTTCTCTACTCGGTGCAAATTCTAAAATAACCGTAGGCGTTTCAGTGTCTCCGGGTGTCGGTTTAGAAATGATTGAAATTAATCAAAAAACCAAATCAATTGAAAAATACAGCTGCAAACCATTAGAATATGATTATTCAAAAAGAGAAATTGCAAATTATGATATATTTAGAGAATCTTTATTAGACCTTTTTAACGAATTAAAAATAGATAAAAAAAGTAATATTGTTGTAACTTTGCCTTCTGTATGTTATGGATTAATATCTTTACCAATACTTTTAAATGATGATGGTGTAACAGGTGCGATAGTATCAGAAGTTGAACAATCATCTTACATATTTAAAAAACAAGAGCCGGTTATTAGCTGGCAGGATGCACCTAATGCATCTCAGGGTTCTGATGGAGAAAACAGAACTGTCATTTATGGTGCAATACAACAAGCAGCACTAGATGAAATAAATGCAGCATGTGTTGAAATTGGCTGTAAGCTTGTTGCGATCGAATCTTCACCAAACTCTTTATTAAAAACTCTTGATTTTGACGGACTTGCTGTAGAACAAATGCAGCCAAATATGACATGGAATTTGATGATAATAAATCAAAACAGTTATTCAATATTAACCATGTCAGGTAAAAACGTAACAGAATTTAGGGAAGAACCACTTGCTTTACGTTCATTTGTCGGTGATGAAATTTACGAAGCAATAATTACTTCCGTAAAAATAACATTACAAACAACTAATACAAATTACCTTTATATAGTATCTGAAACAGATATGGTTTCTGCGGAAGTTTTATCAATGAAAATTCCGTATGATGGAAGTATAAAATTTTTAGAAAGCAATAAATATGTTCAAAACCCTTTAATGCTGGCATCTTATAATATTTTACCTAATTTGCTTTTAAAAATTACACCGGAAGTTATAGGTTCCGGTTTATATAGATTATCAGATTATCCTGTAAAATTTAATTTACTTGGAAAAGATGCAGAAGATGTTTCAGCCGAACAAGAAGAAGCTCCTAAAATCCATTGGGGAAATATGGAAATCGAGCTTACAACAGCTACTGTTCAAAAAGCAGCTCTCATTATCGGATTAATTTTATTTATTCCAATGGGATTAATATTTTATGGATTAAATACATTTATTACTAAAAAACAAGCAGAATTAGACAATCTAAACTCTGATATAGAAATTGCAAAATCTCAATTAGATAATTTTGCAAAAGAAGATAGGATTGAAACTTTTGATGAAAAAATGGAAGTAAATACTGTTGTTGCGCACAACAGAACTAAACTTATTTATTATACAGCACTTGGTTCCAGTCTTCCTGCACAAACATGGCTTTTATACTTAAAAATTAGCGGAGATAGAAAAATAGACATAATAGGTCGATCAACAAATGTTGAACATGTCTATGATTTTTATAAAGGAATGAAAATGTCTGTAATAGATTCTGATTTAAGATTAAACCGTCTTGAATTATCTGCTGATACTGTAGGAAATATTGTGATAGAAGATCCTAATAAAATAACACCAAAATTTTATGAATTTGAAATAACAAATATGTCTGATAGTGATTTAACAACTACAGGTGGCGGTACTCAAAACAATCAAGAAGGACAAGAAGAACAAAATACAGTAAAAGGCAGACGTGGATTTTTGTTTGAGGATTTCTTAAACATTCCTAAATTACCTGATAATAACAATCCTAATGCATCTCCGGGACAAGGATTGCCAACAGGTGCATCACAACAAAATCAAGATCAAGCAGGTGAGCCGCCAAAAAATCTGCCAGCAAACCTTGAGTCTATTGAGAAATTTTAGTGAGGAAAGTGTAAAATATGAAAAATTTAGCCAAATTTAAAGATTGTTTTTTATATCTTACATTTATCATATTGATATTTGTTGCTTTATTTAAACAAATACAACCTCGTTTTATTAGTCTTATAGATTTATTTAACCAAATTAAAACCCAAAATGAAGTAAAAGCATCTATGGATCAACAACTTATGACAGCTGCAGCAAAAGTTGCTCAAAAAAAGAAATTACGTATGGGTAATGATATGGTTAAAAAGATTTATACACCATTAGAAGGTGGTACAGATACTGATTCAGCTTTTGCTGTTTTATTGGACGATATAATTGAAATTGCAAGAAAAAACCATATAAAAACTCATTCAATTCAATCTTCCGATAACCCTCCTGAAGATATATTTATTCAAAAAGGAGAAGGTAAATACAATGCACAAAGATTAACATTAAAAGTTGTTTCAGATTATACAGATTTTGAAGGATTTTTAAGAGATTTATTCAGCTATAATTATTTAATTAATATCAATGAATTAGAAATATATCCTTATGAAAAAAATAAACGAATATTGCTTATAAATTTAGCAATAACTTTATATTCTGCTAAAGGAAACGCTAGTCCGGAAGGAAAACCTGCTCCTGAAGGAGAAGCACCTCCAAATCCTTAAGGTATTAAAAATAAAACTAAAATACTGTCATTTTGTAAGGATTAAGAATATTTATTCTATCCATCTAAAGCTGTCTACAAAATTTTCACCGGTTATATCACCATGTATTTTAACGGTAAAGACTCTGTATAATTTATCTGAAAGTTCTAAAATAGGAAGCTTATTTATTTCATTTAATAAGCTTTTATCTTCGATTTTATTTAAATTAACACCAGGTATTGTATTAAATAAAGTATTTAAAGATGCATTACCTATAGGCCCTAACATTGTAGATATTTTTTTTGAAAGCCGGCCAAAAATATACATATTAGCGTTATAATTCGAAAAATTATATTCTCCTGTCATAAACAGTGATAAATCTTTACCTGAAGAAAGTATTTGCAATTTGTCCGTAACTCCATTATTTACAGAAATTAGTCCGCTGATAGAATCAAAATTTCCCGTTTTTAAAGGTGTAATCAAATCAATAATGCCATTGATAGATAAGCCGGTTACACCGCTTTTTAACAGATTTCCTGCTTTTAATAAATATTCAATTGAACCTAATTTGGGCATTCTACCGTCTTTTACATTGAATTTTGCATTTCCTGCAAGTGTTTTCAAACAATTATGTTTGTTTGTATTTATACAAGTAAATTCCATATTACCATTTAAACTACCGTATAATTGTCCTGATAAATCAAATAATGATGTCATTAGTGTATTTGCATCCGCATTTGTTACATTAATATTAAAATTTGATTTTTTTGTTGCATACCTGTAAAGAGCTGATCCATTCATCTGTCCATGTGCAAGAATAAATTTAAAATATTTTACATTTATATCACCTTTAAATAAAGCAACATCAGCATTTAAATTTTTAGCTTTTAGTGTATTAAATTGCACAGAATCTGCATTTATATTTAAATTTTTTACAATAAAATGATTAAATTTGACAGGATAAAATTTTATTGAATTTGTATTTTCTATTTCATTTTTACGAATTGAATTAAGAATATTATCTACATTAAAATTTCCGGTTTTTAATGATGCTTTTTCAAGTATAAAAGGTGGTTTTAATGAATTTTTTGCATCTGCATTCAGTTTAAATTTATTATTAATAAGGTTTCCATCAATTTCTATATCTATAGTTTTTGGCTTGAAATTTAAAGACATATTATTTATTGACGTATCAAAAAAAGGAATATTTGCTCCTGTTACATTAATTTCTCCATTTACATTCGGATGAGCCATTTCTCCATTTAAAATAATATTAGACGTAAATTGTCCTGTTTTTATTATAGGTTTTCGAAAAAGGATATTAAACAATTTTATATCTACAGGATATAACGTTTTTATCTTAAAATCATTAAAATATATATTTTTATCCTGTAATTTTATTATACCTGTCGTTTGCAGTTGGTTTTCAGAATGACGCTGTCTGTTTTGAGAATTTATAAATTTATTATATTTTATAGAACTAATAATAAGATTTTTTGGAGTAATTTCCGTATCAAAAACCAAATTTACGGGTATATCACGCTCTCCTATAACTGAACCCATATAATAAATACTTGCACCTTCATCAAGCTTAAGATTTGTATTCATTTTTATATTTTTATTTATTTCACCGGATATAAAAGATGTACAAGACATATCTCCTTTTAATTTTATAGGATATATAGAATTTTTATTATATATAAAATCAACAAACCTTTGTTTTGGCTTTGAAGATATATAAGCTTCAATATATGGCTGTTTAAAAAGATTATTGACACTTCCGTCAAATATAACCGGCATATCTGCTACCTGCATATTTAATTTGTTTAAGTATAAAGATTTTTCGTTAAGATAGGTATATCCGCTTATAATATTTACAGGTAATTTGTTTTTATTGTATATAAAATTGAAATTTTTTAAAAAGATATGACCGTTCATATTAATATTTTGAGGATTTATATGTTTTATACTTCCTTTATAATTTCCTGCAAGTTTTATGTATGAATAATCATTTGATGATTTTAAAACAGTTATTTGTGATGGTTTAATATATGATAAAAAATCAAATAATGATATTTTTGAAATATCAAAATCTATATTTGCTATATCCTTATTAATATTGCCATTTAACTTAATATTTGAATTTGCAATTTGAGTATTTAGATTTATTTTTGCGTTGTAATTTTTTAAATTCATATCACCGGAAATGTTCGAAACTTTATAATTTTTAAAATACAAATCAGTATTATATAAATGAGCAAGTGCATTTAATTCCAAATTATTTCCTAATTGAATTTGTTTTATATTTTCCAAATTTAAAAATTTTATATCTAATTTTATATCTGCATTACCATTTAATTTTGTAAGGTGCTTTGTTTGAATTTGTTTATTAAAATTGTTTTTATATAGTCCAAATAAATAATTTAAATTTTGTTTTTTTAAATCTGCTTTTATTTCAAAATCTTTTCCAAGATTATATTTACCAATTATATATACCGGATTATTTTTTAATTTTGCATTTTCTATTTTAAAATATGATTCTTTATTTTTGAAAGACAAATTAAAATTTGCATTCGACAAATATGCATCTTTTATGTTATTTAAATACATAGTTAAATTCTTGCCTTCAATATTTCCGTTTATATTAAAATTGGTTTTACTACCGTTTACTTTTAAATCAAAATTTCCTTTACCCTTTGTATTAATAAATTCTATTGGTGATATTTTAAAATTAAAAATATTATGCAGTATAACAAGGTAATTTTCAGCTTCACCTAAATCAACCTGATTTATTGATTTAGTTTCAAATTCCGCATTATGCGGGGTACGTATTTTCATTTTACCGTTTAATGTTATTTTTTCTTTTTTTGATAGTATAGTTTGAGATGATATATTTAAATTTTCTTCATCAAATTTAAAATTTATGTCAGAAATATCTTTTTTATTTTTTAAACCTGTATTTGACATATTTAAATAACCATATAAATAAGGTTTTTCTAAGGTATTTTTTACATTAATATTTAAATTTAAATCTGATTTTAAATTTAATTTTTTCATTTGTGAAATAGATATATCTTTATCTGTGAGTTTTAAACAAGGTAGTATTTCTAAAACATTCTCTAATTTCGTTTGATACATACTCACATTTATGTCAGGTTTTGGATTACCGGAAGAAATATCATTGATTAATCCCGATATTTTTAAAGATACTTTATCTGTTTTTACGGCAATATCAGGTATACTTAGTGTATTTTTACTTAGTAGTAAATTATAGTAAATTCTTATTTTGTTTTCAAATATATAATCATTTACAAGATAATTTGAAGAAATATACGGCTTATCAATCATAAAGTATGAAGAATATTCTTTTTGTCCTTCAAAAGTATTGGCAGAATGTCCTTCATAGTTTATTACACCAGATATTTTAGAAATTTTACCTTTTGTATAAAATTTTATAAAATCAGATATATCTTCTAAATTTAAATTAGTTACAGAAGAAACAAGTTTTGGCGGATAATCGTCAAGATGTTGGTTGAAAGGTAATTTTGTTTCAATATTTAAATTTATATTTGATTGAGTTTTATTGGAAATAAGTTTTGAATATAATGATATTTTCAAAAATTTATTCTTTTTATATTTATCAATATTAAAATACATACCGTCTAAGGTTAAAGTTTTATTGTTAGATATATTTTTACAATTTATTTTATAATTATCTAAATAAAATTTTGTATCATTAAAATTAAACCTTTTTTGAGCATCTTTCAAAATACGATATTTACCCAAATATATTACAAAATCTTTATCATAATATATATTTGCAATAAGATTTTTCCCTTTAAAATATTTTATTTCTGCTTTTTTTATAATAAGCGGTAAAATAGAAATTTTTAAAACAGGACTTTTTATATACAACACATTTGTGTTATCAGGATTTAAAACATTAAACTCATCGGCTTTTAGCCATATTGCAGGAGTTAATGACATTTTAATTTTCGGATTTTTGATTTTTATTGAAATACCGTATTCTTTTTGTATAAAACTAATAATATCATTGTGTACTATATTTATAAATTTAGGAATAGCAAAATAGTAAAATGCATACAAAAGTACGATTGACAATATAGTAATAAGTATTTTAAACCTTAATCCCATAATAAAATTATACTTCAAATAATATCATTTCAAACTTAATGTTTTAACGATGCTTTAGCTTTTTCAATATCAATAAAAGAACGAAGTCGAATGTATCTGTCTAATTCAAAACGAAATCTGGTTTCAATTTGTAAAGCCATAACAGGTATATGAACCTTATTACCTATAATTGGATCATAAATAAAAACAGAAGGTGTTTCACTTACATCACTTTGAACAAGAGCTCTATTTTCCGGCTCCCATGTATTCAAAATAACATATTTAAAATTGTCTTTGTATGTACTTATAGATTTATAAAAAGTAGGCAAAAATTTATGACAATACTTACAATGAGGTGAAACAAATAATACCAAAAGAGGTAACTCTGACTGAGTTACTTCAGGCGCATTCAAACTGAACGAAACAAATTTTTTATTTTCGTTTTGTAGTACAAAATAAGTAATTATTGCTGTTAAAAATAATAATACAATTACAGATATAATAATTATTATATTTTTTTTATTTTTCATGTACTACTCCTACCTTATTTTTTCTTTTGTGATTTATCTGCCAATTCACTATCTACACGCAAAAATACGGGCTTAATATCTTCTTTTGATATTAATTTTCCACATTTAATATTATCACAAGTTAAATTATCATATTTAGTATTCAAATCAAAAGATAATTGTTTAGCCATATCTTTTGCAATGTTAGGACAATATGGCTCAATTAATGAAGCAATAACGCACATTATATCAAGAACAGTTGTAAGCACCTGTCCGCATTCCGTCATTTTTTCTTCTTTTGCTAATGTCCAAGGAGCATTATCTGTTACATATTTGTTTGTTGTATCTACAAGATTATTTATTGCATTTACAGCTTCTGATACTTCAAATTTGTCAAAACAATCTTTTACAATATCAATTGTATTTTTAGCAGTATTTAATATTGCTGAATTTGTCTTAAATTCCGGCTTAACTTCTCCGTCAAAATATTTAACCAACATAGATAAAGTCCTATTTAAAAGATTACCCATAGAATTTGCCAAATGAGCATTTACTTGTTCTTTAAAATCTATATCAGAGTAATTTCCGTCTTTTCCGCAAGGTGCAGACGAGGCCATATAATACCTTAAAGCATCTGCATTTTCTAATTCAAAATGTTTTAAAATATCAACAGGTGCAATTACGTTACCTAAGGATTTAGACATTTTTGCTTCATCAATTGTAATCCAGCCATGTGCAAGCAAATGTTTTGGTAAAGGTAAATCTAATGCCATTAATATTGCAAGCCAATAAATACTATGAAATTTAAGTATATCTTTACCTATAACTTGAACATCAGCAGGCCAATATTTTTTGAAATTTTCATCACTTTCTCCGCTAGGATTATATCCCAATGCAGTTATATAGTTTGAAAGAGCATCTATCCATACATATATAACCTGTTCATCATCATCTAAAACAGGTATACCCCAGCTAACATTATTTATTGAACGTGAAACGGAAATATCTTCAATATTTTCTAATTGGTTTAATACTTCATTTGCTCTAAATTGAGGAATGATAAAATCAGGATGTTCTTTTATATGTTTTATAATCGCCTCTTTATATTTTGTTAAACGGAAGAAATAATTTTCTTCACTCACAACTTCCGGTTTTGTCATGTGATTAGGACAAAGTCCATCTTCTGTTAAATCTTTTTGATTTAAAAAACATTCACAACCGTTACAATATAGTCCCTCGTAAGAATGTTTGTAAATATCACCGTTATCTACAAGTTTTTTAAATATTTTCTGTACTGTATCTTCATGATAATCGTCTGTTGTTCTTATAAATTTATTATAGTCTATTTCTAATTCTTTCCAAGTTTCTTTAAAAGCATTTGCATTTTCATCGCATAATTCTTTTGGAGTCATTCCTTTTGATGCAGATGTTTTTTGGATTTTTATACCATGCTCATCAGTTCCCGTTAAAAAATAAACATCATCACAACGTTTTTTATAATGTCTTGCAATAATATCCGTTAATATTTTTTCATAAGCATGTCCAATATGAGGATGTCCATTGACATAGTCTATTGCGGTTGTTAAATAAAATCTTTCCATAAAATTATCCGTCCTTCGATAAAAGTATATAATAAAAAGAAAGCTTTTAACAGTATATTTAAAATATATTATAGCAAATTATATTTTTCCATATATTCTTTTACAGTATCAGGAATTAAATTTTCAACAACAGAACCATTTTTTATATTTCTTTTAACATTTGCATAAGATAAATTTTCTGAAGGCATGTCTATAATTTGGTAATTATAACCATTTTCTTTTAAATATGTATAACGTTTTTTATTAGGATTAAAATCATCTTCATTTTGATAAATTAAAAAATCTACTTTCTTTTTCAATTCTTCCGCTTTATACCATAATCTTATATTTTCAAATTCGCTACTTGCTATTATAAAACCCATTTTTCCTTCAACATTTGGAAAAATATTGTATAACTCACAGATTAAATTATAAGGATATGAATTTTTTTCATTTCTATATTCAACATTACTTATGCTAAAATGTTTCTCTCCTTCTATAGCCAATTTAACCATATCATATCTGTGTAAAGCTTGTTTTTCATTTATTGATTGCTGTGGAAGCCGATATGCAGGAACAAAAATCACATGTTCATAATCGAATTTATCTAATATAAATTTTGCCATGTCTAAATCTATATTATTTATAGGATTAAATGATCCACAAAATACACAATATTTCATTTTTTCTCCAAAAAATATTTTATATTATTCTATAATACATCCATGAATAATGCAAATATATTCCCGATTTTTTAAATTTGTGATAATTAGATTTTTAAAAACTTTAAAGCATTATTGTAATACAAATTACAAAAACACTCAAAGTGTATTTGCCACCACCCCTTTTTCAATATACGCTATTCGTAAAATCTTTTCATCTGTCTTTCGACATGATTATCCTAGTAAAATTTTTCATGATTTACAAGTAAAATAAATTTAAAATTTTTTTACAATATACCATGCTCCGCAAAATATCTGTTAAAAATCTGTTTTAACAATTTTAATGAAGATTTTTTAATGAAATTACGTTAAAATATAGTATTTTTCATGTTGACAAATAAACATTATATAAAGTTTAGTTTTACTTGGCATTTTTATATTAAACATTAAAGAATATTTTTTACCGATACGTACCGGATACAAATATTTTGCAAGTTCTTTAGCGTAATTACCGTTTTTTACTTCTTTATTTTTTACAATTACAAAAACAGGAACATTTTTATTAGAAACAATCGATTCTAGCTTTTTAAAATCTCTATCAGTTATATAATCTACATAATCATTATAATAGATTTTTGTGCTTGGTTTAACAGCAAAATCAAATGTTACAAGTCGTGTATTTATTGTATTTGCATAATTTGAATATAATATAAGTTCATCTTCTCCACCTGAATACAAAATAGTAAACAGATTTGTTACAGCAAAAGTAATAACAAAAAACATTGTTATCACATATCCTGAAAAAATTGAAACTAAATGTTTAGATTTAAGTTTTATAATCATCAACATTCCGACAAAACAACATCCCAATAATACAGGATATTTAAACGGATTAAGTATTTCAATAACTTTAGAAGGAAAAAATATAAAACCAATAGCAGTAAATAAACCTGCTAAAATAAATATTGCGGCTAAAATGTTTGTAGAAACAGATATAATTTTTTTATATTTATCATCTTCATAACTTTTACACCAAAAATATCCTGTTATAAATGCAGCAGGAGGTATAGCAGGAAGAATATATGATGGAAGCTTAGTGCTTGATATACTCATAACTCCAAAAACCACAACAAAATATATTAAAGAAAATAATAACATTTTTTCATTTTCATTTTTAGGATAACAAGCACATAAAATTTTATTATATATATTTCCTGTTGAATGTTTAAATCTTGAATATAATTCTTTACATTGATTATAAACAGCTGATAAAAATATAATTGTCCAAGGCAAAAATGCAATTAAAAACACCGGTATAAAATAGAATAAAGAATGTTTACGTCCTATTTCATTTGAGTTTATTAATCTTGCAAAATGGTGTTTAATAAAATATTCATGAATGAACATTTTATCAAAATCACGATACATCGCTATATGCCAAGGAAGTATTATAAGTAAAAATACTAAAAAGCCAACCAAAAAATGTAATGGTTTAAACATATCCTTTAATGTTTTTGTTAAAAAACAATAAAGGAACATAATTACAAAAGGAATTGCTATAGCAAGTATTCCTTTTGCCAAAAAACCCATGCCTGCAAACGTCCAAAAACCCCACCAGCAGTATTTTTTATATTTATCTGTTACTATATGACTCAAATAAGCACAATATAAAGAACATGCAATCCAAATAGTTAAAATAATGTCTAAAATAGCTACATGAGCAAATATAAGGAAAAATACACTTGTTAAAAGAGTTATTGAACTAAATAAACCAAATTTCCTTGATATAACTTTTTTTCCAAAAGCATAAGTAGCAAAAATAAAAAAAGTTGATAAAAAAGCAATCGGTATTCTTACTGCCATATTAGAAAAATTTCCGAATAGCTTTATTGAAAAACCTACAAGCCAAAAATAAAAAGGCGGCTTTTCAAGAAAAGGAACTGAATTTAAAACCAGCGTATTCCAATCATTTGAATATGCCATATCCCTTGACATAATAGCATACCTTGTTTCATCCACATCTAATAAAGGATAAAAATTTATTCCCCATATTAAAAATATCCAGCATAGTACTGCTAAAAGCAAATATGCACTTATATCAGGATGTTTTGATATTATTTCTTTTATTTTTAACATTTTAGTAACGCTTTCTAAATTTTTTTGTAATAATGCTTTTTTTATTTTATCATATATTTTGAAAGCAGGATTAATGTGAAGATATATTTAAGAAATTTTATTTTAATTATAGCATTATTTATCAGTATAAACACCTCTTTTGCAAAAGATATAAAAATTATCCAAGTATCAGGTGTTGAATTTTCAGGAAATAATAATTCCATTGAACAGTTAAATAAACTTATTAAATCCGTAAATAACGATTCTAAAGTAGATTTTGTAGTATTTACGGGAGATAATATTAAACAATCAAATTCCGAATTACTTAAAGCATTTTTAAAATCAGTAAATAAATTAAAAGTTCCATACTATATTGAAATTGGAGATAAAGATTGTTTTAAGGCAGGTGGACTATCAAAAGAGGAATATATAAAAATAGTTAATAAAAATTCTAAACTCCATTTAAAAAGTTTTAATTACACAACAAAAAAAGAAAACATAGTATTTATATTTCTTGACGGAGCAAAAGAATTTATGCCTTCAGCCAACGGTTATTTCAAAAATGATACTATTGCTTGGCTGGATAAAAAATTAAATAAAATAGAAAAAAATAAAAAACAAAAAGTTATTATATTTCAACATTTTCCAATTATTGAATTAAATAAAACATCTATTTTAAATACTTATAATACAGATAGTTATAAAAAAATACTGTCAGAACATAAAAATGTTTTAGCTATTTTTTCAGGACATTTTAAAACTTCTGTTGAAACCCAAAAAGACGGTATTTTACATTACATAACTAGCGATGCATCAGGTGCAAATGCTGTTTATAGAGAAATTTACATTATTGAAGATAAAAAGAATAACTATGAAATATACTCAATAGAAGTACCTTATAATAAATAAAGCCATGTTAAAATATAAATACTAAAAAGGAGAAAATATGACTACAATTTTAGGTATAAAAATATCAAATAAACAGGAATCAGCAAAAAATGTACAAAACATATTAAGCGAATATTGCTGCTATATAAAAACAAGATTAGGTATTAACAGCTATGATGAACAAACATGCAGTAATGAAGGTTTAATATTAGTAGATATACCTAATACAGAAAAAGTAAAAGATATAGAAAAAGCTTTAAGCAACATTAAAAACATAACAGTTAAAAAAATGGAATTTTAATTAACCGTTAATAGCATTCATAGTATTAATTTTGTCTTCCATAGAATATTGAGGACAATATGTTGCTAAATCTGTATATTTAATTGTAATTCTATTATCTTTAACCGCTGGCTTAGCCAAATCTATCTCTTTTTTATTTTCAAGATAATTTGTGAATATGTCATGCTGACATCCAACATATTCTGCTTTATCTTGATATTTAGCACAAAAATCTTTTGAATCTGCACCGTAGAATAAAAATTCATCAACAGAAACTTTTACTGTCTTAGTATCACTTGGATTGTTAACATCGATTGAACGAATTACATTTCCTTTTTCATCTGTTACATCAAGCTTTGTTAATGCTTTATCTCCCATTGATTGGTCTAAAGTATATTTCAATCCGGCACATCTTTGTAATTCAGGATCTTTCTTTTTGAAAACTTTTGAGCCGGTAGAATTTAATAAGCCAACTAAATCTTTTTCAGTCATATTAATAGCAAAAGTTTTTGAATTATAAGGCATCATGTCAAATTTTAATTCATAATTTGTAATTTGACCTGCTGCACCTTTTTTTATTGTATTTGTACCAAATAAAACGGCTTCCACACCTTTATCTTTGCCTGCTTCTAATACAGCATCAGCATACATATTTGCAATAGGATTTTCAGTATATCTTTCTTCAAATTCACATGCCGGCTTGTAATCATTTTTAACTGTTGCAAGAGTTTTCTTTTCACCTAAGGCATCAGTTATCATTGAATTAACTGTTTTGTCTTCTTCAAATTCATTTACTTTCACAAGCTTATTTTTTATAGAATCAGTTTTGATAACACCTTTTTCATCAAAAACAACATCCATAAATCCGGCATATTTGTTTAATTTACCGCCTTGTGTAATAACAATCGGCTCTCCTCTTTTTGACATAAATATATTTTGAGGATGTTCTTCGTCTTTTGTTTCTTTATTTACACCATTTATTACAGAATGAGTATGTCCGCCGATAATAATATCGATACCTTCACATTCACGAGCCACTCTCAAATCTGCACTATCATTATAACCTAAGTGAGATAATAGAACTATTTTATTGATACCTTCTTTTTCAAGTTTATCAACTTCTTCTTGTATTGCTTTTATAGTTTTATCTGCATTTTTTACTTTTACACCTGTTTTTTTATCTTCATCAGCACCAACTTCCGCATCAAATGGAGAAGCACCGATAACTGCAAATTTATGTCCGCCTTTCATAAATACTGCTGATTTAACAAGTTTTTTATCTGCTATACATTCTTTTAAAGGGTTTTCTTCAGGAACTTCTAAATTTGCAGATACTGCCTTTGAATTTATACCTTTTAATATTTCTGATAAGCCCTTTGATTTTGTTGTAAATTCATGATTACCAAGAGTTAAGGCATCTAAATGTAAAGCATTAATAACTTTTGTTAAAAGTCCTAATCTTGCTCTATCTTTACCATAAAAGCAATCACCTGCAGTTAAAGCAAGTGTACTATTATCTTTATTAGCTTTTTCAAATGAATCCTTTGCCGTTTTTAATTTTGCTAAACGATTAACATCACCATGCATATCGTTTGTATAAAAAATACTTAATTGTGCTTCACCTTTTTTAGCAACATTTTGAGGTGTAAATGGATTAATAGTTGTCATGTTCATTTATTCCTTACCGTATATAAAAAATTAAAAAATATACATAATTGCTAAAAAGTTAAATCTTTAATTAATAAATTTTAACAAAAAAATTTTTTTATTTAATAATTTATTTTGAAGATATTATTTCATCGGAAATTTCTCTAAATGCACCATTTCCGCCTGAAAGTTTTGTTATTTTTATATTTTTTATTTGTTTAATTTTATCAATACCGTTTGATACTGTGTATTTGTTATCAACATATTCAAGACAATCTATATCATTTACATCATCACCAATATAAATTATTTCTTCTTTTGATAAATTGTTTCGTTCCATTATTTCTTGTAAAACATTTATTTTATTTCTAATTTGCTGATGAACTTCTTTAAGGTTAAATGTTTTTTTTAATAATTCTATTGCAGAATTTTTTTCTCCCGATATTATACCAAATTCAAAACCGTTTTTTATTAGCAAAGAAATACCCATGACATCTCGAAAATTTATTTTGCGGGAAATTTTACCGTCTTCATCAATATAAATTGTGTTATCTGTAAAAATTCCATCAAAATCTGATATAACCATTTTTATTTCTGACATTATTAAACCTTTCTTAATTTCTCTATAATAGGTAATTCACTGTCATAAACTCGTTTTATACCATCACCTGCAATCGTTTTTAATTGATGAATATCCCTTACTATACGATAAAGTCCCTGATATTCAAGACTTGCTGCCTGATCTGAACCCCATAATGTTCTATCTATTGTTATATGTCTTTCCACAGCACATGCTCCATACAATACAGATATTATAGATGGTAAAATTCCTTTTTCATGTCCTGAAAAACCTATAGGACAGTTATAACGTTTTTTTAGTTCCGGTATAACTTTTAAATTAATCTCATGATTAAATGTAGGATAAGTTGACGTACAATGATATATAAGAAGATTTTCTTTTCCTAAAACATCAACTGCATGGTCTATTTGTTCTAAAGTACTCATGCCTGTTGATAGTAAAATTGGCTTACCTGTTTTTTTGGTATATTTTAGCAGTTTATCATTTGTTAAACTTGCTGATGCAATTTTGTAACAAGGTACATTAAATTGTTCTATAAAATCTACAGATTCTTCATCCCAACATGAAGCATACCAGATTATATTTTTTGCTTTGCAATATTTATCAATTTCTTCATACTGTTGTTGATTAAATTCTAAACCCCTTTTTAAATCACCGTTTGTATTACCAAATACACTTTGTCGTTCTTTTGCAAGTTCTTCTTTTGTATATACAACATCAATCGTTCTTTTTTGGAATTTAACCGCATCACATCCTGCTTCTTTAGCCATATCTATTAAATGCTTTGCAATATTTAAACTTCCGTTATGATTTATACCTATTTCTGCAGTTATAAAACATTCGTGATTATCACCAATAAGTTTATTACTTATTTGTATTTCATTAGTCATATTTTTTCCTTTTATTATAAATATTTTTTATAAATTCCATAATCTTCATCATTAGCTTCCAACTGTGAATCTGTTTCTGTTTCTTCTTTTTTTTCTTCAGAAATATTATTTTCATCATTATTCTTATATTTTATAAAATCATCCTTTGCCGGATAAATATCATTTAAAAATGATGATTCATTATTATAATTTAAATTTTGTACAGTATTTTTTTCTTTGTCTTGTTCTTCACTCAAGTCTTTTATTAATGATATATTTTCGTTTGATACCCCGATTAAAAGTTTTTTACCATTAACTCCAATTACATGTAATGTTTTATTCTGTCCTATAGGAGTTGAAGAATATATAACTACTTGTGATTCATCAAAATTTTTAAATTGTTTTTTTGCTGTTTTTTGACCTAAAATATTTAATTTTGCATAAATTATACCTGTTATATAAATTAGCAAAATAACTATTCCAAGAGAAATTATTACAGATATATAATCTACACTTGTTGAATGTTTTAGAACACGTTTTATACTATATGGAATAAAATCAGAAGCAAAAACTGATTGTGTAATTAAAAAGAACGAAAAGAATAAGAAAAAGATTTTTTGCATTTATGCTCCTATATATTTTTCATTGAATTTGACTTATGAGTATAGTAACATAAAATTACAAAAAAATAAGGGTTATACGTATGATTTTGTATATAATAAATTTAGTTGTTATTGCAATATTTTTATCTTTATTAATTTTAACAAAACGTTCTGACAGACGTTGGTCTAATATGAACGATTATTTGGGAGATGTAAATAAAACTTTAAATTCTATTAGATATGGAGAATTTAATAAACGGCTCGAATCATTAAACAAAGAAACTGATGAAAATTTAACAGCAAGTATAAATAAATTGATAGATACTTTAAGTGAAAAGGAAAAGCAGGTTACTCAGGAACAAATGCGTCTTATAAGTCAAAACCGTTTTTTAGAAGCAATTATGAATTCTTTATCTGACGGTTTAATTATTATAGATGAAGATTTCAAAATTTTACGTGCAACTCCGAAAATTCTTGAATGGTTTAACGTTAGATCAGCTGATATTTTAAAAGCTAATTTGTTAGACTACGTTACATTTAAAGAAAAAATAGATATTGAAAAATTTAATGATACAGATATATACATAAACGGTTATCCGAAAAATACATTTTCTGCAACATCAATGAGATTACAGTTAAACGATAAAATAAAAAAATATATTGTGATTATAAAAAATATTTCAATACAACGTGATTTAGAAAACTTGAAAGAAGATTTTGCAGCAACTTTAACACATGATTTAAAAGTACCTATAGTTGCTGAATCAAATATTTTAAGCTTTTTAATTGATGGAAAATTTGGAGAATTATCTGAAAAACAATTTCAAGCTATTAAAAATATGCAAGCTTCAAATACTGAATTACTTGAATTAGTACAAGTTTTACTTGAAACATATAAAGTAAAAAACACAGGTATAGAATTATATCGAGAAAATTTTGACATAAATCCGTTTATAAATTCAATATTAGCGGAAATGTCGCCTATTGCTGAAAAAAACGGATTAAAATTGAGATATAAAGAATATGAAAATATATCTATTAATGCTGATAAATTTCAATTAAAACGTGTTATAAAAAATATTATACAAAATGCTATTATACATAGTAAAACAAAAGAAAATATAGATATAAATGTAATGAAAACAACAAAAGAGATTGATATTTTTATAAAAGATTATGGTATTGGTATTCCGGAAGATGATATAAATATTATATTTAGAAAATATTATTCAACAGCTAAAAAATTCAGAAAAATAGGAACAGGTTTGGGTTTATATTTGGCTTATCAAATAGTTAAAGCACATGGCGGATTAATAACCGTAAAATCTAAAAAAGATGAAGGTTCTGAGTTCTGTATAAGTATACCTAATCCGTAAAAATATTTATTTTAAAAACATACAATCACCATAAGAATAAAAATAATATTTTTCTTTTATGGCTTCTTTATAAGCTTTAAATATAAAATCCTTTCCTTCTAAAGCACTTACCAGCATTAAAAGTGTAGATTTTGGCAGGTGAAAATTTGTTATAAGCTCATCCACAACTTTAAATTCATAAGGAGGATATATAAATAATTTTGATGCGGATTTACAAGCTTTTATTTTTCCAAATTGCTGATAAGCAGTTTCTAATGTCCTAACTGTTGTTGTACCAATAGCAAGTAATTTTTTACCGTTTGATTTTGCCTTGTTTATTAAATCTGCTGTTTCTTGAGTTATTTCAAATTCTTCACTATCCATTTTATGTTCTGTTACTTCTTCGCATTTTACAGGTCTGAATGTTCCAAGTCCAACATTTAAAGTAACATAAGCAATATCAATACCTTTATGTTTTAGTTTATCAAGTATTTCATTTGTAAAATGTAATCCTGCTGTAGGAGCTGCAACAGAACCCTCTTTTTTTGCATAAACTGTTTGATAACGTTCATAATCAAGATTTTTACGTTCATCGTCAGTCATTTTACGTTCTATATAGGGTGGTAAAGGAACATTTCCTACTTTATCAAGTATTTCATACAAAATTCCATCATAAATTAGTTCTATAAGCCATTTTCCATCTTCCAAATTGTTTAAAATTTTTACAGATAAAATATCAGCTATTTTTATTATTTGATTTTCTTTTACTCTTTTTGACGGCTTAATTAACGCTTCCCATTGTTTGTTTCCGCAATCTTTCAGTAAAAATACTTCTATTAGCGCACCTGTATCTTTATGACCATATAATCTTGCAGGAATAACTTTTGTATTATTTAATACTACAATATAATTTTCGTCTAAATAATCAACAATATCGTAAAAGTGTTTATGCTCAATTGTTTGGCTTTTTTTATCTAAAACCATCATCCTTGCATTTTCACGTCTTTCACTTGGAGTTTGAGCTATCAATTCTTCAGGTAAATTATAATCAAATTCTTCAAGTTTCATTTATTGTTTATTTTCAACCTTTTTTGCTTTTGCAACTTTATCTTCATCTATTTTGTTTTTTTTCTGTTCATCTTCTTTTTCAAGTTGTTTATTTATAACTACAGTTTGTATAACTTGTATAATATTACTTGAAATTAAGTATAAAAGAACACCTGCAGGTATTGGAATGAATATAAATGTTGCTGTTAACATTATCGGCATAAATGTATTCATTGATTTTTGCATTGCTGCTTGTGCAGGATCTTGGTTTTTTGTCTGTGTTGTTGCCATCATTATTTTTTGAGTTAAAAACATCGTTAAACCAAACAATACAATCAATAATAAGACATCATAATGTAATTGACTCTTTAATTCTTTTGTTGGGAATGTTGCTGTTAAAATATCATTTTTTCTAGTGAAAGTAACATTCTCTGATTCTTTTGTCTGCATATTTGTTACTGTCAATTCTGCTTTTTGTATTTTATCTAATTGACTGAATTTTAAATCAAGATTATCTAAACTTACTTTTAAGTCAACAGGTTCTCCCGGAACCATTTCTCCTTGAACTTCTATTGCTTTATTTGGTTTTGATATTTTTACATTATCTAATGTTTCTTTATCAAGATATACTTTTGCTGTTTTACCAAGTATAAAACTATCATATTTTGATACACCTAAAATTCCATCATTGGAAATTCCTGCATTTGTTTTAAGTGTTGCATCAAGACGGTTTATAAACAAGAACTTTGCATCACCTGCCATTTGAATAAATTGAGGACTCATTAAGGCAGAATATAAAAGTATAAATATAGGCATTTGAATTAATAAAGGAAAACATCCTGACATAGGATTAAATTTATGTTCCTTATAAAATTCCATCATCTTTTGCTGCATCTGTTGAGGATCATTTTTATATCGCTCTTGAATTGCTTTCATTTTTGGCTGTAACTGCTGCATTGTTTTCATAGAACGTTGTTGAGATACTCCTAAAGGCCACATTGCAACTCTTACTAATATTGTGAGTAATATTATACCTACACCAAAACCGCCAAAAACAGACAATAATTTTAATATTTCGATAGTTAGTGTTATAAAATCCATTAATTAATTCCTCTTTTATATATAAGCTTAAATCGTGTAAAACCACGTACTATGCGAATTTTAACATGCTCATTTTTCTTTGTCAAATTTAATAAAACTGTTTTTTATAATAAAAAAAATATATATGTTGAAGTAAGTTTTAATATTTGATATAATTTAATTAAATAAGGAGTAAATTATGGAAATATCTTTATCCCCTAATAATGAACAATTTTTAAAAAGTAAAATTGCAGAAGGAATATATAAATCAATTAATGAAGCTATTAATGCAACATTAAATATCGCAATATCAGGAACTTGTATTCCTAAAGAAAGAATAGACATGCTTAATGATGATTTGCAAAAGGGCTTAGATGATTATGAAGCAGGAAATTATTCTGAAGGTACTGAATTTTTTGATGAGTTAATTTCAGAATATGAACAATTATAAAATTATTATTACTAATTTTGCAAAAGAAGATGTTAAAAATATTTCTTCTTATATTGCTAAATATAATATAAAAGCCGCTATTGCAGTAACAAAGTTATTTAAAAACTCAGTAGAAAAATTATCTTCTTTTCCTAATTTAGGAAATAATAAAGAAGGCATAAAAGATAAAAATATTTTAATTTATACTGTTAAACAAAAATATTCCATAGCATATAAATTTGAAAATAACAAGATAATTATTTTGAGAATACTATCAAGATATCAAGATATTTTTGCTATATTGTAGTTATTATTATAATTTTTCTTTTTAACTAACAAACAAAAACAGTTTCTTTATTTATAAGAAACTGTTTTTGTTTATTTATTATTACTTAAAACTATGCAAACAAGTCTAATCTTTTTTCTTGTTCTGTCATTTCTCTATTATTTCTGCCAACAGGAGCTTCTCCCATTTCACGAGGTCTGTAGTCATCACGTCTTGCTGTTGCAGGATATGTAGAATATGATGCTTCTGCTTTGTTATAATATTCTTGTTGTTGAGCTCTGGATGGAACATTGTATTCGCCCATTTCACGAGGTCTGTATTCTGTGTTAGGAGCTTGTCTTTTAGGTAATGGAGTTCTTTCACCCATTTCTCTTGATACTGTATAATCTTGAAAACCTACAAACATCTTAAACTCCTTTTATAAATAACTTACTAACTTACATTTTTGTAAAGAGTCCTGAATTTTAAAATTGCCTGTTTTTTTATTAATTTTAACAATTATTAATATTTAAACTCATGTTTTTTATAATTCTATAAAGAACAAGTCAATCAAAATTAATATTATAAGTAATGAAAAACCTATTAAAAAACATTTCCAAATACTCATACCCTGTTTTGCCAAATAAACTACTAACGGTATAATAAGAATTTTAATTAACATTATGTTTTATTAATAATTAATCTCTTATTTGAACAGGCATTATGAGAGAGATATAGTCTTCTTCACTATCAGGTCTGAATATTGTTGCAGATAGATTTGTATTCAAATTAATTTGAACATTTTCACATTCCATATTCTTTAATGCTTCTGATACGTATTTATAATTGAAGGCAATCAACATATCTTCTGATTTATATTCTATTTCAAAACTTTCTTCAGATGCTCCTGATTCAGGAGTATCAGCTTTTAGTGTTAATTTGTTTTCGCTAAATTCAAATTTTACTATACTTGTTTTTTCGTTTACCATAACAGAAACTCTCTCTAATGCAGATAAAAGTTTAGATTTATTTATAATTGCTGTTTTAGGATTTTTATCAGGTATTAGTTGATTATATTTAGGATATTGACCTTCCATTAAATTTGAAACTAATATAGTTTTTTCTGTTTTTAATATTAATTTAGATTTATCATTACAAATTTTTAATGCAGAATCATTAATTAGTGTACTCATTTTTAAAAATTCATTTGTTGTTTTTGACGGTATAATCATTTGATTATTTTTATTATCCGGTGTAGATATTTTTTCTCTTACTCTTGCAAGACGGTTTCCGTCAGTAGATGCCATTTCTAATATATTATCATTTATATTGCATACAACACCTGATAACAAGTTGTTAGTTTCAAAATTAGCAGCAGCATAACTTGCTTCTTTTATTGATTTTACAAAAGGTTTCATCTCTATTTCAGTAAATTTATCTTCATCTTCTGATAAATTTTCAAACATATTTGGAAATTCTGAAGCTGATATACCTATAATTTCGAATTTTGAATTATCACAAGTTATTTTCACTTGATTATTATTATCTTCCATTTCAAAACTTACTAAACTGTCAGAAAGACGAGATACCAAGTCATTTAATTTTTTAGAAGGTAATGTTATTTTACCTTCTTCGTCTACTTTTGCATCAATTATAGTTGATATAGTCAATTCTAAATCTGTTGCAGTTAATTTTATAGAATTACTACCGTTTGTTTCTATTAAAATATTATATAATACAGGTTGTACACTTCTTATAGCCGCTACATTTCCTACTAGTTTTATACCATTATACAAATCTTCTTTATTTATTAAAAATTTCATATTATACTCCGCTAAAATTATATATTATTATAAATATATAATACAATAAATATTTTTATATATAAAATCTAATTATAGTAGTAAGTATAAATAAACATGCAGAAAACTTTCGTATTATAAGTATAATTGGATTTTTTTTGCAGTTTATTATGTAAAAAAAATATATAAAAATATAGATTTTTTTATTATTTAAATTAATTTTAAAAAAAATGTAAAAACATGCAGAAAAATATATTATTTTTCTGCATGTTTTTTATTAATGATTAGAAATGCATATTATAAATCCGTCTATTGTCTAAAGAAATTATTTATTTACAAAAAGTTATATTATTTTGTTGTTATAGCAATTTTAATTATTTAGTAATTTTATAATGGCATAATGAAAATTGTTAACGTAACAACAAGTCATATTCAAAATAATAAAATATCAAATAAGAGATTATATTTTACAAGCAGACCTGATACATTTAGTCCGTCTGTAGTAAATACTTTTTCTGATACAATGAAAGCAAAATTTACAGAAAAAGAGTTAAATCGTATTGCAAAAAAATCAGAGGATATTCAAAAAAACGCTGAAATACTTGCAAAAACAAAGCTTTCCGGTGAAAACATTTTAGATACTCTTTTGTATAGTTTTGATGCAAAAATTGATGCCGTAAAAATTGCCGATAAGGTTAACGAAGTAGATAAGTTATATAATGACAAACCGGTAAATATATCTTTAAGAGTTAATAATTACGATAAAAATGTTTTTGATATTGTTGCGGTTGATGAAAATAAAAATAAAAAAATTGTAACTCTTGATAAAGATTTTAAAACTCGTTCTATTGAAGATGTAACTTATCAAAATGTTAATGGAAAAAATTATGAAATAAAAAAATCAAAAGATTATAAAAATAATGTAACTTCTAAAATAAGAAGTGAAATCATAAACGGTAAAACATTACCTTTAAACGAATTGATAATAACAAAAGATTATAAAGAGTATTCAGAACCATCTGATATAAAAGGAATATTTAACACAAAAAGAATATACAATAATGGTAAAGTTGAACAATTAAGTTCAGGAAATATTGATAAAAAAACAGGTATAAAAACTGTTAAAAAAGATTTTACATCTTTTAACGGTACAAAAACAAGTTATGAATTTTCAGAAGATAAAGAAGGAAACAGAATTTCTGATTATAAAATAACTGATAAAAAAGGAAATGTTTTATATAATAATTCAACTGCATTTGAAATAGTAAATGAAAATACATTTATATCTTCAAAAAACAATGAGCAATATGAAATAAAATATAGTAATGATGATAAAAAATTAAGTGTAAAAAATCTAAAAACAGAAGAAGCAAATGAAATAGATTTACACATGTATATTTTTGGTAACAGTAAAAAACTTGTTCCCGTATTGAAAAAAATATCAGGTGATGAACTTATAAAAATGGGTAATAATGTAACAAGATTATTTCAAATAGATGATGATACATCATCATATTATCATCCCGGCAGAAAAGATATAAATACATCAGATAACGAATACATATTTTTGCATGAACTCGGACATTCAAAAGATATGAAAAATTATGATACAACAACTTTTAAAACAAAAGATGCTACTGAAAATACATTAATTTCTGCTGATAAGAATATTGTTGATGTTTATAATAAAGAAAAAGAATTATTTAATGAAAATATGTCCAATGCACAAAGAGAACATATTGACTATTTTTTAAAATCAATTGGTCATAGCAGTGGTACAAACGGTGCATTAAAAGAATCAACAGCAGAAATAAATGCAATATTAAATACATATAATACGGTTGACAGATATTCAATGCGTTCGGAATATTTGCAGAGATATTTTCCGGAAACAATAGCGGCATTAGCAAAAAAACTATAAAAATTTAATTTTATAGTTTTTTTAAGAATATTTATAAATATTGATTATTCTGAAATAACTTCTTCAAGTGCCTTAAAAACAATAGGATCCCATTTGCTTTCTGTTTCTTCTCTTAAAATATTTAAAGCTTGTTCTTTTTTCATCGCTTCTCTGAATGGTCTTTCGGAAGTTAAAGCTGTATAAGCATCGGCTATTGCAATTATTCTTGAACCAAAAGGAATAGACATTCCTTTTAAGCCCTCCGGTTCACCTTTGCCGTCCCAGCGTTCCTTATGATAGTGTATGTATGGTACAACTTCTGACAGAAAGTTTATATTCATTAATAAATTTACACCAACATTAGGATGATTTTGAATTTTTTCCCAATCTTCTTTAGAAAGTTTGCCGCCATTATTAAACAGTTTTTCAGGAAGTGTTATTTTGCCTACGTTTTGCAATAAGCCGGCATAATAAATTAAATCACTTGTTTTTTCATTTAATTTTAGTTTCTTGCAAATTTTTCTTGATAAATCAGCAGTTAATTGTGAATGAGCAACTTTATATTCACCCTTTGCATCAACAGCTTTTGCAAGTAATTGAACAAAATTTTGCTGTTCATCTTCTAAGTCGCCTATTAATGCAGTTAATTCTGTTCTCATGTGTTTTAATTCCATTTCAGATACTGCATCTTCCTGTAATAAACGGTTTGTTTCATCTACTGTTGTTTGTAATGACATAGAAGTTGCAAATAGTCTTGCCATAGATACAACCAAATTAAATAATTCCGGCTTAAATGTTCTATTTGTATAGCTTTCTATTACTATAACACCAACTTCATACATATTGTTACTCATTGGTATAGCATACAATTCTTTTACTTTATTTTCATTAAGTATAGTTCCGGGAACTGATTTATGAGTTTCATCTACAGAAAATTTTACAACTTCTTTTTCATTAAAAGCATCACATACGGGATTTTTTGCTTTCAATGAAAAACCGATATTTTCTTTATAAATATCTCTTGTAAATCCAAGAGATGAACCTACTAAAAATAAATCTTTATTAACAGAAGTTAAACCCTTTGAATAATCTTTTGTTAAATATACATGACATGCATCAACATCAAGCATTTGTGATACTGTTTTTGCAATTGAATTATATATAAAATAATCTTCTTTTGAATTAAAACTCAATACACAAAGAGTGTTTTTAAGTGAATAAATAGAAACAAGTTCTTGTAATTGTTTTTTTAAATTTTCAATTTGCTTTTCCTTACTGTTTTCTTTTTTTGCAATCTTTTCTGCCAAATCGTTTGAAATTAAGCATTCAGAAACAAAATCTCCTAAATTTAATGCAAAAATTTCTTCAAGCGGATCTCCATCCATTAAGTCTATACTTCTTCCAAAAAGTGATGCTCCCATTTCTTCTTGTTGTTTTTTCTCTTCCATGTCTTAAATCCTTTTTTTAATTTCTCTCAAGTATTATATCGGCAGAAAATTTTAAAACTTTGATGTTTTTTTTAAATACTATACTAAAGTATGATAAATTATAAACTTTTATATAATATTTTTAATTAAAATTAAAATTTCAATTCTTATTTTCAAGTTTATCTATGTAATCTTTTATTATATTTTCATATTTAATATCATCATCATTTTTATTATTTATATTATTTATGTTTTCAAGTATGCTGTTCAATGCAATCATATAAGTTTTTTTATCAGCATTAAGATTAAATAGTTTTTCTAAATCAGCAACTAACATAGGATAATCTTTAATACGACTTGCACTGATAGCTCTGCTCATATAAGCAACTTCACAATTTTCATCAACATTGCATGCTTTTGTAAAATAATTGATTGCTTCTATATTGTCATTTTTTCTGTTTTTAATGTTTCCAAGCCCCAATAATGCATCAATATCACTGTTATCTATAGAAAAAATTTTGAAATAATCATCATACGCTTGTTCTAATTCGTTCATTTGAAAATTAAGCAAAGCACGTTTTTTTAGTATATTAGTATTATCGTTTTGCATTTCAAGTGCTTTTGTATAATCCTCTTTTGCTCCGTTAAAATCCGATAAATTTTCTTTTGTAAGTCCTCTGTTAAAATATGTATTAGGATGTTCCATTATTTTTAAAGAAGAATTGAAATCTTCCAATGCAAGAGAAAATTTACCTAAAAGGTTAAATGCATTACCTCTGTTATTTAAAGCTTGATAGTTTTTCTCATTAGTTTCAATTGCCTTTGTATAATCTTCAATGGCTTCTTGAATATTTTTTAAGTTATAATTAACAATACCTTTATTAAAATAAGCATCGGAAAAATCCGGCTTAATTTCAACTGCCCTATTATAATCTTCTAAAGCTTCATTTGTAAAATTAAGGCATGCCTCTGCATTTGCTCTGTTATTGTATGCTTTATAATTATCTTTATCTAATGCTATGGCTCTTGTATAATCATCTATTGCACTTTCATACATTGAAAGATTATATTTTGCATCACCTCTAAATCGGTATAAATTGGCAGTCATATCTTCAATATTACTAAGCTCAGATAAAACTTCACTGAAATTTTTTTCTTTTATTAAACTTTGAATTTGTTCTTCAGATACCATTTTTAAACTCTATATATATATTCTCTATTTTAAATATGTTATATTCTAATGTCAAACTATTATAAATAAATTTTAATATAGTGCTTGCAATAATAATGTGTTTACAATATTATTGATATGCATCTCATAATTATGCACAGAATATATAACATGGAAAAGGAACAAAAAATGATTAATCCTATTATTGATGAACTTGAAAAAAACTATAAAAAGTCAGAAATACCACAAATGAATCCTGGTGATACAGTAAAAGTATCAGTAAGAATTGTTGAAGGAAATAAAGAAAGAATACAGGCATTTGAAGGTACTATCATAAAAATGCATGGTGCAGGTTTGAATAAAACAGTAACCGTTAGAAAAGTATTCCAAGGTATTGGTGTTGAACGTGTATTCTTAATCCATTCACCTAGAATTGATAAATTCCAAGTATTGAGAAAAGGTGATGTAAGACGTTCTAAATTGTATTACTTGAGAGAACGTTCAGGTAAAGCAACTCGTATTAAGGAAAAAATTGAAAAACGATAATTTTATACATTGGTATCCCGGACATATTGCAAAAGCAGAGAAACAATTAAAAGAAAAATTAACTCTCTGTGATGTGGCTATTGAAGTTCTAGATGCAAGAATTCCTTTTAGCAGTATGTATGGGGATATAGATAAATTACTAAACGGTAAACCACGTTTAGTATTATTAAATAAAAGTGATTTAGTAGATAAAGACGAATTAAGTGTATTTATAAAAAGCATACGGGATATTGAAAATTATCCCGTTATTTCTATGTCTGCAAAAAGTTCTTCAAATATATCGTTAATCGTTAAAAAAGTTTTAGAACTGTCTGAGCCGAGAATACAGGCACAAATGGCAAAGGGGTTGTTAAGACGTCCGTCAAGAGTTATAGTTGTCGGCATGCCCAATGTTGGAAAATCAAGCGTTATAAATAAACTTACTAATACATCTAAAACAAAAACAGGTGCAAAAGCAGGTGTAACACGTCAACAGCAGTGGGTTAGAATAAATAAAAATATAGATTTACTTGATACTCCCGGTATTATTCCTATGAAACAGGATAATCAAGAAGTTGCGGCAAAGCTTGCAACTGTAAATTCTGTTTCGGAAAATGCGTATGATAACGAGCCGGTTGCAGAATATTTGCTTGAAATATTAGCAGAGAAGTATCCTGAAAAAATGCAAGAAATTTATCCTAACTGTAGTTTAACTTTAGAGGGGATTGCAAATATTAAAAATTGGCTTATATCAGGAAACTCGCCTGATTTACAAAGGGCTGCAGCTCTTATTTTAAGAGATTTTAGATCAGGTAAAATGGGGAAATTTATTCTTGATAAAATTGAGCAATGATTTATTTAAGTTTGATAAAACTTTTGTAACAGATTATTTGATTGGTACGGATGAAGCAGGCAGAGGTCCTGCTGCCGGTGGTGTATTTGCTGCGGCTGTTCATTTTAAAAATTTGAATTTTGAAAATGAATTGGCTTTATTAAATGATTCAAAACAACTTACACCTAAAAAAAGAGAAGAATTATATGATATTATTTTAAAAGAAACCGATAATTCAATTGTGTGTGTGGAAGTAGAAGATATAGAAAAATATAATATTTTAAATTGTTCTTTAAAAGCTATGAAATTAGCTTGTACAAATATTTTACCAAAAGATATAAAGGATAGTTTAACAATAGTTGATGGAAACAAATTAATTAAGGAATATGAATTTTCACAACAATTTATTGTAAAAGGTGATTCAAAATCTGCTTCTATTGCTGCAGCAAGTATACTTGCAAAGGTTGCAAGAGATAGATATATGCAAAAACTTGATGAAGAATTTCCACAGTATAATTGGCGGAAGAATAACGGTTATTTAACCAAAGAGCATATTGAAGCCATAAAAAAATATGGAATTACAAAATATCATAGAAAATCATTTTTAAAGAATATTTTAAATCCAACAAAACAATTAAAATTAATTTAAGTTTAGCTATATTTAGTAAGTTATTGATATTAAATACTATAATGTTAGTTATTCTGTGTTTTTATTTCATTATAATATTTTTGTAATTTATTAATAATTTCTATAGCTTCTTTTGGTTCTTTTTCCCAATATTTAGACTCTAATATTTTTTCTCGAACTTCAGGAGTAAAACGATATTTTATTATTCTTGCCGGACTACCTCCAACAACTGCAAAATCAGGAACATCTTTATTAACAAAAGAATTTGCTCCAACAACCGCACAATTACCGATTTTTACACCTCTTCTTATTATTGAATTAACACCAATCCAAACATCATTACCTATAATACAATCTTTTTCTGTCAAATTATGACAACTTAATCTGCAATTTGTTGATATTTTATCAATATCATGTTCACCTGCTCCTATTGTTACTAAATTTGCAATAGAACAATATCTTCCAATAGTTGCTTTTGTAACAGAAACTCTTTCTCCAAGATATGTATAATCTCCAATAATTGATGAGTTATCAACATCAACCCATTTCATAACGGTAATTTTTTTATCAAAAGCAAAAATTCTTACCGGTTTACCTCGTAATTTATCTATTATTTGTTGTATTAATGTTATTTTCATATTATTTCAGTATATTTTATAAATTTATTGTTAAGAGATTGGAAGTTTGAGAATTAATTATATTGGGCTATAATTGAATGAGTGTAAGAGTTTTCAGCGTTTTTGAGGGTTTGAGAAAAGTATTAAAAAACTACCATTTAGTAAAGTAAAAATATCAAAAAAAGTAAGTCCGTTTTTTCTTTATATATCTGTCTTTTAGATAATTCACTTGTTTTAGGCACTTACTTGATTTGGTAGTAAGGTGTAACCCTTTTTTATAAAAGGTGTAAACTATGGCAAAAAGCCCGTTATTATTGATTTAATCCTATAAGTTACAAAATATAAAAGGTGTAAACTATTTACAAAGGTGTAAACCTTATTTCAAGTTTACACCTTTTGCAAAAAACACTAATTTTTGTTTATTTAAAAATACAATCTTTAAAATTATTAATACTATATTAAATATGTATTAAAGTGTCTTTAAATCGTCTTTACATTTATCAGATTTAAGTTTTTTATTCTTATATACTTCTTTTCTGTCGGAGAATTAAGTAAATAAAAATCCATTGCATTACAAATTACTTCTTCTACAGGTTTTACAAAATAATCAAGCTCCTGCTGACATTTATTAACGTATTCCTCATCAATTTCTAAAATATATTTATTCATAAATTACCTCTTTTTACAATAGTTTTAGTTGTTTTATTTCAACCGGTTGTTGTGCATCACAATCTTGTTTGATTTGTTTAATTAAATTTTCCTTTTCCTGCCAAGTTTTAAAGTTCGGATATACTTTATTGTTTTGCAGGAACGAACCGCACCAACCGCAAAAATTTGAGTCATCTCCTCTGAAATCCTGACATTTATTACACCATTTAACCATTTTTATTGTTTCTCGTTTTTATCAAACAAACCTATTTGCCCCTCAATAGGAACATTCTTAATATTTGACTGTTTTAAAAGTTTTCTTATTACAGGTTCTGCTATTTTATATTTACGTGCAATATTTCTTATGGATGCAGTTGTTCCGTCAAATTCTTCTGTTGCTATTCTGCGTACTATTTTATCGAATGGTCTTGCCGGTATTGTTAAAAATGAACCGCAAAAGTTCTCCATTAAAGATACTGCAACATCTCGTCCGCATAATGTATAGATTTCTTTTAAAATTTCATTTGGCATATCGTTTATTGTCAGTAAATCAATGTCAATATCAATGTATTCTGTTTTTATTATTTTACCCATAAATGACCTCATCAGTTAATGCTCTACATTAAGACGGCTTATAGCCGTTTCGGACTTGTTATAGTTTATTTGTTTCAGAAGATATTGCTGCTAATTTTTCAAAATTTGGTTCTATTCTTACTTTATCTTCCGTTTTGATTGTAATTCCTGCTTTTAAAAGCATATTTTCATCACATTCAAGCAAACGGTCTTTATCCAGTTCCTGTTTTGTTCTGATACAAAAATCTAAGTTAAGAACTTTTAAACCTTTTATGGCTTCCTCTATGCAGTTACAGCATACTTTACGTACAAGACGAAAACTTATTACTCCATAAGTTAGTTTTTTAGTTCTCTTAGATAAAAATTCAGACTTGTTTGCATCCGTAAATCTTTCAATATTTTTTTCAATATCCTTTATCCTTGTTTGAATTATTGCAGATTTTGCGTTTGCATCTGCTTTTATTGAATTAATCTTAAGCGTTTGCTCACCCTCTATTCTTGTTTTTGCTACGTTTAACTCTCCAAGTTCTTTTAATGCAGCATCAACTTCATTCCAGTTTTTATATATGCTTTCTGTTTTTTTAGCCATTTTTTGTTTCTCCTTTCTGCATTGTTTCTGTTATTATTTTTGTTATTTCTCTTAAAATGTTTAATTTTGCTTTATTTTCAATAATTGAGTAATTCATATTTTCTTTAAATTCACTGTTCTCTTTGTAAACTGTCTTTACCCATTGTTCTACTGCTACCTCAAGTAACTTTTCATACTCATTGATTTTGTTATGCAGATTTATTAGAATTTCTGTTAAACATTTTCTTTTTTCTAAATCCGCTATCTTAAAACTTGCTGAACATACACCGTTTTTTTTCGGTAAAATTGGTTGTGCTGATGCCATAAATACCCCTTTCATTTTTATTTTTCGATAATCACATATTACTAAAAGCTTTAATTATTTTTCTTACATCTACTGCTGTTAAGAATGTTATTCCGTCTTTGCCTGTTATTTTTTTAATCATAACTTTTAATGCTTTTGCTCTTTCTGAATCGGTTTTTTGTCTGCTAATTCTGAACCACATAGCTTCAATTTTTCTTAGCTGTGCAGGACTTGCCATTTTTTCACGTCCAGCAAGGTTATTGTATTTGCAGTGTATAAATGATTTTTTGGGTTTAAAAGTTCCCATTTCTTTTGCTTTATCTCTTAAAGAATTTATTAACATCTCTATTTCTGATTTTGTAAGCTCTTTGGAACTTTCAACACCGTAACTTGATAATATTTCTCTATATGTATCTTCATCAATTCCTGCAAGTTTACGAATAAAACCTAATTCTTGTCTTTGTTTTGGTGTCGATTTATACATGTTTTGCAGCTCCTACATATTTGCCAGCAGATTTAATCATTTTTTTGTTTAATGGTTCTTTACTGCTTGTTGTCATATCTGCCGTCCGCTTTAATAAATTAAATAATATTCTTGCATTACAACGAGATATAAAATTAAATTCGTTAATCAGTTCATCGGAACAATCAGGAAATATCTGTGTTACAAAAGATTTTACGTCTGATTGTGTAAGAACATCTAAACTGTCAATGTAACTAAATCTTGTAAATAAATAATCATATTCACCACCAAGTTTGGATAATTTGTCAGCAAGCGTTTCTGTTCCAACAAATAATAATCCGCAAGTTCCTTTGCATCTGTCATGGATTTTTCTTAAAACCCTAAAGCAAGACACATCTAAGTTTTCAGATTCATCAACAATAATTAATTTGTTGCTGTTTATTAGTTTTTGTACAATTCTTTCACAAAGGTGTGCACGAGTTTCAATGTGTGCTAATTCAAGCTTGAGCGGTAATGCAAAATAACTAAGTAATTCTCTTACGCTTACACCTTCATCCGGATCAATAATAATTACTCCTGAGTGTTCTTTTGCATATTGATTAATAGATGTTGTTTTGCCAAGTCCTGATGAACCGGTGCAAAGTGCAATTTCACCGTTAAACTGACATATTTGTGCAATATTAAATAATTTGGCTGAAACAGTTGTTTTTACAAAATCAAGTTTAACCTTTTTGTACACCTTTTCTGCTTTATTGTCCTCTAACAATTTTAAGAGTTTATCCTCAAGCCCTGTAATATCACCTGCGTACTCGTTTTTAAGGTACAAACTAAGCATTGTCTGTGATACTTCGATTTTGTCTGCTATCTGTTTTTGGGTAAAGCCATCACGTTCAATAAGGTTTTTTATTCTTATTTGAATTTCCTTATTGGCTTTGTCTGCTGTTTCAATTAATGCTAACTTCATAAATCCTCCTCCTTTATTAGCTAAATGTTACATTGTTTCTGCTGTTCTATAACCTTGTTAAAATCAATTTCATACACTTTTTCTTCTTCAAAGTTCATATCCTGCAAATTGATTACATAATCTTTTTTGTTTTCAATATCTTCAAGAATATTCTTGTTTTCCGCATAATTGATTTTATATTTTTCATCTTCTTTTACTTCTTGTTTTATTTCTGTTTTTCTTGCTTTAATAATCTTTTCAGCAGGATAAAGTGTTTTTAAGTTTGTTTGATAAAGTTGTTTTCTCTCTTTTTCAAATTTTTGAACAGCTTTAATTTTTTGTCTGTATTCTGCAATATCCTGCGGTGTTCCAAGTAATTCAGCGTAAGGATGAATTGCCTGTTCACGTTCTGCAGTACATAAAAATTCACCTTTTAAGCTATAAACTTTAATGTATGACAAATCAAACATATCGTATCTTGCTATAACTTTTTGGTCTAAGCCGACTAATTTGTTATTATGGTAGTAATTATCAAATAATCGTATAGCACCTTTATGTATTTTGATTTCTTTTGAAACAAGCATTAAATCATCCAATAAAGAAATATCTACACCGTTGCCTTTTCCTGCATTAACATATTCTTGAATAGTTTTTGTTTTGTCGTTTTTTGCTTGTCTTTGTCTGTATGTTTCATTAAGCCATTCTTCAAACAAAATTTTTGTTTCTTCAATTGTCGGAACAAAATTACCTTGAATGGTTTTATGAAATTTTTCGTTTCTTTTTGTACAAGCCGGTTGATTTTCAATATTATTACCAATATATGACGGCATCTTTTTTGCCATACTTTCGGTTAATTCTTTAAAGAAACGTTCTACAAGTTTTGCACGTCCGTTATAAGCTTTTGAAAATATAGTTTTTATTCCTAATTGTGCATACAAACCCTGAATGCCGGAAGATGTAAAATCTATTCTTTTTTCACCTGTGAAAGTCTTACCTTTAAATGCTCTACCATTATCTAAATGGACAACTTTAGGCATTTTACCGAGATAAATAATAGCGTGTCTTAAAGCGGATGCAATGGATTGTGTGTTTTCAGACGTCATAACCTCATAACCTACAATATCTCTGCTTGCATCATCTTGAAAAGTTACAAGAGTAGCACGGCACGGTTTACCTGTAATCGGATCTTTAACCATAAAATCTAAAGTATGTCCATCGCCTGTTATAACATCACCTACATTAAGCTTTGAACTATCTTTTGTTATATGAGGTAATTGTTTATCTAAAGCAGCTTTTAAACCGCCTCGTGAATATTCAACCATATCTGCATGGTTTCTTAATACATAATTCCATACGTGCCTGTAGGATTTTAAACTTTTTGCCTCTACACCTAATTTTTTTAAATCCTGCATGATATATTCATACGCTTTGGTTAAAACAAATTTGTTTTGATGCAGCATATATTTAAGTAATAAATATTTTTCAATGAGTGTTAAATCACTAATTAATTGGCTTTCGCAACCATAATTATAATTGTTTATTAACGCTTTCCAATCCTTATTTGAATCATTCCAATCTTTGAACCAACGATATAAGGATTTTATAGAAACTTTACCTAAATTATTGTATAAATTTTCACTATATAATTTATTATTATATAGATGTAAAAATTCTTTATCTGCTTCTGTTTTATTTGATGCATTTTTTCTGAAATTCTGCCAATGTATGATTAAATCTACCTTATATAAAGCGTTTTGTTTTGCTTTTTCAGGTATAACATAATTTGTAGTATCTTTTTCTATTAAAGAAAAGCTTTCAAGCAAGGTCATTTCTTTAGAAGTTAAAGAAACAGGTGCAGAAGAATTTTTGTGAAATGATAGTTCTGCACCGGATATACGGGCAATAGGGAGTTTTTTATCACACATATCCCCATTGCAGCTTGGATGGATGCCCCTAAACTTTGCTTGTATTTCGGGCTCCAGTGATGAAAATAAGATTTCGTATTGTTGTCCGCCGTTACCGCTAACAAGTTTTGTTTGGTACTTGTTTGTTTTACAACGCTTGCAAACAATAGTCTTTGAAAGACCTGAAATATCGACAACGTCTTTAACCTTTACATATATTAAATTTTCGTTTAAATCTTTTCCCAAGTTATGATGTCCTTTTTGTTATATTTCTTCTAATATTTCTTGATATGTTTCTATCTTGCCTTGTAATTTTGTTATTAAATCTTTTGCAGATTGGATTTTTATTTTTAAATAATCTTTAAATAATTCATTATTTGATGATTTAATGGTATTGTTATCTAATAATATCGGTATATTTTGTTGTTCTGTTTGTGTCATTTTTCCTCCTATAATTTTTATGCCGTTTCTTTTCTATCAAAATTAAATCCGTATTGTTCTTTAAAATCCTCGTAATCACTTTGGTTTACAAACCATTTATTACGGACTTTGAAACCTTTTAAACGTCCTTCTTTTAGGTAAATACGGATTTGTTGTACTCCGATTGGTAAATCTTCTACGATTTGTTCAAGTTTTAAAGTGTTGCTCATAATTTCCTTTCATGGTATAAGTTGTACAAAGAAATAAAGTTATATATAAAAATATGAAACTTTATATAATAATGTTATCATAGTTATCATTATTGTCAATATTTTGATAACTATCGCAACAGAAAGAGCGAAAATATGCATTTGGAACAAGCAAGAGCCACTATAGAAAACTTAATAAATCGTAAAATTTCAAATAATGAATTAAGTTTGGCACTTGGCATGCATAAATCTAATATAAGTAGAAAACTAACCTCTAAAACAAAGTTGAAATTACTACAAATAAGGCAATTAGAGCAATATTTTAAAATAACATTAGATGATATTATAACTTCAAAAAATGATGAAAATTTTGAAAACTTAAAAAAGGTTATTGTGTGTATTGACTCTTTTCTATTAGAAGAAAATATTGAGTTACTGCCAGAAAAAAAAGCTGAATTAATTATTGAAATTTATAAAATGTTTTTAAATGGAACATTAACAGGTGTTGAAAAGGATAATATTATACCTTTTTGCAGGTTAATAGCATAAAAAAAGGATAAAATATGGCTGATGATATAGAAAACAATATTCGTAAAATTTTAAAAACTGGAATTAAAAAAGATAACAAAAAAGAACCTGAAAATATTGTAATTTCACATAATATTATATGTGGTGATAATTCAAATGTATATTATAATATTGAAAAAACTAAAAGAAGTAGTAAAAAAATATATAATCCAGGTACAATTGGTGCTAATGTTTTCATAGCAAATAATATTAAAAACTTATGTAAAAAAATTATAGATGCTCGTTGTGAAACAAAACCAAAATCACAGCAAAAAAGTGTTTCAACTGGATTTTATAAGAAACTTAATCAAAATTTTAATGTGAAAAATAGAGAAGAATTATTTTCTTTGACTGAAGAATTTGCTACTCCTATTATAAATTACCTAAATGAATTGTATGATAACACAAAAAAAGGCAGAATTGCTAAAGCTGCTCAAAAACCAAAGTACAAACATAGTACACCTTATTATTATAAAATAGAAAAAGAGATTTTAGATAAACTAAATAAAGACACTCATGATGATGATTTAGTTGATTTAAGATATAGATATTTTAATGTTAATTCTCGAAAACAGATGAAACAAGAACATTGGGAAATATACATAACAGAACTTAAAAATAAATTTAATGATTTATTAAAGGATTAATAAATAGTGAAATTATTTACCTCTCAAACACTTGAAAAATACATAAAATGAGTTATAATATAAACAGAACAAGTGGCAATCAGCATACGCTGAAATTTTACATCACTGGTTTAATTTATAAAACTAGCGTAAGGACAGCAATCACGAACGCTAGTTTTTCCATTTTAAATAATAATGAAATTATAAAAAATAAAATTAGCATTAACGATTTCGCCATAAGCATCACCCCTTTCCTGACGTAAGTACCGTCAATCAATAAGGTTCAGTGATGTCCACTTGCTCTGTTTAGTTTTCAATGTTCACGTATATAATAATTATACACATGACTTTGTGTTTTATCAATATTAAATACTAATTCTGTCTTGCATATTCAGGGCTGTACTCGTAACGTCTTTCATCTTTTATTATCAGTGTACGATTTTCTTTGCTATATAAATTCAAAGATAAATCATAATTATCAAGCTGTAATTGCTCATTATCCGCAATATCAAATAATGCGTTGATTTTGTTTAATATTTTAGATTTCATTTCTTTGTTTGTCATTCCCATATCTAACTCCTTTCTTTTAAAAAGCAGGGGCAATAACCCCTGCCGTATTATATAGAGGTCTTTATGTCTTGCGTTAGGTCATTTTGCTTTCAATATTAAGTTGTCAATGTACAATTTTATATAATTTATTATAGAGATTATTGCTTTAATCCCTTAATGCTGAATTAATCAGCTTGTCAGGAAGTTTGCTTAATTCTGTTTTTAATATGCTCGTTTGCGTTGCATCCAACACGTTCGATACATTCAAATCAGATAAATATTTTTGCACTATCGGAGCTGCTTTATTTAGTCCTGCAGTTTTGATTTCATTTATTATCGTGTTTTGAACATCATTTAATATCCTCATACCTGTATTACCTAAAGCCGTTATATCACCGTCTTGTAATGTCGATACTACAGAATCAAACACGTTTGAAACCATAATATCTTTTGCTTTGGCTAAAAACTTCTGCATCTTGTTAGAAGTTTCACTAACCTGCTCTAAATCTATAACAGGATTTGTTTTTGTCTGCTGCTCAAATTCCGTTATACTATCAGGGTTTTCTAATAAAGTTACTTCTATCTCCGCATAAATCAATGCATCATCTATTTTCTGCTCCGATGTTACTCTTATACCGTTTATTACATAATCACCAATATAAACACCGTGTTGAAAATAGTTTATAATCTCTCTGTTTTCCGCTTTTTCTTCCAATTCATCAATAATGTTTTGCGGATTACAAAAAGAATAATGTAACTTAATACGCAATGAAAAACTTTTTAAATTCTCATCACCTGCAATAATAGACGGCTTGCCGTTTACACTCGTTTGCTCTATATATTTGTATTCTTTTGAATATTCAAGCGTTTCAGTACGGTTAAATATCTGCTCTAATGTCAGTTCCTGCATAATTAATCACCTTTTAATTACTCTTTAAACTCGTATTAATAGTAAATGTAATATCAAAAAACTCGTTTATTCCTGCGGTTTGTGTTGTTAATCCGTTTAAATCAACAGAATAAACACCGTCTATTGCTCCGATTTTTGTATAAATATGCGACGGTTCAATGCTTGCTTTCAGTGTTTTTCTTATTTCTTTTTTATATTTTTCCGCAGCTTCGTCCACTGCATCACAAACACTGTTAAAATCTGCATCCGCTTTTACAAGTACATTCATTGTTATTGATGTATTTACTTTCTCCGGTGCTATTACATTCACATAATCCGTCATAGGATTTACGCTTTCACCTGTCAATAAATCCCTTACGTCCTGTAAAACGGTTTCAGGTGTTACATCATCATCAGTAAGCGGATAAACATAAACAGTCGCTTGTGGCGGTATTTTAAAGCAATATGTTACATCATCTTTTGTAAAAGTTATAGAACCTGCTTTATAATCAACACTTGCCGTAAAATCACCTGTGTTAATTCTTCCGTTTTCTTCCGTATAAATATCATCACCTATTTTAATCGTTGCAGGAATAACAGGACTTTCCGCCTGTGCATCAATAATATTTGCATTAGCAGAAAGCGTATGGTAAATATAACTTTGTCTTGAACCGGCACAACTAAAACTTTCAGGTGCTAACAAAATACGTTTTATATATGGTGCATCATCTTCAACATCCGCACCGCCTGAAACACCGTTTATATTTTCAACAGATTGAATATAACTAATCGGTTTAACTAAAATATTTACATCACCAATACCATATACATTTGCATATTCTCCTATGGTTTCTGCCTCTATTTCTACCGTTCCGACAGTTTCACCTGCAGGTATTACACAATTTTCTGTTGTGAAAAAACTGTATTCTTCATCTTTAGATAATATTTCAAGCCCTTTTGCTATTGTTAAATCACTTGTAAAGGTAGTGTTTAATGTGATTTTTATAAAATCTTTTCCTTTACTGCCTTTTAAACGTGGTGTACCAAACATTTCTCCGATACAATCTAAAATAGGTCCTCTGCTGTAACGTGTTAAATTCAACCTTGCAGCTTCATTAAATTTATTCACCAATAATGATGCCTTATATTCAATCAAGCTTATTAAAAGTCTTTCGTCCTGTGCAGGATATAGCTGCTTGCCTGTTTGTTCTTCAAACATCTTAACAAGTTTTTGTTCTTCAGCTTCCGTGTCATATTCAAAAAATATCGGTAAATTACTAGACATAATATTTTTTTATCCTTTCCGCTTTTGTCTGCTTGCTCTGAAATGTTAAATCAACTACAATTTTTCCGTTTTTATCATAACTTGTATTTATTTCTACTATCTCACCTCTCGGCTCTTGTATTGGAAATTCTTTTAAAATAATTGTTTTTACTATCTGTAATGCATTTTGAGTTTTTTGACCGACTGCCTCAAAGATATTGCATCCAATATTCGGTTGTAATGGTATATCACCCTTTGATACATTAATAATAGTGTCATAGCACTGTTCAATGTCATCTAAATCCGTAACAACTTCACCGCATGCACCTCGTTTTTTTTGCCAATTAGTTGTATTTATTTCATATATATTTGCTCGTTTATTAACCATTTATTAAAGCCCCTTTAAAATCGTTTTAAATTCTTATTACATTGTTCCGCTCGGTGTGCCTGTAGGTTCTCCCTCGTTACCGTTTGAATGTGTATGTGAATTGTATACATTACGCATTGCCTGCATTGTACCCTTTTTGTCAGAAACATCTTTTGCAACTTTTAAATTCTGTGTCATCTCAACTTCACAATCAAAAATAACTTTATCTGTTGCTTTTACATATATTTGACCTTTTACATCTACCGTGTGTTTATGCTCTTTTTTGTCATATTTAAAAATGGTGCCGTCCTCAAATGATATTAATTTAACGTTTTCATCTTCCAAAATACAAACATCTTCATCATTGTATAAAGCACCTATTATACAGCCGTCCTCAAAATCTTCTGTTACGCACGCTGCAACTTCCGTATTTACTGCCAAACTGTTTGATGATTTATCTTTAACCGTACAAATTTGAGGTACAAAATACCAGCTTGTTTCAAATTCATCAAATTCATGTATCTTTATTCTGACCTGATGAGGTCTTGATGCAACTACTGTTCCAAATACTAACATTTTTCTATATCTCCTGTGATAGTCCACGCATCAGCAGAAATATCGTGTGTGGAATGTTTAATGTGATATTTTCCGCTTAAAATACCAACATCATTAAGTTGAAAATTAACACCTGCAAAAAACTTTGTATTTGTTTTTTCAAGTGTAATAGAACCTTTTACGGCTTTTGAACCTGCTTTTAAATTTGCTTCCGCTTTTAGTTTTGCCTCCTCTTTGGATGCACATTTTAAATTTAATTTTAGTGTGTCAGTGCCACTATCTCTGCTTGCAGTATATGTACATAATTTCTTTGTTTTAGCGTTAAAATATTTGACAGAACACGCTTTATAAACTTTTGCACCTGAATCAGATAAACTAACATTTGAGAAGTCATTTTTACCGACAGTAAATAATACATCTGTGTCAGTTAATGAGCCGATTGATGTAAATGTCAATAATCCGTCTGTGATTTTGAAAATATAACCGTAAAGTTTAGAAATACGTTTTAAAAAAGCTAAGTCGCTTTCATTTGCCTGATTTACACGGCTTATATAAACATTGCCCTGATTTCCTGCAACCTTAAAACCGTAAATATTACCAAAATACTGTGCTATTTTTGCTAAGGTTATCTTCTCAAAATATCTTGTATTTGATGTTCTTACAGGACTGTTGATTGTTGCTGCAAGTGCTTTTATTTCCATAATATCTCCGCTTTCGGAAAAATTAGAAGATATTTCATCTATCGTAAAAGTTCCGCAGTTTAAACAATCAGTTGAACCTTTATAATAAACTCTGCAAGACAATTTAGCATGCTTTTGCGGATACCATTCACCTTGAAATAACTTTTCGTTATCTCTCAAACGCACAACCAATTCATCAGATTGTTCTTCTTCATAATCATCATAAGTAACACTTTGAAGATACTTTGAAAAATCCTTGCTGACATCATGATTATTGTATTTTAATTCAATTTTTATTTGTTTTGCGGTTTGTGGCATTAGTCCTCACGTTTCCAAAACGGAACATTCAAATTATTTTCACTTAATAAAACCTTTACAGGTATTCGCATTTCTGTATCTGCATCTATTACCGGCTTAACAGGTATATGCGGATTTGCTGCAATGATGTCTTTGTAATCGTATTGGTTTCCGTAAAATTTGCTTGCGATTAAATCCCACCTATCGCCCTGTTTTGCCCTGTATATATAATATTCTGTCATATTTTGTACCTCGTTTCATTTAATATTGTTTTAAACTGTGTTTAAATTTGTTAATTTGTAAGATGCTGTCTTGGATTTGCTCCACACTCACAGAGTTTCACTTTCGGGTTTCACCCTGTTCGTTCAATCTGTTCGCTATCCGGAATTCTATTCCGTCCGCAAATCCGCTGAAATAAATTCAGCATGACAAATAATTATAGTTTTTTAGTTGCATATTTAATATTTTTCAAATACCACCAGTGAAGTTCAAAAACTATATCTTCTATTTGTTGGTCGCTGAACCTTATAATCTCACGTTTAGAAATATTTCTTTCTTCATAACCAAAGTTATGAACAGCTGCATAGTCTTTAGGTGAACCAATAGTTAAATCGTTTGATGTAACTTTACCTATAAAACTTGTTTTTAAATAACCGGATGCCTCAAGTATTTTTTTACCTGCTCCGTATTCTTTTATTTTTTTTATTTTGTAATCATTACTTAATTCTTCCCACTTATTACCTGATGCAGTGCCCTCTGTGTCAAAATTATCATCAATAGCAGCTAAAATTGTTTGACGTAAAACCCTGAATAACGGCTTTAAGTCAGAAGTCAACTCTGCTAATTCCGTTAATTTCTTCTTTATTTCTTCATCATTTATTTTTGCTGTAAACATTTTATCTGTTGCCATATTTGTATTCCTCAATTAATACTGAAACAACCGCATAAACAAACGCTATTGGTTTAATAAAAATTATTAATATTCTGTTTAATATTCTTTTAATTTTGTTTTTCATACGCTTGAAATTCCTTTTAAAATGTGTCATAATGGTGTTGTAGAATAACTGTAATCCCATTAAGTCGTAGCGGGCTATGCGTTAATAACGAATAGTTACAGTGGGTACGCTCCACACGGTTATTCTATTTTTTTGTACATTTTTGTATTACCTAAATGTGAACTTGACATTTTTCCAATGGTAGAAATGTAATTTACATCTTTTTTTCTTTTGGTTTTATCAAGTTTTACACAGACTTTTATGCAATTTTCAGCATCTATAAACCTTATAAAAGCTAAGCCAATACTGCCTTGTCTTGTGTAATCATAATAAACTTCATCAGGTTTATTGATTATTTCGTGCAGTTCTAAAAGTTCATCTAAATCAACTTTTCTATATAAAATATGTCCTATTCTTTCATCTTGAAAAACTACAACCGGTGTTTTAGGAACTAATTTTGTTTTTCTTAAATCATTTAAAATAAATGGAGCAAGCCAAGTTACAGAAACTTCTTTTACAGCAGATTTATTAATTAATTTATTATCAACAATTTTAGTTACAAAGTTCTTAAAAGCATCTTGTGTATGCACGTTTTGTGCCATATCTGAAATAAATTTATCCTGAACATTCTGCGGTAGTTTTGCAATCTTTTTATATGCCTGTACGTCTAAATTCCACGCTTTTGTGCCTAAATTTGTTCCCCACCCTGCATCAGCTGACATTCTGAAACTCTTACCGTTTGCTTTAAAATCATAAGCAGTAATTGTCTTTGGTTCTCCGCCTACAAGTGTTTCTATTTCTTTTAATTTTCCGTCTGAACTTTCACACTTCAAACCTTTACGCTCCATTTGTCTATCTGTCAAAGAACGAACAAAACAACGACAGTTCCAACCGTTAGGCGGATATAACGACTGCCATATTTCATCATCATACCTGAATACCTTGCCGTGCATTGCTTTGTGTTCAGGTCGTGTTTTTCCGTCTAAAATACATTGATATTGAAAATACGGTGCAAAATCCACATCTTCCAACTGTTGTTTATATCTGCCGACAGCATAAGCAGAACGCATATTACAATTGAAAATCTGCTTAATTCTTCGTGGTGTACCAAGTTCTACCGTTTGTGTTTCACCTGTTTTAGGATTAATAACCTCTTTGTGTCCTGTCCAACCTTTTTTTGCAAATAATTCACCTGCTTCACGCTTAAAATGTGAACTGCTCCAACCCTCTTTTATTGCTTTTGTAAGCATATCGTGAGTATCTTTTAACAAATCCGCATTTGTCATTTTTGCAACAGTAAACGCTTTTGCGTGTGCATCCTCATAAACTTCGTGCCAGTCAAAAGAAATCTTACATTTTTTACTTTCAAAATATTTTACGATTTCTTCCGGCTCCATATAAAAAGCACTCTGTAAATTTATGTCAGATTTTGTCATTATTCAACTCTCCCCATTAATTCAGCCAAGAAAATTACTTTTGTAAGTGTGTTTTCAAGTTCTTCCGTTTTCATATCAGGGTAAATTTCCGCTAACATTTCCATACATTCTTCCGCATTTCTGCTTGATTTAAAGAGTTCTAAAACAGGTTTTAAAGCATCATTAATAAATTTGTCATAATCTTCTGTACTAAAATTTTCTACAACCTGCTCCATTTTTGTAAAATCATCATCCTGCACATCAGTAAACTCTATATTTTCCGTATCTTGATTAAATTCAACCATTTCAAAATCATCATCCTCATAACCGTATGCCTTTTGAATATATTTTTTAGTAAACTTAACTCCTAATGTCAGAACCTTGTTATCACGTTCTGCTGTTGTTTGGTCTATTTCTTCCTCGTCATAAATTTCAAATTCAGGGTAATTTGTGTCATTAAAATTTAAACCGTAAACCTTTTTAATAAACTCATTAATAGTGTTTTCGCACAATCTGACATCATTTTGAATTAAATCATAACGTACCTCCTGATGTGTTAAGCTTGCTGCATAACTGCCTGTAGCTCCTACATCAGTAGTTAAGGTTTGTCCTAAAATAACCTTTGAAATATTGTTTTCACATTTGGTTACAAATGATTGGAAAACGGCATTACTTCCTGATTTATCACCTGCATTAATTAACTCAACGCTTCCGTCATTAGGTATTACTGCCACTGCATCCTGAACCATTCGTTTAAGCATTTTTAACAAGTCTTTTTGCTCACTATCGTCCATTGAACGGTCATATTTGCCTATTGCCCACGGTGTGCCGTATTTTTCCATAAATTTTAACCAAAATTCCATACCACCATTAATAAAAACTACATTCCAAAAACAACGGCTTAAAAGACACTCTCCGTAAGGATTTAAAAAATCCGCTCTGTGTCTTGCAAGTAAAAACTTCGGATTTTCCTGCTCTATTATCAAACCGTTTGAATTTTTACGTGAATTAAAGAAAAATTCACCCTCTGAGTTAAAATAAAACCACTCCTGCGGTTTTGCAATTAAATTCACAGGTACAATATAACTTCCGCTTTTTTCATAACTTATTTCTATCGGTGCAAATCCAAAAAGCGGAGCTTCCAATATATCCTCAATAAGCTTGTGTATATCAGTATTTTTAAATATCTCCTCAAAAAATTTGTATTGATTTTCAGTACAATCCTTTTTATTTAATCTCCATTTTTTACTTGTAACACCTGACTTACGGCTTTCAATGCATGTACCTACTTGATAATTACTTTTTAATTCTCTCAATGCCTGTAAACCTTTACCCGTTTTTCTTAAAACTATATCAGGATTAGGTAATTTACCTGTTAAATTATACATCCCTACAACATCTTTTGCAGATGCATATTCTTCAAAAATAGATTTATCTCGCTTGATAGAAAATTTTGTTTTAAAAAAATTAAACATTTTTATCCTTTCTTATTTTTTATTTCTATTTTTCTAAACTTGAATTTAACCCACTTTAAAACCGCTTTAACTCACTTTAACTCATGGGTGAAATTAATTTTACGTGTAATTTATCATTCAAAAGTTAACTCCTCTTAAATCGCCTGCTATACCTCTGAAATTTAATAGGTCGTTAAAACCGTCATTATTATTAAGTTTTCCTGTTATTATTACAGGTTTTTGAAAATCTTTTGAACTTGCACTTGCATAAATCCCTAGTGCAGAACTCCAGAAATGGTCAGCGTGTCTGTTTTCATCAGAACCGTCTGTATCTAAACGAGTATTACCTGCTTTTGTTGTTATTTTATGTATGCTGTGCCAATCTTCAATATCCGCTTGTTCTGTATTTACATCTATTCTTATATTTCTATCTTCGACTGATATATAAAATAATGTAGCCATTTCCTCTTTGGAAGAATTTGAAAACAAAACACTTTCTACTTTTGTTTTTCCAAAATCAATTTGTGCATCTTCTGCAAGATTTTCACCGATACCTGTTCTGTCAATACAGCATCTGCGGACATTTTTTAACTTCAAAAAACTGTATAAAGTTGATTTCTGCTCTTTAAATTTTACGTTATGCATTTTGACAACGTAACGCAAAAACCTTATATCTCCTTGTTTTTCCCATACTGTAATTACAGATAAGTGCTTATGACGTGCAATATCATAACCTATATATAAATCTCCCAAAGTTTCAAGTTCTTCAAAAGGTTTTAAAACATTATTTTCTTTGCAATTTTCTATCATTTCATAAGTTAAAAATGCAGTTGCTTCATCTACAGGAATACAACAAAATTCTTCCTGCCAAGTTATTTCATCTCCTGCATCACGTCTTAAATCTTCTAAAAAATGTTCACGCTCGGATAAAGTTAATTTTTCACCTTGAATTTTATCGGCTAACCCCTCATTAACTGCTTTTTGTATCGGTGTAGTATGCAGAGAATAATTTAATTTCCCTAATTTTATAAGCTTAATTATCCTGTAAAAATTGCTTAATTGCCCATTATGAGTGCTTAAAACCCTTATAGGATATTTCCACATATTAGCAGATGCAAAAGCTGCTTTCCATAAACCTTTTTGGTCCTTGTGAAATGCGTATTCATCAATTACAACTTTACCGCCTTTTGACCTGAATTGTGAGGGGTTAGAAGATAAAGCAAAAATCTTTGCACCATTTGAAAATTCAAGACAAAACGCTTTAATATCTTTTTCTTCATCAATAATCACTTCACCTAAATCTTTTGCAATAGAGTTGTAAAAAGTTGCCCATTCTTTGCAATAATCGATATATTCTTTTGCTGCAGATAAATCCGCTGATGTAAACCATATTTTTAAAGGTCTACCTTTCTTAAAATATCGTTTTGTTACGCAATCTCTTACATCTTCATAGCTTTGTACGTAAGTTGCACCAATTCTGCGAGATTTTTCCCATATTTTTATTAAAGAATCATCAGCAAGCCAATCTTTTTGGTATTGTAACCAAAAATCTTGCATATTTTCATTATCTATTACCGCTTGCTTTGTCATTATTAAAGCCCCATTAATTTTTTGTTGATTAATACTGCTATTTGTGTTTCTTTATCTCCTGAATTTTCTTCATTATTTGCGGTTTCTGTCATTTTTTCGTTAATAACCATTTCATCAAATGCCTTTAATTTAGGTAATTTTTCAGCCATTTTGCCGATAAAATTTAAAGTCGCAGCTTCCGGTATCTCTCCGGCTTTAATTTTTGCGTTTGCATCCTTAACAAGATGAAGAACAAGTTCTTGAAGTGCTGCTGAACAAGTAAATTGTGATGTCAAAAAATCTTTTCTTTTGTTGTCCCATTCTCCTTTTTTCTTCCATTCATGAAGTGTTTTATCCGTTAAGTTAAGCTTTTTAGCTATTGATGAAATCGGAAGCTGTTCTTCGACATAGTATTTTTCCGCCAATAATCCATAATCTTCAAATTTACCCATTTTTATTCACCTAATTGTGCTTTAATATCATTAATTTTTGTTTGCTTTTGTAAAAGAGTTGCTTTTAATGCAAGTAATTCATCCGCACTTTGTTCAATTTCTTCCGCTTTAATTTCTTGTATTGATTTATAAAAAGGGTTTATCAGATTAGAAAGTTCATAAAAAATCCTTTTTAACTTCAATTCATTTTCTTGAAATTCTTTTTTTGTTTGTTCAAGTTCAATTCTTAATTGCATAATTACAGGATTAATCATTTTTAACCTCCTTTTCGCTATCTTTAGCATTAATACGTTTTATATACGGACACCATTGATTATTCACAATATTATCGTGGATTTTTTGCAACATTGATGAATTAAAAATGTTTGATTCAATAAGTTTGTTATACAGCTCAAAAATTTTGTTCATAAAGTCTGATTGTTGCTTTATTAATGCTTCAATACTGCTTTTGTTAAACTGTAAAACAAGATAAAATGCGTAAAACATTAATGCACAAACACCGCATTCTTTTAAAAGCGGAGAAGATAGCAGTTCATTTATCATAAAAACCTCTTTTCTATTTGCGTGGATTTACTTTGCTTAAATTACACCCTATGCAAAAACCAATTTAAGGTATTCAGATTATTTTATCTATAAATTTATTTTTAAATGCGTTTTAAAACAAAATTTAAAATTATGTTTATAGATACTTTGGTTGCAATGGGTTAACATCAAAATGTCATTTGAAACGGAGGTTTTTAAAAATGAAACTTTGTCAAATATTTTCAACAGGAAAACATACTGATTCAAAAGGTCGCACGAAAGAATGGACAACAGAAGATTTGGACAAAATTGTTTACCAGTTTGAAAATGTTCATAAAAACGCACCTGTCTGTGTCGGACATCCACAAAGTAGTAGTCCTGCTTATGCTTGGCTCGATAATGTTAAGCGTATAGGTAATGGTCTTTATTGCACATTTAAAGATGTTCAAGATGAATTTAAAGCTGCGGTTAATAAGGGCTTATTTAAAAATCGTTCTATTTCGCTTGATAAGGATTTAAATATCAGACATTTAGCTTTTTTAGGCGGTCAGGCACCTGCAATTAAAGGTTTAGAGCAATTTTGTTTTGAAAGTCAAGAAAATGATATTGTAGTTGAAATTTCCGATTATGAAGACATAGGTATCACAGATGAAATACAAAAAAAAGAAAGGAATGAAAAATTGGAAACAGAAGATTTAAAAGAGCAATTAAAATCTAAAGATGAAGAAATTGCAAAATTAAAAAAAGAAGCAGAAGAACAAAAACAAGCACAAAAAATAAAAGAGTTTGAAGATTTTGCAGATAATGCAATTTTAAACGGGAATATTTTACCAAAACATAGAGAAAGTATTGTTAATATTTTAACTGCTTGTGATACCGCAGGAACATTTAATTTTTCTGATGAAGAAAAATCCGGTGTTGAAGTTGTAAAAAATTTTATTTCTGAATTAAAAATGATGAATTTTGAAGATATAGCGACAAATAAAGATGTATGTGAAAAACAAGATTTTTCCGATGCAAAAAGTTATGCTTTAGAAATTCAAAAAATAGTAAAAGAAAAAGGATGTACGGAAGCACAAGCATATTCAATATTAATGAAATAACAAAGTATTAAATATGAAACAAGAAAGGATTTAAAAATGGCACATGAAATAATAAGAACATACACTTATGGTGAAGATTTAGCAGAAAGAACGGTTGTAAAATTTTCTGCAGAGGGTGAAGTTAAAGCTGCAACATCTCCATTAGATAAGCCCTGCGGTATAACAATGTTTGCGGGTAAAAAGGGTGCAAAAGGGGATGTAGTTCTCTTTGGAAGAACATTAGTTAAGACATCCGGTGCTGTTCAAGCAGGTGATTTCTTAATGGCGGATGAAAATGGAAACGCTTGTACAATAAATCTTGATGCAGAAGTTTTTACCAACAATGAAAACAATACTTTTACAGTATATTCGGTAGGACAGGTAGAAGAAACTTCTTCAAATGCTGCGGAATTATGGACTTTAATTAATATTCATCCATTTGTACTTACAAAAGAAGACGAAAATGAAACTACAAATCAAGAAAATAATGACACAATTACAGGATAATTACAAAAAAGCTAGAAAAATATAAAAGCTAAGTGCTGCGTTTAGTAGCTGACGACAGTGAAAAGGACTGTTGACCGGTGGGAACAGGCCACCAATTTAATCAAATTACTATAAAAAAGAAAGGAAAATAAAAATGCCACAAATAGAATTGCCTTATATAGCAGACAGTGCATTGACAGGTCTTGCAATTGCATATACACCGTCAGAACTGATTGCAGATGAATCATTAACAAAATCTTATGTAGATAGTCCTGAATTTAAATATCGTTATTATGATAAAGGACAATTTTTAACAACAGCCGATACAGAAATTGGTGAATACGGAGAACCGGATGAAACAGAATATAAATATACTGAAAAACATAATGGTACAGGTATTTACGCACATATGACAAAATTGTCAGTTCGCCATTTGGAAATGACAACACAAGAAAAAGACAAAGAAGCAAAACGAGTAATGTTTTCAAAAAATCATTTGAAACTCGCAGGCGAAGTTCGTCTTGCTCAAATGCTTCGTGATGCAAATAATTATGAGGGCAATGCCGTAACGTTAAATAGTTCAAATGATTTTAATACTGCTAATGCTACACCGATAAGATTTGTACAAGAATGTGCTGACAAGATGTTTAAGAAACCTAATACAATGATTATTTCACGTGCAGGTGCAAGTTTTTTACGTTCTTGTCCGTCAGTTGTACAAATGTATAAAGGTAATGCTATCCAAGATGGTTTAGTACCTGTTGAATTTTTAAAAGAATGTTTTGATGTTGAAAATATCCTTATTGGTGGTGGTAGAATTAATACTAATAAAAGAGGTCAAACCCTTGCATTGTCTTATGTTTGGGGTAATGATATGATACTTGCTTATATTGATCCTTCTGCCGATTTAGATTGCGGTGTAACATTCGGTCAAAGAGTTGTTTATAAGGATTATAATGTACAAACTTTCTTGGATGCGAAGCCGGGTGCAGCAGGTGTTAAATATTATAAATCAGTAGAAGAATATAAAGATGTAATAACTTGTCCTGATTGTGGTTATTTAATCAAGAGGTTTTTTGCGTGATTCCTCCTACGGTTGATGCACTAAGGCATCAGGCACTGAGATAATATCTTAGTGCCGTAGTGCCTTAAATACTATTTAAGAAAAGGATTAAAAATGTATTGTACGATTGATGATTTATTATCGAGAATAGACAGACGAGTGCTTATTAATTTAAGCAATGATGTTTCACCTGCAACTGAAATTAATATGGATTGTATTAATGAAAATATTACAATTGCGGACGATATTATAAATTCATCATTAAGAAACAAATACAGCTTGCCTTTACCTTCAATACCTAAAATATTGGTTCAAATTTCAGCAGATATTGTAATTTATCGTCTGTACGCACGCAGACCGCAGGATGTTCCTAAAAATTATTTGCAAAATTTTGAAGATGCAAAAAGTATGCTGAAAGATTTACAAAACGGTTCAAAAGTTTTGGAATTTGCAACATCTGATGCAACAGCTGAAACAAAATTATCTCCAAAGATGTATATTACCGATAAAACAGATGAAGATAGAATATTTTCAAATGACTTATTAAGAGGTTTTAGATTATGAATAATACCATTACAAGTACAAACGAAGTCATAGAAAACGCAATTATTGAGGAATTAAAAAAAGTCTTTCCTGAATTTGATGTTGAAAGTTTTCCTTCAGATTTTGAACATTACAACTTTACAAGTCCCACAGGATGCTTGCTTGTCAAATATCTTCAATCTGACTATTCGGACCAAAACACTTTATGGCACGTAAGTCAAAATTATTCAATAAGGTTTAATATAATATCGGGCTACAGGGGGTTAAGAGAATACAGACAAACACATAAACCGCAACAATTGTTGAAAGATACTTTACAGGGCTTAGAAATTTTAGGAAGAAAAATACAAATAGTAAAAGAACAGTTTTTAACTGAAATAAATACTGATTTATATTGTGGATTGACCGTAAAAATAGAATTAATATCAGATGCTGATTATTGTAATAATGAAACATCATTTTAATTTGAAAAATTTAAAACAAGAAAGGAAAAATAATGATACACGGAATAGATACCATACGAGAAAAGCAAAAGCAAACATTACAGGATGTACAAACAAATATAATTTGTGTATTAGGTACAGTACCTACATTTGTACTTGATGCAGAAAATAAAACTTTAAATACACCTGTACCAATTAGAAATTATACTGATTTAGCAAAATATGCAGGAAATAATTACAGAGATTATACAATTTATGATGCAATTGATACTATTTTTCAGGAATCAGGCGGAGCAACCGTTTACATGATTAATGTTTTTGATGAAAATATTCATAAAACGACAGTTACAGATGAACAACATACACCTGTAGCAGATAAGTTTAATATAAATCATATAGGATTAACAGATTTAACTGTTTATGCAGGAGAAACAGAAGGTACATTAGGTACAGATTTTGAAATTATAGAAAATACCGATAATACAACTATAGTTTTAAAAAGCAATACATTTAAAAATGCTGAAAACATTATATGCAATTATAGTTATGCTGATACAACAAAAGTAACTGCCGCAGATTTTGTAGGAACTGTTGATACAAATGGAAATAAAACAGGTGCAAAAGCAATAACAAATATTACACAGCTATACGGTGATGATGTAAATATTATTATAGCACCTGAATTTTCAGCACAAAAAGCGGTAAGAGATGCAATAAATAGTGTTGCAGATGATATAAAAGCAAGAACATATTTAGATATACCAAAAGGAACCAGAGTTAATACTGCAATTCAAGCAAGAAATAACGCTCAAACTGTTGATTTAATATGTTCAAGTAAAAATGCTTATATGGCAATGCCTTATGTTAAAAGATATAATCAGTTCTTGGATGAAATTTTGTTAAAACCGTTATCCCCTGTTTTAGCAGGTATAAGAGTAAGACTAAATAAAGAGCAGGATATAGCAAAATCAATAGATAATACTGTATCAAGAACAGTTATGGGCTTAGAATTTCCTGTTGAATTTATACATAACAAAGAAAATACGGAACATAATGCTTTAAATGCTGTAGGTATAGGAACTGTTGTAAATTGGAAAGGAACTTATAGAGTTTTCGGCTCAAGAAATTGTGCTTATCCGTCTGAAAGCGGTATAGAAACATTTGACAGTGTAATTGATACAGCGAATTTTATTGAAAAAACTATTGAAACCGGTTCTTTTGAATGTGTAGGTGCAAAAGTTACAAGGGCTTTTATAGATAATGTTTTAGAGAGCATAAAAGCAAAGTTTAATACGTGGAAAAATCCGGAGGTTGGTTTAATTTTAGACGGTGATGTTTGGTATGATGAACAACTTAATGATGCTGAAAGTGTTGCAAACGGATATATACGCTTTAATTATGATTTTTGTCCTCCGGGTGTTGCAGAACACATAAGATTTAATTCATATATAAATGTTAAATATATCACAAATGCACTAAGTGCTGAATAGGACTTAAAGAAAGGATTTTAAAATGGCTACAATATTATCAAATGCACACTTGTATTTAGGTACATCATTATTTGGAAAAGTAAATGAGTTTAAATTTCCGGATATTTCAAATGTAACAGTTGACAGTAAACCGATAGATTCAATCGGCACTACAAAATTACCTGTCGGTGTGGAATTAGACGATAGTTCTATCAAATTAAACGGTTTTGATGCAAACGTTTATACAAAACTGTCAAATTTGGATGAAGAACATATTATAACTGTTCGTGGAAACTTAAAAATATTTGACGGTAATGTTTTGCGTGATGAATTACCGGTAAAAGGTACAATTAAAGCAATTACGAATAAAATTACAGCATTAGGAACATTGAAACAGCAGGAAAATGCTGAATTTACTGTTGAATTGATACCACATGCTTGCAAAATCGAATATAAAGGACAGGTTTTAAGTGAAATAGATATTCCTAATAATATATGGCTTGTTGACGGTGTAGATAAATTATCAAAAATGAAAAAGAATTTGGGACTGGTTTAAAAAGTTACTTGAAAGGATATTAAAAAATGGTAAAAAAACAAGAAAATCAAACAAATAATGAAAACATTTTAATTCTGCCGATTTCAGGTAAAACAGTAGAATTTGAGGATATAAGAAAAGCAGACGGACGCTTACTTTTAAAGGCAAGAATGGCAGCAGAGGGCGGAATAAAAACGGCAGGTTTTATTTATGCGGAGTTATGCAAAATTGACGGTGAAAAAGTTACGGCAGATGATATTTTAGATTTACCATTAGAGGACTTTGTAGCAATAGAGGATAAGTATGCCGACTTAAAAAAGTTATTGATTTCAGTACGAAAGACATAATATTTTTATGCCACGTAACCGGTTGGGATTACCAATCGGTAATGAGTATGAAAATACTTGAGTTGAAATATTGGATAAAACAAACGATAGAATTTTGGCAGGATTTTGTTAAACAACAGGAAAATTAATTTATGGCAGAAAATTTAAGATTACAACTTATATTAAGTGCAAAAGACGGCATTTCAAATGTCATAAAATCTGCTGTGCGTTCTTCCGATAAAGATTTTGAAAAATTACAGATACGTTTGGATAGAACGGCTGAAAAATTTGAAAGCTTTGGTAAAAAATCAACATTATGGGGTGCTGGTTTAACTGCAGTTTCAGGTATCGGTGCAAAAATGGCAGGTGATTTTCAAAGTTCAATGACAAATGTAAGTACATTGATTGACACAAATACAGAATCACTTGATGAAATGGGAAAATCAGTATTAAATATCTCAAAACGTACACCTGTTGCAATAAGTGATTTAACAAATGCATTATACAATATTCGTTCTGCAGGTATTGATGCAGAAAATCAATTTAAAGTATTGGAAAAATCCGCACAATTAGGTATTGCGGGTTTAGGTTCAACTGATGAAGCGGTTGATTTAGTAACATCTTCAATTAATGCTTGGCAATTAAGTGGTGCTAAAGCAGAAAAAACATACGATTTGATTTTCAGAACGGTTAAAACAGGTAAAACAACTATTTCAGGAATTGCACAGGGCTTTGGAGCTGTTGCGGGAACAGTTGCTGCAGCAGGTATTGAATTAGACGATTACCTTGCTTCCGTTGCTGCCTTAACTACAACAGGGCAACCCGCAGCACAGGCACATACTCAAATCAAAGCAGCCATTTCAGGAATGACAAGAGAAAGTAAAGAATCAAGAAAAGTTTTAACTCAACTTGGTGCAAAAAACTTTAAGGATTTAATACAAAAATCAGGCGGAATGGTTGGAGCATTCAAACGCATTACAAATGCTGTAAAAGGTAATGATGCAATGATTTTACAATTATTCGGTTCAACAGAGGCATATAATGCTGTTGTAGGTCTTTGTACAAAACAAAATAAAGCATATACAGATACTTTAAAAGGAATGCAGGACGGAACAAATGCCGTTGATGAAGCATTTATGAAACAAGCAGGTACAATGAATAATGCAATACAGACGTTAAAAAATACATCATCAAAAATCGGTATTGAATTTGGCAATGGCTTACTTCCTGTAATAACAGGTATAACAAAGGGCTTAAAAAATTTATCGGATATTATTGACAATGTACCGCAGGGCTTAAAATCCGCTATTGCTATAGGTACGTTTGGAACAGGTTTAATTTTGACAGGTTTAGGTACAACGTCATTTTTAATTGGTGGTGCAATACGTGGTTTTAAAGATATGTTAGGTGTTTACCGTGAAGCAAGCATTTATATGTGGGCAAGCGGTATTAAAATAAATAATATTCAATTAGATTTAAGAAAAGGTATTGACGGAGTTATAAACGGTTTTAAAGGTATTCCTAATGCTGTTATGGGTGTTGCAGGTGCTGTTAATCGTGGTTGTGATGCAATGGTTAATTTCTTTATGTCAGCACCGGATATGGCTTTTAATGCTATAAAAAATGGTTTTAATAGTATAAAAAACGGATTTATTAATTTTATTCCTAATTGTAAAAAAGCAATAAATGCAATAAAAACATTAAATATTACAATGTCTTTAAATCCTGTTGGTTTGGTTGTAGGTGCGTTTGCAGTCGGAGCTTTTATGATTTACAAGTATTGGCAGCCAATATCTGCATTTTTTAAAGGTATGTTTATAGGTATAAAACAAGGACTTGCACCGTTACAACCAACATTTATTTCTATCGGTAATGCAATAAAACCTGCCGTAAATTGGATTAAAACTTTTTTTGCACCTATTAAAAATGAGGGCAAAGATGCTGAAAATTGGGGTGTAAAATTTGGTAATGGTATTGCTTGGGGCATAACTAAACTTGTTGAAGCTGCAAAATGGCTGAAAAACATAATAACTCTTGGCGGTCGTTTAAAGTTATTTCCAAGCGGTAATAAATTAGAAAATCCAAAATTTGACGGTTCACATGCAAATGGTTTAGATAATGTGCCTTATGACGGTTATATAGCAAAAGTTCATAAAAATGAGGCAATACTAACTGCAAGCGATGCACAGCAGTGGAGAAAAATTAAACAAGATAAAGTAAACAATAATTCAACTGTTTCATTAAATTATTCACCTGTTATAAATTTCTCCGGTGTTTTTGATGAAAAAACAAAATCAGAGTTTTTAGAAATGATAAAAAAACATAAAAATGAAATATATGCAATGCTTTCAGAATTGCAAAGAAGAAAAGAGGTGAGGACTTATGCTTAATTCTTTATTACCTCAAATACTTCAAGATACAACAAATTTGGCTTTAGAAAATTGCATAAATGAGAGTTTTGATGTCAATTTGTCAAAAATGATGACTTGTATTCCAGATAGTGTGAGCGATAGTGTTTTAAGTGAATTGGCAAAACAATATCATATTACGTCTGAGGGTTGGAATGATTGTAAAACAAGAGAAGAAAAGATTAATTTATTAAAAAAATCAATTCTTTTACATAAGAAAAAAGGTACTGTTCAATCAATAAATGATTGTATAAATATCGAAAATGTAGATACAAAATATTTAGCTTGGCACGAGTATAACGGAATACCACATCATTTTAAAATAAAGTTTTCATTTAATGGTGAAGCTGTAACGGATAAAATCAAAAGTGTTATTTATAAAAAGGTTGAAGAATTTAAACAGTTACGTGCAAAGTTAGACCTTGCGGAACTGCAAAATGTGATAAAAACAAATTTTTTTATAGCACCTATAACAATAATTTCGAGAAAAATAATTATTTAAGGAATAAATTATGTCAGAATACACAAAAATAATAACAAATAAAGGTTTAGAACTAATTACGTCCGCTGCATTCAACAGTGGGGAGTTAGTTGTTAAATCAATTGTAATAGGTGATGCAAACGGTCAAAACTATGTACCTACTGCTACACAAACATCATTAATAAATAAAAGGCAGGAATTACAAATAAGTGAAATGATTGTTAATTCTGATACAAGCTATACATTTTTAGCACAAATACCACAGGATATTGATTATTTTATAATTCGTGAAATTGGCTTAATTGATGTAAATGATAATTTGATTGAAATTGCTCAAATAGAGCAAGAAACCTACATCCAATCAGATAATTTAGTTCAACAATTAACAATAGGTATTCAAATTGATGTTGGACAAAGTAGTACAGTAATAGTTTTAGCAGATACAAACATAGAAACGGCAAGCAAAAAATATGTACAAAGTAATTTTCAACTATTGAATGAAAAAAATCAAGCTAACGGCTATTGTCCATTAGATGAAAATGCAAAAGTACCGTTAGTCAATATACCTTCTTCTTTATCAAATGTAGATTTAAGTAATTTAAGTTCAACAGGAGAAGCTAAGTTTGCTAATACAACACTTTCTAATATAACAAGTATTAGTAGTAATGCTCAAACCCTGTTAAATGCAATATATCAAGCAAAAATAACAGGCAGTGCAGGAAATTCATCAACACCTTGTTATATGAGTGGTGGCTCATGGTATTCTTGTTCAGGTTTAGGTAGTTCTTTACGTTGTTCAAGTAGAACAACAATCGCATCTACTAAGCCCGATATGGTAATAGCACAAGGTGGTTCAGGTACAAGCGGTTACAGGGTATGGTCTAGTGGCTTTAAGGAATGTTGGGGCAGTTTTGATGCACCAACAACAACAACTTTTAATTATACAGTAACATTTAGTATGGGTAATTATAGTTTTTCGAATGTTCCTATGGTTTTAGTACATGTTGATGAAAATGGTCATGCAACAGGTGCTACTAGTAATGTTGGGCTGCAAAATATATGGACATCAACAGGTTGTTTAAATGGAAGAACAACTTCATCTTTTACATTATGCAGAACTACCACCTCATTAAGTGGTAAAACTCGTTATGAAACATGGTATGCATTTGGTTATTAATAACTTATAGCTTCTCATTTATATCGAAAGGATTAAATTATGTCATATAGATTAAACAAACCATTTACAGCAGAAGAAAAGGATAATTTTATT